>NZ_CP032286.1:1366138-2049207 GCF_002165305.2 Acinetobacter sp. WCHA55 | reverse complement strand
CTCGCTACTTGACCAATCAATGTTGCAAGCTCTGAAAGGCTAAAGCTTTGTGAACCTGCTAGTTCATAGGTTTGATTATCATGGCCAGTTGATGTTAAGACTTTCGCTGTAGCTTCAGCATAATCTATGCGTGATGCCGAGCTAATGCGACCATCTTGAGCTGCTCCAAAAAGCGTCCCAATTTCAATGGTGTGAGCAACACCTGCAAGGTAGTTTTCGCTATACCAGTTATTTCTTAAGAAGGTATAAGTGATTCCACTGTCCTGAATTAGTTTTTCGGTTTCACGGTGTTCTTGGGCTAATCCGAGTGGAGATGTATCTGCACGATGTAAGCTGGTATAAGCAAGATAAGGAACACTGGCCACTTTTGCAGCATCAATTACTGCCTTGTGCTGAGGTGTACGGCGACCGACTTCATTTGCAGAAATGAGTAGTAATTTATCTATTCCTGATAGAGCAGGGACTAAAGTTTCATGTCGGTCATAGTCAAACTCACGCACTTCAATATTTTGTGCTGTGAGATGTGCCGCTTTGGCTGGGTTTCGCACAAGCGCAACAATGTTGTTGGCCTCAGTTTGTAGTAAAAGTTTTTCTATCACAATAGAACCCAATTGGCCTGTTGCACCTGTGATTGCAATTTTCATAAGTCACCTATATTGGTTGTTTTCTGTACTTGATGGTTTTATCTTAATCTGATAACTTACTAAATGAAAGTACATACCAAAAAGTAAGTAATAAACCAAATGGAGAGAAATGATGCACACCTATGCGACAAGCAAATTGTTAGGTCAAGTTTTATCCACGGAGTGTCCGTCTCGTGAAATTTTGGAGCATCTTACGAGTAAATGGTCGGTACTGGTGTTGCGTTGTTTAAGTGATGGCGTACACCGTTTTAGTGAGCTGAAACAACGTATAGAAGGCGTGAGTGAGAAAATGCTTTCCCAAACTCTTAAAACTCTTGAGCATGATGGCTTTATTCTACGGACGGTTTATCCCGTAGTGCCACCCAAAGTAGAGTACCAATTGACGATCTTGGGCTCTCAAGCAGCTGAGAAAACCATGTATTTGATAGGGTGGATTGAAAAAAGTTTGCCTGAAATTTTAGAAAGCAAAGAACGAGTGGCGGCTTTAAAATAAAAGATGACAAGTAGTGTGGATTGGTTGTGTGAATCCTTAATTGTGCTTTAAGAGCGAATTCCTCAGGCGTGCGGAAGTGGTTTAGAGCTGATTAGAATTTCAGACTGTGAAAAAGTCTTGTTCTCAAACGAGCTATTCTTTTAGTGCGTTATTTTGATGTGAAAATGCTTTTGAAAGTAAAAGTTAAGTAGGATTGAATAAAATGGGTCGAAGAGCGATCTAACGGCTAATCTAACGACTAAAGGGTCAGCACATTTAAATTAAAAAATGAATAAAATCAGGTGAAAAGTGTCGAAAAGTTAGATTTGGGTATTTTTGTGACTAAATTTCATGTTTCGCTGAATAATTCTGTTCGAGAAATTTTGTAAAATATGGCAGAATATGCGGTTTTAAAGTATTTAGAGGATTGGCAGCATGCGCTTTGTTGATGAAGCAGTCATTACCGTAGAGGCTGGCGACGGTGGCAATGGCGTAGCCAGTTTTCGCCGTGAAAAATTCGTACCTTTTGGTGGTCCAGACGGTGGTGATGGTGGTCGTGGTGGTAGCGTATTTATCGAAGCTGATGATAATACCAGTACCCTTGTAGACTTCCGTTATACTCGCCGCTTCCGTGCGGAACGAGCTAAAAATGGTCGTGGTGCGAACTGTGCAGGCCGTGGTGGTGAAGACACCATCTTAAAGGTTCCTGTAGGTACAACGATTGTTGATACTGACTCAGGTGACATTATTGGCGACTTGGTTGAAAGTGGTCAGCGTGTACTTGTTGCAGCGGGTGGTGATGGTGGTTTGGGTAATACTCACTTCAAATCATCGACGAACCGTTCACCACGTAAGTGTACCCATGGTTTTAAAGGCGAATTCCGTGAAATTCGCTTAGAACTAAAAGTACTGGCAGATGTCGGCTTACTGGGTATGCCAAATGCAGGTAAATCGACGTTTATTCGTGCCGTATCAGCAGCAAAACCTAAGGTTGCAGATTATCCGTTTACCACGATGATCCCAAACCTAGGTGTGGTTGATGCGGACAGTCACCGTTCATTTGTAATGGCAGATATTCCAGGCTTGATCGAAGGGGCGTCAGAAGGTGCGGGTCTTGGTATTCGTTTCTTAAAGCACTTGGCGCGTACGCGTATTTTGCTTCACATTGTCGATGTTCAGCCGATTGATGGTTCTGATCCTGCATACAATGCAAAAGCGATCTTGACTGAGTTAGAGAAATTCTCTCCGACTCTTTCAAAGCTACCTATCGTTCTAGTGTTAAACAAAGTTGACCAACTTGCAGACGATACGCGTGATGAATGGTGTCAGCATATCTTAGATGAAATGCAGTGGGATGGTCCTGTATTCAAAACTTCAGGTTTGATGTCTGAAGGGACAAAACCAGTTGTGTATTACCTGATGGATCAAATTGAGCAACAACGTGAACGTGAGCTTGAAGATCCTGACTATGCAGCAGAAGTGAAAGCATTCCGTGAGCAGCTTGAAGCTGAAACACGCGAACAAACGATTGCCGCTAAAGAAGCATATCGTGAAATGCGTCGTCAACAACGTCTTGCAGGCCTGTTGGCTGATGATGATGAAGACGATGATGAAGATGACGGCGAAGTGGAAGTGTTTTACGTACGTTAAGCTCGTAATGAGTAACTGAGGACAAGATGATAGAAGTGGTAGATGGACAACGTAAGCTCGAAGCTTGTAAACGAATCGTTGTTAAAATCGGATCATCTTTACTCACAGCAAATGGGCAAGGTTTAGATATAGATGCAATTTCGCATTGGGCGAAACAAATTGCAGATCTACACAATGCCGGACATGAGATTATTCTGGTGTCGTCAGGAGCTGTGGCTGAAGGTATGGTTCGTATGAAGCTAGACAGCCGACCCACCGATCTACCTAGTCTTCAGGCGTGTGCTGCCATTGGTCAGATGGGCCTTATACATACGTGGTCAAGTGTGCTTGAAAAACATCACATTCAGACTGCGCAAGTGTTATTAACCCATGATGACTTGGCAGACCGTCGTCGTTATTTGAACTCATGTGACGCTTTGCAGAACTTGATTGAATGGCATGTCATTCCTGTAATCAACGAGAATGATACGGTTTCGACCGATGAAATTCGCTTTGGTGACAATGACACGCTGGCCGCGATGGTTGCAGGTCAAGTCCATGCTGATTTGTTAATTATTTTGACTGATCAGCAGGGGATGTTTGACTCAGACCCACGTTCAAATCCAGATGCAAAACTGTTCCATACCGTGCGTGCTTTAGATGAAAGCTTGTTTGATATGGCTGGCGGTGGCGGTAAATTTGGGCGTGGTGGGATGTTGACCAAAGTCCGTGCTGCACGCTTAGCTGCAAAGTCTGGCTGTCCAACGCTGATTGCCAGTGGTGAAAGTGACAATGTGCTTGCACGTTTGATGGATGGTGAAATGCTTGGGACATTGTTTATTACGGACAATGACCGCATTACCGCTCATCAACAGTGGTTAGCGGCTCACTTACAAACTGCGGGTCGTTTGGTGTTGGATGATGGTGCTGTCAAAGCCATTAAAGACAATCATCGTAGTTTACTTCCAGTTGGCGTGAAAGCTGTGGAAGGGCATTTTGAACGCGGTGATGTGGTTGAGTGTGTTGATATCCAAGGTGGCCGTGTTGCAGTTGGACGTGTCAACTTTAGTTCGCGCTCTGCGGAGTTGGTAAAGGGCTTAGCGTCAGATAAAGTTCACCAAGTTCTAGGTGAAGCACGTTCACTTGAGATGATCCATCGCAACCACATGGCAATCTACTGATTTAAATGCATCAAAAAAATCCCGCTTTCAAGCGGGATTTTTTGTTTTATAGCAAAAGTTATTTGATATAGCCTTTTTGAATGAGGGGCTTAAATAAGTAAAAGTGAATAGTGAGTACCCATTGCATGATTTTATCTCTTAGATTAGCATTTGAAGTGCAACACCATGTTGTTGCCATAATACCTGACTCGGACTTTTAAAGCTGAGTCTTTTTCTTGGGCGATGATTTAAACGTTGAGTGATTTCTGAGATATATTCATCCGTATAGGCATTTAAATTACTGCCTTTTTTAATGTATTGTCTGATTAAACCATTTGTATTTTCATTCGTGCCTCGTTGCCAAGCGCTATAAGGATCAGCAAAATACCAGTCTAGTTCTAATTCTTGAGCAACATACTTATGCAGACTGAACTCCTTACCATTATCTGCGGTAATAGTCTTTAGCTGATCTTTGATTGGCTTAAGAAGGCTGATGGTTGTTTGGCAAATTTCCTCTGCCTTGCGTGAGCTACACTTTTTCAGCCATAAATAACCTGTCTTCCGATCCACAATAGAGACCAATGATTGCTGATGGTTCTTACCAACAATCGTATCTATTTCCAGATCACCAAAGCGATTCCGCCGCTCAATCTCGATAGGTCTGTCATGAATGCTTTTACGATTACTCAGCTGACCACGGGTTTCAGGAGAGCCGTATTTCCTCTTTCTTTGATTTCTGAAACGTAGGTGATGAAAGAGTGTACCGCCATTGTTTTTATCCTGTCGTATAAAGCGATAAATTGAATGCAAACTGACTGGAACATGAGAAGCAATCTGTTCAGGACTCCATTGAAGATCAAGATAAGAGATGACATGTGCCCACATTTCACAAGGGATTCTTTTAGGATTAGGACAATGTCGTCTTCGAGCTACTTTATTGGCATGTTTAGCGAAATAGCCATTTCTAGCTCGATTACGTTTGATTTCTCTAGAAATGGTTGAAGGTGAACGATTCAGTCTCCAAGCGATATAACGTTTAGAAAAACCTTCACGTAACAATGTATAAATCTGATATCGTTCTTCTTGGGTAAGATGAGTATAGTTCATGATGCAACTTTGACTTTGGTCGGTCGGAAGCAAAATGCTAGCTCATCTTGCTTCTTTCCAATAATTTAATCTCTGTTGCACTTCATTTGAGAATCTAAGTCTTTATAGAGATTCCACAACTTTAATCCAAAGAAGTTTAAGGCAAAAGCCAATAGAAAAGCGCCGAGCATATCTAAGGGAAAGTGCACACCAAGATAGACACGTGACCATGCGACCAGCCAAGCCATGCCTAAGAGAAAAATTCCCAGTTTGCGCTGCACAGAGAATAGATAAGAAAAAGCGATAGTGCTAAAAATCAGCATATGGTCACTCGGGAAAGAGCCATTGGGTGCATGGTAAATGAGAGTGCGTCCGACCTCCATGACAAAAGGCCGTGGATGATAATATACTTGAGAAATACATTGGCTGATCAAAATGGCGATACTGGTAAAAATAAATGCCTTCAATATCTGCTTTTTAGTGTCGTAGTTACCACGTAGCCAAAACCAAGCAAACAGTAAAATCATGCAATAGAGCAGGTCATTGGCCATGAAAATGGCAAAATGAATAATGGTATTATTGGCTTCAGGAGAAGCATTAATCCATGAAAAAAGTGATAAATTAAGTTCTGAAAAAGTCATGAAAGTGGATTGTGTTTATCAAGTACGAAAGAGAGTCATAATTTTGTCATATTGTGAAAATAAAAAAGACCACAAAAATGTAGTCTTTTTTACCGGTTCAATATGCTTGAACTAATTAGCTTTCAGTTTTAAAAGTCAAATGACGTTTGAAGATAGAAGGTACGTGGTTGCCCTACATATTTTCCGCCTGTTGAGTCAGTAGAACGTGTGAAATATTGTTTATCAAACACGTTTTTAACGCCACCCGCGATTTTTAAACCGTGGAATTGCTCACCAAAGTCATAGGCTGTACGCACGGCAAAAGTGGAATAACCTGGAATATCACCTAATTTTCCATCAGCCGATTCGTCAGTTTGATAGCTATCACCCGAACCTGGAGAATGCTGCTTAGACTGCGCAAACATATCTGCATTGACGCTCCATTGGTTCACTTTATAGCCTAAACCCACATTTGCTGTGTGGCGTGAGTAGAACGGAAGATCCTTGTCTTCAAAGTCGCCTGCTTCAGCCACAGCTTTGGTGAAGGTGTAGTTGCTATAGAGTTTTAAGCCCTCAAGCGCATCGGTTAAATAAGCAAAGTCATAAGCTAGACCAAGTTCTACACCTTTGTGACTGGTTGCGCCTAAGTCTGTCCAAATGCCATTGTTCTGAGCATCACGTTCTAAAATTAACTCTTTTTTGAAATCTAAATAAAACGCGGTTAATTCTGCATTTAGACCATTGCCTAAATACTTTGTACCAATTTCATAGTTATTGGACTTTTCAGGATGCAAGCCATCAGTTGTGCTTTGTGCAACACCACCTTCTAAACGTGCCAATTGGTTGTATTGTTGTGGGCCGAATGAAACGCCAGCATTGGCAAAAATGTTCCAATTGTCTGTCGCTTTATACATAACTGATAGGCTTGGTAAGAACTCATCTGAATCAATTTTGGGTGAAACGGTATTAACTGCTACGCCTTGGTTGTAGGCAGTAAAATTGTTATGCGTTTCAATTGATTCAAAACGTAGTCCCGGTGTGATGACCCAGTTCCCTAAATCGAAGCGGTTATCTGCATAAATCGCATGTGCTTTAGTACCACCTTCACTCGTGGTGCGTGCTTTAATTTCGGTCACAGGTGCATTCAATGCATATGTTGATGAGCGACCTGAGAACTCAGAACTATCTTCATCTAAATAACGATAGCCGATAGTAAATTCGCTATTTGAGTTGCCTAATTGGTATGCACGAGACCAGCGCGGTTCAATGGCAAAAACTTTGTAGTCGCGTGGAGAGGTGTCCATACGCGAAGTCGTTGTACTAACATCTGTCTCTAAGTTGCTCGTGCGAAATGAGTCAATATAATAAGTCAGCAATTCAAAATTATTTTTTTCATCTTGATGGGTATAGCGGAATGACACATCTGAACGGCGACCAGAGAAATAATTACGTGACTTATTTGACTGATAAGGGTTTTGTGCATACTTTTCGGCGGTTAAGCCTTCAGGCATTTCACCATAACCTTCATAGTGATGGAGGTTTAAGGCAATCGCATCCGCATCTGTAATTTGATAGGCCGTTTTTAACATGACATCGTCAATGTCAGTTTTATTATTGGCTTCACGGTAGCCATCACCTTTTGTGCCAGAATATAGCAGAGCAAGACCTAAACCATTATCTAAGGTTCCGCCTACAAATAGGTTCGGGCTATATTTAACTTGATCTGTACCCGAAGCATATTCTGTCGCTAGGCTGACATTACCAGCAAACTCTTTTGGAATAGCTCGAGTTGCAAAGTTAATGATGCCGCCAACGTTTTGCGGTCCAAAACGTACAGAACCCGCACCACGAACCACATCCACAGATTCAATATTGCCTAATGATACTGGTGCTAGAGAAAGCTGAGGCTGACCATAAGGCGCAAATGATAGCGGGACACCATCAAGCAGTACCGTAGAACGAGGGGATAAGCGAGAGGCTAAACCACGGACACCAATATTGAGTGAAACATCACTGCCACCAGTACCATTATTTTCTTGGACTTGAACACCAGGCACTTGCTTCAGGGCATCTTTAATTGAAGTCGCAGCAACTTCATCTAAGCGATTGCGATTAATAATCGTACGAGCACCTGCATGCTTTTGTACTTTCTCTGCATTGGCATCTTCTAACCAGTTGCCTTGTGCTTCAAGTTTGATGGTCGGAAGTACATTGTTGCTCGGTGCTTCAGTGAGTTCTTCTGCTTGTGCATAGGTCAAGCAGCTCATAGAAAGTCCAATTGCAATACTGAGTTGTTTGGCTTTAAATAATCTGCGATCCTGCAGATGAAGACGTGATGAAATCATTCTTTTGTGCGCAATCCATAATAAATAGCGCGGCTATCATATGCTGAACTTTGTTGAAATCAAATAATAACCATTATCAGTTATTGCAATTAAAAAACTGAAATTAATAGGCGAATTAAAGTTTTTTTGATGGACACACAATAAAAAAGCCATGTTTAGCATGACTTTTTAGATGAATTTGAATGAAATCTGTTATTTAAGCTGAACAGTACCATTTGCATTCACAGTGATTTTAGATTCTCCGCCAGCTACATCTTGCATTGGTGCATCAGCTGCTGCAAATTTTGCACTTTCTGCACGCATCATGACTGGGCGAGGGTAGTAGTTGCTGGTATTAATGTTTAAGTTAACCAAGTTATAACCTGACTTACTCCATGCTTGTGCTAACGATTGCGCACGTTGTTGGAAGTTTTTCGATGCTTCAATAATTAGCTCATTTTCGACTTTTTTACGTTGTGTGTCAGACACACTAAATCCGATTGACTGAGTTTGGAAGTTTTGCTGTAGCTCACCAATCAACTGGCTCGCTGCTTTAAAGTCGGTACTTTCTAAATTAATTTCAGCACGACCACGCCATTCTTTTAGCTTTTGGTTGTCATCATTATAAATTGGGTAAGTGCTTTGAGAGCCCGTTTCGACTTTTACGCTTGGATATTTACGAGCTAAAGCTGTGGCTTGATTCATCAGCTGAGTAATTTGTGTAGCGAGCTCGGCAGGTTGTTTGTTACTCCGTTCAATGTAAAGGGTCGCATTCATTAAATCGTTGGATACTTGGCGTGTTGCCTCGGCCTGAACATTGACAATATTGTAGTTTAATTGGTTCTCAGACTGAGCAAAAACTGCTGAGCTAAATAAAGCACTAAGCGCGATTGCTGGGATGAAGAATTGACGCATTTTTATTCCTTTTATATTTAGGAGGAGTTTTGCAACATTTGTAAAAAGCTTAAAGCCAATTTGTGGTGAATTTGCGAAAATATTGTGGTTTGATTGTAAAAAATGGTACAAAAAGTTTTTCAGAAAAACTTATTTATTTCAAAAACTTATTTTTTAATTAAAGTGGGTGTTTTGAAATTATATGGCGAAGTTGAAAAATAAATAAATTCATCGGCTTTTCTTTACGTTGTCACACTATAAGAGGATAATTTAAGCTATGGTTTGGCATGATATATTTTTTTAGTAAATTTCTGGCAGATAATGTCTGAAAGCTGTTTATTTTATTGAAAATTTCTGTATCATCCGCCTCCTAGTTATGAAGTATCCAAACTCTATCTGACTAGAATTTATAAAGCGCCGAGTCAAAGGACCAAAAGTCACCCGACTTATTTCTTTCAACCCATATCAGAGATGGTAATTCGATATGAGCGTTTCTTCTGTAAACCCTGCCACTAATACTACTAACGAATACTATTTGACTCGCCAAAGTCAGATGGAATCCAATGTTCGTAGCTATCCACGTAAATTACCGTTAGCGATAGCCAAAGCATTAGGTTGCTGGGTTACTGATGTTGAAGGTACAGAGTACCTCGATTGTTTAGCTGGGGCAGGAACATTGGCTTTGGGCCATAATCATCCTGCGGTAATTCAAAGTATCCAAGATACGCTTGCAAGCGGTCTACCACTACATACTTTGGATTTAACGACACCTTTAAAAGATGCGTTTACTGAAGCATTACTTGAGCAATTACCTGGTGGTAAAGAAGAGTATTGTTTACAGTTCTGTGGTCCATCTGGTGCAGATGGCACGGAAGCAGCAATTAAATTAGCAAAGACTTATACGGGTCGTAGCACAGTGATTAGCTTCTCTGGCGGCTACCATGGTATGACACATGGTTCGCTTGCTATGACAGGTAATTTGTCTGCTAAAAATGCTGTAAATGGTTTGATGCCAGGCGTTCAATTTATGCCGTATCCGCATGAATACCGTTGCCCACTTGGTTTAGGTGGTGAAGCGGGTGTGGATGCTTTGACATATTTCTTTGAAAACTTTATTGAAGATGTTGAAAGTGGTGTAACCAAGCCAGCCGCTGTCATTCTTGAAGCAATTCAAGGTGAAGGCGGTGTTGTAACAGCGCCAACCAAATGGTTGAAAAAAATCCGCGAAGTGACTGAAAAACACAACATTGTGTTGATTCTTGACGAAGTTCAAGCAGGTTTTGCACGTTCAGGCAAAATGTTCGCATTTGAACATGCAGGTATTGAACCTGACGTTGTTGTTATGTCTAAAGCTGTAGGTGGTAGCTTACCGCTTGCTGTACTGGGCATTAAGCGTAAGTTCGACGCATGGCAACCAGCAGGTCACACGGGTACTTTCCGTGGTAACCAATTGGCAATGGGTACTGGTCTTGCAACCATCAAAACCATCAAAGAACAAAACCTTGCGCAGAATGCACAAGAACGTGGTGATTTCTTACAAGCTGAATTTAAAAAGCTGGCTCAAGAGTTCCCATGTATCGGTAACGTGCGTGGCCGTGGTTTGATGATTGGTGTTGAAATTGTTGATGAGCGTAAACCAGCGGATCATATGGGGTCTTTGCCTGCAGATGGTCAATTGGCAGCAGCGATTCAAGCGGCATGCTTTAACAACAAGTTATTGTTAGAAAAAGGCGGTCGTAACGGTACAGTGATTCGTTTACTTTGCCCACTTATTATCACTCAAGCTGAATGTGAAGAAGTAATTGTTCGCTTTAAGAAAGCAATTGCTGAAGCACTTGTTGCAACTCGAGGCGCGTAATCATGGTTGATTTTGCAGAACACCGTAAGGCGTTACTCTGCAATGATGCTGCATCTATTGCTGACTACTCGTCAGCGATGGATCAAGCGACTAAAGCAGTTGCAGCATGGTTGCAAAACGACAAGATGTACACAGGCGGTAGCATCAAAGAGCTTCGCAGTGCGATTGCATTTAATCCTTCTAAAGAGGGTTTGGGTGTACAAAAGTCACTTGAACGTATGGTTGAGCTTTTCTTAAATAAAAGCTTAAAAGTCCATCACCCACACTCGCTTGCACATTTGCACTGTCCGACCATGGTCACCAGTCAAATTGCTGAAGTGCTGATTAATGCAACAAACCAATCAATGGACTCATGGGATCAAAGCCCTGCTGGTTCTTTGATGGAAGTACAGTTGATTGATTGGCTTCGTCAAAAAGTAGGTTATGGCGCAGGTCAAGCAGGTGTATTCACTTCTGGTGGCACACAGTCAAACTTGATGGGTGTACTGCTTGCACGTGATGCATGTATCGCGAAAAACTGGAAAGACGAAAACGGTAATCCGTGGTCTGTACAGCGTGATGGTGTGCCAGGCGATGCGATGCGTAACGTCAAAGTTATTTGTTCTGAAAATGCACACTTTTCTGTGCAAAAGAACATGGCGATGATGGGCATGGGTTTCCAATCTGTTGTGACCGTTCCTGTGAACGAAAACGCGCAGATGGATGTGGATGCACTTGAAAAAACCATGGCGCACCTTCAAGCTGAAGGTAAAATCGTGGCATGTGTGGTTGCAACAGCGGGTACAACCGATGCAGGTGCGATTGATCCACTCAAGAAAATTCGTGAAATCACCAACAAATATGGTGCGTGGATGCATATCGACGCAGCATGGGGTGGTGCTTTAATCTTATCGAACAATCACCGTGATATGTTGGATGGGATCGAGCTTTCTGACTCCATTACGCTGGATTTCCATAAGCATTACTTCCAAACCATCTCTTGTGGTGCGTTCTTGTTAAAAGATGAAGCGAACTATCGTTTCATGCATTACGAAGCTGAGTATTTAAACTCTGCTTATGATGAAGAGCATGGCGTGCCAAACTTGGTGTCTAAGTCACTTCAAACAACCCGTCGTTTTGATGCGTTGAAACTTTGGATGACTGTTGAAGCACTAGGTGAAGAGCTTTATGGTTCTATGATTGACCACGGTGTAACACTGACCCGTGACGTTGCTGATTATATCAATGCCACTGCCGGTTTAGAGATGTTGGTTGATCCACAATTTGCATCTGTATTGTTCCGTGTGGTTCCAGCTGGCTACCCAGTAGAATTGCTTGATACTTTAAACCAAAACGTTGCAGACGAATTGTTTGCACGTGGTGAAGCGAATATTGGCGTCACTAAAGTTGGTCAAAATCAATCTTTGAAAATGACGACTTTAAGCCCAGTTGCGACTTTAGATAACGTGAAGAACTTGCTTGGCCTTGTCCTTGCAGAAGCGGATCGAATCAAAGGTTCAATCGCAGATGGAACCTATACACCTGCAATTGCTTAATCAATTGTTTGTGTTTAAAAAGGAGCTGATATCAGCTCCTTTTTTATGTGTTCTAAATATTAAGAAACATAACATCACTGGCTAAGTTTCTAATTTCTATTATGTAGGAGGTACTTTGTTTTTCTGGAAAGTAATTTTTGATACATGATTGAATTACGATCCGGAGGAAAAGGGCCTTCAATGCTTAGCTTTAAAACAAATATTTAGACTTTTTATTTCAACAGGAAAAAAATTTTCTTTAATGGTTTTAAGATCAAAAATAATCTTAGGTATAAGCAAATCTTTCTCATTATTGATGATGTACGTGCATCTTTTGCAACAATTAACTCATAACATGGTTGGCTAAATAATCAAATGCATATCTCACAATAAGCGCATAAAAAGAGGTGCTTATTTTGCTTCCGCACTCAGTGACAATCAGAGCTCAATAGTTTAGTGAAAGATGCAGCCAGGTTCTTAAAATTTGAAATAGATGAGAAAACTTGGCTCATAAGATGCGATCTGTTTACACTTTGGTGGCTTAAACTGCAAGTACATTTGGGATAAAGCCGTTTGCTTAGAAACTTCAATTATTTGGACGTGATTTCCTAAAGAACATAGAGAGAAAGCCTTTATGGACCTTCTCCCTAGTGGAATTGGATGCTCAGACCAAAAATGGATCACAGCTTGATGGTTTTGAAGTGATAGTCGCTTGGTTAGAATTGATAATTTACAGTGAGTTGGTATGCCTCACCTTCAGGGCGGTTTTTAACATCAAACTCGTAAACGCCACGAAACGATGCAGAAAGGGCGGTGGTTTCACTTAATTTCTTCTCATAAGTAAGGATAGGTCCAATACCAAGGGCTTTACCTTTAAAACCGTCAAAACGATCACCTAAGTTACTTTTGTCATCCGTAGTCTGTTGAATCCATCCAAAAACTGCCCCAGCGCCTAAGCCATCACTACCTACGTCACCAAAACGTTTTAGACCGAGAATGTCCATTCGGAAAAGATCACCATTTTCATAGTCTGTAGCATCGTTTTTAGTATAAATCTCGTAGGCAATGTTGGTGCTGATTTCAGCATTTCCAGTTGGGAAAATTTTAGTAAATGCAACATTAGGGACAAAGGTCCATGTATTTTGTCCTGCGTTGCTCACAATATCTTTGTCATAACTTCCAGTCGGCGCGTAGATAGAAACTCCAAATAAACCATGCATTACTGGGCTGAAGTGGTAGTTGAAGGAAACTGGGGAAAAGACTGCATCTCCAATTTTGGTGGTTGACTGTTCCGAATCTAAATTATTGATTGAGCCTCGGATATCGGTATATTGGACGGGAATTCCAACAGTGGTAGCGACAGACCATTTATCTGTACTGTTCCATACGAAGATACCATTAATCAAGTTATAGGAAACCTTATAGTCTAGACCCGCACTGAGTTGACCAATAATCGGCACTTCTTTAGATTTTGAAATCCCCCCATCATAATAAATACTAGAGAGAGTAAGTACACCGCCATTTTCAGCGGGAAGGATGGCATTATAAGGCTGAACTTGCATGCCTGTAATGGGTCGCCCAATACCACCCTCAACAGCTAGGGCATTTTGGACCATGCTTGTGGTTAAGAGTAGCGCAAAAGATAATCTATAAATCATAACAAACCTTCTAATTGTAATAATGTGAATGATGGTGTTATACGGAGTGTTTTTTTGTGTCTGTATAATATATATACACACTGTCTAGGTCGTCAGCAACGCTTTTTTATGAGTTTTTATATGAAATTAAATATTGAAAAAAGTAAAAATGTAAATATTGAAATTTTATATATTAGTATTTGATTTTAGACATTTTTTTATATTTAAGGTTGGTTTTTTAAGTGCTGTTTTGATCTAGGTGTCTTTAAAAAAATGAATCATTAAATCATGTGTTGTAGTGTGATATTTACCAGTACGTTTATAGAAAATGTCACAAAACAAAGTGTAACGAATCATGGACAAATAAAAATAAACATCATGAAAGTGTCACAATGCTGTAACTTGCTTGTCATATTCTGAAATCAAAATGCAGTTATCCAAAAAAGTACAAGACTGAATAAAAAAGTGGCGTACTCCAAAATGTTTAATATGTGAGATAACAAATATGCGCTTAAACCATATCGCACTTGCAGTAGTAGTTTCTGGGGCAGCTGTAGCAACTACCGCAAACGCAGCTCGTGATACAATCCAAATTGCGGGTTCTTCAACAGTTTTACCGTATGCAAGTATTGTTGCTGAAGAGTTTGGTAATACTTTCCCACAATTTAAAGCACCAGTTGTTGGTTCTGGCGGTTCTTCAGGTGGCTTGAAACAGTTCTGTAATGGTGTGGGCGACAATACCATTGATATCGCAAACGCATCTCGTAAAATTAAAGACACAGAATTAGCTGCTTGTAAGAAAGCTGGCGTAAATCAAGTGATCGAAATCAAGATTGGTTATGACGGTATTGTGTTCGCTTCAAATGCAAGCAAAGCAGCCTACAAATTACGTCCACAGCACGTCTATGCAGCTTTAGCAGCGCAGTTACCTTCTAATGGGAAAATGGTTGCAAACCCATATACACGTTGGAACCAAATTGACAAAAGCCTTCCAAATGAACCAATCACTTTAGTGATTCCAGCATCAAACCACGGTACACGTGAAGTGTTCCAAGAAAAAATGGTTGATGCAGGCTGTGAAACTTATGCCGCAATCAAAGCAATGGATAAAGATGCACAAAAGAAAGCATGTTCAACTTTCCGTAAAGACGGCAAAGTGATTGAGATTGCGGGTGACTACACAGAAACTTTAGCGCGCTTAAAAACGTCGCCTAGTGCAGTGGGTGTGTTTGGTTTAGGTTTCTATGACCAAAACCGTGACAAGTTACGCGTAGCTACAGTGAACAATGTTGCACCATCTGAAAAGACGATCTTGAATGGTTCATACCCAGTTTCTCGCCCACTATTCTTCTACGTGAAAGGTGAGCATTTGAAATCTATCAAAGGCTTAAAAGAATACACTGAATACTTCATCAGCAAGAAAGTATCAGGTAAAGGTTCTAAGCTTGAGCGTGCTGGTTTGATCTCAATGTCAGACAAAGAGCGTGCAGCAGTTCTTGCGAACTTCAAAGCAGGCAAAGCGGTTAAGTAATTAAGCGTAGAAACAGTCAACGGTAGGCAAGTCCTACCTTTGATGTTTTTTACTAGGATTAAGTTTTTTCAAATAATGAAAATTGAAAGAACCGTGGAGAATACATGAATCTGCTACTTATAGGTGTGTTATTGGCACTGATTGCCATAGCCTATCAAATGGGCTTAAGTCAGAGCCGTAACTTAGCAGGTAAGGGAAATAATTCTGCAAAATTACACTCACGTCCGGGGTATTACGGTGCGTTAGTGGCTTTGTGGTGTGGCATCCCTGCTTTTTTAATTTTGATTGTTTGGAATATTGTTGAACCAAACGTTTTGAATCATGTGGTGTTAAATCACGTGCCCGCACAAGTCGCTGCAACTTTAGATGCTGCAAGTACAGATGTGTTAATCAACCGCGTAGAAGCGATTGCCTCAGGTTTTGGGGTAACAGATACACCAACCGCGTATGAGCTTGCCGCAGCAGAGCAACTGGCGAAGTTTCAAAGCATTGGTACATTTGCAAAAATTGCAGTGGTGATTTGTGCTGCACTGGCAGGCTTAGTCGCTGCGAAAAAGCGCATTGCAACTCAGTTCCGTGCTCGTAACCAAGTTGAAAAAACCATTAATGTTGCACTTGCACTCTGTTCTGGTGTTGCGATTCTAACCACGATTGGTATCGTGATGTCGATGTTCAGCGAAGCGATGCGATTCTTCCACTTCGTGAGTCCACTCGACTTTTTCTTCGGCACAGAATGGAACCCAGGCTTTAGTACTTCAGGTAGTGCAGACGGCAGTTATGGTTTGCTTCCACTACTTTGGGGCACCTTAATGGTCAGTGGTATTGCACTTTTGGTTGCAGTCCCAGTGGGTTTAATGATCGCGATCTATCTTGCTGAATATGCATCTTCTGGTTTCCGCTCATGGGCAAAACCAACCATTGAAGTTCTCGCAGGGATTCCAACCATTGTTTACGGTGTATTTGCACTGATGATCATTGGCCCATTCTTTAAAATGCTTGGTGAATCCGTTGGTTTACACATCAACGCAACCAGTGCACTCACTGCTGGCTTCGTCATGGGTATCATGATTATTCCTTTCGTTTCATCTCTGTCGGATGACATTATCACACAGGTGCCACGTGCATTACGTGATGGCTCATTAGGTTTAGGTGCGACAAAGTCTGAAACCATTCGTCAGGTGGTGATACCAGCTGCGCTTCCGGGCATTATCGGCGCGTTCTTGCTTGCAGCATCACGTGCCATCGGTGAGACCATGATTGTGGTGCTTGCAGCAGGGAACAGTCCTTTACTACATGCTAATCCACTTGAAGCTATTTCAACTGTGACCATTACCATCGTAAACCAATTAACTGGTGATACTGACTTTGCAAGCCCGCAAGCTTTGGTGGCATTTGCACTGGGTCTGACACTCTTTGTGATTACGCTTGGTTTGAACATTGTTGCACTGTACATCGTGCGTAAATATCGTGAGCAATACGACTAATGACGACTTCTAATAGCACAGCAGATCAAGTATTTGATCCACAACATGCGGCAGAATTACGAGAAAAGCGTAAGCAAACGATCAGTAATTCATTGGCAAAACGTCACCGTAAAGAAAAAACCTTTCGTTTCTTTGGTTTCTCGGCAGTGATTGCAGGTTTATTCTTTGTCGCGCTGCTTTTTGGCAGTATCTTATGGAAAGGCTTACCTGCCTTTTGGCAAAGTAGCATGAGTTTACCGGTGTATTTTGATCCTGCCATTATTACCACAGGTGCAAAACCTGTACAGCGTGCAGGCGAATCTCCAGCACAGTTTGAGGAGCGTTTTATTGCTTGGCAAACTGAAATGGGCATGGTGGATTGGGATGCTTTAATTGTGAATGCCATGATTGCAAAAGACCCAGCACTTGCTTCTAAACGAGATGATTTGGCTTCTTTGTACACCAGTTCTGAAGCGTATCGCTTGCGTGATATGGTGATGAAAGATCCGTCATTGGTCGGTAAAAAAGAAGATATTAAAGTGCTTGCCGATGCAAACGTTGATGTGTGGCTTGCAGGAAATATTGACCGCAGTTTGCCTGATGAACAGCAACAGTTGAGCCCAGAAGTTCGTCAACTTGCCGATGAAATGAAAGCTTCAGGGGTCATGGAAAATACTTTCAATACCAACATCTTCGTTAGTCCAGACTCGCGTAGTTCTCCTGCAACTTCAGGTTTAGCAGGGGCATTCATGGGGTCACTGTTCATGATGCTGATCGTGATCATTATTTCGATTCCAATTGGTGTGGCATCTGCGATTTATCTTGAAGAATTTGCGCCTAAAAACTGGATCACAGATGTCATTGAAGTCAACATTAACAACCTTGCGGCAGTGCCATCAATTGTCTTTGGTTTGCTCGGTGCTGCGATCTTTATTGGCTGGATGCATTTACCACTTTCTGCACCATTGGTCGGTGGTTTGGTACTGAGCTTAATGACTTTACCAACGGTGATTATTACGACACGTGCATCGTTGAAAGCTGTACCTCCTTCAATTCGTCAGGCCGCTTTAGGGCTAGGTGCTTCACGTGTACAAACTGTATTTCACCATGTTCTACCACTTGCGCTACCAGGGATTCTAACGGGTGCAATTATTGGTGTAGCACAAGCATTAGGTGAGACTGCACCGCTGTTATTAATTGGTATGAGCGCCTTCGTTGCGAGTGTGCCTGCAACGCCATTTGACCAATCGAGTGCTTTACCTGTACAGATTTTCTTGTGGCAAGGTAATGAGCTGCGCAACTTCTTCGAAGGACGTACAGCGGCTGCGATTATTGTTCTGCTTGCAATGATGATTGGACTCAACAGTATTGCAATTTGGTTACGTAAGAAATTTGAAGTCCGTTGGTAAGTGAGGGCAAAATATGTATACCGTTGTTAAAAATTCCTTAGATCAGGATCAAACAGTGAATCAAGAACACACTCAATTTACAAACCCGAATACGACCTCAGGTCAGCAGGGTACTTCTTTTGTGTCGCAGTTCGATACACAGACTTCTGCTAAGAAAGATCAGGCACAAGGACAAGTCAAACTCAGCACTTCAGATGTACATGTCTACTATGGCGAAGCTGAAGCGATTAAAGGGATTGATCTGAATATCTACGAAAATGAAGTCATTGCATTTATTGGGCCATCAGGTTGCGGTAAATCGACTTTTTTACGTACGTTGAACCGTATGAACGACACCATTGATAGCTGTCGTGTGACGGGAAAAGTGATGTTGGATAATCAAGATATTTATGACCCAAACCTCGATGTGGTATTGCTTCGCGCTCAAGTAGGTATGGTATTCCAGAAACCAAACCCATTCCCAAAGTCTATTTTTGACAACGTGGCTTATGGTCCTAAACTACACGGTTTAGCCCGAGATAAGTATGACTTAGAAGAAATTGTAGAAAACAGCTTGCGTAAAGCAGGTCTTTGGGATGAAGTTAAAGATCGTCTGAACCAACCAGGCACAGGCTTGTCTGGCGGTCAGCAGCAGCGTTTATGTATTGCACGCACGATTGCAGTGAGTCCTGAAGTGATTTTGATGGATGAGCCATGCTCAGCGCTTGACCCGATTGCAACAGCAAAAGTTGAAGAGCTCATTTCTGAGCTTTCAACGCAGTATACGATTGCGATTGTGACGCACTCAATGCAGCAGGCTGCACGTGTATCAGACCGTACAGCTTACTTCCATTTAGGTGACTTGATTGAAGTAAACTCAACGGAGAAAGTTTTCACGCAGCCAGATCATCAGCTAACTGAAGCTTATATTACAGGTCGTTTTGGTTAATTCGCATAACTTGAAATATTTAAAAAACAGAGCCTAAGTGCTCTGTTTTTTATGAACGAGCATTTAGTTTGCTGATTAAAAAGCTATGATAATGGGAATTGTGTATTAGAGTCATATTAGACAATAGGTGAGCAGGTATGCTGTATAAGGGATTGACTCATCTTGTAAATGATTAAATATGAAAGATAACGCATTACAGAATAAAACAAAAAATGGCTATTGAAAAAAAATGCCATTGACCTAATCTAGGTCATATACCGATGTATTATTTTAGAGAATATAATTTCTATGTTATTTCATTTACCGAAACTTCCCGCTGAAATTCGAATTACACATTTAAACGCGCGTATTAATGAACAACGTAAAAAAATTGCGCAAACAACAGCATCTAAGCTTGAACTATTACAATTGACGCAACAGTTAGCAAAAGAGGCTCGTCACCGTAAGAAAGCTAATCAGAAAATTTATATTTTGGACTTTAAGGGTGATACTGCTGCATCTGCGGTAGAGACATTACGAGAAGAAATTACCCTGATCCTAGCGACAGCCAAAGCAGGGCGTGATCGTGTTGTGGTGCGCTTAGAGAGCCCAGGCGGTATGGTGCATGGATATGGTTTGGCTGCTGCTCAATTGGTGCGTTTACGTGATGCGGGTTTCAACCTCACTATCTGTGTCGATAAAGTTGCAGCAAGTGGCGGTTATATGATGGCATGTATCGCCAATCAGATTATTGCTGCCCCTTTTGCGGTTGTTGGTTCAATTGGTGTGGTCGCGCAAGTGCCTAACTTTAATCGTTTATTGAAAGAGCATAATATTGATTTTGAACTGTATACCGCGGGTCAATATAAACGTACTGTGACGATGTTTGGTGAAAATACAGCAGAAGGTAAGGCGAAGTTTGAAGAAGAGCTACAACAGACGCATGTGCTGTTTAAACACTTTGTTGAAAAATATCGCCCACAACTCAATGTTGAAAAAGTGGCGACGGGTGAGCATTGGTATGGTCAAGATGCCTTAGATTTGAATTTGGTCGATCAGTTACAAACTTCAGATGCTTATCTATTAGGTTTATTGGCAGATCATGATACGTATATCATCTCAACACGTAAGAAACCGACTTTGGGTGAAAAATTAGGTTTACAGGCCGCGCAAATGGCAGATGCCTTAGTACCAGCTGTCATGAATAAAGTGATGGAAACCTTAACTAAAACCAATGCAAATTTGGTTCAAATACGTGATCCAAAACTTTAATTTTTAGTTAGCCAATTCATCTTAAAAGTCTGGTTCCAAAATGTGCCTAAAGCAATTTCAGAACCAGACTGTTTTGTCTTAAGCTAAGTAAGCTTTAATCATTTTCACCAGACGTTCAATCAGTTGATCCGCCTGTTCTTTGCTAATGTTCAACGTCGGTAGTAAACGCACCACAGAACCCGCAGTGACGTTAATAATGGTGTGGTATTCATCACGAGCGATGTTGACCAAGTCACCACATGCTTTGGGTAATTCAATACCAATCATTAAACCAAAGCCACGGACAATCACATTTTGATCGGCAAGCTGGTTGCGCAGTTGTTCTACGATGTACGCACCTTGTTCAGCCGCATTTTGAACGATGTTTTCTTTCTGCATAATGTCGATGATGGTATACACCACACGAGAACCCAATGCTGAGCCACTATATGTTGAACCGTGGTTACCCGCAGTCAGCACGCCTACACCACGACCTTGAGTCATCACCGCACCAATGGGGAAGCCATTGCCTAAACCTTTGGCAGTGGTCAGTACATCAGGAATGATGTTGGTGTGTTGGTAGGCAAAGTATTCACCTGTACGGCCATTACCAGTTTGAACTTCATCCAGCATCATCAGCCAGTTGTGTTGATTACAGATCTGACGAATCTCTTCCAAATAGCTAAAACCTTGTGGAGCAGTATTGACTCCACCTTCGCCCTGAATTGGCTCGACAAAGATCGCGACAATGTCTGGATGATGAATTGCGGCTTCTTCAATGGCTTCAATGTCGCCGAATGGGACACGAATAAAACCTTCAACCAATGGGCCAAAGCCTTCTTGGACTTTTTTATTGCCCGTTGCTGATAGGGTCGCCATAGTACGGCCATGGAATGAGTGCTCTGCAACAATGATTTTTGGATTGGCAATGCCTTGCATGTAGCCAAATTTACGGGCAATTTTGATTGCACCCTCATTGGATTCTGCACCACTGTTTGAAAAGAATACTTCCTCCATGCCTGCAACTTCAGCAAGTTTCTGTGCGGCTGCTGTTTGCCAAGGCACTTCAAACAAATTACTGGTATGAATGAGCGTTGCAGCTTGTTCTGCAATTGCTTCTGCAATAACAGGATGTGCGTGACCTAAACCACAAACCGCAATGCCTGTTAGTGCATCGAAGTATTCAGTACCATCCGCTGTATAAAGATAAGACCCTCGGCCTCGGACAAAGCTGATCGGCTGACGGCCAAATACTGGCATCAAATGAGAGGGTTGATCAGTTTGTACAGGAGCAAGGGTAATGTTATTCATGACTAACTCTTATCTGTTAGAGGGTAAGTGAAAGTTAATATTAAGCAATTATGCTTGTAGTTTTAAAGCCTAAATTTAAATAAAAGTCGAAATATTGCTTTAGGCATACTGTTTTTCTACGTTTTGGGTATAATGCGGGTTAGATTAGTTGAGGATTGATCAATGACTGAACAAGCACGCGATACCGAAGCGTTAATTCGTGACCAAATTGCAAAACACGCTGTACTTCTTTATATGAAAGGCACCCCACAGTTTCCACAATGTGGTTTCTCTGCACGTGCTGTAGAAGCGCTTAGTCAAATTGGTCGTCCGTTTGCTTATGTGAATATTCTTGAAAATCCAGATATTCGTGCTTTGTTACCACAAATTGCAAACTGGCCTACATTCCCACAGTTATGGATCAACGGTGAGTTGATTGGTGGTAGTGACATTATTCTAGACATGTTCCAAAAAGGTGAATTACAACCTTTAGTTGAGCAGTATAGTCCAGCACCTGAAGCTTAATCTTCAGTTGCAAAAAAAGCGCCGTTGAGGCGCTTTTTTTATTTGAGGGAAAGGTTTAATCCACTGTAGATACTGTGCTTATGGCTTCAGGAGTTTGTTCCGTTGCATTTTCAGTTGCAACGGTCTTCTTTTCAGATTTGTCCTTTTTTTTGTCCTTCTTCTTTTTTTTCTTTTTCTTCGGCTCTTCTTCAAACTCAGCACCATCTTCAATGGCTTGCCAATAATCTAGCTGATCCATCACCGCCGCATAAATAGACTTCTTGGTGTAGCGTCCTTTTTTGTCTAAAGTGCCGACTGGTCGAGCCATAAGTAGTTCAAGCGCTTGATCAATCGTGTCTATAGCATGAATGTGGAACTGGTCATTTGAAACCGCTTCAATCACATCTTTACGTAACATGAGATGCTGCATATTTTGACGTGGAATAATCACACCTTGTTTGCCAGTTAAGCCTTGCAGTTTGCATGCATCGAAGAAGCCTTCAATTTTTGCATTGACACCACCAATCGGTTGAACTTGACCTAATTGGTTCATTGAGCCTGTAATCGCCCAAGACTGATCAATCGGGAGCTGGCTAATCGCTGAGATTAAAGCAGAGAGTTCTGCAACCGTAGCACTGTCACCATCGACTTGACCATAACTTTGTTCAAAGGCAAGTGCTGCAGAGAAATGCAGAGTTTGTTCACGACCGAAATGTGCTTTTAAGAATGATGACATCAGTAGCACACCTTTCGCATGCAGAGAGCCACCGAGCTCGACACTACGTTCGATATCTAGAATATCGCCGCCACCTTGATACACAGATGCTGTTAGACGTGATGGTAAGCCAAACTCAACATCCGCATAGTGAATGACCGAAAGTGCATTAATTTGACCGAGGCGGTGTCCGCGTGTTTCGATGAGCTGCGTACCACGGGACAAATCTTGCCAATAGAGCTCACGTAAATAGCCTAAGCGGTATTTGCGATGATCTAATGCCATATTAATGTGTTGATCCGAGACCATCTTATCGCCTGATTGGAAGGCATGATGATGAGCTTCACGAATCAAATCACCCAACGTCAGGGCATGTAGGGATAAGGAGCTTTGATCTTCGGCTTGACGGCTAGAATCAGTCAAAAGTGCAGAAAGCGCAGATCGGTCGAATGGAAGCAGTTTATCGGCCTGTACATAGTCTGCAATCAGTTGCATATAGGCTTGTTCATTTACTTCATTACGCTGCAACGTATCAGTAAAGTCAGCACGGATTTTAAAGACACTGCCAAGTTCAGGTTCTACTTCGAGTATTTCATAGTAAATTTCAGGCTCAGCCAGTAAAACCACTTTTAAATTCAGCGGGATTGCTTCAGGTTCAATTGAGATACTTCCTGTCAGTGTCAACATATGCTCAAGTGAAGAAAGTTTTAACTGACCTGACTTTAACGCACGTTTTAAACCCTGCCATGCATAAGGCTGTTCAAGCAGTTGTTCTGCTTCTAACATTAAAAAACCACCATTGGCTTTATGCAATGTCCCTGGGCGGATTAAGGTAAAGTCTGTAGTAATGGTGCCATGTTGAGTCAGTTGCTCTACATGCCCAAGCAAGTTGTAATGTGTTGGGAAATCTTCAAAAATAACCGGTGCGCCAGCATTAGGCTTATGCGACACAATGACATTGGCTTGGTAACGTGAGGGAATACGGCTGAATAGACCTGGGCTAAAATCGTCTTCCTCTTGTTCTAAGACTATTTCAACATTGTTAATAATATCTTCGGCATAATGTTTTAAATAGTCTTTTAAGCCTTCAACTTCAGCAAACTTAGTGAGTAACTGTTCGACTTTAGGCAATAAAACTTGCTTGGCAATATCACGGTTCAATACTTGAACTTTATCGCGGGCATCATCTTCCAAGTCACCTAAATGCATGCCTAAACGTTCAAGCTTTTTATCCATATGGCGGATATTGGCATTAATTTCAGAGCGTTCTTTAGAGCTGAGTGCGTTAATGTCAGCTTGTGTCATTTCTAAGACTTTATCGTCTACATATTGGACGGGAATAAAGCAGTGCTCATCATTTCGAGACACCAGTTTCAGATCTAGCTCTTCGCCTTCCTGAGTCAATTCAATCAAGGCTTGCTGTTGAACGTCACCCGTTTGTTGGCGAATGGCTTCTATACGGTTGTGGTAGGTTTCAGCAGTAAAGCGACGCTCGAGCTGCTTTAAAGTGGCTTGCCATGTTTGATGTAACATGGTTTGAAATTTTACCGCCTGACCCGCAGGCAACTCTAAAGCAATCGGTTGACGAGGGCTTTTAAAATTATAAACGTAAACCCAATCATTCGGTGTCGGCATATTTTTGGCGTGTTGCTGTAGTAAACGCTTGACCATGGTGCGCTTGCCCAAGCCAGCTGTGCCTACGGCAAAGATGTTATAGCCAGAATACGGCAAGGAAATACCTGCTTCAACCGAAGCACGTGCGCGGTCTTGCCCTAAAAAATTATTGAGCGGTTTAATACGACGCGTTGAGGCTGGAATTTTATCCAGAGCAGGGGTGTGCGTCAGTTGTTCTGCTTGAAGTTGTGTCTTTGCTAAGGTCGTTTGAATTTCGGGTTGGTCAAATGCTGAACTAAGGTTGTTTTCTGGATTTTCTTGACTATTTAATGCAGGTGGTACAGATAAAGAAGAGCTCATTTGATCGTGTTTTTGGGTCACTTTGAAATCCGAAACTAAAGATTGCGTTAGAAACTTAAAGGTATACAGGTTTAATGCAAAAGATCAAGCAAAGTCGAAGTGTTTATCGACAAAAATAGAACATTGATTTTACAAATCAGGTTGAAACAAATTGTATTAAGGGTTTGAATAGCAACATTGGTTTTAAGACAACAAAAATGTAATGACAACACAATCTTCAGGATGGAAATCCGCTTTTACTGCATTTTTAGATCGCCGTGCGTTGATCATGCTGTTTTTGGGTTTCTCCGCAGGTATTCCAATCCTGTTAATTTTCTCGAGCTTATCTTTATGGCTAGGAGAAGCAGGTATCGATAAGAGCGCTGTGACTTTTTTTAGTTGGGCTGCTCTGGGATATTCATTCAAATTTGTTTGGGCCCCTTTGATAGATGAGTTACCCGTACCAGGGCTGACCAAACTGTTAGGACGTCGACGTGCATGGTTATTAATCGCACAAATTTTAATTATTTGTGCGATTTGTATTATGGCATTTTCAGATCCATCTCTTGGTCAGAGCTATCTTTACCAAATGGCTGCGGGTGCTGTGCTTTTAGGTTTTTCTGCTGCAACACAAGATATTGTGATTGATGCCTATCGTATTGAGCTGGCAGAAACGCAAATGCAAACGGTATTGGCTTCAACTTATAACGCAGGCTACCGCATCGGCATGATCGTTGCGGGCGCGGGTGCATTATTTTTAGCGGCTTATTTGGGTACAGCCAAAGGCAACTATATTTATGAGGCGTGGAAGTGGACCTATTTAGCAATGGCGGCGGTCATGTTGGTCGGAATTACAACCACTTTATGTATACGTGAACCACAAGTGGATCGGGTGCGTAAAGAATATAAACGGGTAGATTATTATCGTTTGGTGGCAGTTTTCTTTGTGTCTGTGGTGAGCTTTGTACTGAGTTATATTTACTCAGGCAAGTTAACTGAAATGCTGATCCAGCTCTGGTCCATCAAAGATAGTTTTGCACTGTTTTGTTTTGAGGCTATACGGTTTGTTGGCTCTGGTGCTGTGGCTTTCTTTGTGGGTGCAAGCCTAGTAAAAATGGGCGCTGTGAACAAACAAATGGCTTATGAAACATGGGTCAATCCTGTTGCTGACTTTTTTAAACGTTATGGCGTGAAATTGGCGTTGGTATTGCTATTGTTGATTGGTTTTTACCGTATTTCCGACATTATTGCAGGTGTGATATCCAATGTGTTTTATCAAGATTTAAACTTTACCAAAGAGCAGATTGCTGAAGCGGTGAAAGTTTATGGGGTGATTTTTAGTTTGGTTGGTGGCTTTTTAGGAGGGCTACTGGCGCAGCGCATGAACATCATGAAATTGATGTTTGTCGGGGCAATTTTGGCAAGCTCAACCAATCTTATTTTTATTGGTTTGGTCAAATCAGGACAACCTTTAAATGATGTGGTGATCAATGTTGGTGAGCAGAGTTTCAAAACTCAAGCGGATGAGACAGGTGCATGGAAAATTAAGGTTCCTGTTGAGCAACTCAAGGCAAATGAAAGTCTAACTGCAACGGCCAGTTTTCAAAATGATACGTCACAGCCTGTCTCGGTCACATTGCCTTATATCAAAACGGGTGCATCTACGGCATTGCTGTTGCTTCCGATCACGGCTGATAATGTGATTAATCAACGAGAGGCTGAAGGAAGCATTGTGGTGCGAGGTCAATACCTTGCGACACTGGCTGAAAACCAGAGTATTCAATTGAACTTAGATGGTCAAAGCTTTGATGCAAAGTTAGACAAGGAAGGGGTGTTTAGTGCAGCTATTCCTGCAAAGCAGCTTCTTGACTCAAACTCTAAAAAGCTGAATGCCACATTGATGCAAAATAAGCGCGTACTGCAAGAGGCTACGTTAAGCTACAACGTGGACACTGCTTCTGTGAACTCTTCGACTTTAGATGTTGATCTTCAACCAATCAACTTGAACAAAGTGGTTGATGGGCAGTTAGAAGTTAAAGGAAAGGTGATTAAGGAATATAGCTCGAACTGGCTCTATTTTGCAATTATTGTCGACAACTTGGCATCAGGTTTAGCAGGTGCTGCATTTATTGCATTCTTGTCAAGCTTAACCAGTGTGTCTTTTACTGCTGTTCAATATGCAATTTTTAGTTCCTTGATGACGTTGACACCTAAAATTTTAGGTGGATACTCAGGGACGATTGTGTCGAATATTGGCTATCCAAATTTTTTCTTGATGACGACACTGATTGGCATACCTATTTTAATTTTGGTGGTTTGGGTGGCGAAACTTCTACGTGAGCATGCTGCTGAACAAAGTTAAAGCATCTATTTATATCGAAATGAAAAAGTAGCTCTTGTGGCTGCTTTTTTTATGGTTGGGGTTTGAAATATAGGGCGGCATTGCCTATATTGGGTGGCTGAAACAAAATCAAGAGGTAATTCCAATGCGCATGTTACATACCATGCTACGTGTAGGCAATTTAGAACAATCTTTGGCGTTCTATACTGAAGTGCTTGGTATGACTTTACTTCGTAAGCGTGATTATGAAGAAGGTCGTTTTACTTTGGCATTTGTGGGTTATGGCGATGAAGACAATCATACAGTTTTAGAACTGACACATAACTGGGATACGGATAGTTATGAGTTGGGTAATGCTTATGGCCATATAGCTATTGCTGTAGATGATGCTTATAAAGCTTGTGAGGAAATCAAAGCGCGAGGTGGTAATGTCGTGCGTGAAGCTGGACCAATGAAAGGTGGCGTAACGGTTATTGCCTTTGTGGAAGATCCAGATGGCTATAAAATTGAACTGATTCAACAAGATAATAATGCACGTAATAACTAAGCCGTTATTAGGTCATATGCAGCGTGTATGCACAATATTAATTAAAAAAATATTGAACATATCCTGTAAAAGCTAGCTTTATTTATATAGCTCAGTAAGATGAATTTACCCAAAGGTAAATGAGTCGCTGGGCTTTTTCATTTTTAGAGGAATGACAGGATGTTGGTATGTTGAAATTATTGGCACTCGATCGGTTTACGTTATTACTATTTGTTATGGTGCTCTTAGCCAGCTTTGTCCCTGTTTCAGGTCAAGCGGCCAGTGTATTTGGTGTACTGACGACGGTCGCGATTGCGATTTTATTCTTTTTGCATGGTGCTAAACTATCCCGTGAAGCTGTGATTCAGGGCATGATGCACTGGAAACTGCATGCTTTGGTTTTTGCATTTACCTTCATTCTTTTTCCTATTTTAGGTTTGCTTGCAAAGCCTGTCTTGGTACCACTACTTGGGCAGGAATTGTATTGGGGCTTTTTGTTTATGTGCTTTTTGCCATCGACAGTACAGTCTTCAATTGCATTTACTTCGGTCGCGCAAGGGAATGTGGCTGGGGCGGTATGTAGTGCGTCATTCTCAAATTTGATCGGGATGTTTATTACCCCTGTGATGGTGGCTTTTTTTATTTTAGGGCAATCAGAGCATGGTTTTGATCCAACCTCGTCTATACTTCAAATTACCTTATTGCTGTTGGTTCCCTTTGTCCTTGGACAGTTACTTCGACCATATGTATTTCCGTATATGCAAAAAATGCCAAGCATCGTCAAAGCATTCGATCAGGGTTCGATATTAATGGTGGTTTACGGCGCTTTCAGCGGTGCTGTGGTGGCGGGTTTATGGCAGGAAGTCAGCCTGAGTACACTGGTGCTTCTGATTGTCGTTTGTTCAGTGTTACTGACGGTTGTTATGCTTTTGGGATTATTTCTGCCACGTTGGTTAGGCTTTAACCGTGCTGATCAGAAAACAATTTTTTTCTGTGGTTCAAAAAAGACTCTAGCCAGCGGCGTTCCAATGGCACAGATTCTTTTTATTGGGCAGCCTTTGGGGATGATCGTTCTACCGATTATGATTTTTCATCAAATTCAGCTGATGGTGTGTGGAATTATTGCTAATTATTGGGCGAAACAAAGTACGGATGAATAATAAAATTTACAAAAGCTAAGTTTTGAACTTAGCTTTTGTAAATGTCTAAACACAGTTGAACACTTTTTTATATTAAATATATTAGAGAATAAAGTTATAAAGATAATAAAAAACATCTATTTTTCTGTGGGTTATAGTAATATTAGCCTTGTAAATTAAAACCTAAACATGAGAACAAATTGAGATATTGTTGAAAAAATACCATTAATGTCGTTGCAACCCATGTTAAATTTTTGTAGAGAAAATCAACCACAAATGAATGTTGAACTGGAGCAAGCTTATTCAGCTGTGAAGCAGAAGCTGCTGAATACTGCAAAAGTAGGAAAAGATATCAATTATAATGGCGTAAGCATCTTTCAAGAGACTGAAATGGATCAATCAATTAATCCTATGTTTAAATAAGAAATACAAAACATGTTGGACGTAATGTCTTCATCCATACGAAAAGTAAATACTAAAAAATATTGTCCTTTTTTTGATTGAACGACTCAATCATTTTGATGAAGATGAATTTCAACGTATGCTAGGAAAGTAATATATTAACTATATGAAAAGCGCAGCTCAGAAGAAAGCTCAAAGCCAACAATGATCTATTTATTAATAGATCTACTTCAGTTATAATATCGCCCACTTGTTGTGCTTAGCTCTGACGGTATCCGTCTCGGTGGGCCAAAAGAATGGTCTGTTATGGTGTTGATCTGCAACTTAATTTAATTAAGTGGGCCTTTCCTCAATTTTGAGAGTGATCAATTGCGATGACAGCAAAACCTTCTTTAATTTTTATGGAGTAATCGACGATGCGCGCCGATATTCACCCAAAATACCAAACTTTAGTTGCTACTTGTTCTTGCGGTAACGTAATCGAAACTCGTTCTGCACTTGGTAAAGAAACTGTTTACCTAGACGTATGTTCAGCTTGCCACCCATTCTACACTGGTAAGCAAAAGAACGTTGACACTGGCGGTCGTATCGACAAGTTCAAACAACGTTTTGCTGGCATGTCTCGTTCTATCAAACGCGACTAATAGCAAAAGAAAAAAACGGGCATTTGCCCGTTTTTTTATGCCTATAATTTCGATAAAGAGTCATAGGCCAAATAGCAAGACAATATAAAAAGACCCCATATAGAGGTCTTTAAATTTAGAGGTTAGTATCCAAGATTTAACTTTTACTGATCCTGCACATCAATCAGATGATCAAGTTTCTTCTGGAAATAATCGCCTTGAATAAAGCGGGCATCGACATTCCACGCATTGGCAAATGATGTCATATCATTCAGATCACGCAACATAATTTGAATGTTTTTCAATTGATGATATACCGCAACTTTTTCTTGCAAATCTTCCGTGTTGGTGTCGCTACTAAGCATACGAGTTAAGTTTTCATGTAAAGTGAGATTGTTGATATCAAGCTGACGTAGGATAGATTCACTATAAATGCTATTACCAAAGTCACGAATTGAAACTTCAGCACCATATTGGCGAAGCTGGGTAATGTATTTTTGCGCTTCAGCAATGTTCTGGCTGATATCATCTTCAGAGAACTGAAGTGTAATTGGGTGGCTTAACTTACTGCGTACAATGGTAATCAGTTTGGCGATAAATTCTGGGAAAGAGCGGTCATTCAACAGTACGGCTTTGTTTAAATTTACAATCAACTTTGCTTCAGGATACTGAGTGATAAAATTGTGTAGCTGTTTACATGACTCAACTAAAATCCAGCGGTCGAGTTTAATAGACAGTTCATGATCTTCACTTAACTCTTTGAGGCTCGATATATCTTTCCACGTATTACCAAAAATAAAGCCACTGGTGACCTCATAAGTATATAAATTGGTGTCTTCCTTGTCGTAAAGTTGTTGATATTTAAGGTGAACTTCTCCACGCTCTAATGCAAAATGTAACGCTTTAAGTACCGTAGGTTCATTTGCTGTTTTTTGAGTGTCTAAAGTATCGCTGACTGTAGGATTAATCAACTCAATTACAGGCGTATCGATACTGGCTTTTTGCTCAATTTCGCAATCGTCTTGATTGGTCGGTAAAGCGGTTTTAAAGGCTGAGCACAGCAAGTTTTCAAACTGATCTTGATTTGAAATTTCAGCTTTTAGTAAAGTGTAGCCAATGCGCAAATTTACGGGATAGCTATTGTTTTCTACCGTGATAAGCTGTGGTTTGGTGAGCGCATTTAAGGCAATCAGCTTCGATTCGAGTTTGGCCTGCGATTCTGCTTGGAATAAACCAACGATAGTTTGCCCACCTGCCTTAAACAGAGGAATATGAGTCTGTTCATTTAAAAAGCTGTAAATATTGTTAAAATAATCACGCGTAGTTGCCCAGTTGGCTTTAAAAATTTCATCTGGACAAGAGCTGAGTGCAAAGCTAACCAAAGCATTCTGATCAGAAGGCTGTTTGGTCATAGAGCGGTTAATTTGTTGATACGTGTTAGGTTTTATTGCGTGTTTTTCAGTGTTGACAGATGGAGCAGCGGGCCGTTCAGATTCGACTTCAATCGTCAGTTGGAGAGCATCGTCTTCAGGTGCAGCTAAAAACTCAACTTTTAAAGGATTTTTAGTTTGGGCATTGCTATTGAGCGTAGCAACTTCAAAAGCACCTAAATCAAACTGACCTTGTGAAATTTTCTTAAAACGTGATTTGAAATCGTTTACATCTTTTGGCTGGATAATATCAAGTAGCGGTTGACCAATAATATCATCTTCAGAGCTTAGGCCGAACAGTTGTAAGTATTCAGCATTGGCTGAAACATGAATCCCTTCTTGAATTAATGCAATGGCTTTATTACTTTCTTCAACTAAAGCCTGTGCTTGGCTTTGCGCTGTTTCAAGCTCATTCATGAGTTGTTGTTGGCTTTGTAGCAAACGACTTAATGACAGCGCACGTAGTAGACCTAAGTAAAAGTTATCCGCTTCTTCTAAGTCCAAAATATCATAGACCCCTTTACGAATAAAACTTGCGTATTGGGTTGATTGATATTCGTCTGGTTTTAATAAAATCAGTGGTAAATTGACTTGGTTGGAGTTACGAATCAAAGTTAGTGCTTGTTCATACTTTAGGTCATAAGCGCGACCAAAAATCACCACGTCCCAGGGCAGATGAAGCTGTTTTTCAAAGTTTTGTAAGTCATCCAGTAAAGTGGCATGAACTTGATGATCGCTAGAAGTTAAAAGGTCACGAATTTGGTTATAACGGATCTGATTATCATCAATAATGAGTAAACGTGTTTCCGTACGTTTTAACTTTTTAGATAATAATGGATTTCTCACTTCAATGCTTCCCATAAATCGTGATTCTTAATAGCATTCATTTGCTTTTGAATAAAACTTTGAACCAATGGTTCTTGTTGGTCATTCAACAATTCATAATCAAAACGAATAAAACTTTGCGTAATTAAATGTGCTTTTACTAAATAAATTTTAAGATCTTCATCACCTAGGCGTAAGTGAATGGTTTGTTTTTCTCTGTACATATTCGAACCCGGCACAATGAGGCTGGTTTGTACTTCATCTAGCTGTGACGTTTGTACCAATAACGCAGGCTGATAGTTCTGAGTGGTTCGGTCTGTTTTGACCATAACAGCACATGGGAAAAGATCTTGCGCTAAGATTTCTAACCCTAGTTCCAAGCTCTTTTCACTTGATTGTTTAATCCAGCGAATCACACCACCACGCCATTGGCTATGTGCATTTTCTTGAACCAAAATGAACTCACCTGTCTTTAAATGTGCAGGTGTTGGTCCAGTCCAACGAATACGGTAACCATTCACACTAATATCTAAAACTTCGGCAGGGTAGATTTGTTTCGATTCACGATCAATCATACGAGCAGAACTCGTCTCCACAGGAATATTGCTGTTCATTGAGTTGATCACGTGACTTTCATTCTGAAAGTTGTAGTTGCCTTCTAGCTCTAAAGTTTCATTAAAGTTTTTGCCTTTAGATAAATAGAAATGTGCGACTGATAGGCCAAAGCAAATTTGTAATTGGGCAGAGTATTCATAACGTTCATGCTTACGTTCAATATTATTGGTCAATAAGTTATGAATGTGAAAATGCAAAGCAGGGGTAAGAAAAATCTTCTCATCGCGTGACAGTGGTTCTGCGCGTTTGGTTTGCATCTCTGAGAGATGATCAAGCAAGGCTTGCGTCGAGATAAAAATATTCGGCTGAATGTGACTGTTTTTTTGAGAATTATAAGTTGGTGGATAGTCTTTTGAAGCATCGACAATATAGCGAGATAACGTTGTTTCTTTAGGTAAGATTTGAATCAGTTTCGCCCAATCAAAGCTACACAAAAACAATCCTTGAATTTCACCCGGGCGGATTTGATGGGTATTGAAAATATCCAATAGAATGAGCTGCGCATAGGCTTGGCTGATATTGCTGAGCTGATGCTGCGTGCCTTGTATTTGATTAATGTTGGTCAAATAGAAGTTATTTTGGATAGCAGAATCCAAGAGCTGATGAGCTGCTAGCCACTGACCCGGAATCGGGGAGCTATAAAGTAAGTGTTGTTGGTACAACAAAAGGGACAGTTGTTGTAAAGCATAATAACTCGATACGGTTCGAGCCGTATGTAGGTTCTTTTTTTGATTAAAAGCAAATAGAGAAAACTTATTTTGAGTGATTTGCTGAGAAACACGTTTTGCAATGTCGATATAGACTTTAGCAAAATGACTACGCATTAATAAGGCAAGCTCAATAATATGGTCATTTCGATCTGTAGTGATGAGGCCCTGATTAAAAAAATGTTTCTCTAAACTGGTAAGCACATTTTCTAGATTTGAATGAAGAACTTGAACTAAGTCAAAGCGGAGTGTTTCGCTGACTTGAAGCTCGGATACTTCAAGTAATGCTTGAAATAAGGAGCGAGAAGAGTCACCCAATTGTAAAATGGATAAGTTTGCCAACCACTCTTGTAAGCCTTTGACTGTGCTTGGGCAAAAACTAAGTTTATCCAACTTCAATTCGGTTGGTTTCTGGAAGATATCTGAAGTACTCGTCGTCATCATCGTTATTATTTAACTCAAAAAGTTGAAACCCCGAAAAGTGGTGTCTTATTCTTTTCTCCCGCAATTTCCCTGACCAGTTTGGGAACCAGATAGCCGGGTAGATTTGCCAATAATCCTTGATACAGCAAATCAATGTCTTGCGGGTTTAAATCAAAATGGTGAGCCCCTTTTACTTTATCTAAAACATGTAAATAGTATGGCAAAACACCTGCATCGAACAAACGGTAGCTCAAATCTGTCAAAATTTGAACCTGATCATTGACCCCTTTCAATAAAACCGCCTGATTGAAAACGGTGATTTTTTCTGCGACTAATTGCTGCAATTGACGGCAGGTAAAATCATCCAATTCCGATGCATGATTTGAGTGTACCACTAGAATAATGCGCAGCCTACTGTTTTTTAAGATGGAAATTAGCTCATCATCGACACGGTTAGGCATTACGATAGGAACTCGTGAGTGAATTCTCAAAAATTTAAGTTGAGGAATACTTTCTAAGCGTTCAATCCATAATTTTATTTTACGATTGGACAGCGTTAAGGGGTCTCCGCCACTCAAAATGACTTCATTAATGTCAGGTTGCGACTGAATATAGTGTTGGATATTGATCCAATCTTCTGACTTTGGCAGGTTCTCTTGGTAGGGGAAATGTCGGCGAAAACAGTAACGACAATGAACGGCACAAGCTCCAGTCAGTGTCAGTAAAAAGCGAGTTTTATATTTGTGCAGAACACCTGGTTGCTGGTTGGCTTGTTCCTCACCCAAAGGGTCGGTCACGAAGTCGGGATGTTCTTCAAGCTCAAGATGATGAGGCAGGACTTGAAGGAGCAAAGGATCAATTGGATTGCCTTTTTGCATTTTTGTCACAAAAGCACGTGGAACACGGAGTTTAAATTGGGTTGATGCAAGCAGTGCACCTGACAGCAGTTGCTCAGGAGAAAGCTCTAGAATGTTAAGTAATTCTAAAGGATCGGTAATTAAATCACTGAGTTGAGCTTGCCAATTTTGCTCTTGGTACAAATAATGAGTCATGCAATAAGGGGTCAAATACTAGGTCAAAAGAAAGTTAGGTCATCAAATCGGGTGATGTCAAAACGAGTTGTTCGGATGCGGACGGTCTAAAAAGGCTTTTTCAGTACACAAAAACACGCGGAACAAAGCTATTTTATCAAGATCTTCGGTTTATAGGCAGTGGATTTTCATTGATTCATAACACCTTGCTCATTTACAATACGAGGCATCAAAAAAGATGCCCTATCTTTATGGCCCTGCTTTTCAAAGCTTTGGTGTCTAAGATAAAGACATAAATATTTAAGTTAGTTAGTTTGGAGTGCGCCAGTCATGGCCTATTATTCTACGAATGATTTCAAGTCAGGCCTTAAGGTTATGCTTGATGGTAACCCATGTTCAATCATGGAAAATGAATATGTAAAGCCAGGTAAAGGTCAAGCATTTAACCGCGTAAAATTACGTAATTTACGTTCTGGTAAAGTTTTAGAAAAAACATTTAAGTCTGGTGATTCTCTAGAAGCGGCTGACATTGTAGAAGTAGAAATGGAATACTTGTACAACGACGGCGAAATGTGGAACTTTATGGATCCTGTATCATTTGAACAGATCGCTGCTGACAAAACAGCAATGGGCGATGCTGCAAAATGGTTAAAAGATGATTCAAATGAAAAATGTACTATTATGCTATTCAATGGCGTGCCATTAACAGTAAACCCACCAAACTTCGTCGTTTTGAAAATTGTTGAAACTGATCCAGGTGTACGTGGTGATACTTCTGGTGGTGGTGGTAAACCAGCAAAATTGGAAACAGGTGCTGTAGTTCGTGTTCCATTATTTGTACAGCAAGAAGAAAGCGTTCGTGTAGATACGCGTACTGGCGATTATTTAGAACGTGCATAATGGTTTAAAAATAGACTATTATCGGAAGGGATGATGAAAATCATCCCTTTTTTTATGCCAAAGTATTAGATCAAAACAAGGAGATGCAGAGTAAAGTCGCAAAGGAAAACAGCAGTACCTCGAATAATTAAAGACGCTGATTGAATGCAACAAATATGAGGGATTGAAATGGAATCTGTTCAGCCGAAGTCAACTCTGACTTCGAAAATCATTTGGCTACTGGTAGCCATCGTCGGTGCAGTCTCTTTTGGGATATTGGCACTGAGTCGTGGTGAGCATGTCAATGCCATCTGGCTCGTACTTGCTGCGGGCTGTATTTATAGTATTGCTTATCGCTTTTATAGTTTATTTATTGCAAATAAAGTTTTTGAGCTTGATGAACGCCGCTTAACTCCCGCACATCGTTTGAATGATGGTCTGGACTATGTTCCAACCAACAAAAGTGTTCTATTTGGACATCACTTTGCAGCGATTGCAGGTGCAGGTCCATTAGTAGGGCCTATTTTAGCAGCGCAAATGGGCTATTTACCTGGCACAATTTGGTTACTTGTCGGTGTTGTGCTTGCAGGTGCAGTACAAGACTTTTTGGTGTTGTTTATTTCTACCCGTCGTGATGGACGTTCACTCGGTGAAATGGCGAAGCAAGAGCTTGGAACTTTTGCAGGTATTGTGGTCATGCTTGGTGCATTGGGGGTAATGATTATTATCCTTGCAGTTTTAGCACTGGTCGTGGTCAAAGCACTTGCACACAGCCCATGGGGCGTATTTAGTATTGCGGCAACGATTCCAATTGCACTCTTTATGGGGATTTACATGCGTTTTATCCGCCCGGGTAAAATTGCAGAAGTATCTATTATTGGTTTCGTTTTGATGATGCTCGGCATTGTCTACGGTGAAAATATCGCACAGCACCCATATTGGGGTGCGTTCTTTACACTGTCGGGCACTCAGTTGACTTGGGCGCTGATTATTTATGGCTTCGTTGCTTCAGCACTGCCTGTGTGGTTATTGCTTGCACCACGTGATTATCTATCAACCTTCTTAAAAATTGGTGTGATTGCAGGTTTGGCAGTCGGTATCATTTTCGCAATGCCAGAAATGAAGCTACCAGCATTTACGCAATTCATTGATGGTACTGGCCCCGTGTTTGCAGGTTCAATGTTCCCATTCTTATTTATTACCATTGCCTGTGGTGCAATTTCAGGTTTCCATGCTTTAGTGTCATCAGGCACCACGCCGAAACTTGTGAACAATGAACGTGATATTCGAATGATCGGATATGGCGGCATGCTCATGGAGTCATTTGTTGCAATTATGGCCTTGATCTGTGCAGCAGTGCTTGATCCAGGTGTATATTTTGCAATTAACTCACCAGCCGCTTTGCTGGGGACAAGTGTCGACACCGCAGCTGAAGCCGTTCGTAACTTAGGTTTTGTTGTTACTCCAGAAACATTAACTTTACTGGCTCAAGAAGTGGGTGAAAGTACCATCCTTTCACGTACTGGCGGTGCGCCAACTTTTGCTATTGGTATGGCTCACATCATTACGGAAATTTTCAATAGCCGTGAAATGATGGCGTTTTGGTATCACTTTGCCATTTTATTCGAAGCACTATTTATTTTAACGGCAGTTGATGCGGGTACGCGTGCATGTCGTTTCATGGTGCAAGATACCGTGGGTATTGTGATTCCTGCGGTGAAAAACTCACATAACTTCTTCGGAAACTTGTTGGGTACAGCGGTTGCGGTTTCAGGGTGGGGCTTCTTTGTTTACCAAGGTGTAGTTGATCCGCTCGGGGGCATCAATAGCTTATGGCCATTGTTTGGTGTGGGTAACCAAATGCTTGCGGCAATGGCATTGATCTTAGGTACAGTGATTCTCTTCAAAATGAAGAAAGAGAAATATGTATGGGTTACGATTATTCCGACCATTTTCTTGTTGGTAACCTGTATGACAGCGGGCTGGCAGAAAATTTTCCACGAAAACCCAAAAATTGGTTTCTTGGCGCAAGCTGAACGCTTTAACAATGCAATTGCAAAAAATGAAATTTTAGCACCAGCAAAAACTGTTGCTGAAATGCAGACTGTTGCAATGTCGAATCAAATCAACGCTGCACTGTGTGGATTCTTTATGATTGTGGCAATTGTGATGCTGTTTGCTGCGATTAGAGTGATTCGTCGTGCATTGGCAAGCCCAGTCCCGACTGTGCATGAAGCAGAAGCCATTTATCGTGATCCTGAAGACATTCAGCCATCAAAAGCAGGACATTAAGGAGAGTCAGATGAATCTAAAATTTGCTAAAAGTGGAAAGACGATGATTTATAAAATCATCAAAATGACCGTGATGTCGCAGAAGGATTTGATTCTGAACCCTAAAAATTGGTCTCGAATTGCGACGCTGTGGCAACGTTTGCAGCAAAGTTTTCGCTTGATGGTGGGAGTGCCAGACTATCCCAACTATTTGGAACATATGAAAAAGCACCATCCTGATCTGGAAGCGATGGATGCTAAAACTTTTTATCGTCACTGTGTGGATGCGCGTTATCCATCTGCAACGAATGGCATGAAAAAGTGCCCTTGTTAATGTAATTAATCAATTGAAAGACGGCACTTCGGTGCCGTTTTTTTGTGAAAAATCGAGTGAAAATATTCAATGCGATGAGGAGACACGTGTTAGATTCGACAGTGTACTTTTTGCATGAAGCATGTTGCTGCATTGTAGATTAAATCATAACGAACACGGAGTGTGAGGCATAAAAGGTTCATGTCATATATCGGACAGCTTTTGATTGTTATAGCTCTTAAAAATACTGGAAGTTTGCAAAAGGAAATGGAATGAAAATATATATTTATGGTGCTGGAAGTATTGGGTGTTATTTAGGCGGAAGTTTGGTTGCTGCAGGTAGTGATGTTACTTTTATCACGCGTCCACGTATTCAAACAGAGCTTTCCCAATTTGGCTTAGTCTTAACGGATTATTTAGGCAAAAAGATCAAACTTGCACCTCATCAACTCAAATTAACGACCGATCCTACTCATGCTGTGGACGCCGATGTTATTTTTATTTGTGTGAAATCAGCGGCAACCGAACAAGTTGCACATGAACTTAAAGAATATCTAGGGGCTAAAACCCCCCTGATCATCAGCTTTCAAAATGGCTTAAATAATGTCCCTATTTTAAAAAGGGTTTTGCAAGGGCCGATGATTTTAGAGGGAATGGTTCCTTTTAACGTCGCCACACAAGAAGCTGGGCATTATCATCAAGGTACGTCAGGTGCCTTAAGTGTTAAGCAATATCCAAATCAAAAATTGCTTGAGAATGCATTTCAAAAAGCAGGTTTAGAGATTGTTTTTGAAAAAGACATGCTGGGTGTGCAGTGGGCCAAACTTTTACTTAATTTAAATAATTCAATTAATGCATTGTCAAAAAAACCGTTAAAGGAGCAATTGTCGATTCGTAAATATCGCCAATGTGTGGCAATGGCGCAGCAGGAAGCTTTAGAGTTGCTTGATTGTGCAAAAATTAAGCCTGCAAAGTTAACAGCAGTTCCAACCCATTTGATTCCCAAATTGCTGAGTTTACCCAATTCATTATTTAAAGTATTAAGTCGTAAAATGTTGGCAATCGATCCATTGGCACGGTCGTCTATGCAAGATGATTTAATTGCAGGTCGCCCCACAGAAGTCGACTGGATTAATGGTGAGGTTTTAAAACTCGCAGAACAATGTGGTAGACAAGCTCCAATCAATGCGCGACTCATAGAATTGATTAAGCAAGCAGAGAAATCATCTCCTTCATTTTCAATGAGTGCAGATGCTTTAAATGATCTCTTGAAATCTGCAGCAAAACAATAGCTTGAGATGGGGGGAGTTATTCATACGCAAATCATTGAAGATTTATAAGGATCGTCTTTGAGTATGGTTGAAAAACCTGTATGTTAAACCTTGATTTATATTTTGATTGGGGAGAATAAGGTGTTTTGGGGAAAAGAAAAAACGGTAGAAACGCAGCAACATAGCATGCTCGATGAATCACAGTTAAGTGTTTTTTATCCAAAAATCCAAGAATTTCTCAATCAAGTTAATCAAATCGTTTTAGATAAAAATCAACAAACCCAATTGGCTTTATGTAGCCTTTTAGCAGGTGGGCATATCTTGTTTGAAGACCTGCCCGGTTTAGGCAAAACTACGCTGGCCAGTAGCTTGGCACATTTGGCTGGTCTTCAATTTAAACGAATTCAGTTTACCAATGACATGTTGGCAAGTGATGTGATTGGGGTGAATATGTTTAACCAAAAAGAACATCTGTTTGAGTTTAAGCAAGGGCCAATTTTTACTCAAATTTTACTCGCAGATGAAATTAACCGCTGTAGTCCGAAAACGCAAAGTGCACTCTTAGAGGCAATGGAAGAGGGTGTAGTGACAATTGATGCAAGTCGTTATGTGCTACCGCAACCTTTCTGGGTGATTGCAACGCAAAACCCACTTTTTCAAAGTGGAACCTATGCATTACCAGAGTCACAGCTCGACCGTTTTCTTATGCGTTTATCTTTGGGTTATCCATCACGTCAGGCAGAAAAGGCTTTATTGCAGCAACAATCCCGTCATGACTTGATTCAGCAGTTGATGACCGTATTTTCCGAACAAGACATTCTTGCTTTACAAACTTTGGTGTCACAGATTTATTTATGTGAGGAAGTCTTGGACTATATTTTAGATCTGGCGGCTGAGACCCGTAAAGGTCGACATGGTTTATCTACACGTGGCGTACTGGCTTTGAAGAAAGCAGCACAAGCCTATGCTCTAGTTAAAGCACGTGCATTTGTTACACCCGATGATGTACAAGCTGTATTTGTCGCAGTGACCGCGCATCGTATTGGACTGGGTGAAACTGAAACTGAGCAGCTCATGAAGCAAGTCAAAGTTCGCTGATAGGATGAGCTGACACATGCTATGGCAAAACTGGATAAATAAACGCTTTCAATTCAAAGCTGAAAAACAACTGACCCAAAAAGATGTACTGGTATTTATTTATCAGCAAGGATATCTGTATGTGGTGCTGATTTTCATCACCTTTATTGCAGGGGTGAATTATGCCAATAACTTAATTTTAGCGTTTTGTTTCTTAATCAGCGCTGTGCTGTGTATGAGTTTTTATTTAACTTTTAAGCAGTTGCATGGTCTTAGTATTGATCTGGTTTTACCTGAAATAGGGCAGGTTGAGAGTACATTGCAATTACAAATGCATTTCAAACAGTATTCTTCACAGCCTCGATACCTTTGGCTCGCTTATGCTGATCATATAGAACAGTTGTTTATTCATGATAGCCATCAGGTGGTCGATTTAAATTTTTTTCCAAAAGAGCGCGGCCAGTTCAGTTTTCCAGAGATTAAAATCTATTCGACTTACCCATTTGGTCTCGTTCGCGCTTGGAGTTATTTCTTCATTCAGAAAACCCTGTGGATTGCTCCTAAAGCTAAGTCTTTAGTGGCAGAAAATAAACAGCAACAGCACAGTTTTGAACCGGACATGGATGAATTTCGAGAATTGCGAAATTTTAAAGAGGGCGACTCGTTACAGGCAGTTTCATGGAAACAAGTGGCGCAAGGACACGGTTTATTTATTAAAGTCTTTGAACAACATCAGGATCAGCACAGTTTAGAAATCCACTATGCACATATGCCGAGCCCTTCGCATGAAGAAAAGTTAAGTTTGATGATGGGCTTGGTTGAACAATGTGAGCAGTTGCAGTACGCCTATGCCCTGTATTTACCTCATACTGAACTGGCCAAAGGGATCGGGCGAGAACATTATCTTCAAGCTCAACTGCTTTTGGCACAGGCATAGGAGAGAAATATGCATTCTTCTATTCGTATTGCCATTGTACTGACACTGATTTTAATCTGGGGTACACAACTAAGTTTTAGCCCTGTGCTATTGAGTGTCATTTTCGCCATTTGTATCGGTTGTCTATGGTATTTCATGAAACCTATGGGCAACCATTTCCCGAAATGGGCAATTTACATTTTAACCCTTGCTAGTCTAGCGGTCACTTTTTGGAGCTATCAAAGCTTTTTAGGGGTGGAAGCGGGTGTAGCCGTTTTAAGCATCTTTCTCTTTGCGAAAGCCTTAGAAACAAAAACGCAGCGTGATGTGATTATTTTGTTTAACTTTGCTTTATTTGTTGCGGCGAGTATGTTTCTGCATAGTCAGTCATTTATGACAGCAGTGATGGTTTTGCTCTGTTTATTGAGTTGTTTGTTGGGGCTGTATCGAGTGCAAACCAGTTTTTTCGTATCTCAAAATTCGAGTAGTTTGGCTTTAAAGCAAGATGCAAAACACGTCATTAAATTTGTAGGTCTCGCACTGCCTTTTTTTGTGCTGTTGTTTATGTTTTTTCCACGCTTACCCCCACTTTGGCATATTCCAATTCCTGAAAATAAAGCAGTGACAGGCATGAGCGACAGTATGTCACCTGGTGATATTGCACAATTATCTCAGTCGAGTCATTTGGCTTTTCGTATTATTGGCGATGTTAGTCAGCTCCCAAAGCGTTCTGAGCTTTACTGGCGTGCGATGGTCTTAGATCAGTATGATGGTCAAAAGTGGACCAGTAGTTTTATCAATCAGCAAAGTATTGCAAATGAGACGCTAGGCCAAATATCTGCATCTAAAAAATGGAACTATCAATATTTACCCGCTGATGCCGCGATTCCTTGGATCATGGGATTGGAATATTCACAACCTTTAGAGCGACGTTATCAGCTACGTCAGGATTGGAGTATTCAGGCTTATCGTCAAGTACAGCGTGTAGAGCCGATTTCACTACAATGGATGGGAAATGTCCAACTTACTCAAACTAAACTATCCAATGTGCAACGAAGTATTAACTTAAAAGCGCCTGAGCAAATAGATCTGAAAGCACAACAATTTGCACAACAACTCTTTAAACAAAGTAATGCCAATCCAAACCGTTATATCCAAAATGTTTTGCAATGGTACCGCAACAATGGCTTTAGCTATACCTTGCAACCAGGCTTGTTGGGACAGAATCGTATTGATGAGTTTTTGTTTCAGTCCAAACAAGGGTTTTGTGAACATTATGCCTCTAGTTTTGCGATGTTGATGCGTTATGTGGGAATTCCAGCGCGTATTGTGGTTGGGTATCAAGGTGGTCAGCCTTCACCAGATGAAAAAAGTTGGGAAGTTCGACAGTTAGATGCGCATGCATGGACGGAGGTCTTTGTGGGTGGGCGCTGGAAACGCTATGACCCAACAGCGATGATTGCACCACAGCGTATTGAACAAGGGATGCAAGATTTAATGATCCAAGATGTCAGTGTTTGGGGGGAGAGCAGTGGATGGAATGCGCAGCGCTATTCGGTGTTCAACAAAATGCGGATTTGGAGTGATTACGCAAGCTACCAATGGCAAAGTAAGGTAGTTGGCTACAATGCAGAGACTCAACGAGGTTGGTTGCAAAAATTGGGACTTCAATCCAGTTATTCATTGGTATTGCTGATTATGATTAGCATTGGTGGATTAGTTTTACTGTACTGGTGGGTTATATTTTGGCGTAAACGTGCTCAGATTTCTGAATATGATCTTGCGATTCTGCATTTTTCTAAATGCTTAACCGCAGAGCAGCGTAAGCAAAATGCCGAAACGGTAAATCAATGGTTGTTGCGCTTAGCTCGAGAGGTTAAGCCTGAGCAGCAAGTTTTATTTAAGCGGGCGGCTGCTTTTTATCAACAAATGCGTTATTCCAATACGTTGAATTCAAAAAATATTCAACAATTTAAACGAATGCTTAAAACTTGTGCATCTGTATTGAAAGATAAAAGAAAGTTCTTGTCTAAGTGAAAAAAACTGAATATGATGCGTGGCATATAGGCGTATAGCTCAGTTGGTTAGAGCGCTACGTTGACATCGTAGAGGTCTCCAGTTCGAGTCTGGATATGCCTACCAAATATAGCTGTTAATTCAGTAACTTAAAGCCCACTTCAAAAGTGGGCTTTTTGTTTTCGGAGAACTTTCGGGGTCTCTTCGGGGAATGGCGTAATTCCCCAATGTGGAAAACTCGCCTATTTAAATTTAAAAACGATGACTAACGGTAGCTAAATCAATAACTAATTGGACATCTATATTTTTGAAAACTAATTCTTTGTAAGGTATGAGCAATTGATCCCCAATTTAGAAGCTGAAATTATTCCAACAAAATCTATTGCTGATATCACATTAGGATTAGATTTCGAACGTTTTAAGGCTAATTCAAAATATCAGATTATTAATGATTATACTGAATTAGAAAGCACGTACTCCGAAAGAGATAAGTGGCTAATTTTACATCGAAATGAGATTTTACCTTGGGGTGATTCTATCAATGAAATATATTGTTATTGGAATAAGATCATCACTCTAACATTCAATTCTAGTACCCAAAGGCTAGAATTCATTTATGCTGGTCAGGGATATCAAGGAAAACTATTAGGGCTACTAGGCATAGGAGATAGGTTAGATTCTGTCAGAGATCAATATAATTTTTATTTTTGGGGTGATAAACATTATCTTGAATATAAAGAAGATTGTGATAAAGCAGGGGAACTTATTCCCGTTGAAATAGAAACAAATTATAGAACAGCATATTCAGACGAATATAGTGATCAAATTATTGAAGGTTTCTTAATTTATTTACCTCCAGAAGAGCGAGGTCATTTAACATAATGGCGATTATACGAATTTTTAATGTAACTCCAAAATAGAAATGTCCGGTTTCTCCAAAGTAAAAATGTCCGCTTTTAGAATATGCACTTCTGCAATTTCCTTAGCGGACGGTTTGATATGTTGGTGTCTATGTCGGATAAAGAACTTAAACGATTGTCGGTCTTGCAGGAAATCTGCGATCAACGCATAACTCAATCCCAGGCTGCTCAGCTACTTCATATTTCAGAACGTCAGATCAGACGCTTACTGCAGAAATACAAAGCTCAAGGTCCATCTGCATTAGCCCATGCCGGTCGTGGCCAAATCAGCAATTCTAAACTTCCTGAAGAACTCAGACTCAAGTGCCTCAATATTGTTTCTGACCAACTGCATGGTTTCGGACCCACTTTAGCGCATGAAAAGCTTACCACCGTACATGGATTCGATCTTTCAGTAGAAACCCTGCGTTCTTGGATGATTGCAGCTGACTTATGGATGCCTAGATCCAAGCGCCTGAAACGACCGTATCAGCCTCGTTACAACCGGGATTGCTTTGGTGAACTGATCCAAATTGATGGCTCACACCATGACTGGTTTGAAGGACGCGCTGCTAAATGCTGTCTGCTGGTGTTTATCGATGATGCTACAGGAAAATTGCAGCATTTACGCTTCTGTGAGTCAGAATCAACCTTTGACTATATGATTTCAACACGCTTATATGTCGAACAGCACGGTAAGCCTTTAGCGTTTTACAGCGACAAACATTCAGTCTTTAGAGTGAATCAAAGCAGCAAGAAAGACACCAAGATTACCCAGTTTGGACGTGTACTCAGCACCCTGAATATCGATATCATCTTCGCTAATTCACCGCAGGCCAAAGGCCGTGTGGAACGGGCCAACAGAACCCTTCAGGACCGTCTGATCAAGGAGATGCGCCTGAAAGGCATCTGTTCGATTGAGCAAGCTAATGTCTGGCTACCCTGCTTCATTGAGGAGTTCAATCAGAAGTTCGCCAAGATGGCTTTTAATCCTAAGAATCTACATCGGTCTATCACTGAAACAGCCGAAGAATTAGATGATATTTTTACTTGGCGTGAACCCCGCAGAGTCACGAATAGTCTGACGATTACTTATGATAAATGCGTATATCTCCTGGAAAACACCGAAGAAAATCAAAGGTTGATCGGTAAGTATCTTGAGTTCCTTGAATACCCGGATGGTACTGTAGCCATCATGCATAATAGCCGAAAGATCAATTACAGCCTCTTCGATAAATTAAGTCAGCTGAATCAGCGAGAGATTGTTGAGAATAAACGGTTGGGTGCTGTTCTGAATCATATCCAACAACAGCATGAAGAACTGGAACAGCAAAACAAACGTAATCGTTCTCAAAAGATGCCAAGCAGACGTGCACAGAAAACAGCAATTCAAGAACGAAATCTAAATCCTGTGCTTGACTTGGAAATGTCCATATAGGACATTTCTATTTGGTTATTAGGTAGGACATTTCTACTTAGGAATAACATTTAAAATTGGGTTAATGTACCAAAGCTGATGATCCATGTAATGAAAGCATCAGCTTATTGGCATGACTAACGGTAGCTAATCCGCTCTGGTTTTGGCGCTTAATGTCCTTCTAAATAGTGATCCGTCATCTTCACAGTTGCATGGCCAGCCAGTACCTGTGCGTATTTCTTTCCATACTTCTGTGTGATGTTATAAATACCTACCAGATGATGCTATCCGTAGCGATGATTTGGGTGTGCAAGAAATTTCATAAACCGCATAACTGACAAAAAATTAAGTGAATGGCACCTTCGGGTGCTTTTTTATTGCCAAAAATTAGGAGTGGTCTATGAATGACCCATTAAGCATCAAGGGCCTACCATGGCTTTTTAAAATTATAGCTGCAGTGGTTGGGGCAATTTTTGCTCTTACATTAAGTGGTGATATCGACACTGAAGGGCGAATTAAAATCACGATGGGTGTGATCATGAAGTTCACATTTAGCGTAGCGATTAGTTTGTATGGTGGTTCAGCATTTATTGAATACTATGGTTGGCATGTTTATTCACATATGACACAAGGCTTTGTGATGTTGATCTTTGCGATTTTTGGAATGTTCTTAATTGGCATCTGGTATCAAGCAATCCAGCTATTACGTGGTAAAACCATTGGTGAGTTAATTTTTGAAATTCGATCAGCTTTTAAAGCAATGTTTAAGTGAGTAAGTGAAAATGAAACAGATATTTGATTTTTTAAGAAAGATCAGCGGTGGGACACTTACTCAAAAACAAGTTGATGCTGCGAATCAAGTGGTTGCCACAGCTACAGATGCATCAGTGGCTGATATGTTGGGTCTTGCGATCGACCAGATGGCCGTTAGTCCTTTTGGCGTGGATCTCATCTGTAGTTTCGAGGGTAAGCGACTTACTGCCTATGATGATGGGGTGGGAGTGTGGACGATTGGTTTCGGTACCACAGTTTATCCGAACGGCATTAAAGTTAAGAAAGCTGATACCTGCACGGAAGCACAAGCTAAGACATACATGGCACATGATTTAAAGAAGTTTGAAGTTGTTGTAAATAATGCAGTCACAGTGCAACTTAATCAAAATCAGTTCGATGCCCTAGTTTCACTTGCCTATAACATTGGGGCTAGTGCTTTTAGTCAATCAACTTTAGTAAAAAATCTGAATGCCAATGATATTCGTGGTGCAGCAGATCAGTTTGATGTATGGGTGAACGCGGGTGGAAAACATATGCAGGGGCTTGTGAATCGTCGAAGTAAAGAAAAACAACTTTTCTTAAAATGAAGATAGAGAGGTGGTCCCACTTGTTTGAACAACTAAAAGCGTATTTATAAGTGATATTCCGCTCTAGTTAAGCCACCTTGTTTTGTTGGGGTAGCTGATCATAGTAAAACTCATTTGGTGTCATTTTGTCTAGACTCGAATGAGGTCGTTTCAAATTATAAAACTCAAAATATGCACTTAATTGCTTTTTCGCATCTGTGACACTGCTATAAGCTTTGAGATACACCTCTTCATATTTAACGCTCCGCCATAATCGTTCAACCATCACATTATCTACCCATCGACCTTTACCATCCATACTGATTTGAATGCCATTTGATTTCAATACATCAATAAATGCATCACTGGTAAACTGGCTGCCTTGGTCTGTATTAAATATTTCAGGTCGACCATATTTTTCAATCGCTTCATTTAAAGCCGAAATACAAAAATCCACCTCCATACTAATCGATACCCTATGCGCAAGTACCTTGCGGCTATGCCAATCAATCACAGCACATAAATAAACAAAGCCTTTTGCCATAGGGATATACGTTATATCCGTAGACCACACTTGATTACTGCGCTGAATAGCCAACCCTTTGAGCAGATATGGATATTTACGGTGAGCTTGATTAGCCTGGCTTAAATTTGGTTTGCAATATAACGCCTGAATACCCATTTTCTTCATTAAAGTACGTGTATGACGTCGTCCTATATGATGTCCTTGACGATTCAACAAATCACGCATCATACGACTGCCTGCAAAAGGATATTGCATATGTAATTCATCAATACATCGCATCAGCTTCAGATCTGATGCACTCACAGGTTTTGGGCGATAGTAATAACAACCACGGGAGACTTTCAGCAGCTTAGCTTGCTTAGATACTGAAATCTGAAGTGAGTCGTCGATTAACTTTTGTGGTTGAAGCGGCCCAGTTTCTTCAACACACCTTCTAAAAAATCAATTTCTAATGCCTGCTCACCGATTTTTGCATGTAGTTTTTTTAGATCGATGGGTGGTTCTGTTGGAGCTTTTGATTGATCGAAAGCTTGCGAGGAAGCTGAGATCAATTGATTTTTCCAGTCAATAATTTGGTTTTGATGAACATCAAACTCAGCACTCAATTCAGCAAGTGTTTTTTCTGCTTTAATCGCAGCAAGTGCTACCTTAGCTTTAAAATCATTTGAATGATTTCTTCTTGGTCTACGTGCCATAAAATACTCCATATATTGATGTTTATAACATCATTTGAGGAGCAGAATATCACTTATAGGAGTTGTTCAAATTTACGGATCCATCTCTGTTCCGTATGACTGGTATGTTCTGCATTTAAAAATGCAGTGCGAGTCAACGTTTCAATGCCTTTAACATCTTCTGGCTGTTCGTCTCTAATCGTGATGTTCATTCAAAAATCCTTATGAGTATTTGTTCAGTGGAAAGTGACCTATTTTTTATGAAGGTTTAACTTCAGCCCACTCTAAAGAGCTCCGACCAGTTACTCAAATAGGCAGGGGAGCGATTGAACTGATTCATTTGCCAAGGTTGTTTCTTCTCATGACAAACCCCTAAAGAAATCATATTTTTACCATAGCGTTCAGTAATGGCATCTATCGTATTTGAGAGCTCTTCACGGTCATTTTTATGGTTATAATCGGTAAAAAGATCATGCACAAATTTAGATTTATCCATAATTTCTAAAAGGATGATACCAGCCTTTTTGTATTTAAACCCTGACTTGTAAATTTGGTCAATGCCTTTCATGGCCGCCTGTGTAATTTCAAGTAGATCATCGGTATGTTCATGCATGTGCACAATGGTATAGGGCGAATAACGTTCACTTTGACTAAAACGTCCTGTTTGAATATATACCCCGATCATCTTACAAATAGAGCCATCATGACGTAAGCGTTTAACTGCACTGGCAACATATAAGCGTACAGAGGCTTTGATGTCATCAATTTCATACACAGCTTGACCATAGGAACGACTACTAATAATTTGCTTATGCGCAACCTCATCACTTTCAATATTGATGCAAGACATCCCTTGAAGTTCACGGACAGTCTTTTCCATCACTATGCTAAAGTGCTTTTTGATTTCACTCGGATTGGATTCGATCAAATCTAAAACTGTATAAATAGCCATCGAGTTCAGCTTTTTGCAGTTCTGTCGACCGACTCCCCAGACTTCACCGACCTCCACATGTGCAAGCATGTATTCAGCCGTACATGGATCCATGTGTACCAAATTGCACACGCCATTCAACGCTTTATTTGTCTTGGCCAGATGATTGGCTATTTTGGCTTCTGTTTTGGAACGACCAATTCCAATACAGCAGGGAAGACCAAGCCACTGCCATGCCTTGTCTTTCATGTCTTTGGCGTAATCAGTGATATCGAATAAATGCTCATAGGCCGTCAGCTTTAAAAAACACTCATCAATCGAATAGATTTCCTGTTCATCGGCTGCGACATATTGTCCGAGTAACTGCATGAAGCGGCGAGACATTTCCCCATATAAAGCATAGTTACTCGAAAATACTTGAATATTGTGCTGCTGGACGAGTTCTTGAATTTGAAAAAAAGGGACAGCCATACGAATGCCGAGACCCTTGGCTTCTTGGCTTCGAGCAACGACACAACCATCATTATTACTTAACACAATGACGGGATGGTCATTGAGCTTGGGATTAAATACACGTTCACACGAGACATAGCAATTATTCACGTCAACGAGCGCGAATATTTCAGTTTCATTTTTCATGTTACTTCTTCTTATTATTCTTAACGGTGATACAAACGTTTTAAGTTAAACGTCACCACTCCCCAAATAACAAAGGTTTGATTTTCTGTCGGAATAATATGTTCATACTCGGGGTTTTCAGCTTTTAACCAAAGTTGAGGCAAAGGGTAATTTTCATCCCCAAAAATGTCTTTGATATCCGACTTTGACATTTTGTTTGTCATCATCAGTCTTTTAATGGTGGAGTCATTATTATCAATTAAAGCCACTACAATGTCGTAGTGTTTGGCTTCAATACTCCGATCAATAATAATCGGGTCATTTACTTCAAGACCTGCGCCCAGCATTGATTCACTGTCCACATAAGCCATGAACGTTGAAATGGGGTTTTGAATTAGAAAATCATTCAGATCAATAGCTTTGCCTTGCTCATCTTTAGTGCTGAACGCTGGACCTGCAGGAATGCGTTCTAAAGAGACAGGAATGGAGACTTTAGACTGAGGTAGAACAGGGGTTAGCCCAAGTTGATCTGAAAGTTTAGCTTGCTGTGCAATTTGTTCGAGCATGCTATTGATAGTGGGACTGGGTTTACCTTCTGCCCCCATGAGATCTTGTAAAGACGACCATGCGTCATCCGAGAAGTAGATGGGTAACTTCTTTGACATGATAAATACTCCTACGCAACAAGGCGTGTTTGGAAGTGAAATCGGTCTGTTTAGAATATGCTGACGTGAGTCAAAATTCAAATTTTAAAACAGCCCATAAATAAGGCTACGTCAAATCTGGTCGTGAAAGATAAGTATAAAAACTTTATTTGGGGTGAATAATAGCCCTTTGAGCAGGGCTATTATGGGAAGTGTTTATATTATTCACTCTATGATTTAACTAAAACTTAGGGCTTAGTTCCTAAAAACTCAAACTGTTTGGTGACTTTAAAAGAGGCATTGGCTTTGCCTGCATAGGTCATGGCTTGGTCTGGGCCAAGTTCTAACTTCTTGGTTTGCCCATCGTTAAAGTTAATCTCTTTTAAATCGACCCAAAACACATTTGGTGAAACGGCAGATTCAAAGAAATATAAACCACGTTTATGATCGACCACCGTACGCCAACGGGTTGAGGAGATATTCGGCTCTTCTTCAGTGTTTAGACCAAAAGGGACTGAGGTATTGCGGATGACACTAAATACACTGGCAAGCGAATGGTCTGGGGTCGCATTTTTTGGAATCGCATTGATATAAAAAGAAGCACGAGCAAAACGATCAGATGCACGGTTAGTGCCTGGAAGCATGGTTGTACCACCAATTTGCTTCCAATAGCTATTTAAAGCGAGCTGTTGATCAAACGTTGGAGAATTAGTCATCACTTGGTACTGTCGACCATGATGAATCACTTGTTTACCGTTGATATACTCAATAATGGCACTATCACCCGTGGCATCGGAGATGGATAAATGCAGTGTCGCTAAACGTTTTTCACCCGGAACTTGATCAGTTACAACGATGAAAGGTTCTTTTTCAAGTGCCTGAATGGCTTCATTCACCGTGGCATAATTGTCTAAAACATATTGTGCCCAAAGTGAAATACTTAAAGGTGGCTTTTTAGAGGTTTGCACATTTGGATATTCAGACTCGACCAACCACAGTAAGTTGGCCATGAGCCCTTTTTCATTGACGCCATCGGTGGTGGAGATGTCATAGCCTGTTGCAACCACACTGCCATATTTTGAGGTCCATTGAATCGATTTTGGTCCAGCCATACCATTACGTTTGACATTATTGGGTAAGATCCACAAATTTGTCCCGACATCGCTTTTCCAGTCCATCGAACGCGCAGTTATGACATCATTATTACCCAGATAAACTACACGGGTACATGCCATAGCAGCTTCGGCTACCACAAATATTCCAGCGGCAAATAACACTCTTTTTAATACATTGTTCATTATCATACTCTCTTAGAAAATAGGTAAATTAATGCCAATCACTGGCCCTTGTTGTCGAATGTCCCAATGAAAATTATTCGCTTTATAATCTTGGTCAAAGTAACGATAACCCGCTCTGAGGTTTAGGTTTCGATTCATGATTGGAATGCGATACCCCAAATAAGCATGTGCAGAAATAGTATTTTCAACGCCAAAAGTAACTTCTGAAGCCAAGTTCCAAGCTGAGTCAAAGTTGTATTTAAAACGAGAACCCCAGAAAAATTCGTTCCATGAGGTAGCCATGTTTAATGTTTGGTTTAAAGCACTCAGGCTTGCTTCCGCTTTGGTGTGATTTATCCCAATGGTGGGTTCTACCACAAGTTTCGGATAATTTTGAATCGTGGTTTCGGGAGAGAGATAAGCTTGATAGTAAAGTCCATAGCTGGCTTGATTCAACTTGGTGCTGAGCGCAATAGGTAAAGACATCGCACTTTTTTCTTGAGAGGTTTCAACCGTTTGGTGGTCGAGAAAAAGTCCCCAGCGACCTTTACTCAGATCAATGTGCGCCATAAAAGAATGATCTAGTTCCTTGAGGGTTTCCTTCAAAGGTTGATCGACCACATAACTTAAGTGTCTTTGGCCTATTTTTCCATCGACATCTGCACCAAAGGCATATAGGTTAAGATTTAGTTTTGGTGCGCCGTGAAAGGTCTCAGTAAAGCTTTCTGCCACTGTACTTTGGCTTAGAGAAATACCGAGTGAAATAAATAAATATGTTTTAAATTTCATGCCAGCCCCTTTTTTATGTATATTTTTTACCATGTGATATAAAAATACAGTATGGCTGATGTGATCATTTTTAATACAGATTTACTTTAATAATTTTTATTTAAAAAGCATTTTCAAAATATAAGAAATTAAAGTGAAGCCAAATTTTAGTGAGATGACTTCGTCTTTAATGATTAAAAATTTGCTGCTTATATTTTATCCGATTATTCGGGATGTCGGTGGTTAAGCAATTTGAATAATTAGACAGTTGTTGCAGTTATAAAACATCATAAATGGGTAAACAAAAGCTTTAGTGCCAGAGTGATTAATATGAGCCCCATCAATCGTTCAAACTGTTTACCCATCTTTAAAAATTGCTGTCGAACGATGGGGCGAGAAAACAAAACAGCGACCAGCATGAACCAGAGTGCATTAATACTACACATCCATACCCCATAAGCAAATTGCACTTTCATCGGGGTTGTCGGGCTGACCAGTGTAGTAAATATAGCCAGAAAAAAAATAGTCGCTTTGGGATTGAGTGCATTGGTCATAAAGCCTGTTATAAAGGCTTTGCTTTGACTCAAAGGCATATTGGTAGTTTCTTCAATCGAGGGATCGATATTGGCAGAGGGAGCACGTAATAAGCTCCAACCTAAATAAATTAAATATAGTGCGCCTGCTATTCTCAAAATAAGCATGAACCACGGACTTTGTTGAATAACAATGCCCAAGCCTACAAGGGTATATAAAACATGAACGGAAATTCCTAGACCAATTCCAATAGCCGTGATGCACCCAATTGCATAGCCATAGCGCACGCTATTTCTAACCGTAATGGCGAAGTCGGGACCAGGTAAAAGGACCGCAAAAAAATGCACCAAAGCCAAAGCTAAAAATTCTGAACTATATTGCATCCACATATTATTGATGCTCATCCGAAACGCGATAGCTCACGGTTAATTTATCTTTTTTAAGTTTATAGCCTGTAATTTCGAGCGTCCCAATTTCAGATAAATTTTGGACATGGGTTCCGCCACAGGGAAATGTAGGTAAATCGCCAAAACTGACTTCACGGTAGCCATCAGCATTTTGTTGAGTCACTCTGACGAGTTGGCTAGAAATATATTGATTACATAGAAGCTCTAAAGTTTCTAAATCTTGGTCTTCAGAATGGTCCTGTTTGACAAATTGGACTTTGCATTCCTCTGGCCAGTGCTGTGCTTTGGTAGGTTCCCAGCCAAATGCTTGCATTACATGCCCGATTAAGTGTCCTGCGGAGTGTAGGCGACTGTGACAACGTCGTCGGTTGAGGTCAACTCGTGCTTGCGCCAGACCTAATGTAGTGGCGTGATTAGAATAATGAATAATTTGATCATTTTGCATGACAACATGAAGCACATCTACATCATTGATTTTACCTACATCACTGGGTTGACCACCACCTTGCGGGTGAAACGGTGTGTTGGAGAGCTGAATGGCAAATCGACCATCTTCAGTGGGTTCACAAGTTAGAACCTCTACCTCAGCTTGAGTGATGTCGGATAGATATAAAGCTTGAGTCATGGTTATCTCTGTCAAAATTTCACAGAAAAGATTATATGAGGCTTAATTATTGATGATAATCTAGTAAAAAATTAAATTACTTTTTCCTCATGAGCACAAATCAAAGTATAGCTTTACTCCAAGAAATGGCTATTTTTGTCAAGGTTGTGGAGACTGGCAGTTTTTCAGAAACTGCACGACAGTTTGGAAATACGCCGTCTGCAGTGAGTAAAGCCATTAGCCGATTGGAACGGGCTTTAGGAACACGGCTACTCGAAAGAACAACGCGAAAATTGCGTTTAAGTGAAAGTGGAAAACAAACTTATGACCATTGTTCAGAGATGGTTAGAGCCGCCCAAGCAGTGATTGAACATTCAGGCAAATTTAATACTGAACCGAGTGGCACCGTTCGGATTAGTGTCCCGAAAGCCGTAGGGCATTATCTGATTCACCCCTATATCCCCGAGTTTCTTGAACTGTATCCGCAAATAGATATTCAACTGTTACTGGAAGATCGGTTGATAGATTTTATTGACGATGAAATTGACCTAGCTATACGTATTACTAATGAGCCACCGTTGGGCTTAAAGGGCCGACAGCTCATTCGCATTGACCATGTTTTAGTGGCGACAGCCGAGTATTTAAAAAAGAAGGGAACACCTCAGCAGCCGAGTGATTTAAGCCAACATCAATGTATTTATTTGGGTGAACAAGTCAGCGATTCAAAGTGGAAATTTCAAAAAGGCAATAAAACCACCAGTGTGACTGTAAAAGGACGTTATTCAGCAAATCATACGGGTATCCGTCTAGATGCGGCTTTAAAGCATATGGGCATTGCAAGTTTGCCGTATTTTATGGCGAGACATGCTTTAAATAGCCAAGCACTGATTCAAGTATTACCAGATTGGCATTTCAAGACTTATTATAGTGGAGATGCTTGGTTGCTTTATCCACCTACACGCTATTTAGCTCCGAAAATAGAGGTCTTTATCCAGTTTATTGCGCAGAAACTGAGTCTAGAACCCGTCCTAAAAAGTAAAGAGATACAGAGTTAATTTGTTAATATACGATTATTTAAAGATGGCGAGAGCATGATGAATACTCGTGTTGACCTGAAGTGCTGCTGAACAATGGGTAGAGCATTTTTTAAAATAGCCTAAGCAGAAAATCAAGATTTAAGTCATAGTATCTACATCCAATCTATCGCCTGATTGAATGTTTAAAACATAGTGTTGAAAAGACTTTAAAATGAAATAAACAATTTAATCTCTGTACACGACAAATTTCACAGAACCCTTATCCTATCAGGATTCTGCTTTCTTAAAATTGCCAAAATTTCCTTAAACTCTTCTTTTTTCCCAAAACCAATTAAACGCTGAATCGCCATTTGAACATAGTCTAAACCATAGCGAAATAAACTCATTGAGAGTCGTCCATGCTTCTTTATTTTTATCGCTTTTTTTTGATTATGTTGCCATTCACCCGTTAAGTAACACCAACAGAAGCTTATAGCTAACACCGCAATCAATTTTTTCACTCGTCTAGGGTCTGTCAAGCGCGTATTTTCAAGATTAAACCCGCGTCCTTTGAGACAACTGAATAAGGTTTCAATTTCCCAGCGTAATGCATAATCCTGAATAGCATTGGCATTAAACTGAGGAGAAACGACGAGTAAAAGCTCTCCATTTTCTAACTGTAGTGCACTTATATATAGTTTCACCCGACCAACCAAAATCCGTCGTTTACGACATTCAATTTGACCAACTTTAAGATGGCGAAATAAATCACTAATTTTATGATTCTTTCCTAAATGATTGGTGACAATGAAGTTTTTTTAACACGAATGCAGAAGTTGATGTCTTGTTCAATTAACCATGTAAACCACTGCTCACCGATAAACTCTCTGTCTGCGAACACATTCACAATACGGTCTTTACCAAAAATGGCTATAAAGCGTTGAATCAAAGCAATACGCTCTTTCGTATCTGAATTTCCACGTTTATTAAGCAATGTCCAAAGGATAGGTATCGCTATTCCACGATAAACGATTGCGAGCATCAGGATATTAATATTTCGTTTTCCCCATTTCCAATTGGTTCTATCTAAAGTCAGTTGCACTTGGTCGAATGAAAACATATTGAAAATCAACTGAGAAATTTGACGATAATCAAAATACTGACCTGCAAAGAAGCGCTGCATACGTCGATAAAATGATTGTGGTAAACACTTGATGGGCAAGGCTTTAGATGCAGAAGAAAGATTACATGTTTGCTTTAAAATAATCACAAGCATGATGAGCGCAAAGCACTTTAAATGTGACTTGTTCCATTTTAGAGATTTGTTTAAGATAAGATATAACTCATTGAGATGTGTCATAGTATTCGTCGTTAGAAAACAATTATTGTGACATTATTTCAATGAGTTATCTATTTTTGTCGTGTACAGAGCGCTTCATCAGAAAACTGAAGGAACCTCCATTGAATCGAACTAATATTTTTTTTGGTGAATCGCATTCTGACTGGTTGCCTGTCAGAGGCGGAGAATCTGGTGATTTTGTTTTTCGACGTGGTGACGGGCATGCCTTCGCGAAAATCGCACCTGCTTCCCGCCGCGGTGAGCTCGCTGGAGAGCGTGACCGCCTCATTTGGCTCAAAGGTCGAGGTGTGGCTTGCCCCGAGGTGATCAACTGGCAGGAGGAACAGGAGGGTGCATGCTTGGTGATAACGGCAATTCCGGGAGTACCGGCGGCTGATCTGTCTGGAGCGGATTTGCTCAAAGCGTGGCCGTCAATGGGGCAGCAACTTGGCGCTGTTCACAGCCTATCGGTTGATCAATGTCCGTTTGAGCGCAGGCTGTCGCGAATGTTCGGACGCGCCGTTGATGTGGTGTCCCGCAATGCCGTCAATCCCGACTTCTTACCGGACGAGGACAAGAGTACGCCGCAGCTCGATCTTTTGGCTCGTGTCGAACGAGAGCTACCGGTGCGGCTCGACCAAGAGCGCACCGATATGGTTGTTTGCCATGGTGATCCCTGCATGCCGAACTTCATGGTGGACCCTAAAACTCTTCAATGCACGGGTCTGATCGACCTTGGGCGGCTCGGAACAGCAGATCGCTATGCCGATTTGGCACTCATGATTGCTAACGCCGAAGAGAACTGGGCAGCGCCAGATGAAGCAGAGCGCGCCTTCGCTGTCCTATTCAATGTATTGGGGATCGAAGCCCCCGACCGCGAACGCCTTGCCTTCTATCTGCGATTGGACCCTCTGACTTGGGGTTGATGTTCATGCCGCCTGTTTTTCCTGCTCATTGGCACGTTTCGCAACCTGTTCTCATTGCGGACACCTTTTCCAGCCTCGTTTGGAAAGTTTCATTGCCAGACGGGACTCCTGCAATCGTCAAGGGATTGAAACCTATAGAAGACATTGCTGATGAACTGCGCGGGGCCGACTATCTGGTATGGCGCAATGGGAGGGGAGCAGTCCGGTTGCTCGGTCGTGAGAACAATCTGATGTTGCTCGAATATGCCGGGGAGCGAATGCTCTCTCACATCGTTGCCGAGCACGGCGACTACCAGGCGACCGAAATTGCAGCGGAACTAATGGCGAAGCTGTATGCCGCATCTGAGGAACCCCTGCCTTCTGCCCTTCTCCCGATCCGGGATCGCTTTGCAGCTTTGTTTCAGCGGGCGCGCGATGATCAAAACGCAGGTTGTCAAACTGACTACGTCCACGCGGCGATTATAGCCGATCAAATGATGAGCAATGCCTCGGAACTGCGTGGGCTACATGGCGATCTGCATCATGAAAACATCATGTTCTCCAGTCGCGGCTGGCTGGTGATAGATCCCGTCGGTCTGGTCGGTGAAGTGGGCTTTGGCGCCGCCAATATGTTCTACGATCCGGCTGACAGAGACGACCTTTGTCTCGATCCTAGACGCATTGCACAGATGGCGGACGCATTCTCTCGTGCGCTGGACGTCGATCCGCGTCGCCTGCTCGACCAGGCGTACGCTTATGGGTGCCTTTCCGCAGCTTGGAACGCGGATGGAGAAGAGGAGCAACGCGATCTAGCTATCGCGGCCGCGATCAAGCAGGTGCGACAGACGTCATACTAGATATCAAGCGACTTCTCCTATCCCCTGGGAACACATCAATCTTACCGGAGAATATCGTTGGCCAAAGCCTTAGCGTAGGATTTCGCCCTCTCCCGCAAACGACCCCCTTTTATCTACACTAGATTTAAAACAGTTGAACGTATGAAAGAAGCTGTTTCTCAAAATATTCAATCAGACAACTTGAGCCATCAAAACGCCATCAAGAACAAGGAAGAACAAAAAGCCCGAATTAAAAAATTCCGTGATCAGTTAGAGATCGGGACGATCTTATATACCTCATGGGGATATGAGCAAACAAATGTAGACTTCTATCAAGTTATTGAGAAAAGCCGGGCATATTGTGTCATCCGTGAACTTAAACAGGCTTATGATGCAACAGGTTCAATGCAAGGTTATGTTGTGCCTTTACCGAATGAATTTACCAGCAAAGAGCCAATGAAAAAAAAGATCATGGATAACTATATCGTGATTCATCAGTCTGCAAATGCAACAGTATTAGATTTTGAATTATTGCCGACAGGTACAAAAGTTTATAAACGCTGCTATACATCATCATACGCATAAAACAGTTGACCCCCTGAAGGGGGTCAATTCACTACAGAGGAAAATATGAAGCATTCAAAATTAATATATAAAGATTGGCAATTATATTTAAGGCTCTTATTTGAAAATAAATAGGGGTAATAGTCACCCGCATTTTTTTGATGTTTAGATTTCTAATGCTTCAAAAAAATGCGGTTCATTGCGTATCATATAATGAATATTAAGGAACTGAAAAAATGAATAATGCTCAATTCAAAATTGAATGCTTCAGAAATGGTTTATATAGCCCAGAGCAAATAATTGAATTTTACAAGGTAGTCCACACGGAAGAAACTAAGTACAATAGCCGTGATGCTCAACTTTGGATTAATGGGAAAAGCTCTAGGGAATATCAAATTGACCCTAAAGCAATTCAAATTGTAGATATGCTTAATGCAATCAGATCGGAAGTAATTGCAAAAGAAAAAGAGCGTATAGAACTTGGCAATCCAAGATATAAATATCTATTCAAAGGTGAACAAGCACTATGGTCGGAGCATCAGGAATTTATAAATTTACCTGTCAATTTTTATAATTCAATAATGGTTGAGCTAGGTAAAAAAGATTTAATTTATTTTGAATTTTCAAAAAAAGATATTGAATCCTAAACGATAGAGCAGAGCAAAGTGTCTACTTTGCGAACTGAAAAATCTGAAAAATCCTCCCTTCTCTGATTACTGTTGAATGGGGCAAGCGAAGCAGACAAAATCTGTGATTTTGGCTAGCTGACCGCAGACCCGCAACTACTTCCATGTTACCTATAAGCGGGATTAACAAAGCAATCCCGCAGGGTTGCGACTGAAAAAAATTAAATTATATTTTTACCAGTTTGAATATTCTTTAATTTGTAGAGCCTGAATTATCAACTAGAGTTGATTTAGATTTTTTTGATTGTTCCCGATCAGCAATAAATTTGTCACCAGCAATTTTTAAACTGTCAAAATGTTGGGGATTGGATTTATATGATTCAAGAGCCTTTAAAAGAACACCAGTAATAATTCCTTTATCTTCAGTTGGGAAATCTACTATTTCAAAAAGCGCACCAATTGAAATTAATTTATGTTCACGTTTTTTGCGATCTTTAACTTGAGCAGCTTGAGCATCTTTTTTCAAACTAGCTAAAAGTTTTTTTTCATCTTCCTTAATTTTTTCTAATTCTAAACGTGCTTTATGTTTTTTAAATTCATTTTTCATTACACGTTCAAATGAACTAATTTGCTGCTTTGTTGGTGAGCCTGATTCAATACTTTTAACAAGTGACAAAATTAAATCTTCAGTTTGGTTTCTATTCTCGGCAGAGTAAAACTTGAAGTGCGACATAAACCACCTAATTAATTTAAAGGGTTTATGGAGTATATAAAATTGTCATACCATCATCTTAACTTTGAAGATCGTACTGCATTAATGCTTGAGTCAAGAAAAGAAGGCTTTTCAGCCAGAAAATTTGCTGAACTCATTAAAAGACATCCTAGTACGATCTATCGTGAGCTTAAAAGAAATAGCATCAATGACGTTTATCAAGCTCGATATGCTTCTGATAACACCTTCGCTAGACGTAGACGTGGTCACAGAAAACTCAAAATCGATTCAATCCTCTGGAAATTTATTGTTGAAGCGATCCGTTGTTTATGGTCTCCTCAGCAAATAGCAAAGCGTTTAAAGACATTTCCTGATTTGGATCAAACAATGAATGTAAGCCATACAACGATTTATTCAACGATACGAGCATTACCAAAGGGTGAGTTGAAAAAAGACTTATTATCCTGTCTACGTCATGAAAATAAAAAGCGAAAAGCTAACGGTGAACCTAAAAAAGATTCTATATTACAGGATATTAAAACTATTCATGAGCGCCCAGCCGAAGTTCAAGAAAGAAAAATACCGGGTCATTGGGAAGCTGATTTAATTAAAGGTAAAGACAATAAAAGTTCGATAGCAACACTTATTGAACGAAATACACGGCTCTGTATCTTGGCAACATTACCTGATGCAAAGGCAGAATCAGTGCGCAAGGCTTTAACTGAAGCTCTGAAATATTTACCTGCAGAACTGCGTAAAACGTTGACCTATGACCGTGGACGTGAGATGTCAGAACATAAAATACTCGAAGAAGATTTAGGCATAGATGTATATTTCTGTGACCCACATTCACCCTGGCAAAAAGGCACATGCGAAAATATGAATGGTTTAATTAGGCAATATTTACCTAAAGGGATTGATTTAAATCAGGCAGATCAGCATTATTTAAATCAAGTTGCCATGTCACTGAATACTCGTCCTAGAAAGGCGTTAGATTGGCTTACACCATTAGAGAAATTTGCTCAGCTTGTTGATTATCATATGGCTTTTGAAACTGTCGCACCTCATGTTTGAATTCGCCCCATATTTTTGCTACAGTGAACCAAATTAAGATCATCTATTTACTAGGCCTCGCATTTGCGGGGTTTTTAATGCTGAATAAAAGGAAAACTTGATGGAATTGCCCAATATTATGCACCCGGTCGCGAAGCTGAGCACCGCATTAGCCGCTGCATTGATGCTGAGCGGGTGCATGCCCGGTGAAATCCGCCCGACGATTGGCCAGCAAATGGAAACTGGCGACCAACGGTTTGGCGATCTGGTTTTCCGCCAGCTCGCACCGAATGTCTGGCAGCACACTTCCTATCTCGACATGCCGGGTTTCGGGGCAGTCGCTTCCAACGGTTTGATCGTCAGGGATGGCGGCCGCGTGCTGGTGGTCGATACCGCCTGGACCGATGACCAGACCGCCCAGATCCTCAACTGGATCAAGCAGGAGATCAACCTGCCGGTCGCGCTGGCGGTGGTGACTCACGCGCATCAGGACAAGATGGGCGGTATGGACGCGCTGCATGCGGCGGGGATTGCGACTTATGCCAATGCGTTGTCGAACCAGCTTGCCCCGCAAGAGGGGATGGTTGCGGCGCAACACAGCCTGACTTTCGCCGCCAATGGCTGGGTCGAACCAGCAACCGCGCCCAACTTTGGCCCGCTCAAGGTATTTTACCCCGGCCCCGGCCACACCAGTGACAATATCACCGTTGGGATCGACGGCACCGACATCGCTTTTGGTGGCTGCCTGATCAAGGACAGCAAGGCCAAGTCGCTCGGCAATCTCGGTGATGCCGACACTGAGCACTACGCCGCGTCAGCGCGCGCGTTTGGTGCGGCGTTCCCCAAGGCCAGCATGATCGTGATGAGCCATTCCGCCCCCGATAGCCGCGCCGCAATCACTCATACGGCCCGCATGGCCGACAAGCTGCGCTGAGCCATGGCTGACCACGTCACCCCCAATCTGCCATCGCGCGATTTCGATGTGACAGAGGCGTTTTATGCGAAGCTGGGCTTTGCGACGAGTTGGAAGGATCGCGGCTGGATGATCCTGCAGCGCGGCGGTTTGCAGCTCGAATTCTTCCCCTATCCTGACCTCGACCCAGCTACGAGCTCGTTCGGCTGTTGCCTGCGGTTGGATGATCTCGATGCCATGGTGGCATTGGTGAACGCGGCGGGAGCCGAGGAAAAAAGCACCGGCTGGCCGCGCTTCAAAGCTCCGCAACTGGAGGCGAGCGGCCTGAGGATCGGCTACCTGATCGATCCCGACTGCACGCTGGTGCGGCTGATCCAGAACCCCGACTGACCGCATGCCCGCGAAAATCAAGATTTGCGGGATCAGCACACCCGAGGCGCTCGATGCGACCATCGCGGCGCGGGCGGACTATGCCGGGTTGGTGTTCTATCCAGCGTCGCCCCGTGCGGTTACGTCGAATGTCGCGGGCGCTTTGACATCGCGCGCAGCTGGCCAGATCGCCATGGTCGGTTTGTTCGTCGATGCGGATGATGCTGTCATCGCCGACGCACTGGTGGCAGCCAAGCTGAACGCGCTGCAGCTGCACGGTTCGGAATCGCCCGAACGCGTGGCCCAGTTGCGCGCGCGGTTTGGCAAGCCGGTGTGGAAGGCGCTGCCCGTCGCCAGCGCCAGCGATGTCGCACGCGCCGCAGCCTATGCCGGGGCGGCGGACTTGATCTTGTTCGACGCCAAGACCCCCAAAGGCGCGCTGCCCGGCGGCATGGGGTTGGCGTTCGACTGGTCGCTGCTGGCCGGATATCGCGGTGCCTTGCCGTGGGGGCTGGCAGGCGGGCTAAATCCGACGAATGTTGCCGAGGCGATTGCGCGCACCGGAGCGCCGCTGGTCGATACCTCCAGCGGCGTCGAAAGCGCGCCGGGCGTCAAGGATACCGACAAGATTACCAATTTCGCCTTTGCGGTGCGCTTGGCCTAAATCGCGTCGATCAATAGGCGTCGTTCAGCGCAAAGATCGGCTTGCGGGTGCGCCACTGCCCTCGGGTGAAGTCGGGAAAATCTAACGTGCGATTGCCCTCAGCAATCGATTGTTCCGACAGAGGCGTGATCGCGCTCCAGGCCAGCGCGTCGTAAATGTCGATTGGCATCGGGGCCTTGGCCTTCAGCGCCTCGACAAAAGCGTGGATCACGAACCAGTCCATCCCGCCATGCCCGGCCCCTGCCGCCAGATCGGCGTAGCGTTTCCATAGCGGGTGATCGTATTTCGCAAACCAGCCCTCGGCAGGCTCCCAGCGGTGCGGCTGTGGGCTCTTGCCCTCCAGATAGATCGACTTGTTGACGTCCATCCACAGCCCCTCGGTGCCTTGCACCCGAAAGCCGAGAGAATAGGGGCGCGGCAGCGAGGTGTCGTGGCACAGCATGATCGTTTCACCATTAGTGCAGCCGATCATGGTGTTGACCACATCACCCAGTGCGAATTTCACCTCGGCGTTGGGATGATCGGCAGAGCCGTTCTTGACGACATAATCATGCAGCCCGCGCGCCTTACAGCCGAAGCCGCCAGCGCCCGCTTCGCCCGGCAACGCGACCTTCAGGGTGCGGGTCTGCGGCGGGTAGCACACGCCGGCATCGGCGCAGCCCTGGTACTTCACGGTCAGGGTGGTCGCGCTCGCGCCGGCCGCGGGCGTGCCGGTGAGGGTGCCGAGCAATTCCTTGCGGTAGGTTTCGACGTCGCCGAAGAATTCGTCGCGGTAGGCCTTGCCCTTCGGCAGCGCCATGGTCGCGCCGGTGAAGGCGGCATCGGCCTTGACCGAGGTGCGGTGCCGGTACAGGTAATAGCCGTCGGCGATCCGCCAGCGCACCTCGATGCGGTCCGGCGCGGTGGCCTGCGCGGACAGGACGAAGACCTCGTCGACCGGCGGCAGTTCGAAGTCCTGGGCGACGGCCGAGGTCGCGGGCAGCGCAAGCAGCAGGGCGAGCCCGGCCAGCCAGCGGCGCAGGCGGATCGTGGATGCGGTCATTGGCTCAGTTTACCGGTCGGCTCTCGGCGGCCAGCCATTGCAGGTATTCGGGCAGGCCGGACGCGGCTTCGACCGCGAGCAGCTCCGGGAGTTCGTAGGGATGCAGTTGGCGCAGGCGTTCCTGCAGGGCGGGGTAGGCCTCGGCACTGGTCTTGACCAGCAGCAGGACCTCGGCCGCGGCCTCGACCTTGCGTTGCCAGCGATAGACCGAACGCAGGCCGGGCAGGAGGTTGACGCAGGCGGCCAGGCGCTCGGCCACCAGCGCGGTGGCGATGCGCTCGGCGCTGTCGGCGTCGGGACAGGTGCAGAAGCAGATCAGGGCGCTCACCGGCATAGGGTAGCGGCTGCCCCGATCCGGCGGGCCTGGCGGACATCCGCGTGCGGCCCTTGAAAGTCGGCGGGCCCGCCCCATCTCGGTGGCATGCCGGGTTCGCCCGGTTCTGTTGTCCGCGGTTTGGCACTCGCTTCGCGCGACTGCTAAAATCGCCGGGTTTTTCCACGTCAATCAACCATTTACCGAGGTTGCCATGTCCAATATCAAGCCGCTGCACGACCGCGTGGTCATCAAGCGCATGGAAGAAGAGAAGCTGTCCGCCGGCGGGATCGTGATCCCGGATTCGGCCACCGAGAAGCCGATCAAGGGCGAAGTCGTCGCCGTCGGCACCGGCAAGGTGCTGGACAACGGCCAGGTCCGCGCGCCGCAGGTCAAGGTCGGCGACAAGGTGCTGTTCGGCAAGTACAGCGGCACCGAAGTGAAGCTGGACGGCGTCGAGCTGCTGGTGGTGAAGGAAGACGACCTGTTCGCGATCCTCGGCTGATCGCGCGTCGCTCCCACACATTTCTCATCCGAATAATTTTTCGAGGTAATTCGCAATGGCTGTCAAGGACATTCGTTTCGGCGAAGACGCGCGCTCCAAGATGGTGCGCGGCGTCAACGTGCTCGCCAACGCCGTGAAGGCGACCCTCGGCCCGAAGGGCCGCAACGTCGTGCTGCAGAAGAGCTACGGCGCGCCGACCATCACCAAGGACGGCGTCTCCGTCGCCAAGGAAATCGAACTGGCTGACGCGTTCGAGAACATGGGCGCGCAGATGGTGAAGGAAGTCGCTTCCAAGACCTCCGACAACGCCGGCGACGGCACCACCACCGCCACCGTGCTGGCGCAGGCGTTCATCCGCGAGGGCATGAAGGCGGTCGCCGCCGGCATGAACCCGATGGACCTGAAGCGCGGCATCGACCAGGCGGTGAAGGCCGCGGTCGGCGAACTGAAGTCGCTGTCCAAGCCGTCGTCGACCAGCAAGGAAATCGCCCAGGTCGGCGCGATCTCCGCGAACTCGGATGCCAACATCGGCGACCTGATCGCGCAGGCGATGGACAAGGTCGGCAAGGAAGGCGTGATCACGGTCGAGGAAGGCAGCGGCCTGGACAACGAACTCGACGTGGTCGAGGGCATGCAGTTCGACCGCGGCTACCTGAGCCCGTACTTCGTCAACAACCAGCAGTCGATGTCGGCCGACCTGGATGATCCCTTCATCCTGCTGTACGACAAGAAGATCTCCAACGTGCGCGACCTGCTGCCCGTCCTCGAGGGCGTGGCCAAGGCCGGCAAGCCGCTGCTGATCGTGGCGGAGGAAGTCGAAGGCGAAGCGCTGGCGACCCTGGTGGTCAACACCATCCGCGGCATCGTCAAGGTCTGCGCGGTGAAGGCCCCGGGCTTCGGCGACCGTCGCAAGGCGATGCTGGAAGACATGGCGATCCTGACCGGCGGCGTGGTGATTTCCGAGGAAGTCGGCCTGTCGCTGGAGAAGGCCACCATCAAGGACCTCGGCCGCGCCAAGAAGATCCAGGTGTCGAAGGAAAACACCACCATCATCGATGGCGCCGGCGAAGGCGCGGGCATCGAGGCGCGCATCAAGCAGATCAAGGCGCAGATCGAGGAGACCTCCTCCGACTACGACCGCGAGAAGCTGCAGGAGCGCGTGGCCAAGCTGGCCGGCGGCGTTGCGGTGATCAAGGTCGGTGCCGCCACCGAAGTCGAGATGAAGGAAAAGAAGGCGCGCGTCGAAGACGCCCTGCACGCGACCCGTGCGGCCGTCGAGGAAGGCATCGTCCCGGGCGGCGGCGTCGCCCTGATCCGTGCCAAGGCGGCGATCGCCGGCATCAAGGGCGTGAACGAAGACCAGAACCACGGCATCCAGATCGCCCTGCGCGCGATGGAAGCCCCGCTGCGCGAGATCGTGACCAATGCCGGCGATGAGCCGTCGGTCATCCTCAACCGCGTGGTCGAAGGTTCGGGTGCGTTCGGCTACAACGCCGCCAACGGCGAGTTCGGCGACATGATCGAGTTCGGCATCCTGGACCCGACCAAGGTCACCCGCACCGCGCTGCAGAACGCCGCGTCGATCGCGGGCCTGATGATCACCACCGAAGCGATGGTGGCCGAGGCCCCGAAGAAGGACGAGCCGGCGATGCCGGCCGGCGGCGGCATGGGCGGCATGGGCGGCATGGATTTCTAAGCCCCGCGATCCATCAAGCAAGACCACAAAGCCCGGCCTCGTGCCGGGCTTTGTGCGTTCTGGCGTCCGAGGCGGGAGACTTCCTACCCGCCCCGCGGCAATGTCTGACGCGAAGATCAGAAAACGCCGATATGAACGCGTGCTCGCGGGCGCAACCCTGAGCAGCCGTCCCTGCAACGGAGCGCTGCGTGCCGCGCCTGACCGCACCCCGGCGGCAGGCCGAGGTGTGCGCGCCACTGCCGGCCGCCCACGCCGCTGCGCGTTACGCGCGCCACCTGCCCGAGCGCACGCTGCTGTACGCGCTAGTGCAGGCGCACTACCCGGACTTCATCGCGCGTCTTGAGGCCGAAGACCGCCCGCTGCCCGAGTATGTGCGCGAGGAGTTCGAGACCTACCTGCGCTGCGGCGTGCTCGAGCACGGCTTCCTGCGCGTGGTCTGCGAGCACTGTCGTGCCGAGAGGCTGGTGGCGTATTCCTGCAAGAAGCGCGGGCTGTGCCCGAGCTGCGGCGCACGGCGCATGGCCGAGTCGGCGCGGCATCTGGTGGACGAGGTGTTCGGCCCGCGGCCGGTGCGGCAATGGGTGCTGAGTTTCCCGTACCCGTTGCGCTTCCTGTTCGCCAGCAAGCCTGAGGCGATCGGCCCGGTGCTGGGCATCGTGCATCGTGTGATCGCCGGTTGGCTTGCCGATCAGGCCGGCGTGCCGCGGGATACGGCGCAATGCGGCGTGGTGACCCTGATCCAGCGCTTCGGCAGCGCGCTGAATCTCAACATCCACTTCCACATGCTGTGGCTCGACGGCGTGTACGAGGACACCACCGAGCGTCCGCAGCGCAAGCCGCGCCTGCACCGCACCCGTGCGCCCACATCGGCGCAACTGACGGAACTGGCCAACACCATCGCGCATCGCGTGTGCCGGCACCTGTCGCGCCGCGGCTGGCTCGAAGGCGAAGACGAATCCGTGTTCCTGTCCGACAGCGCGGGTAGCGACGACGGCATGGATGGGCTGCGGATGAGTTCGATGACCTACCGCATCGCCACCGGTCGCGACGCTGGCCGCAAGGTCGTCACGCTGCAAACGCTGCCTGGCGACGCCGGTCCGCTGGAGGGCGACGCCGGCAAGGTCGGCGGCTTCTCGCTGCATGCCGGCGTGGCCGCGGAAGCACACGAAAGCCACAAGCTCGAAAAGCTGTGCCGCTACATCACGCGCCCGGCGATCAGCGAGCAGCGGCTATCGATCTCGCCACAGGGCAGGGTGCGTTACCAGCTCAAGACGCCGTGGCGCAATGGCACCACGCATGTCGAATGGGATGCGGTGGACTTCATCGCCAAGCTGGCGGCACTGGTCCCGCCGCCACGCGCGCATCTCACCCGCTTCCACGGCGTATTCGCCCCGAATGCAAACCTGCGCGCGCAGCTGACGCCCTCGGGGCGCGGCAGGCGGCCTGCGGGCGATGCGGCGCCAGTGGACGTCAGCGCCCACGACGAGCCGCGCAGCCCCGAGCAGAAGCGCCGTGCGATGAGCTGGGCGCAACGGCTCAAGCGGGTCTTTTCCATCGACATCACCACCTGCGCCCACTGCGGCGGCGCGGTGCGGATCGTCGCCAGCATCGAAGACCCCAAGGCCATTCGCGCCATCCTCGCCCACTTCGAGAAACACGGCGCGCTGGAGCAAGCGCACTACCGGCCCGCAGCGCGCGCCCCGCCGCCCGCCGCGTGATGAGGCGCCGGCCACACAGCCGGCAGCCAAGCCAGAGTCCGATCCGATGCGGCCACGACCCCGCAGGGCTGCGCTCGGCCCTGTGCCGGGATTCGGTGAGAAATGGCTACGCACTGAGCCGCTGCGTGGCCCCGCGATGTCGAAAACCCACGCATGAACCCCCGATCTGTGCCCGATCTGTGCCCAAAGCGGCGCTTGCGCGGCCGCTTCCTACCCGCCAGACTCGCCAAAAAGGGCGGTTGAACTTCCTATACCCATATCCCACTTTAGGTTTGGCAGCACCTTTTCAATCAGGTGGTTGTTTACACCAATCCAGCTATTGGCCAATTGAATATTGGTTTCGTCTACTTTTTTTGATTTTTTAAACAGCTTGGTAAAACCGAGTGCCAAAACAGGGGGACCATGTAAAAACGTGCTTCCTGTAATGACTGAACCAACTGTGAGTCCTTTACTGACTTTTTGCAATAAGGATGCTTTTTTATGAGCAGTAGACATAAATCTAACCTTGAGTGTAGAGATTTAAAAAAATGTTCCAACTATAAACAACGGAAATTGAAATACAATTGTATATTTGAAGATGTTGACATTTTTTATGGATTTACCCATTTTCTGCAATTTTAATCCACTTTATCATAAGTGAAGCATTGGTATTTGGTGTATAAAGTTCTTAAAAACTTTTATTGAAACATATATCTCATGTTTTTAGAAATCCGATAAATTGAAAACAATGGAGGGCAGAGTAAAACTTGAAGTGCGACATAAACCACCTAATTAATTTAAAGGGTTTATGGAGTATATAAAATTGTCATACCATCATCTTAACTTTGAAGATCGTACTGCATTAATGCTTGAGTCAAGAAAAGAAGGCTTTTCAGCCAGAAAATTTGCTGAACTCATTAAAAGACATCCTAGTACGATCTATCGTGAGCTTAAAAGAAATAGCATCAATGACGTTTATCAAGCTCAATATGCTTCTGATAACACTTTTGCTAGACGTAGACGTGGTCACAGAAAACTCAAAATCGATTCAATCCTCTGGAAATTTATTGTTGAAGCGATCCGTTGTTTATGGTCTCCTCAGCAAATAGCAAAGCGTTTAAAGACATTTCCTGATTTGGATCAAACAATGAATGTAAGCCATACAACGATTTATTCAACGATACGAGCATTACCCAAGGGTGAGTTGAAAAAAGACTTATTATCCTGTCTACGTCATGAAAATAAAAAGCGAAAAGCTAACGGTGAACCTAAAAAAGATTCTATATTACAGGATATTAAAACTATTCATGAGCGCCCAGCCGAAGTTCAAGAAAGAAAAATACCGGGTCATTGGGAAGCTGATTTAATTAAAGGTAAAGACAATAAAAGTTCGATAGCAACACTTATTGAACGAAATACACGGCTCTGTATCTTGGCAACATTACCTGATGCAAAGGCAGAATCAGTGCGCAAGGCTTTAACTGAAGCTCTGAAATATTTACCTGCAGAACTGCGTAAAACGTTGACCTATGACCGTGGACGTGAGATGTCAGAACATAAAATACTCGAAGAAGATTTAGGCATAGATGTATATTTCTGTGACCCACATTCACCCTGGCAAAAAGGCACATGCGAAAATATGAATGGTTTAATTAGGCAATATTTACCTAAAGGGATTGATTTAAATCAGGCAGATCAGCATTATTTAAATCAAGTTGCCATGTCACTGAATACTCGTCCTAGAAAGGCGTTAGATTGGCTTACACCATTAGAGAAATTTGCTCAGCTTGTTGATTATCATATGGCTTTTGAAACTGTCGCACCTCATGTTTGAATTCGCCCTCTAATCCCTTCAAACGAGAGATTTCATCAGTTACAAACTTTTTTTGATCTTCAGTAAATTTTAGATTTTCGATAGCCATTGCCACTTCCTCATTGTCAATATTTTTAAATCATAGCATAACTAAAAATAGAGGAAATCTATTACAGCACTAAACAACAAAAATCATATTAAATTATTAATTTCTGACTTTTACAATTAAAGAAATATTTATTCTGAGTATGACTTGAATTGAAAAATATTTAGCCAGGTGATCATTTTTTATAGGATTTTTAAAATTTTAAAATTGGCTTTCAGTCCTTTAGTTTAAAAAATATCCTAATGTCTATCTAATAACAAAAAATTACAGTTTATAGCTTAAAAAAATCCTTATTAATCGTGTCACTTATAGACCCTCAGATTTGGGGTTTCTGAACTATGGGTTATCACCTTGTAGCGAATATATATTGAAGTTATCATGACAACAGCAGTTGGAATGCACGCTTCTGCGTTTCTCTCCGAGAAACAAAAAAAGCAGATTCAAAATAGGCGAATTATGGCGATTTATCACTTATCAGTTAAATCAGGTAGGCAATACGGTTCTTCGGGAAGTCGAGGGGCAAGCCATTACGCTTATATAAATCGTGAAGGTAAATACAAAAGAGAAGATTTAGAAAATATAAAATCAGGAAATTTACCAAATTGGGCTAAAGATGCTGCTCATTTTTGGAAGTCAGCAGATAAGAACGAACGCATTAATGGACGTATTTATACTGAATTGGAAATTTCATTGCCTAGAGAATTGAATAAAGAACAACGTGAAGAATTAGTACAGGAATTTGTAGATAAGACTTTAGGTAAAAACTTCACATATTCCTATGCAATTCATAGCCCATTAGCAAGTGATGGTGAACAAAATCCTCATATTCATTTGATGTTTAGTGAAAGAAAATTAGATGGTATTGATCGTGACGAAGTACAACACTTTAAACGCTACAATCCGACTAATCCTGAAAAGGGCGGGGCAGGTAAAGATCGCTATTTTTCATCTAAAGTTTTTGTGGCAGATACACGCTTATCATGGGCTAACCATGTAAACGATTTTTGCGAAAATTTAGGTCTTGATGCTCGTATAGATCATAGAAGTTATAAGGCTCAGGGGCTTGAATTATCCAGTCAAAACTTCAGGGCTGATTATGTTAGTAATCATAAATATTTCATTAATGAAAATATAAAAAATATACGTCATCAAAATGGCGAAATTATTATTGAGCGTCCTTCGGAAGTTATTAGAGCTTTAACTTCTAATCAGTCTGTATTTACTGCCCGTGATCTTGAGCGTTTTGTTATGGCTCATACTGACAGTCAAGAACAATATCTTAAAGCCTATGAAGCTGTAATGACTTGTCCTGATATGGCAATGTTGTTTGGGAAAGATAAGGTTGTATTCTCATCAAAAGAATTGGTCGGAATTGAAGATTCTATTACTGCATTTATCTACAATGCCAATGAGCAAAGTCGAGTACAGAAGCCATTTAATTTAACTGAAAAATTCACTTTAAATGCTGTAAAAATTGCTGATAAAAGAACATTCAATAGAGAGCAAGAAGCAGCCTATTATACTTTGACTTCTACTGATCGAATCTCATTGCTAAATGGTTCGGCTGGTACTGGTAAGTCTTATGTTCTTAGTGCTGTTTCTGAAGCCTTCAAAACTTCAGATTATAAAGTTCATGGTATTGCTTTGCAGGCAATTACAGCTAGAGCTATTTCTGACGATTGTAATATTCCAAGCAGTACAATTGCTTCATTCCTTGCCCGATATGAAAGTGGTAATTTTGAGATCAATAATAAGACTGTCTTGATCTTAGATGAAGCGGGGATGGTCGGCTCAAGAGACATGCAAAAACTTCTCATGATCGTAGAGAAGCATGATGCTCAAATAAAACTTGTTGGTGATAGTTATCAGTTAAGTGCTGTTAGTGCTGGTTCTGCTTTTGCTCATATTCAAGATAACCTTGATAAGAAAAATATTGCTTCATTAGAAAATATACAACGACAAAAATATGCGAAGGAATCAGAGAAAATGATTGAAGCATCTAAGTTGTTATCTAAGCATGAAGTTGACAAAGCATTAGATATTTATAAGACCATTAATGCTGTTAATGAATATGAATCTCACGATCTAGCACTAGCCAAAACTATTAAATCTTGGAGTGAAGATTCTAGCGAAAATAAGTTAATGCTTGCTCATTCAAATAATGATGTGAATGAATTAAACCGCATGGCAAGAAATGTATTAATTAAAAATGGTCAACTTTCTGCTACTGGTAATCATGTTAAAACTGCTTTCGGTGATATTGAAATTACTGTCGGAGAAAAAATTGTATTTAAGCAGAATGATTCAAAATTAAAAGTTAGCAATGGTGAAACAGCAAAAGTAATCGGTTTTGAAAAAGATAATCTTAATAACATTAAATTTATGATGGTTCAGTCAGATAGAAATAATGAGATCATTAAAGTAGATTTAAATGAATACAACCAATTTAAATATGGTTATGCAAATACTATTCACTCATCACAAGGTATGACTGTTGATAATGCCTATATTGTGGCGAGTGAGAACATGAATGCTAATTTAACTTATGTTGCTTTGACCCGACATAAACATAATGTCGAAATTAATTATTCTGCTATGTCGTTTACCACGAATGAAAAAGAATTCGTTAAACGTCCAGATGGGAAAATCTCATATGATCAGAATTACAATCCTGTTGAAAAAGAAGTTACACCTTTTGAAAACTTCAAAAAAGTTCTAGGACGATCAGAAAAGAAAGAATTTTCTACAGACTTCACTTTAGTAGACAAGCAAGAAAAATTGATCAAAGCATATCTGCAAGATCACCGCCACCATATTGAAGATAAGCGGGAGATATACGGAATTAACTCGAAGATACATGCTTTAACTTCAGAGAATCGTACATTCACGAAGGAAGAAATTGTTACCGAGGTTCGTGCGAATCTTAAATCTAAATCTATTTTAGGTGATGAGATCGGTAGCATTAGAGGTATGAAAATTGCAAAAGGTGAGCTTCTCAAACTTGAGGAAGGGTTACAGATCAAGACTGGATTCTTTAAGAAAGAAACCTTTGAGAAGGGAACAGAATTAAAGGTTCTTGATGCCTACAAGATGAAAGATAAACCAATGATTAAAGCTCGAATCAATGATATGGAATATGAGATTCCATTTGAAAAACTTTCTGTTAAGTATTCAGATCGGTACTTCACAGAGTTTAAAGATCAGAGCGCACACCGTTTTACTGCCCGCAATAAAACTGAAGTTTATAGCGAGTACCGTGAGCAGTTATTGAAGCAAAAGATTACTGCACCGGAAGAAAATTTGAATGCTCCTAATCACAAGATGAAGCTGCAAAGCAATCTTAATACTACCCCTAGAAATACACCTAGAATCTAACTTCACCTGGCATAAGCAAGTGAAAATAACAAACCATAAAAGACTTTTTAATGAGTAAAGATGATCATGATAAATTTGTATTATTCCTGATAGTTGTAGGCTTTATCGTGTTAGTTGTTTGCGGTCTTGCGTGGCAGGGAGCAGGCATCTTTAACTTGCCTTTCACAGTGATGCTATGGACTATCATTAGATTAATTATCGTGGTATCGCTTGTATTTATTACTGGAAAATTCGGTCTATCAAGAGAGTTTACTTTCCCCGCAGCAGCAGTAGGTTTAGCTTTTAGTTTATTCCCTGTCCTTGATCATATTGCGTTAGGTTATTCTGCTAAAAATTTCTATGAAACCACTAATTTTATGGGGCAAACGGTTCGGGAATTTGGTGCCAGTAAAATTACGGTCTGGTGGGGTTCGATTTATGCCAAAATAGCCTATGCTAGCCTTGCAGGTTTAATTGGATATGGTGTTAAGGTCGCCACTGATGATTAAAAAAGAAAAACCAACTTGAAGTTGGTTTTTTTGGCACTGTTGCAAATAGAGATTTGAGTCGATGATGTTCCCTTTAAAAAGTACTTAGAGACCGAAAACCCTGTTGATTAGACACACTTCACCCTGAGGCTGACCATAATAAAATGACGATGCTTGTCCTTTACGTAGTGCACGCATGACTTCAATACCTTTAATTGTGGCATAAGCCGTCTTCATAGATTTGAATCCTAATGTGGCCCTGATGATCCGCTTTAGCTTGCCATGATCACATTCAATCACGTTATTTTTATACTTAATCTGCCTGTGCTCAAGGTCTGGTGGACATTTACCTTCCCGTTTTAACCGTGATAAAGCACGTCCATATGTGGGTGCTTTATCCGTGTTGATCACTTGTGGAATTTGCCACTTCTTCACATTATTTAAAATTTTTCCAAGAAAACAATATGCTGATTTGGTATTACGTCTAGAAGAAAGATAAAAATCAATGGTATCGCCACGTTGATCGACTGCACGATACAGATAAGACCATCGTCCATTCACTTTTACATAGGTTTCATCAATATGCCACGAGCTCAGATCTGTAGGATTACGCCAATACCAGCGTAAACGTTTTTCTATTTCAGGAGCATAACGTTGAACCCAACGGTAAATAGTCGTGTGATCAACATTCACACCCCGTTCGGCCAGCATTTCCTGCAGTTCACGATAGCTAATGCCATATTTACAATACCAGCGCACAGCCCAAAGAATGATTTCGCCCTGAAAATGCCGACCATGGAAAGGATTCATATGCTGCACCTTTAGCTAAAACAGTCTTCAGCTTACCATTCGTGGTTATTTGCAACAGTGCCGCTGACGCACACCATCGCCCACCGGGTGGGTCGCTATCTGGAACGGCAAGGCCTGCTGGAACGGGATGTCGAAAACAGCTATCTGGCCTCGGATGCGGTGGATGACGACCCGATGACACCCCTGCTGGGGCACTCGATCACTTACCGTATCGCTGTCGGTTCACAGGCGGGGCGAAAGGTGTTCACTTTGCAAACTCTGCCGACCAGTGGTGATCCGTTCGGTGACGGGATTGGCAAGGTAGCCGGGTCCAGCCTGCACGCCGGCGTGGCGGCCAGGGCCGATGAACGCAAGAAGCTCGAACGGCTGTGCCGGTACATCAGCCGCCCGGCGGTATCCGAGAAGCGGCTGTCGTTAACACGAGGCGGCAACGTGCGCTACCAGCTCAAGACGCCGTACCGGGACGGCACCACGCACGTCATTTTCGAACCATTGGATTTCATTGCAAGGCTGGCCGCCCTGGTACCGAAGCCCAGAGTCAACCTAACCCGCTTCCACGGGGTGTTCGCACCCAACAGTCGGCACCGGGCGTTGGTCACGCCGGCAAAACGGGGCAGGGGCAACAAGGTCAGGGTGGCTGATGAACCGGCAACACCAGCACAACGGCGAGCGTCGATGACATGGGCGCAACGGCTCAAGCGTGTTTTCAATATCGACATCGAGACCTGCAGCGGCTGCGGCGGCGCCATGAAAGTCATCGCCTGCATTGAAGACCCTATAGTGATCAAGCAGATCCTTGATCACCTGAAGCACAAAGCCGAAACCAGCGGGACCAGGGCGTTACCCGAAAGCCGGGCGCCACCGGCTGAGCTGCTCCTGGGTCTGTTTGACTGACGAGCCTGAAGGCCAACGATACCAATCAAAATGCTGCGTTCACAGCGCCGCGGCAGGGATCCGCCGTGCTGGTTGTCGGAAAAGGAGCCGCTAGTGGGAAAGAGGAGGGTAAATTTTCAGCGTTGCTGGCTCCCCGTCAGCCGGATTGGGTTGCATCGCAGGGGTGTCGAAAGAGTCAACTGCGGTCCAAAGCTGTTGGACTTGGGTGAAAAGGGCGTTTATTCTTCCTATACGTTGTCGGCAGCGGGCCAAAAAGGAATACGTCCATGCCCATCGAGGTGAAACCGGCTGTGAGCGCGGGTTCAAGCATATAGCCCGACAGGCGCGTATCCTTGCCGATCACGACACGATGGCGGTGGTCACCGCGACGAAAGACACGGCCAGCCGCCATGCCGACGCGCAAGGCGGTTTCCGCCGTCATCGCGCCTTCGTTGGCTTTGCCACGAATACCGTCTGTGCCGAAATATTTGCGCACCATAAGGTCGATTATCCTGTCGTCGGGTCGCCCTCAAAGGGGACATGCCTGCTGAACCGCGAATATAGAGAAATATCCCGAATGTGCAGTTAACGAATTCTTGCGGTTTCTTTCAGCGCCGCCAATACCGCCAGCCCGTCGCGCAAGGGGCGCGGCTCGTGTGTGCGGATGAAGTCAGCTCCACCTGCGGCGGCGGCAAGCTCTGCAGCGAGTGTCGCGGCCCCGACATCCCCCGGACCACGGCCTGTGAGCGCGCGCAGAAAGGATTTGCGCGAAACAGACAGAAGCACCGGCAAATCGAAGCGCAGCCGCAATTCATCGAACCGCGCCAGCACCGAGAGCGAGGTTTCGGGAGCAGCCCCCAGAAAAAACCCCATGCCGGGATCAAGGACAAGGCGGTTGCGTTTGATACCGGCACCCGTCAGCGCCGCGATGCGCGCGTCAAAGAACGCCGCAATGTGATCCATGATGTCGCCAGCGGGTGCCTCGCGCCGATCTGCCTGCCCGTCTTGCACCGAATGCATAACGACGAGTTTGGCAGATGATTTCGCCAATTGCGGATAGAACGCAGCGTCTGGAAAACCGCGAATATCATTGAGATAGGCCACACCACGCGACAAGGCATAGGCTTGCGTCGCGGGTTGATAACTGTCGAGCGAGACGGGAATGCCATCTGCCTTGAGCGCGTCCAGCACCGGCGCGATACGCGCGATTTCTGTGTCGGACGAAACAGGCGCGGCGTCGGGATTGCTGGATGCCGGACCGAGGTCGATCACATCTGCCCCCTCGGCCATCAGCTTACGCGCCTGCGCAATGGCTGCGTCTGGCGCCAGATACCGGCCTCCATCGGAGAAACTGTCCGAGGTTATGTTGACGATGCCGAAAATGATGAGCGATTTATTCATGGGGGCTTCTATAATAATCTCTGTACACGACAAAAATAGATAACTCATTGAAATAATGTCACAATAATTGTTTTCTAACGACGAATACTATGACACATCTCAATGAGTTATATCTTATCTTAAACAAATCTCTAAAATGGAACAAGTCACATTTAAAGTGCTTTGCGCTCATCATGCTTGTGATTATTTTAAAGCAAACATGTAATCTTTCTTCTGCATCTAAAGCCTTGCCCATCAAGTGTTTACCACAATCATTTTATCGACGTATGCAGCGCTTCTTTGCAGGTCAGTATTTTGATTATCGTCAAATTTCTCAGTTGATTTTCAATATGTTTTCATTCGACCAAGTGCAACTGACTTTAGATAGAACCAATTGGAAATGGGGAAAACGAAATATTAATATCCTGATGCTCGCAATCGTTTATCGTGGAATAGCGATACCTATCCTTTGGACATTGCTTAATAAACGTGGAAATTCAGATACGAAAGAGCGTATTGCTTTGATTCAACGCTTTATAGCCATTTTTGGTAAAGACCGTATTGTGAATGTGTTCGCAGACAGAGAGTTTATCGGTGAGCAGTGGTTTACATGGTTAATTGAACAAGACATCAACTTCTGCATTCGTGTTAAAAAAACTTCATTGTCACCAATCATTTAGGAAAGAATCATAAAATTAGTGATTTATTTCGCCATCTTAAAGTTGGTCAAATTGAATGTCGTAAACGACGGATTTTGGTTGGTCGGGTGAAACTATATATAAGTGCACTACAGTTAGAAAATGGAGAGCTTTTACTCGTCGTTTCTCCTCAGTTTAATGCCAATGCTATTCAGGATTATGCATTACGCTGGGAAATTGAAACCTTATTCAGTTGTCTCAAAGGACGCGGGTTTAATCTTGAAAATACGCGCTTGACAGACCCTAGACGAGTGAAAAAATTGATTGCGGTGTTAGCTATAAGCTTCTGTTGGTGTTACTTAACGGGTGAATGGCAACATAATCAAAAAAAAGCGATAAAAATAAAGAAGCATGGACGACTCTCAATGAGTTTATTTCGCTATGGTTTAGACTATGTTCAAATGGCGATTCAGCGTTTAATTGGTTTTGGGAAAAAAGAAGAGTTTAAGGAAATTTTGGCAATTTTAAGAAAGCAGAATCCTGATAGGATAAGGGTTCTGTGAAATTTGTCGTGTACAGAGCAATTTAATAAAAGATATGCAATGAAAAATATCTACTTTATTCCTCTATCTTGGGTTTAAGCATACCTGTTTTGAGCTATGCAGATACAACCAATATTCATGTTTTAAGTGCAACGGTAAAAGATCAAAATATTGTGAATGCACAAGTCATATTACAAAAAATGGTGAACAGTCTGCATCAACCTCAACCAATGCAGACGGTCGGGCAACGGTGAACAGCAGCAGTGCAAATGGCGCAGACAATTTATTGATTATCAAAAAATCAGGCTATTCAACACTGGTTGCAAAATGTCCTTGTGATGGTATGACCTATGCTTTAATCCCTGTATTGAAAGACTTAAACAGTATGCGAATTGTTTTAAATTGGGGGCAGAGTCCTTTAGATTTGGACTCACATTTAAGCTATAAAAATCAACATGTGTATTGGGACAATAAACAAGGGCAAGATGCCAATTTAGATGTTGACGACACAGACGCTTATGGCCCTGAAACGGTGACGATTGATAAACGTTTAGATGGGCAATACTATGTTTATTTAGTGCATGATTATTCAGATCGCGCGACACTCAATACTGCAAACCTGTCGAATAGCCAAGCTAAAGTTATGGTTTATGTATGCGAGTCTTTGATCCGCTCTTACTATATTCCAACGGGTTTGACAGGGAACTTATGGACTGTGTTCCGCATTAGTCCAGAGGGTGAAATCCAAGATATTAACCGTATTTCGGGGACAACCATTGGGGCAAGCCAAGTGGGTTCAACTGTATCGAGTTATCAAAGCCAAGCGATGCAGGTGCATTATGTTCCTGTTTCAGCCAATGTACAGGCAAGGGCTAAAGCACTAATTTGAGAGCAGATAAGGCGTATAAAAACAATCAATTTGAACAAGCTGCACTGATTTATCAACAATCCATTGACTACAATCCGAATGTTAGGCAAACCTATAGCAATCTTGCTGTTGCTTATCAAAAGTTGAATCGTTCATCTGAGGCATTATGGGCAAATCAAAAGGCGATTGCTTTAGCCTCCAATGACAATACCAAAGCGTATTCACATTACAATATTGGTAAAATTTATGAAAATAATCAGGACTATGCTCAAGCTAAACAACATTACCAATTGGCAAATCAATACAAGCCAAGTGCGACCTATGATGAGGCCATTCAGCGAGTGAGTCGCTAAGTTTATTAACATCGTATTGGATTATATTGAATAAACCGTACCAGTATGAAATGCACCCCAGAAGTTGGATCATTGTGTCTAATTCAAAGGGTGCTTTTTTTATTTAAGATTTTCGTGATCTGTTTATGTTGTTATCATGGCAAATGGCGAAGGACAGAGTAGTTCTGCAACCCCGAATTTTTAGGTTCAATAAAAAAGACACCTACAACATTGGGATCAATACAGACCGAAATATTGAAGATGTCTTGGGTTTCAGTGAGTAATTCACTATTTTGGTTCAGTAATCACCGATAATTTTTCTACACCAACGCGCTCTATGCTGGCTAAGAGTTTAGCCACCGTACCATAAGGGACAGTTTCATCGGCATTTAAGTTTAATGCTAACTTCGCATTGGTATTTTTACGCTGTGTGATTTCTTGCTCAAAATTTTCGAGTTTGACTGGGTCTTTATCCAAAAAGATTGCACCATCAGGTTTTACGCTAATCACCAGCGCTTTGTTTTGATCTGTAGATTGTGTTGGGGCGGCTTTGGGTAAGTTGACCTTCACACTATTGGTTAATAAAGGCGCCGTGACGATAAACACGATCAATAACACCAACATTACGTCGACCAGTGGGGTAATGTTAATGTCACTGACGACATCGTCATCTTGAGAAGTAGAAATAGCCATATTAAGCCAAAGCCTCCTTTTCTTGAGATGACAGCTGATGTGCCGTCACTGGTTTTGCCGCAACATGTGTACTTTGGGTTTTGGCTGGAAGTTGGAAACCTACTTTTTGAGTGAGGCTGACAAAGTCTGTTGCAAAGTCATCTAAATCTGCACCAATGCCTTTTACTTTACGAACAAAATAGTTATAGGCAAGTACAGCAGGTACAGCCACAGCAATACCAATGCCTGTTGCAACTAATGCCTGACCAATTGGACCTGCGACTACATCCATGCTGGCACTGCCTGATTGAGCAATTGCTTGTAAGGCGTGGATAATCCCAAATACGGTGCCAAATAAACCAATAAATGGGGCATTATTACCAATGGATGCAAGAACAGCCGAGCCTTTCTCCAGTTGGCGACGTTCAGCAAGAATTTGCTTGCGTAAGTGTCGTTCTAACAAATCCTGACGGCTCCAGGTTTGTTGTAAGTCTTGATGGGTTTTTTCATTGGCATCAGTCAAAGTTTTAAAACCAGCTTGAGCAATACGTGCTGTAGGTCCCTGTGCATCTTCAGATTGGTTAATCGCCTCTGCTAAGTTTTGGGCTGACCAAAAACTGTCGACAAAGCGTTTGCTTTCTTTGGTGGCTTTTGAGGTTTGTATAGCTTTCACCACAATCAACACCCACGTTACGATCGAAAAACCGATCAATAGCCAAATGGTTGCATCATGAATAATCGTATTAATATCAGACATATCGAATTTTCCTAAGATAAAATTTTACAGTTTAATTGGGTAATTTGAAGTGAATCGGAACATCGACCCAGCCTTCTATCGGGGTATTGCCACGCATTGCAGGCGAGAATTTCCAACGCTTCACAGTTTTGACAGCAGCATCATCCAGTGCTTTTTTACCGCTGCTATTTTTCAGGTTGATTTCTAAAGGACTGCCTGTGGGTGAGACTTTCACACGTAACATCACAACGCCTTCCCAACCTCGGTCTAATGCCACTTCTGGGTATTCAGGGGCAGGATTACTCAAATAACCGGCATAACCTTTGGCTGCCGTGACGGGCAAGTTTTCTTGAGCAGGCTTACTCACAGCTTCAGCGACTTTTTGGGTCGGTGCGACATTTTCTGTGGGTTCAGCCTGTGGTATAGCTTGAGGCGTTGATTTAGCGACTGGTCTAGGTTGCTCAATTGGCTTTTGCTCGACAGGCTTCTGAATGGATTTTTCAACCGCAGGTTTTTGTACAGGTTGAGGCTTTGCTGAAACAGGAGGAATAATCGGTTTTTGTCTTTCCTGTTTAAGTTTGGGTTCAATCACCTTAGGCGGCTCTTCCTTGGGTTTTTCAATGACAACCTCGATTGGTTCAGGCTTTTTCACCACTAACGGCGGTGTTGGAAGATGCTCTGCAAGATAAAAAATGCTGTAATGCAATACCAGAACAGCACCAATTGCCCAAAAGATCTTATGGGTTTGAACGGGTTTTTCTGCTGCGATCGGACTTACCAAATGGGCAACAAATGGATCTGCAGCTGGAAATACATTGGACTGAACATTTTGAAGTTGTTCAAACAAAATTGCCTTTTTATAAGGACTTCGACTGACTTCACTCATATCAGTAAGGCACCATTCACTAAGATTTAATTTTCATTGCAGAATATTTTTTATTTCATAAATTAAATTGGTTTAATTTGAATAATAAAATATTCTTTCAATTTTAAGTTTCTTATTAATTCACAGGTGAGTGAATTAATTTGGTTAAATAAAACATTGAAAGCATAATGAGTGATTTTTGAAAAATATAGAAAGAATTTTTTTAGATTAGTATTTTTATAAAAAATGATAAAAGATAGATTTTTTTGTTTATTATAATAATTGAATATAATCTATTTTGTATTGAAGATATCTACTTATAAATTTGAAATTACGCAATGTCTTTTTTGGATCTCACTTAAATATATTTACTAAATAAATCTATTTAAGTGAAATAAGACTGTCCATATAGAACAGCCTTATTCTATTTAAAGCTAAAATTTTTAAAAATAGAGCAATAGTGCTTAACTAAAGAATATTAGCCACTTTTAAAAAGTGCTCACGTGCTCTAATGCGTTCAATCCATTCTTTTAAATATTTATGTTCATGCTGACGCTCGATAGCTAAATTAAACCAATGGTTAAGAGCTAAAGCCAAAGGAATATCGGCAACTCCAAAATGAGAACCAGACAAATAGGGCTGTTTAGCCAACTCAGCATTGGCAACATCTAAGATCTTTTCTAGTTTTTCTGCTGCGACTTTGACCGCAGCCAAATCTCTTTTGTCTTCAGACTGACGAACCAAATTAAAAAACACGACTCCAAATACAGGCAGTACAGTGGTGGTGTACCAGTCTATCCATTTTTCTGCGCTAAAGCGTAAATGCGGATCTTCAATCCAAAATAAGTTTTTTCCATAAACTTCAGTCAGATAACGTAAAATAGTATTCGATTCCCACAAAACTGTATCACCATCTTGAATAACAGGAATTAGACCATTGGGATTGAGTGCTAAAAACTCAGCAGTATCCGTCAGACCATACTGCTGTCCTGCAGGAATATGTTCAAATTGAAGTCCAAGTTCAGCTGCTAGCCAAAGTACTTTGTGGACATTTAAAGAGTTGGGTCTGCCCCAAATGGTAATGCTCATATATTTTCTCAAAAATTTTGAATGTGTATGAAGGTACTTTGGTGAAATTCAGTATTAAAATAATCTCTGATTTAGAAGCATCATAAAGACTTGAATAACATTGAAATTTCACCACAGCACTTAGTTTTAAATGTATTAAAAGCGGTAATTGACGCGTCCATAGTAATAACCACCGTAGAGACCAAAAGGTGAAAGTTGGGCATAGTAGTTTTCACCTAACCCATCGACAATATTGGATTTTTCAGGATAGGTATTAAATAAGTTATCGGCACCCAATGTTAATGAAAGGCTATCTGTAAGATGGTAGGTTGCATCTAAATCGACAATCCATTTAGCATCAAACGTTTGATCTGTAGCAGCTGTTTCACTGCGTGCGATATAACTACCATAGCGTGATAGGCGAGTATTTAAATCCAGTTTTGCATATTGCCAATTTGCAGCCAACGTGAATTTCGTTTTCGGATCTGCATCGGTGATCATGCCTTTGGTTCTGCGCGTAATCCGATCAATATTGATACCATCCAATTGACTTGGATTATCCGCGATCGCAGTAATATCTGTTTCATTCCAGTTGAAACCTAAGCTCCAGCGGATACGACCATATTTATCTAGTTGTTGAGTGTAGTCTGCAACAACATCGACACCATTGGTTTCTGTATCAAATAAGTTGGCATAGTAGGTGACATAGTTGACGTTGGAAAAACCATTTGCTGCCAAGATGTTATTAATGCCTGTTCCTGTAAGACCTGCTGTTGATGCAATACGATCTTTCAACTCAATACGATAAGCATCTACTGCAAAGTTGAGATTTTTTAACGGGCTATAAGTTAAACCTAGAGAAAAGTTAGTCGATTTGGTTGGATCGAGTGCTTCTGCACCGAGAGCTTGACCCAGCGCAGAGTCGGTACGTGCAGATTTACTGTACACATCAGAACGAACTCCATTATTTACAGTACTGACAATACCCGTACTTGCAAATCCTTGTTGATATAAGGATGGAGCAATAAAACCTGTACTTGCAGTACCGCGTATTGCTAGTTCGGGAGTAAATTCATAACGGCTATTAATCTTTCCATTGAAAGTATCTCCAGAGCTATCATCATAATGCTCAAAACGACCTGCTAAACCCACAAACCAGTTTTCGGTTACATCTAAGCCCAAGTCTAAATAGGCAGCAGTGTTAGTCCGGCTAATATCTGCTTCATCTTCAGGTAAGAGTACACGAGCACCAAATGTTCCAACTGTTGCAGGTGAACCTGCATTATCACCTGTAGGAATAATATAACCACCATTTTTATAAGCTAAAGGATCAGTGGCTTTAGAAGACCAACCTTCCTCTCGATAGTCTAACCCCCATGCAACACTTAATGGATTAGCTCCAAAACCTAATTCAAAAGTTTTTTTGAGATCTAGGTTACTCACCCACTGATATGCCTCATATCGTTGTAAACCAAATGAAGTTGGGCTAGAGGGTCCGAGTGATGGATTTAAGTTATTTTGGGTTGAGTGATCTTGGATGTTTTTTCCAAATGAACTACTGATATCCCATACCCAGCCCAAAACATTGTCACCTTTTAATCCCCAAACGCTTTGAACATCCGTTTCATTTAAAATGACATCTGGTGTAGTTCCATTGGGAAAGATTTCAACAATTCCCGATCTGGAATTAGGGCGACGATATGAAGCACCGGTCGATGCATCACGCCAGCCAGCTGTAGTATATGAGTATAAAGTAGCTGCATCATTCAAAGGTAATTCAGCATTAGCTGAAACATTTAATTGTTCTACGGAAGGCAATCCCAATTTATTTAAATTACGATCAACCGTTGCCTCTCGTGGGTCATCTTGACCATTTACTTTTGAATAGATATTACCTGTAACTTGACCTGCACGCGTTGTTGCATCTTGATTTTTTAAATCGATACCAAAATTTATAAACCCCTCTTTACCCAAAGGTGCTCCGGCATTGGCATTCAGTTGAAAAGTCTCACCGTTTCGACCAGTACCATCATAATGTTCACGACCACCATAGGTTGCACTAATATTGCCACCATGATCTGCAGACTTAAGCACAATGTTAATTACCCCTGCAATTGCATCAGAACCATATTGTGCGGCTGCACCATCACGTAATACTTCAACACGTGCAATAGCACCGACAGGGATTAAGTCTAGGTCAGCAGCTTGATATCCTTCACCAAATCCATATTTATTAATAGCTAATGCACCAACATGGCGTCGCTTACCATTAACTAGAACAAGCGTATGACCACCACCCAGACCACGTAAACCCGCTGAGCGAGCTACTGCACCATAACCATCAGGTTGACTAGGTACTGTTGCGACACTAAAGGAAGGAATCACTTTGGCTAAAATATCTCTTAACGCAAGTGTATTACCTTGTTTCAGTAATTGTTCTCCACTAATCACATCAACTGGAGCGGGGCTTTCTGTAATGGTTCGAATACCACCACGATTTCCAACGACTACAACGCTTTCTAATTGCTGCACATCTTCTTTTTCTGATGTCACCTTTGCATTTTGATTTATATCTTGTGCAAATATAGATCCCGTAACTCCACAAGTTAATGCAAAAATAATGGACTGTTGTAGGAGTGATATTTTAAAACTCTGTTTGGGTAACAGAGGATGTATTAACTTGGTTTGCAACATTTTTACTTTCCAAAAAATATTTAGGATGATTGGTTTTTTAATCAAAATTCTGATTAAGACTTAAACTCTGTGAGTCAATATATCGATTGTTTTTTTATTGTTAAATATTAAATAGTCATTTCAATATCAGTTTTGAATAAATATAATTTTTAGTTTTGTTGATATGTTTTTCACAATTTTAAATATAAGTAATATTATTTTATTAAATTTAATTTTTCACTTTTTAATATAACTTTAAGTTTATTTAATATTTAATATTTAATTTATAAATCTGTTTAATAAGCTCCAACGTTAAATCTTTTGGAAAATACACAATGGGGCTCAGTTATAAATTAAGCATACTGGATAAATGTCCAAAAGCTGAAGGTATCAGCACAGAACAAGCATTTAAAAATGCATTGCAAATTGCTCAAACAGCAGAAGCATTAGGTTTCTATCGTTATTGGGTCGCTGAGCACCATTCTACGGCTTTGTTATCTAGTCCATCACCTGAAATATTGATTGCATGGTTATTGGCACAGACTAAGACGATCCGTATTGGCTCTGGTGGAGTAATGTTACAACATTACAGTCCGTATAAAGTTGCTGAAAACTTTAATGTGCTCGCAAGCCTTGCTCATAATCGAGTTGACTTAGGCATTGGTAAAGCACCTGGTGGTTTTCCTGTTTCAACTCAAGCATTACAGCTTGGACTTGATCAATCACTTAAAGGTGACTTTAGTAAACAATTGCAATCTTTAGATCATTATTTGTACAGAAAGTTTGATCGAAATCAGCCGAATTTAGTGGTGGCGACTCCTACGCCAGCCCAAAGTGCTGAGAAATTTTTACTTGGGGCAAGTATTGAAAGTGCGAAATTAGCAGCAGATCTAGGATGGAATTTTGTTTTTGCAGCTCATTTGAATGGAGATAAAGCCTTACTTCAAGAAGCTTTACATACTTATTCAACCCATTCACGTGGGAAAAGTGCGATTATTGCTGCTCAAATTATTGTGGCAGATACAAGAGAGCAAGCAGAAGAACAAGCTTCAGGTCTATCTGTTTGGACACTGGAACTAGAAAATGGTCAACGTGTAAAAATCCCGAATGAACAAAGTGGACACGAATTTTCCAGACAAGCGCAATCTGCAATTAAATCCCTCAAAAAAGAACAACTTCATATTATTAAAGGTACGGTAGACGATATTCATCGACAGTTGCATGATTTACATCTGCAATATGGTATTCATGAATTTATTGTTGAGTCACCGTTATTAGATCATGAGGCTCGACTGAAATCTCTAACTTTACTCGCACAGCATGCTGTGCTGGCAGCATAGGTTGGAGATGTCATGTCAAACACTCAAACACTCGAACAACAATTAATGACATGGAGACAAGAATTACACCGTCATCCAGAATTATCTACTCAAGAATTTCAAACAACGAACAAACTCAAAAAGTGGTTAGCGGAATATGGTATTGAAGCCCAAACCTGGGGACTTAAAACTGGACTGATTGCCGATATTGGCACTGGTCATCCGATTGTCGCTATTCGGGCAGATATTGATGCTTTACCCATTCAAGAGGATATTCAGCAGGCTTTTCGTTCGACCCAAGACGGCGTAATGCATGCCTGCGGACATGATTTACATAGCTCATCTATTTTAGGTGCTGCAATTTTACTTAAAGCTCAAGAGTCTGAATTAAAAGGCACAGTGCGCGTAATTTTTCAGCCCGCTGAAGAAACATATAGTGGCGCTTATGAGGTCATAAATAGTGGCGCGTTAAAACAAGTATCCGCAATTTTTGGTTTCCATAATGTACCTGAGTTAGCTCTTGGAACTTTCGCAACACGTTCTGGTGCTTTCTATGCCAACGTTGACCGATTCCAAATTGTCATTAAAGGCAAGGGCGGACACGCAGGCCGCCCGCATGAAACCAAAGATCCAATCGTTGTCGCGGCACAGCTGATTAGTGCAGTGCAAACCATTGCCAGTCGCAGCATAAATAATTTGGATACCTGTGTGGTCAGTATCACCCAAGTGCATGCAGGCACCAGTTGGAACATCTTGCCAGAAGAAGCGCACTTGGAGGGCACGGTACGAACCCATTCTCCAGAGGTTCGCCTAGCCGTTGAACAAAAACTTAAACAAATTGCACAAGGGATTGCTCTTGCACATTCTGTTGAAATATCTGTGGCTTGGGACAATGGTCCTGCAGCATTAATCAACACATCCAAATGGGCTGAACTCAGTCAAAAAGTAGCGAAAGAACAAGGTTATGACGTGCAAGATGCACCGCTATATCTAATTGGAGAGGATTTCGGTGCTTATCTTGAACAAATCCCAGGTGCATTTGTCAGTATCGGGAGTGCCAGTCCATTTGGCCTACACCATCCGCAATATCAACCTAATGAATCATTAATTTTTCCAGCTGCTCAGTACTTTGCTGTTTTAGCAACGCAAGCACTCGAGTCTATTCATAAAAATGCAGAGGTTTAACATGAGTAATAATAAACAAATTCGACTTGGAACAATCTTACATGGTGCTAATGGCAATATGTCTGCTTGGCGACATCCTGAAGCGGTGGTCGATGCCAGCATTAACTTCGAGTTTGCCAAAAACGTAGCACTTCGGGCTGAACGGGCAAAATTTGATTTTGTCTTTGTGGCTGATGGTTTATATATCAATGAAAAATCGATTCCTCATTTTCTCAACCGTTTTGAACCCATTACTTTACTTTCGGCACTCTCCAGTGTAACTAAACATATAGGTTTAGTCGGTACAGTATCAACTTCTTACAGTGAGCCATTTACGATTGCCCGCCAGTTTGCCAGTCTCGATCATTTAAGTGGTGGTCGTGCTGGGTGGAATGTAGTCACTACACCACTAGAAGGGACTGCAAAAAATCATACCCGCAAGCAGCATCCTGAGCACAGCCAACGTTATGAAATTGCAGATGAATATTTACAAGTCGCTAAAGGGCTTTGGGACTCATGGGGTGAAGGTGCTTTTGTTCGTAATAAAGAAACAGGACAATTCTTTGAACGCAGTAAATTACATACCTTGAATCATAAAGGAAAACACTTTGAAGTGGCAGGGCCACTCAATGTAGAGCGTTCGCCACAAGACCGCCCGATTCTATTCCAAGCAGGGGCATCAGGTGCAGGTCGTGCATTAGCCGCGAAACATGCTGATGCGATTTTTACCCATCAAGCCTCTTTGGAAGAGGCACAAGCATTTTACTTAGATGTGAAACAGCAAGTGATTAAGAATGGTCGTGATGCAGATGATTTGCTTATTTTCCAAGGGATTGGGGTCTTGATTGGAGATTCTGCTGAAGACGTAGAGCGTCAATATCTTGAAACTGCTGCTTTGGTCACGATAGAGGACGCATTAAATTATTTAGGTCGTTTCTTTGAACACCATGATTTTTCTCAGTATGACCTCGATGCACCATTTCCTGAACTGGGTACACTTGGAGAAAATAGTTTCAAAAGTGGTACTGATGAAATTAAGCGTAAAGCTAAAGCAGAGAATTTAACCCTACGTCAGGTCGCACTGCAATCGGCTACACCCCGGCCACCTTTTGCTGGCACAGTTGAAGAAGTGGCTGATCAGCTTGAACAATGGGTGAAAGAAGATGCCGCAGATGGCTTTATTATTGCTGGCGCAACACCAACAACTTTAGACACTTTTGTTGAAAAGGTCGTGCCCTTATTACAACAGCGTGGTCTATACCGCACTGAATATCCTGGTACAACGTTACGCTCAAGTTTTGCTTTAAAACGACCTAAAAATCAATTTGAACAATCTGAAAAGGAAAACATTCATGCGGTTGAATAAAACACCTGTGACGATTGGTTTAGCACTACTGCTAGGTGTTTCTCTGGTTGGATGCAGTAAGGAACAGGCCTCAACACAAGCAGCTAGCACAGCAGGTGAGCCTTCACAAACAGAAGATAAAACAGATTTTTACAGCCAAGAACTTGCAAAATTAAAAGCGAATATGACACCTATTCATGTGGCGCAAAACGAGCAAGCTAGCCAAAAAATCCCAAAAGATTATAAATTTGTGAATGCAGGTTATTTTACCGTTGCCACGATTTCAGGTGCACCACCATTAAGTGTCTTGGGACCAGATAACCAAACTTATATTGGAACGGAAATTGATATTGCTCGTTTGATTGCAGACAGCTTGGGCTTGAAACTGAAACTGGTTCGTACTTCATGGGAAGATTGGCCTTTGGGTGTCCTCAGTGGCAAATATGATGCCGCTATTGCCAATGTTACCGTAACCAAAGAGCGTAAAGAGAAATTCGACTTTGCGACCTATCGGCAAGACGTATTGGCATTTTATGTCGCAGAGAAAAGTAAAGTTAAAGCCATCCAAGGTCCTGATGATATTTCAGGTTTAAAAGTGATTGTCGGCTCTGGTACTAATCAGGAAAAAGTACTGTTGGACTGGATTGAAGATAACAAAAAGAAAGGGCTGCCACCAGCGCAAGCACTTTATTACGATGATGGTGCATCCGCAAGTTTAGCACTCCAGTCGGGACGGGTTGATGCTTTATTTGGTCCTAACGTTGCTTATGCATGGCAAGCAGCAAATGGTGCAAAAATCCGTTTAGCGGGTACAGCGCTGGGTGGTGGAACTCATCCCGCTGAATTAGGGGTAACCCTAAAAAAAGGCAGTGGCTTAGTTGATGCAGTACAAACTGCTTTAAATGGAGTGATTCAAACAGGTGAGTATAAAAAAGTCTTAGCTCGTTGGGGGACGCAGGCAGAAGCGATTCAGCATTCTGCAATTAATCCTCCAGGCTTGGGAGACTAACATGTACAAAGTTCAGACTATCGCGTTATTTGGTCTGACCCTGGCGGCTTTAAGCCTCACAGCTTGCTTTAACAATGAGAGTGCAACTCATACACAAGAAAATCGGTTAAAAACTGATTTTTCTGAAAAAGAGCAACAGACCTTAAGAAATAACATGGTGGCTATTCATAGTACTAAAAATGAAGAGGCAATTGCTCAATTGCCTCAGGGTTTTAAGTTTGTAAATGAGGGTTATTTTACTGTTGCTGTGGGAACAAACAGTTTTCCACCTCTACATGTTCTGGCAGAAGATAACCAAACGCGTATTGGTAGTGAAATTGATATTGCACAGTTAATAGCTGACAGTTTAGGTCTAAAACTTCAAGTGATTCCAACTTCTTGGGAAAACTGGCCACTCGGTTTGGCATCGGGAAAATTCGATGCCGTACTTAGTAATATTGCTGTCACAGAACAGCGTAAACAGAAATACGACTTTGCGACCTATCGCCAAGACATGTTGACTTTTTATGTGACCAAAGACAGTAAAATTCAAGCGATTCAAACGCCAGATGATATCGCGGGACTCAAAATTGTGGTCGGTTCTGGCACCAATCAGGAACGGTTGCTGCTGAAATGGATTGAAAATAATCAGCAAAAAGGGCTGAAACCAGCACAACCCATTTATTTAGAAGATGGTGCAGCAGCAGCTTTGGCATTGCAGTCAGGTCGTGTCGATGCCTACCTCATTCCGAATGTGATGGGCGTATGGCAACAGGCGAATGGTGCAAATATTAAAGCAGTAGGCACTTTAGATGGGTCATGGTCTGTTGCAGTTGCCGTCAAAAAAGGAACTGGGCTAGTCAATGCCATTCAAACATCCATTAATGCAGTGATTGCAAATGGCAAATATACCCAAGCTTTGACACGTTGGAATTTACAAAATGAAGGAATTTCAAAATCAGTCATTAACCCACTGATTCAGGATAAATAAGAGGTCATTATGCAAGAAAAATTTATCCAAATGCCCGTTGATGTGCCCGAAGCACAACCTTTGCTTGATCAGTTATTCGCTGAATATGAAGAAATCTATGGTGATTTTTTTGCGCGTCAGGATGCACAAGTGATTGATGAGCGTAAAAAAGCAACACATCGGGAGCGCTATGAAGGTGCGGAGGACTTTTTACCGCCACATGGATTATTCGTTGTGCTTAAACGTGATGATGAAGTCATTGCAATGGGAGCGTACAAACGTTATGACGCAGAAACCGCAGAGCTGAAACGAATTTGGTCACATCGCGACTTACGTAAACAGGGATTGGCCGCAAAAATAGTTAAAGAACTTGAACGAAGTGCGCTTGCTGCGGGATATAGCAAAATCTTTCTCACCACAGGGTTTAAACAAATTCCAGCAGTGAAATTGTATTTGAGTCTAGGCTATGAACCGCAGTTTGAAGTTACGCCAGATTTTAATTTTGATCGATACATTGGTGCGCCTTTACACGGTGGACTTCCTTTTAGAAAGACTTTACTGCAAAAGGAGGTCGCATGAGTTTAGAACACTATAAAATCATTCCAGCACGTCATCCGCTACGCTACATTGGTGTCGCATTTTCGATATTAATAATTGCTGTGGTCGCAGAATCGATATTTTCTAATCCAAACTGGGGCTGGCCTGTCTTTAGACAGTGGTTCTTTAACCCTGCGATTCTACAGGGTTTGATGATGACGCTGAAACTGACATTTTGGTCAATCGTTTTCAGTCTAATTTTAGGAACCATTGTGGCGATGATGAGATTGTCATCATCTTGGCTAATTCGCTCACTGGCATGGGTGTATATCTGGATGTTCAGATCATTACCACTGCTATTGGTGTTGATTATTCTCTATAACTTTTCTTATTTATATGAATATATCAATGTTGGTATTCCTTTTACCGACACGGTCTTTGCCCAGTTTAAAACCATCAATGCACTGGACCAGTTCTCAACAGCTTTAGTCGGTTTGGTGATTGTTCAAAGTGCCTATACTGCCGAAGTTATCCGTGGTGGCATTTTGTCTGTAGATCATGGTCAATTCGAAGCCGCAGCTGCACTAGGTTTGTCATGGTGGCGCCGGACTACACGCATTATTCTACCGCAATCGATTCGCAGCATCATTCCAGCCATTATCAACGAATGTGTAGGTTTATCTAAAGGCACATCAATTGTCTATGTTTTGGCAATGCCTGAACTCTTTTATACAGTACAAATGATCTATAACCGTAACCAAGAAGTGATTCCATTATTGATGGTCGCTGCCGTTTGGTATGTCATTTTAACGAGCGTATTTTCTCTCGTGCAGTGGTATATCGAAAAAATACTGGCAAAAGGAGAACGTAAGTCAGCAATTAATAGTTTTGCCTTTTTTAAGAAAGCACAGCCACACACGACTCAAGCACGGATAGGAGCTAGCTATGATAATTAATCAATCAACATCTCCTGCAAATGGTCATATTCAAGTGAGCCATGTATTTAAAAACTATGCAGGACATCCTGCATTACACGATATTAGTCTTGATATTCCAGCTGGCTCAGTGACGGTAATTATTGGCCCATCTGGGTCGGGTAAATCTACTTTATTGCGTACGATAAATCATTTAGAACGTGTAGATGCTGGATTTATTCAAATTGATGATGAGTTTATAGGTTATCGTAAAAAAGGCGATAAACTCTACGAATTAAAAGAACGAGATATTTTAAAACAACGCAAATCTGTGGGTTATGTGTTTCAGAATTTTAATTTATTTCCCCATTTAAATGTTTTACAAAATATTATTGAAGCTCCTTTAGCACATAAAAAGCTTAGTAAAGATCAAGCAATTTTAAAAGCCAATCAACTATTAGGTTTAGTCGGACTTCGGGACAAAGTTGAAGCATGGCCCAAACAGCTTTCTGGTGGTCAGCAGCAACGGGTTGCGATTGCCAGAGCATTAGCTTTAGACCCCAAAGTGATTTTATTCGATGAACCAACATCAGCTTTAGACCCTGAACTAGTTGGAGAGGTTTTGAATGTAATCAAAAGCTTAGCTAAACTAGGAAAAACCATGGTGATTGTGACACATGAAATCGGTTTTGCCCGAGAAGTTGCTGACCATGTGGTATTTATGGATCAAGGAAGAATTGTTGAGCAAGGTTCTGTTCAACAAGTACTAGAGCATCCCCATGAAGAACGAACCAAAAATTTTCTGTCACGAGTTTTATAGTATTAAATATTATTTTTTCATTATAAATAACGTTAATTTAAATAGAAAATCGTTGATTAATAATCTAATCAACGATTTTTTTATAATTCTAACATTATTTATAAGGTATGATTAAATCAATATAAATAGAATCAATTTTATCATCTATAATCATTTTAAATTAATTATTCTATAGAGATAAAAATGAGCAGACTTATTTACCTTGATTATGCAGCAACAACACCTATTCTCCCTGAAATCACTCAGGCAATTATTCGATGTTTGTCTATCGAGGGAGATTTTGGAAATCCTGCATCACAATCCCATCATTATGGTTGGGATGCTGCAAGACATATAGCAACATCTAGACAGCACGTTGCCAATTTAATTCATGCGAATCCTCAAGAAATTATTTGGACTTCTGGCGCAACCGAATCGAATAACCTCGCGCTGAAAGGAACATTAGATCAGTATAAAAATCAAAATAAACACATTATTACCAGTAAAATTGAGCATAAAGCTGTGTTAGATATCTGCGCAGACTTAGAAAATCTGGGATTTGAGGTGACTTACTTACAACCTGAATTCGGGACAGGACTCATTCATCCTGAACAGGTAAAACAAGCTATTCAACCCAATACCGTACTTATTTCCCTGATGATGGTAAATAATGAAATAGGGACTTTAACTGATATTCAAACCATCGGTAATATTGCACATCAACACCAAATTTTATTCCATGTCGATGCTGCCCAAGCCGCAGGAAAGACAAAAATTGATGTTCAGACGATGCATGTTGATTTACTCAGTTTATCTGGACATAAAATATATGGCCCCAAAGGCATTGGCGCATTATATGTTCGCCAAGACGTGCAAAAGCAAATAAAGACTCAAATCCATGGTGGGGGGCATGAGCAAGGGTTACGTTCTGGAACTTTAGCCACACATCAAATTGTAGGAATGGGGGAAGCTTGCAGACTGGCTAAAATTAATCTGGTTCAAGAACAACAGCGCATTCAAAATTTAAGAAAGAAATTTTTAACAGGTTTACAAGCACTGACCCCTGTAAAACTTAACGGACATCCTACTGAGCATGTTGCAAATTATTTGAATGTAAGTTTTTTAGGAGAACGAGCACAGGCTATTCTTTTTGCAATTAAACAAGTTTCCGCCGTTTCTAGTGGCTCTGCTTGCAATTCACATCATGCAGCTCCATCCCATGTATTAAATGCTTTAGGGCTTAATGAAGAGTTAGCTTCGAATACCGTGCGCTTTAGTTTTGGAATATATACCACGCAAGATCATATAGAAATATTATTGAAGCATTTAGTAATGGTTTTAAAGGAGCAAAAAGAAACAATACAGTTATCTTTTATCTAGACCTTAAATCTATAATTTATTTGGACTAGAGAACTAGAGTTTATTAGTAAAATATTCTCTAGTTTTTTTAACTGATAAAGATGATATGCAAATTTTGTGCAAGTGATGTTTATCCAGAAAAATACAAATTAGTTTTATTTTAATTTAGTACTTAGATGTATGGGTATCTAAAATAAAAAAAAGTGTGTGTGAAATCAAAATAGTGATTTTATATTTTTGACAATGGGTGGTACTTGGTGTGTGAGATATTGTGTTTTTAAATACAATAAATACATATTATTGTGATTTCGTTCTCAAAAATATCCATAAAAAAAATGTGCTTTTTATTCTTTATGTTACATAAAAAAACAATTATGTTTTTAATGTATATGTTTTTTTAAATATACATTTTTCAATTTATTAAAATATTTATTTGTATATATCTATTTGTTTTTAATTGAAAAAATAATTTTTAAAAAATCGGGTTTTTATTTTTTTTAAAGAAATATTGATAAGATATTTTAAAAAATCTTAATAAAATTTGTTGGTTTTGAGTGAGCTTATACATGTGTATTTTAAAGAATAATAAACTAGTGTAAAACTCTAAGAAGAAGAAGGAGTTTACTTTTAATACTCATTTTTTTATTTAATGAAAAATAAGAACGTACAGGCTATGAGTAGCTAAAAGTTGTTTAAGTTTAATAAGACCAAAAAAAAGTTTTTTTATTTTTGGACGGAAATAAAAAATCAATACCATTTCAGAGGGTTATTTGTATGGTTACTCAAATTTCAATAGTAGGTAAGGAATCTCATAAAGAAGCTGTGGCTAATATGGGAGGATCAAACAAAGTTCAGTTATCTAAAGAAAATCCTTCGGTAGTCAAGCTTCAGCTAAATAAAGATGAAGTTAAGAGTTTTTCAAAAGAAGGGAATGATCTCAAAGTTATTTTAAATAATGGAGAGGTTATAATAATTGTTGGTTTTTTCGCATCGGATAATAGTTTAGTTTTAGAAGGTAGTAATGCCTTAGTATGGGTAGATTTTGTTGCTAATGGCGATGCTATAAATGCAACATATTCAACTTTGAGTGATATTGAACCTTTGCTTTACGATGATAATGGAATGTCTGCATTAGCGTGGATTGCAATTCCATTAGCTGCGGGAGGTATGATCGCTTGGGCAGCAAATGATTCAGATGATGATTCAGGTTCTAGTTCTAAAGGTGCTACAGGTGAAACGGGTGCCACAGGTGAAACGGGTGCCACAGGTGAAAATGGATCTACTGGTGCTACAGGTGCTACAGGTGAAACGGGTGCTACAGGTGAATCGGGTGAAGATGGCAAGTCAATTTTAGACCTGCTTATCGAAGCTGGAGAGTTACCTGCAGATGCAACCATTACTGATTTAATTGAATATTTAAAAGGTGTGGATGGTGCGATTGGTGCGACAGGTGCATCAGGTGCAGATGGAAAATCAGCCTTAGAGTTATTGATTGATGCAGGTGAATTACCAACCGACGCGACTATTAATGATTTGATCAATTACCTGAAAGGGTTAGATGGAGCGATTGGTGCAACAGGTGCTACAGGTGCGGATGGAAAATCAGCCTTAGAGTTGCTAATCGATGCGGGTGAGTTACCACCGGGTTCTGATACGAATGACCTGATTGACTACCTCAAAGGTGCAGATGGAGCGACTGGCGCAACAGGTGCTACAGGTGCGGATGGAAAATCAGCCTTAGAGTTATTGATCGATGCGGGTGAGTTACCACCGGGTTCTGATACGAATGACCTGATTGACTACCTCAAAGGTGCAGATGGAGCGACTGGCGCAACAGGTGCTACAGGTGCGGATGGAAAATCAGCCTTAGAGTTATTGATCGATGCGGGTGAGTTACCACCGGGTTCTGATACGAATGACCTGATTGACTACCTCAAAGGTGCAGATGGAGCGACTGGTGCCACAGGTGCTACAGGTGCGGATGGAAAATCAGCCTTAGAGTTGCTAATCGATGCGGGTGAGTTACCACCGGGTTCTGATACGAATGACCTGATTGACTACCTCAAAGGTGCAGATGGAGCGACTGGTGCCACAGGTGCTACAGGTGCGGATGGAAAATCAGCCTTAGAGTTATTGATCGATGCGGGTGAGTTACCACCGGGTTCTGATACGAATGACCTGATTGACTACCTCAAAGGTGCAGATGGAGCGACTGGTGCCACAGGTGCTACAGGTGCGGATGGAAAATCAGCCTTAGAGTTATTGATCGATGCGGGTGAGTTACCACCGGGTTCTGATACAAATGACCTGATTGACTACCTCAAAGGTGCAGATGGAGCGACTGGCGCAACAGGTGCCACAGGTGCGGATGGAAAATCAGCCTTAGAGTTATTGATCGATGCGGGTGAGTTACCACCGGGTTCTGATACAAATGACCTGATTGACTACCTCAAAGGTGCAGATGGAGCGACTGGTGCAACAGGTGCTACAGGTGCGGATGGTAAGTCAGCACTAGAGTTGCTAATCGATGCGGGTGAGTTACCACCGGGTTCTGATACGAATGACCTGATTGACTACCTCAAAGGTGCAGATGGAGCGACTGGCGCAACAGGTGCTACAGGTGCGGATGGTAAGTCAGCACTAGAGTTATTGATTGATGCAGGTGAGTTACCACCGGGTTCTGATACGAATGACCTGATTGACTACCTCAAAGGTGCAGATGGAGCGACTGGCGCAACAGGTGCTACAGGTGCGGATGGTAAGTCAGCACTAGAGTTGCTAATCGATGCGGGTGAGTTACCACCGGGTTCTGATACGAATGACCTGATTGACTACCTCAAAGGTGCAGATGGAGCGACTGGTGCCACAGGTGCTACAGGTGCGGATGGTAAGTCAGCACTAGAGTTGCTAATCGATGCGGGTGAGTTACCACCGGGTTCTGATACGAATGACCTGATTGACTACCTCAAAGGTGCAGATGGAGCGACTGGCGCAACAGGTGCTACAGGTGCGGATGGTAAGTCAGCACTAGAGTTGCTAATCGATGCGGGTGAGTTACCACCGGGTTCTGATACGAATGACCTGATTGACTACCTCAAAGGTGCAGATGGAGCGACTGGCGCAACAGGTGCTACAGGTGCGGATGGTAAGTCAGCACTAGAGTTGCTAATCGATGCGGGTGAGTTACCACCGGGTTCTGATACGAATGACCTGATTGACTACCTCAAAGGTGCAGATGGAGCGACTGGCGCAACAGGTGCTACAGGTGCGGATGGTAAGTCAGCACTAGAGTTGCTAATCGATGCGGGTGAGTTACCACCGGGTTCTGATACGAATGACCTGATTGACTACCTCAAAGGTGCAGATGGAGCGACTGGTGCCACAGGTGCTACAGGTGCGGATGGTAAGTCAGCACTAGAGTTGCTAATCGATGCGGGTGAGTTACCACCGGGTTCTGATACGAATGACCTGATTGACTACCTCAAAGGTGCAGATGGAGCGACTGGTGCCACAGGTGCAGATGGAAAATCAGCCTTAGAGTTATTGATTGATGCTGGTGAATTACCAGTAGGTTCTACAGTTTCAGATCTAGCTGAATATTTGAAAGGTGAAACTGGTGCAACTGGATCTACAGGTGCCACAGGAGAAACTGGTGCTACAGGAGAAACAGGCGCCACAGGTGAAACGGGATCTACAGGTGCTACGGGCGAAACAGGATCTACAGGTGCCACAGGCGAAACTGGTGCTACAGGTGTAAGTGGATCAGCTGATTTGATTACAGGTATTACTTTAAATGCCGATGCAAATGGAAATGGAAAACTCAGTCAGCGCGAGCTTCTAGATGGGCCAAAAACAATAACGATTGGATTGGGTGCAGATGCCAAGGAAACGGATGTCATTATAGTAAATGGCACTCCATATGTGCTTACTCAACAAAATATTGATGCAGGAGAAATAGAAGTTTCTGTATCTGTATTGGAAGGGTTGAATTTCATACGTGTTGATGCCTCAAATAGCTATGGTCAGACAGATATAGACTTTAAATTCTTTGAAGTCGCTGATGGAAATTATATTGGTAATGTGAATGTCATAAGTGATACCAATGGAAATAACATTATTGATAACACTGAGCTAGGTGTAGGTAGTACGATCGATGTTCGTGTGCAGATTGGTGAGGATGTTCGCGTAGGAGATGTTGTTTCTTTGGGTGGTGTAGAACATACAGTAACGCAAGTTGACATAGATCAAAAATACGTAGAATTTTTAGATGTACCTGTAACACAAGGACAAACTGAGACGCTAGATGTCGATATTAAATCTAATACAGGGACTGAGTTGGATGATGCATCTAAAGATATAAAGATTGATGGTGCACCGCGTGACATCGTAAGTTCGATTGACTTCCCTAATGATGTAAATATCGTAGGTGGCGATGGCATACTGACTCCAACAGAGATGGGTGGTAAAAACTATACCCCTGTAAAAATTACATTAGGTGCAGATGCTCAGGTTGGAGATATCATTGTTGTCAATGGTGACAAATATATTCTGAATCCATTAGAGGTGAGCAGCCATACGTTAATAGTTAACGTATCAGTACGAGAGGGTCAAAATCCGATTGATGTTTCAGCAACGGATCAATGGGGTAATGTAGATCGAGTAACTGATTCAATCATTGTCGATCTATTACCACCTGTTGGAGGGGCTATCAGTATTTTTACACCTATTGCTGGTGATGATGTTATTGATACCAGCGAAGTTGGTGGGAATATTACGGTTACAGGGGCTGTAACGTTGCCTGCTGATACAGTCTCAGCAACAGTTATGGTAACGGTAAATGGTCAGGCATATCCTGCAACTCTAACCGGAAATACATGGACAGTATCTATTCCTGGCAGTCAGTTTGCTGGCGGTGCTGGTAATGTACATGCTGAAGTGACCTTTACTGACAGTGTTGGTAATACATCATTACCAGCAGTCGATAATGCAGCCTATACTTTAGATATTCCAGCAGTACTGAATGACTCAGTACTTGCAGGAGTTGGTGTAAATCCACCTGTTACAGGCAGCACTGTTAAAACAGGTACAAGCTTAGCTATGGATAGTACCTCAGCGCCAGTCACGGCAGTTGATGGAAATGGTACATCAGTGCAGTTGACTGTTGGCGGTGTCGCTTTGGTGTGGAGTGGAACTGGTACACTAGCAGACCCGTTTATTGCAACAGTAGCAGGTCTTGCAGAGCCAGCGCTGAGTATCACGATCAATAACAATGGCGATTACATTATTACGCAAAACCATAGTTTGGATCATGCATTAGTAGGTGCAGACAAAATCACGATTACTGTACCGGTTCTCAATGCTGGTCAACCGCATGATGTGCTAAAACTAGAAGTAGTGGATGGTATACCTGTTGCTTCAGCGGACAGTACAGCAGATTTAACGCAAACGATTACACAAGATGGTGAAACTCTAGTCGTGAGTGTTCCGCAAACTTATCGTGGTTCTGCTGTTGAAACTTTTGGTGGTGATGTTGAGGGAGCACATGTCAGTAAAGTGACTATTGAAGGTATCGCGTTTACTTATGATGGTACGACCGTGACGCCGCCTGCTAGCTTTGGTAACTCAGGAGTTGTTACGTCACATACTGTAACAGATAGTTCAGGTACATCTTTAGTTGTTAACACAGCTCGTGGTGAAACGGTTACAGTGAATTTAGACACTGGAAATTATACTGTAGAAGTTACAGGTCAAGGTCTAGCGACAAATGAAGCGCCTGTTGCGACCATTAATTCTACTGGTGGGTTACTGGGTATTGTTGATGCAAATGTATTGGGTGTAATTGATCTTTCACAAACACAAACTTTCTCAGTTTCGGATGCTAATAATAATTTAGTGAAGGTTGACGCTGGTTATGAAATACAAGGATTAATTGGAGCATTAGATACTGCAGTTAAGGCTGGTATTAGTGCAGCATTGAGTCCTATTCCATTATTAGGCAGTGTTCTTAGCAATATATTAGGCAGTAGTTTGAGTGCAGTATCAGCGTTGTTGGATACAACACTCGTTCGAACACTTTTGGGTAGTGCTATTCTAGATCCGTTGTTAGCGAATGTACAAACTGCTCTGAATGGTGAATTAAGGCTTGAATATGATGTTCAGCTAGCTACAGAGCTAGGGTTAAAAGTAACAGCTGTTCCTGCAAATAATAGTAATAGTTTCAAAGCTAGTTTGACAGTCGAGTCTTTGCAAGCTGGCGCAGAAGTAGATGCTTTAGCATTAAATCAATTTTTGAGTACAGTTCGAACCACAGATGGCCAAGGCGTTTTAGACTTGTTGGGTTCAGGAGTCCAACTCACAACAAATATGACACTAACAGCTGAAGATGCAAATGGTGCTGTGGGCTCAGCAACCCCATTGAGTACTTTGGTTGATGTTAATTTGATTACTGACGGAATCCAGTCGAATACTACTGTGATTAAAGATAACGGTTCCAATCTTAACCAAAGTGGTGCGACATCGTCTGTTCAAATCTTTGGCTTGGACGGCAACGATACCATCAAAGGCAGTGATTTTGCAGACATCATCCGTGGTGGTGCTGGAAATGACACAATTGATAGTGGTGCTGGAAATGACATTATCATTGGTGGAAAAGGCAATGACACGATGACAGGCTTCTTAGGTCGTGTGGTGTTCAAATGGGAAGCGGGAGACCAAGGAACTGTTTCATCGAAAGCTATAGACACAATTGTTGATTTTGATACTCGCTCTGTAGCACAGGGTGGTGATGCAATTGATCTATCTGGTTTGTTGTCTGGTGCGAGCCGTGTTGGCACGAACTCAATTAATATAGGACAGTACTTATACTTTGTTGAAGCTGGGGGGAATACAGAAATACATATCAGTTCAACAGGTGGTATTACAGATATTACAGCCTCCGATACGGTAAATGCAGTTGATCAGGTGATCGTACTTGACGATGTATCAGATCTGCTAGACCAGTTTAATAGCCAAGAAGAACTCATCAATTTCTTACTTAAATCTGGAAAACTGATCATTGGCGAACAAGTGCTTGACCAAATAACTTATGACAGTATTAAAGCTGATGATCAGCTGAATATCGATATTGAGATCAAAGATGGTGATGGTGATACTGATACACATAACGTGGACTTAACAGTTGGTAGTTTAGAAGACGCTAATCAATATCAGCCTAACTTTGATCCAAACAATGTTGCTCCTGAAATTAGCCTAGATGTATCGAGTCTTTTAGGTTTGATTGGTGTCGATGCGCTTGGCTTAGTGGATCTAAGTCGTCAGTCTTACTCAGTCATTGATCAAAACAACAACTTGCAACGTGTTGAATTGGTTTACCAACCTGTAGTTAATGTTGGCTTAACACGTGCTTACTTTAGCGTCAGTGCGGAGTTGGCTACTGAGCTAGGTTTGAAAGTGACCTCAGTGACAGATGGTGGTTTACTCAATCTACTCGGCTATAGCAATACATTAATCATTACGGCAGTCGATGGTGGAACAATCAGCAATTTAGCCATCAATGAACTTTTAGCAGCAGTTGAAATGCGTGCAGAAGATGGCACATTACTCACAGGTAATTTGTTGACTGCAAATGTACTTGATTCGGTTTCAATGACTGCTATTGATAGCCAAGGTGCCTCTTCAACGAAGAGTGGTGGAAGTTTAATTGATGTGAACTTACTCGATAGTTTCAGCAATGGTGATGAGTTTATATTTGAAGGCTCCAATGTCATTGATAATCTAAACCATTCTGCGGAAACAGAAGCTGTACGTTTATATGGCTATGCTGGAAATGACACATTAACAGGTGGTTCAGGTAATGATCTGTTACGTGGCGGAGATGGAAATGACACACTCATTGGTGGCGCAGGGAATGACTTGCTGATTGGAGGATCAGGCAATGACACACTCACAGGTGGTGCGGGTAATGACACTGCGCTATATGAACTTCTAGATAATTTAGATGCTAGAGGTGGTAATGGCACTGACACTTGGACTGATTTTACGGTTGGTTTGGGGGCAGATAAAATTGATGTTTCTGCGTTGCTCGATGGACATCAGACTGCGACTAATATAGGTAACTATATTTCTGTGACAACTGATGTAAATGGACATGCAGTGATTGCAATTGACAGAGATGGTAGTGGAACGAACTTTACTGTCAAATCAGACTTGTTGGTGCTAGAAAACATTACAGCCAGTAGTTTAGGCGCTACAGCAGAGGATCAACTTCAGACCTTATTAAATAATAATCAGATCATCTTCTAAACAGAAGGAAAGGAATAAAAAAGGATGCTTTGTGGGTTTAAACACAAAGCATCTCCTCTCTATGTATTTGATGAATTGGATATAAGTAATAAATGAAAAAGCATATTCGCCTAAATATGATTGTTAAAAATGAGGCGCATGTCATCTTAAGATGTTTGGCGTCAGTTAAACCTTGGATAGATTCATGGTGCATTGTAGATACTGGTTCTAGTGATGGTACTCAGGACATTATTCAAGACTATTTAAAAGACATTCCTGGGCAGCTATATGAACGGCCTTGGAAAAATTTTGGGTACAACCGTACAGAGGCACTACAGCTTGCTGTCTCAGAAGATCTGCCTGTTGCGGATTATCTCTTATTCATTGATGCGGATGAACAGTTACAAGCCGCTGAAGATTTTGTTTTACCTGCACTTACGGCGAAAGCCTATTATTTTCCAGTGATTTATGGCGCTTTGCGTTATCGACGTAATGCCATGATTTCTACAGCTCTAGAGTGGAGTTGGAAAGGGGTCATACATGAATATCTTCACTCACAGCAATTACATCGTTGGCAAACACTTGAAGGCTTGAACATATTTGTTCAGCATGATGGTGCTCGAGCAAAAAATAAAAATACATATCTCAATGATATTGCTTTGCTGGAACAAGGACTCATAGATGAGCCAGATAATTTGCGCTATGTTTTTTATTTGGCACAAAGTTACCGTGATGCTGGCATGTTTGAAAAAGCACGAGAGTATTTTTTAAAGCGTGCTGTAGCAGTTGGTTGGGAGGAAGAGCGCTGGATGGCCCAATTTCGGGCGGCACAAATGGCCGAACGTCTAGGGTTAGATGAAGACATCATTCATCGTGAATATTTAAAATCATGGATTTCAAATCAGTCGCGTGCTGAACCACTCTATGCTCTAGCACGTTACTATCGGCTAAAAAAAGACTTTGACTTAGCTTGCTATTTTGCTATGCAAGCTATCGATATTCCTAGCCCCAAAGACGGATTATTTGTGGATGCAAGTATCTATGAGTGGCGAGCATTAGATGAGTTGGCTGTTTCAGCAACCTATTGTAAAATATATAAAAAGAAAGGCCAGGAAGCCATGCAAAAATTGCTAACAGAAAAAAAGTACCCGAAGACACAGCAAGTGCGCATGTTGGCAAATGAGAAATTTTATAAATGAAAAAAAAGGAAATGATTCGCTCTGAATCAAAATCTGAATCCATCTTTTTAATGAACAAATGGTCGATTGCCGAAAAAAGAACGTATTTTATTTGTATGCTTAAGAATTCTGGTCTTTGGCACTCCTCTTTATATTTAAGTTTTGCTTTGTTGTTTCCCGTGACATTTGCAAGTGCCAACACAGAACAACCATCTTCTGTTAAAAGTAAAATCAATCAAATATGGCAGCCTAAACCTGACGATCAATCAAATACGATTAAAATTGATGATTTTAATCGTTTATTCACCAATACATCGTCAGTCCAAGAGTTACCCCAAATAACCGCCGCAGTGACGGCTGGCATACCAAGTAGTAGTGTAAGGTCTGTCGCTGTAACAAAAAGAAGCCAACTGGATTTTTTAGATGCGATTCGGCAGGCATTGCAACGTCGTCCGGAAATTACTCAAGGCATTGCGGAAGTTGCTCAGCAGCAAGCAAATATTGATACCGTCAAATCACAGTATTTTCCTCAAATTTCAGGAGGATTTAATACTGGTGACTTTACGACAGGAGAGCGTGGTCGACAAGTTTTTAGTATTTCTGCGACACAAATGCTTTATGACTTCGGCAAAGTAAAAAGTGCTGTGACAGTTGAACAAGCAAAGTTGATGCAAGACCAAGCGCAGTTATTACTTGAAATTGATGATATTTCATACCAAGTAGCCAATGCAATTGTGAACATCAAACGCTATGAAGAGCTCGTAAAAATTGCCGATCAACAAATTAGTGGTATTGGTCGTATCGCTGAAATTGCGCGATTACGTGCACAAGCTGGTATCAGTAGCCAAGCAGATCCGATTCAAGCACAGTCAAATTTAGAAGCAGCTCAATCGACCAAGGTGTTTCAGGAAGCCCAGTTGCATCAGTATCAACAAAAACTCAGAACTTTATTGGGATACGACGTTTCAAATATAAATGTAAATATGCCAAGTTTTTTAGTTGAAAAAGCAGGGTTATACGATGAAATTGATTTTAATAACGTTTCAAAAATGATGGCCGCACAAACGGCGGTTCAGATTGCAAAATTTCAGAAGCAACAAACCAAATTAAATGTTTATCCGACTTTTAATATTAAAGGCAGCCTAAGTCAGGCGGTAAATGGTCGTAATCCAAATAATAACGAAGATGATGGTTTTTATAATTCCATCATGCTCGAAGCTTCAAGCACCTTTTTTCAAGGTGGAGCAATTAGTGCGAGAAACCGTGCCGCTAGCTATGCAGAGGAAGCAGCCAAAGCACAAGTCAGCACTGTTTATTTAGATGTATTGGATCAAACTCGTTTGATTCAGACAGAAGTGGAAGGCAAGCAAAAGCAAATGGTGGTTCTTGCTCAACGACGTGAAACCACAAAACGAACCAAAGAACTCTATCAAGAACAATATAAATTAGGCACACGAACTGTTGTTGACTTGCTCAATGCTGAACAAGCAATACATGGCGCTGCTCAGGAAATTGAAGCTGCTCGCTATGATATTTATACAGCACTGATTCGATATATTGAAATTACTGGCCGTAGTAGAGCTGTTTATCAATTAAATAATACGCCTATTCAGGGACTTGAGGTGGTGTCATGAGCAGTTCATTAAATTACCAACCATGGCTAAAAGCAGTGCTTCGTATTGCAAAGCACTATCGTATTGAAACATCAGAAGAACAACTTCGTTTGCAACTCAACTGGAATCAAAGTGATTCTATCGTAGAGACTCTGACACTCATAACCCGTCAACTGGGGATGAGTTTACGTCAAGTACCATTCAGTCAAGATTTGCTCAATCCATGGTTATTACCTGTTGTTGTCGAGTTATCGGATGGACAAGTCGCTGTAATTGAAAAAGCAGATTCAGATGGCAATATCAGCATCCAATTCAGCGCTGACGAAGGGCTTACACAAACCTATACCATTACGAAGCTACAAGAACATATTCGCTTTGTTTATATCATTCGACCTGAAAAATCGGTGAGTGATGTCCGTGTCGATGAATACATCAAACCTTATGAAGCCAGTTGGTTTTGGAGCATCGTATTACAAGACTGGAAACGGTATATCGACATTATGTTTGCCTCTCTCATGGCGAATATCCTTGCATTAGCAACCGTCGTATTTTCTATGAATGTCTATGACCGTGTTATTCCAGCACAGTCAATCCCAACGTTGTGGGTACTGGCAGGTGGGGTATTAATTGCTGCAATTTTTGAGTTTTCGATACGCGTTGCACGGGTTTTCTTATCTGACATTATTGGTAAAAGAGCAGATTTAAAAATATCGGATCGGGTCTTTGGCCATGCATTACGCATTAAAAATAAAGAACGTTCAAAATCAACAGGGACATTTATTTCTCAAATTAGAGAATTAGAAGGGGTTCGTGAACTGGTGACTTCAACCACCATTTCAGCAATTGCCGATTTACCTTTTTTCTTGATGTTCTTAGTCATCTTCTGGCTTATTGGTGGCAATCTGTTTTGGGTCATGCTCGTGGTTGTTCCTTTGATGATTTTGCCGGGTCTACTGATTCAAAAGCCTTTAGCAAAACTAGCGAAAGAAGGTATGCGTGAAGGTGCAATTCGTAATGCTATGCTCGTTGAAGTGGTACAGGGTATTGAAGACATTAAACTGCTTAGAGCTGAGTCTCGGTTTCAAAATCAATGGAACCGCATGAATGAAATTTCTGCAGATATTTCCATGCGTCAGAGAAAGTTGGTGGGTGTGTTGAATGCATGGACACAGAAGATTCAAGGGTTGACCTTTGCTGTTGTCGTGTTAGTGGGATGTTTTGCGGTCATGAAAGGTGAAATGACAACGGGGGCATTGGTGGCATGTTCGATGTTGTCTTCTCGAATGCTTGGACCTATAGCCCAAATTGCAGGGGTACTTGGGCGCTTACAACAGGCAAAAGTTGCAAAAACAGGTCTAGATGAATTGATGAAACGTGCTGTTGATCAACCTGAACGGGGACATTTAATTCATCGACCTATGATCAATGGTGATTATGACTTAACAGATGTTAGCTTTAAATACAGCGATGGAGATGAAAAGCCCAACTTACACATTGCTAAATTGGTCATAAGAGCTGGCGAAAAAATTGCGATTCTTGGACGAAATGGTGCAGGTAAATCGACCTTATTACAGTTGTTATCGGGGATGCAAGAACCCACACAAGGCAAAATTAAACTTGATGGACTGGAATTAAAACTGATTGATCCCGCAGATGTAAGGCGAGATATGGGATTGCTCAATCAAAATGCACATCTCTTTTTTGGCACAGTTCGAGAGAATTTGACACTTGGGGCACCTCTGGCCAGTGATCAAGAAATTTTAAATGTCCTAAAAATCACAGGTGCACTCGATTTTATTCAAGCTAAAAAGGAAGGGCTCGATTTTCAAATTTTAGAAGGTGGTACAGGGTTTTCAGGTGGACAGCGTCAGGCTTTATTAATGGCACGCTTATTAATTTGTCAGCCGAATATTTTACTGCTTGATGAACCAACATCATTTTTAGATGAAGTCACAGAAAAACAACTAATTGATCATTTAAAGCACTGGTTAAGACCTAAAACTATGATTATTGCGACACATCGTCGTGCGGTCTTAGAACTTGTCGATCGGATTATTGTGGTGAACGATGGAAAGATCGTGATGGATGGACCGCGAGATCAGATTTTAAATCAATCAAAACAACAAAAAGCTGCTGAGGTGCTAAAGTCATGAGTCAAATGGAGTCGAGTAAAAAAAGCGTTTCGGCCCTCAACTTTCAACCGCCTTTACCGAGTGTCAGCAAGTTCATTTGGGTGATTTGTATTGGATTGCTCGTTTTACTGGCTTGGGCATGGTTTTTTGAATTAGAAGAAGTCTCTACAGGCTCAGGTAAAGTTATTCCATCGTCCAAAGAACAATCGATTCAGTCTTTAGAAGGCGGGATTTTAACTAAACTGTATGTCAGTGAAGGAGAGATTGTAAAGCAAGGGCAGGTTCTAGCACAGTTAGATCCAACGCGTTTTGCTTCAAATGTAGGTGAGTCAGAGTCACTCTTAATTGCGTCAAAAGCGACAGCGGCACGACTTCGTGCGGAGGTCAACGCTGCTCCCTTGGTGTTTCCAGAAGATGTACTAAAAATACCGAAGTTAGTCAGTGAAGAAACTGCATTATATCAATCTCGCCGTTCAAATTTAAATGATTCGGTATCTGGCCTAAGTCAGGCTTTGGTTTTGGTGGAACAGGAGCTTGCGATGACTGAACCCCTCGTCGCAAAAGGGGCAGCCAGTGAAGTAGAGGTGCTTCGTTTGAAACGAGAGGCCAATGACCTTCGAAATCAGATGAACGATATCCGCAATCAATATTATGTGAAAGCACGGGAAGAGTTGGCCAAGGCTAATATTGATATTGAAACGCAAGCACAGGTGATTAAAGGCAAAACCGATACCTTACAGCGTACTGTTTTCAAGTCACCTGTACGAGGTATTGTCAAAGAAATTGATGTCATGACCATTGGTGGCGTTGTTCCACAAAATGGAAAATTGATGACCATCGTTCCTTTAGATGAACAGCTTTTAATTGAGGCCCGCATATCGCCACGCGATATTGCTTTTATTCGACCAGATCAAGATGCTTTGGTGAAAGTGACGGCCTATGATTATTCAATTTATGGCGGTTTGCATGGAAAAGTGACGGTCATTTCACCCGATACATTAAGAGATGAAGTCAAACAAGATCAGTTCTATTATCGTGCTTATATCCGTACAGACTCTGACAAACTTATCAATAAGCAAGGTAAACAATTTAACATTACACCGGGTATGGTGGCAGTTGTGGATATTAAAACAGGGCATAAGACAGTGTTGGACTATTTAATTAAACCGTTTAACAAAGCCAAAGAAGCATTGCGTGAACGCTAATATCCACCCAACAGGTTTAAAGTAATTAAAGCCAACGACGACATTGCATACGTTGGCTTTTTTATTCAGTCATTGGTTTTAAAAATAAGAATCAGCGCTGAGAATTCGTTTGAAATAGACTCTATTGTTAAGAATTTAAGCTTTGGCTTTGGTTGAAACCCAACACAATAAAGCACCGAAGCAGACCATCAAAGCGCCCTGCCAAAAGCTGAAAGTTAAATGCGTACTTAAAATGACGGCCGAAACGACGGCCGAAAGTACAGGAATGAAATACGATGCGGCAGCCAATAAGGTGACATTGCCATGCAATATACCAATATTCCATGCACCATATCCCATCCCCATTGCAAAGGCTGCAAGGACTAAATAAATGGTGGGTTGCAGTTCAAAACTCAAAGAGCTTTCACCTAACAAAAACCATTTAACCCAAAGCACAATTGAAACTAAAATGAAAAAGAGAGTTACCCCATTTTTACCATTCGCCATTTTTGCAGTGAGGGTGCAATACGAAGCCCAAAGCACAGTACCGAGTAATGCCAAACAATAGCTAAGAGGGTTATTTTGCACATTGCTGAGCATGCCTTTAAAGCTTAATCCTTGATCGCCGCCCAGTACCCAACAAATTCCTACCAACGAGATAAAAAAGCCGGGTACGATGAGAAAATTGGCTTTTTGTTTATTAAATACAATCGCAAAGATAATGGTAAAGGTCGGCCACAGGTAGTTCACCATACCAACTTCAATGGCTTGTCGACTACTGGTTGAGTAACCAATGGACAGGGCAAGGCAAATTTCATAAGAGACAAACAGTAAACTTCCCCATATCAGATAAGGAAGAGGAAATTCTTTTAACCGAGGCCAACCAAATAAGAGCAACAAAAAAACAGAGGCCAACGAGTAAATGAGGGCGGCTCCACCAATCGCCCCAAAGCTATTGCTCACTTCCTTAATCAGAGCAATAATTAAACTCCATAATACAATGGCAGCTAGACCAATCCATGTTGCTTTTGTTGAGTTCATTTTGTTTGTAGTCTTTAACATATTCATTTAATTTGTAAATTCTGTTAAGTATTTCCATTGTTTGGTTTAAAACAGATTTACAGTGCAATTTTAAGGCCACTAAGCGCCGCCGACATTATACGAAAAAATGGGCGGCAGTCGCTTATAAACCTGATGATAAATCACGTGAATTTATTTCACATCAAACGGCTGTTCATGATGCTTAAGAACATGTGCCAAACTTTGTACAGCACGTTCGATTTGAATCAGCTCAAAATCTCCTAAACCAAGCACTAAACCAGAGCGTTTACGTTCCAAGGAAAAGGTTGGTGAAACTGCTTTAATTGCGATACCAGCATCCAGTACGTCTTGTGCGACTTTTCGATCATCCATGTAATGTGCAAGCCATAGCACCATATGCATGCCTTGATCTCCAGCTTGCAAATAGCCTAAGTGTTTTGGAATATAGCGTTCAATCATGTTAATCAAATATCTTCGGTTCTCTGCATAGGCATTGCGAATTCGTCGAATGTGGCGTTCTAAATAACCTTCTTGAATAAAGGCAGCCAGAACATGCTGATCAGCAGAGGGAGGATGACGATCGATCAAAACACGCAATCCACAAAAAGGAGCAACCAAAGCTTTGGGCAGTACGGCATAGCCGAGTCGCAGTGATGGGAAAAGTACTTTGCTAAATGTCCCTAAATAGATGACTTGTTCAGGTGCTAACCCTTGCAAGGCTGGAAAAGGCTGACCACTGTAGCGCAGTTCACTGTCATAATCATCTTCAATAATCCAAGCACTATGCTGTTTGGCCCACGTGAGTAATGCTGTACGTCTAGACAAACTCATCGGCATGCCGATTGGGTATTGATGAGAAGGAGTGACAAAGGCAGCACGGGCATTGGGCGCAAGGTTTATACCTGTATCGACCTGAATTCCTTCTTCATCCACGGGAACACGAACAATGTGTAAAGGTTGTATTGAGTTTTCTAGTAGAGCAGTTGTCCCTCTGTAAGCAGGGTCTTCGACCCAAACTTGGTCTTGTGCTTTAAATAGAATCTGACTACAGATATATAGAGCCTGTTGGATGCCACTGGTAATCACAATTTGCTCAGGTTCGCAGTGTACAGAACGAGAGCGTCGAACATAGTCAGCAATTGCAACACGTAAGGAAAATACACCTTGCGGATCATCATACCCAGAGGGTGCTGCGACGCCCCGTGCGCGGTAGCGATTGCCAAATTTTCTCCAAATATCATTTGGTTGGGTGCGACCAACAGGTACAGAGACTGCAAAAGGAAGATGGGGAAGCGGTTTAAATTCTTTCAATACTTCAGCATAGGCCTGAGCTGCGGTTGTTAGCTGAATGTGAGTAGGCAGAGTATTTCTCCGCTCCTGAGTTTGTTGAGACTTTGAATGCGATAAGGCATCTGAAACGAAAGTACCTTGACGCGCACGTGCCACTAAAACCCCTTCAGCTAAGAGTTGATCATACGCTTCAATGATGGTGCCACGCGAAACACTCAATGTCATCGCCAATTCTCGCGATGAAGGTAAAGGATCGCCTGCTTGTAAATCACCATTTTGTACTGCTTGTCGTAAGGCTTGAATCAGTTGGGCGGCTATTTGTCCCTGCATTTTATTAAGCTTTGCGATAGAAGGAAGTTCTACAACTTTTGCCATTCTTGCCATAATTCTGGTCTACTCAAAGTAATACATACTGGTACTTTTGAATAATCCAATTAAACCAGAGAATTTACAACAACAAATACAGCAATAACGAGCTCAAGGAGGCAAAGCTGTGTATATCCCTGCAGAATTTGAAGTCACTCAAGTTGAAGAGCTACATCAGCTCATACAGAATTATCCATTGGGTATTTTGTTTACCCATGGACGAAGTGGTTTAGATGCAAACCATTTACCTTTTGAGTTACAAGTCGATCATACAGAATTTGGGATATTACATGCTCATGTCTCTCGAAATAATCCTGTTTGGCAAGACCTGAAGAATGGTGATGAAGTGTTGGTGGTCTTTCGAGCTGGAGATGCGTATATCTCACCACAATGGTATCCGAGTAAACAAGAGCATCATCAGCAAGTGCCGACATGGAACTATCGAGTGGTACATGCTTATGGTCGTGTGACTATTCGGGATGATGAACGCTATGTGCGTGGTGTGGTGGCACGTTTGACACGAACTCATGAAGCAACACAGCCAGAGCCATGGAAAATGTCGGATGCACCTAAGGATTATCTTGAACCTATGTTAAAAGCAATTGTGGGGATCGAAATCGAAATTACTCAGTTGCAAGGCAAATTGAAACTCGGCCAAAACAAAGAACACCGAGATATTCTGGGTGTGGCGAATGCACTGAAAGAAACTGGGCAGGTTGAGATAGCAGATGCGATGCATTTGATTGCAACATCAAAAATTGAGTCAATCTAGCCACAGATTATCCAATTTAACGAATTAAAATATAAGGAATTAGCTATGCAGTGCTTCAAGCCTGTAGTTTTACAAGGTGAACGAATTACATTAAAACCGCTTAAGTTTGAACATGCACCAGCACTGTGTGATGCAGTGTGTGATGGCGAGTTGTGGAAACTGTGGTATACCCGTATTCCTTCACCTGAGCAGATGACGGCCGAAATACAACGTCGACTAGATTTACAGCTGCTGGGCAGTATGTTGCCATTTACGGTGGAAGAACGAGACAGTGGTCGGCTGTTAGGGATGACGACTTTTATGAATATTGAAGCCGAGCACCGCCGTGTTGAAATTGGTTCAACATGGTATAGCCAGTCCGCACAGCGCAGTTATGTCAATACGGAGTGTAAAAATCTGCTACTTTCGCATGCATTTGATACTTTGAATTGTATTGCGGTTGAGTTTCGTACGTCTTCTTTTAATTTTAAAAGTCGGGCTGCGATTGAGCGTTTGGGGGCAAAATTAGATGGGGTACTTAGAAGCCATCAAATTGTACAAAACGATATTTTAAGAGATACGTATGTGTACAGTATTTTAAAAACTGAATGGCCTGCAGTACAGAAGAATTTGAGGGCGCTCTTGAATCAGTAATAACGTTTTGTTTAGTTGACGCGTTTCATTAGAGAAAAATAATACATAAAAAAGCGGCATTATTTTTATATGAAAATAATGCCGCAGATATACAACTAAATGATCAATGATATTTGACCTATATTTACCAGTCGTATTTCAAACCCACTCTAAAGTTGGTTGGCGCACCATAATAGCTGTTGGTGGTCGATAGATGATATTTCTCATTAAACAGATTATTTAAATTGAAATTCACTAAAAGATTTTCATTGATTTTATAACGTGCCATCAAGTCAACCAATGCGTAGCTATCTTGTGTGAATCGAGTCTTAGTTGGCACATTATCTTGATAAATTTCACTTTGCCAGCGTAGTCCGCCACCGATTGTTAAAGCTTCGTCGAGATAAGGCAGGGTATAAGTGGTAAAAAATTTAGCGGTATTGTTTGGGATATTGGTATTTAAATTATTACCATCTTTGTCCTGAGAGATATTTCGTGAAAAGCTTGCAGAAACTTGCCATGTATCTGTTAGTTTCCCAGTAGCTTCTAACTCAAAACCGCGACTTTTTGTACCAGATTCTGTACGGTATGCTTGAGAGCCATCTGGTGCAGTTTCCCCCTCTATTGCAATGCTTTTATTCTCTTCTTGGGTTTGATAAATGGCAGCACCGACGTTTAGTTGGTTATCAAAGAATTCACCTTTAATCCCCAGCTCTGTACTATTTCCGACCAGTGGATCGATATAGCTACCTGTGGTGGTTTGCTTGTCTTGTGGTAAGAAAATATTGGTATAACTTGCATAACCTGTCCATTGCTCTGTTAAGTCATAAGTAATGCCCACATAAGGAATGAATTTATTTTTTTCTTCACGTATTGAGGTAACCAGTTTCTGATCAGAGTTGGTGTAGTCTTTATCTACGCGTTGCCAATTTTCTAAACGTGTTCCTAAAATCACAGCCAATGGATCTGCCAATTTTAAACGTATTGCACCAAATACTGACTGGCTTTTTTCATCATTGCTGTACCATCCTCCAATCGGCATTTCAGGGCGTGTAGGCGTATTTCCGTCCCATTCGAAAATATTATCTAAAGTACTTACACTCCAACCCGAATAGGTTGGACGTTTATTTTTACTTCTGGCATAGGTTGTACCTAAAACCACATCATGGGTTTGGTTGAGTAAGTCAAATGAACCATTTAAGGTTAAGTTAAATAAGTCCTGAGTTGGTTCATAGTCCCAATGAGATCCATAAAGTACAGCACCAGCCCCTGTTTCTTTATTAATTCCTGAGCGTGAGTACCCATAACCGACAATTTCATCAGATGCTGTGATCGTACGAGATATGACACCTTTGAGTTTCCAGCGTTCGTTAAACTGGTGTTCAATATCTGCAAAATAAGCTGTTGTTGTTCGATCGGACTCACTCCAACTTGCGGCATTTGAGTCTGAACGTGACCAATCAATTAAGGTGCCATCGGTATAAAATGAAGGTAAACCACCACGGGCAATACCTGAGATATCCATTTTTTGATAACTGAGGCCTAAACTGGCTTTAGTTTTTTCTGTAAGGTCTGCCTCAACAACACCATAGGCAATTTTACGTTCTTCACTATAGCGGTCGATATAAGAGTCGCCTGTTTGATAGGCTAAAACGGTACGTCCGCGAATCGTTCCTGTTTGGTTTAATGGAGATGAGACATCGACATCGGTACGATAAGTGTCCCATGAACCTGCGCTCGCACTGACCGAGGCTTTAAAGTCTTGTAAAGGTTTTTTACGTACCATATTAATACTGGCACTGGCAGAGCCTGCACCCGTCATTAAGCCATTGGCACCACGTACGACTTCAACTCGGTCAAATAAAGCGGTGTCCTGACTTTGGAAGATACTGCTATATGAACTCATCAGCTTTACGCCATCGAGCAAATAGTTATCAACCGTTTGACCACGTGCATAAATAGGCGATAAGTCACTACCAATGTTGCCGCTTTGGTTAATGGTTAAACCTGCGGCCTGTGAAACAACATCGGTCAGTTGCGTGAGGTTTTGATCTTCCATTTGTTGGCGGGTAATGACACTCACCAATTGTGGCGTTTCTTTGAGTGAAAGTGCCAAACCTGTCGAAGCTGTGGTGGCTTTGGCTGTATAAGAACCCGAGCCTTCAGTCGTTAAGTTATTGCCTGAGTTTGCTGTTAAAGAAATAGTCGCGAGCTGAGCCGTTGCATCTGCACTCATTACTTGACTACTATTTGCACCTGAAGCATTTTTGGCTTGGCTATGAATGGCTTCGAGTTGAACTTCTCTTGTTTGAGTTTGAACTCGTTGTTTTGCTTGAACACTATAGCCGCCATTGTTGACTTTGACTGCAAGCAAGGCATGGGGCTGCAATAACGCAGCCAACGCTTGATCGAGAGCATAATTACCTTTTAGCGCCTTCGCTTGCAAATTTGAAAGAGCCTTTGAGTCATAGCTGATGGTTGTCCCTGTTTGGATTGCGAGTTGTTTGAGTGCTTCATCTAAAGGGAGTTGAGTAAAGTTCACAGGATACGTTGTGGTAGCATAAACAGCAGTGGTAGCGAAGCTTCCTGCCATCAGTGGCATGCCCCATAAAACAGCGCGAATAGCCATCGCTAATCTACATTTTGCCTGATAATCCTTCATGCGGTGTTCTCGACTGGGAGTGTATTTCTGTATAAGTCGAGTCAGCTCAAAAAAAGGGTCATATTTTTATCTTTTTTTTATTTTTAATAGATATGAACTGTAATAATCCAGCTCAAGCTGATGAGTATAGGCCAAGTTCTCTAGACTTTGCTTTGGGCTTTTTAATGAAAACACCCCTGAAACACGAATTTTTTCTAACTCAGGATCAATAAAATAAGTTCCATTTTGATAACGATACAATTCATCCAATACTTTTTTAAGTGGCCATTGTTCTACAACCAGTAAATGTTGTGTCCAATAGGGTTGGTCATTTTGAAGCGGGTAGATGACTGAAATTGTATCGGCATCAAAACTGGTACGTTGGCCTTGTTGTAAAAGTTTGCGTGTATCTGTTTTGGCAGGATATAAGGCTACTGCATGTTCATAAACTTTGACTTTAGTGCGATATTCGTCTTCTTGGCGAACTGTAAACTGTGTACCTAAGGCTTCAATCTTTCCATCTTTGGTCGTGACTATAAATGGGCGATGCTTCGGATCTTTTGCCGTCTGAATATAAATCTCACCTTCAACCAATTCAACTTGTCTGGTTTGTTTTGAAAAGTCGATATTGACATAACTATTACTGGCTAAAATCAATTCTGTGCCGTCCGCTAAAGGCACAGTTTTAATTTCACCCACTTGACTATGGTAATCAGCTTGTAGCTTTGCCCAAGGGATACAATAAAGGCTTAAGCCAATAATGCAGAACCCTGATAATCCAAACAGCATATTGTGTTTTAAAGAGGTGCTAAATGTATGTTTAGACTTAACTAAGGTATCTGGTTGGAAAGAATTGGGTAAATCAGACAATCCTTGTGTAAAACGTTCAATCTGTGAAATAGCCAAAGCATGTTCTTTATTTTTTGACTTCCACTGCTCAAATTGCTCTCGTTGTTCCTCGGTTACCTCTCCAGAATGAATCAGTACTAGCCAATCGGCTGCTTCATCTAGGATATGATTAGGTAAAGAAGAGTGCTGTGGCATAAGTGTTATAATAAGATGAATTAATCAACAGGATTATAAAGACTTATACAAGCTAAAAAAGCCTGCTTCATATCTCTTTTTACCGTTGCCTCAGAAATATTCAATTTCTCACTAATCACCCGATAGGTGAGACCATCTAACTGGGACATTAGAAAGACCTGTGCTGTACGCGTTGGTAGCTTCTCAAGCATGCGATGTACTTGATAAAGCGTTTCTCGAATGCACACCTCATGCTCTGCCGAAGGGTAATAGTTTTCAGGTAACTGAGCCAAAGCATCTAAATACAACCTTTCAACATGTTGATGTCGCCAGTGATCAATAATCACATGTTTCGCAATACTCATGAGCCATGCTTGAGGCTCTTTAATTTTTTCAAAACAGTATTCACTTTTAAGTGCACGATAAAACACCTCCTGACTCAGGTCTTCAGACTGATGATGGTGTTGCAATTTATGTTTAAACCATGACAACAGCGTGGTTTGGTGTGTGCTGTATATCTGGCTAAACCACATTTTTTTTTGGACATTTAAGTTCATATTTTCAACTCATGACCCTAGAAAAATATCCTGAATCTCAGCAGTAAAAGTGGAATAAGCAAATGAATGCTTGAATATTAATGATAATCATTATTAAATGCAATTACAAAATGCAACATTTACTGTGAGCTTTTTTAGGTTTTCATACGTCTTACAAATAGATATGCGTGATTTGTAATAAGAAATTTCAATTTTTTAAATACTTAATTTGATCAAATTTTAAAAAATTGTATGTTCTTACCGTTTTGAACAGTACCTGTTGGGCGAGAATTTTTTGTAATGAATAGGAAATGTAATGAGTGAGCCATTGAACAATAACGACCCAGCAAAGCATTTTCTTCATCGTCGAACATATTGGATTGGATTGATTATTGTCATTTTGTTGTTAGGCATGGGAGGGCTGTATTGGAAAAATACTATGTCGCAGCCTAGCGAAGAATATAGTCAATGGGATAAACCTGTGCCTGTACGTGTTGTGCCTGTACAGCGACAAGACTTGCAGGTGGAAATTAAAGCCATCGGTACAGTTGTTTCGACCCATACAGTGAATGTGCAAACTCAGGTTTCTGGTGTTCTCAAGCAGATTTATTTTAAAGAAGGTCAGACAGTCCAGAAAGGACAACTTCTTGCTCAAGTTGACCCTGCACCATTTCAAGTGGCTTTGGCACAGGCAGAAGGCACACAACAGCAAAACTTAGCGCAACTCCGAAATGCAGAAACGGAGTTAGCACGTTATCAACTGCTTTTTAAGCAAGACTCAATTGCTAAACAACAAGTAGAGCAACAGCAAGCTCTAGTCAATCAGTTGAAAGGGCAAATACAGGCCAATCAAGCTGAGGTTGATGCAGCAAAATTACAATTGTCTTATACCAAAATTTATTCACCAATTAATGGTCGAGTTGGTTTTCAACAGAAAGATGCAGGTAATTTAATACAGGCCAATGACACGACAGGTTTGGTTAGCATCACTCAAGTTCATCCTATTTATGTACAGTTTTCAGTTGCTGAACATGATTTGGCTCATTTGCGTAACAACATGAAACAGGGACATCAAGTCCCAGTCAAGGCATGGGATAAAGCAGAACAAAAGCAACTTGCGGTTGGGCATGTACAGGCGTTGGATAACCAGATTGATGCCAATACAGGCACATTAAAGATCAAGGCCATTTTTGATAATCGTGATGATGTCTTATTTCCCAATCAGTTTGTCAATGTTCGTTTAAATGCACACACTATTCGAAACACTGTCAGTATTCCAAGTGACGCCGTGCAACATGGGGCCAAAGGGACTTATGTGTATATCGTTAATCCGAAGAAAAAAGCAGAAATTCGTATGCTCACATTGGGTTTGAGTTCTAACGGTCAGATTCAAGTTTTAACAGGATTAAACGGTACGGAGCAGGTGGTTTTAGAAGGGATTGATCGCCTTGCAGAAGGAAAAGAAGTACAAATTGTCTCGGATCAACCCCAAGTGATGGCAACATCAAGACCTGCTGTTGGATAAGACATGAATATTTCAAAGTTCTTTATTGTCCGTCCAGTCGCAACCACGTTGTTGATGTTGGCATTGCTGTTTAGTGGACTATTGGTTTGGCGACTTTTACCTGTGTCAGCCTTGCCACAGGTCGACTATCCGATTATTCAGGTCTATACCTTTCAGCCTGGGGCAAACCCTGACACGGTACAACGGACTATCACCGCACCGCTTGAACGGGAAATGGGCAAAATTGCGGGCTTAAAGCAAATGTCTTCGCAGAGTTCTGTCGGGGCATCTGTCATTACCTTACAGTTTGAGTTAAGTGCTGAACTGGGTGTAGTAGAGCAAGAAGTACAATCTGCACTAAGCACTGCCAGCAGTAAATTGCCAAGTGATTTGCCAACACCACCTGTATATCGAAAGGTCAATCCAGCCGATGTGCCTGTCATTACCTTAGCAATTAGTTCAGAAACTTTACCCCTCACCACGGTCTATGACATGGTGGATACTCGGGTGGCACAAAAACTGTCTCAACTCACGGGTGTGGGTATGGTGAGCCTTGCTGGTGGGCAACGACCAGCAATACGTGTGCAAATGAATCCTGCTGCACTTGCCGCTTATAAAATGAGTGCCGAAGATGTCCGTACCGCAATCAATGCCGCCAATGCCAGTCAACCCAAAGGCAGTTTTGATGGGCCATATCGCAGTACCATGCTGGATGCCAATGATCAAATTCGTTCAATTGGAGACTATGAAAGCCTTATTTTACGCTGGAATAACGGTGCCCCGATTCGATTAAAAGATGTGGCACAGGTGATTGAAGGCAGTGAAGACCGCTATATGGCGGCATGGGCAGACAGTCAAGCCGCCATTTTGGTGAATGTACAGCGCCAACCGAATGCCAACGTGATTCAAGTGGCCGATCAGATTAAGCAGTTGTTGCCTGAACTTCAAAAGAACCTGCCTGAAAACGTCAAAATTCGAGTACTGACCGATCGTACCGAGAGTATTCGTAGTTCAATCCACGATGTACAAAAGGAATTGGTTTTTGCCGTCTGTTTAGTCGTAATGGTGACTTTTCTCTTTTTGAGAAATTTATCTGCAACCATTATTCCGAGTATTGCTGTTCCACTGTCAATCATTGGTACGTTTGTACTGATGTATTTTTTAGGTTTTTCAGTCAATAACCTGACCTTAATGGCACTGACCATTGCCACAGGCTTTGTGGTGGATGATGCGATTGTGATGCTGGAAAATATTGCACGACATCGTGAAGCGGGTGAAAGCCTGATGCAAGCGGCATTCAAAGGGTCGAAGGAAATAGGTTTTACGCTCATTTCTTTAACTATTTCATTGATTGCAGTTCTCATCCCGCTACTGTTTATGGGGGATGTCGTCGGGCGTTTGTTCCATGAGTTTGCAGTGACTTTGGCGGCTGCAATTGCGATTTCTTTGGTTGTCTCTTTAACCTTAACGCCGATGATGTGTGCTTATTTGCTCAAAGGCAAAGCATCACTAAAAGAAGCAGAGCATCAAACTTCAGCGAATAGATGGAGTTTGGATGGCATCATTCAGCAGTATGGAAAAGCTTTGCAATGGGTATTTCAGCATCAAACCCTGACACTAACAGTTATGCTCAGTACAGTGTTATTCGCAGGGTTCTTGTATTGGATGATTCCGAAAGGCTTTTTCCCTGTGCAGGACAGTGGCGTTATCCAAGTAGTGACCGAAGCCCCAGACGATATTTCATTTCAAGCCATGAGTGAGCGCCAGCAAGCACTAGCGGCTGAAATTTTAAAAGATCCCGCTGTTGAAAGTCTGTCTTCATTTATTGGTATTGATGCCAATAACCCAAAACTCAGTAATGGCCGAATTCTTATTAACTTAAAGTCACATGCAGAACGAGAAGGTGCAGATCAAGTGATGGCACGTCTGCGTGAAGAGTTGGGTTATGTTCAGGGTATTCAAGCTTGGATGCAACCTGTGCAGGAGCTAAGTATTGAAGATAAAATTAGTCGAACTCAGTATCAGCTCAGTTTGACAGCAGCAAAAACCACAGACTTGGCGTTATGGACACCTGTCTTGGTAGATGCTTTACGCCAACAACCCGAGTTTGCAGAAGTGAGCAGTGAAAACGCTGGGCAAGGTTTACAGGCATATATTGATGTCAATCGAGATGCAGCAGCGAGATTCGGCTTAACAGTAGAAGACATTAGTTTGGCTTTGCAAAATCTATTTGCACAGCGACAAATTGCAACTTTATATACCCAGTCGAATCAGTACCGCATTGTACTCGAGCTGGCGCCAGAATTAACTCAAGGTATACAAGCTTTAGAGCAAACTTATATTCATACAGCCAGTGGAGAGCCGATTTTACTCAGTTCTGTGGCAAGCATTGTGCAAAAACGTGTCCCAATTATTTTACAGCAACAAGCTCAGTTTCCTGCCAATGGTATCTCTTTTAACCTTGCAACAGGCGTCGCTTTGGGAGATGCCATCCAAGCTATTCAACGTGTAGAACAGCAGCTCAATTTACCTGCTGAAGTTAAGCTTCAGCTACAAGGGGCGGCGGCTGCATTTGAAAACTCGCAGCAGCATACCTTTTGGTTGGTAATTGCAGCGATTGTGACCATGTATATTGTGCTTGGGATGCTGTATGAGAGCTTTATTCATCCCATCACTATTCTTTCAACCTTACCGTCTGCTGCAATTGGGGCTTTATTGGCGCTGTTTATGGTAGGTCGACCACTCGATATGATTGCTTTAATCGGCATTATTTTATTGATCGGTTTGGTGAAGAAAAACGGCATCATGATGGTGGACTTCGCTTTGGCAGCGCAGCGCCAAGAGGGTCTTTCGCCTCAGCAAGCGATTTATCAGGCGGCGTTGATGCGATTCCGCCCCATTTTAATGACGACACTGGCGGCATTGGTCGGTGCTATTCCACTCATGTTGGCATCAGGGTCGGGAGCTGAATTACGCCAGCCTCTAGGAATTGTCATGGTTGGTGGCTTGATTTTAAGTCAGGTGTTGACCTTATTTACCACGCCTGTGGTCTATTTGTTTTTTGACCGTTTACAGCATGCTTTTCAAAACCCAAAGCTACCTTTTGCTGAATTTGATGAAACAAGGAGCGAGTCTTGAAACTGCTCTCTGCTTTGGTTCATCGTCCTGTTACTGGTGTGTTATTGGGCATTGCAATTGTGTTGCTTGGTGTATTGGCGTATTTCCGCTTACCCGTGGCGTCTTTACCTCAGGCAGATATTCCGACCATTGTGGTGCGGGCCAGTTTACCTGGAGCAAGTCCTGAAAGTATGTCGGCAACTGTTGCAACACCTTTAGAACGGGCCATGATGGGCGTTTCTGGGGTAAAAGCGATTAATTCCTCTAGTAGTCAAAACGCAACGCAAGTCACTTTGCACTTTGACTTAGATACGGACATTAATGAAGCAGCGAGAGAAGTACAGGCTGCGATTAATACTGCAATGTCGCAACTTCCATCAGGGATGCCTAGCCCACCTGAATATTTCAAGGTTAATCCCAGCCAAAGCCCAATTTTTTATTTGGCATTGAGTTCAGAGCATTTATCTGCGGGTAAATTATATGAAATTGCCAGCAATCAACTCCAGCCCAATCTTGCGCAGATAAGTGGAGTTGGTGAAGTTGAAATTGATGGCGCGTCTATGCCTGCGGTGCGGATCACCTTAAATCCGAATGCACTCATTGCACAGGGCGTTTCATTGGAACAAGTCCGTACTGCAATTGAAAAAAGTAATACAGTACAAGCGTTGGGCGTGGTTGAAAGCGATCAACTTCGTTGGCAAGTTGCACTGTCGCATGATTTAAAACAAGCGCAAGATTTTGCCAACTTGGTGATTCATCGTAATGCTCAAGCAATTGTGCGTTTAAAAGATGTGGCTGAGGTGCAAGATTCTGTTGAAAACCGCTATGTCAGTGGTTTTCATAATGGTAAACCCGCGGTGATTATCAAAATCAGCCGTCAACCCAATGCCAATACCGTGGCAACCATTGATCAAATAAAAGAAAAACTGCCTGAACTAAAATCACTCATTCCTGCAGATGCACAATTGACTACGGTGATGGATGGTTCTGAAATCATTCGCGCAGGCTTAGCGGAAGCGCGAGATACGCTGTTGTTTTCCATGCTGTTGGTCATTATTGTCGTTGCTTTAATGTTAGGGCGTGTACAAAGCGCCCTTGTACCAAGTATTGCCATGCTGGTGACGTTGGTGGGTGCTTGTAGTTTGGTGTATTTGGCAGGCTTTTCGTTAAACAACCTCTCCATTATGGCGGTGATTGTCGCTATTGGATTGGTGGTGGATGATGCGATTGTGGTGCTAGAAAATATTGAGCGTCATATTGAGCAGGGAGACTCTCCTGTACAGGCTGCCATTAAAGGGATTCAGGAGGTGGGGCTGACTTTAGTGGCCATGAATTTGGCATTGGTGGTGATTTTCATTTCAGTGCTGTTTATGGGCGGTGTAATTGAGCGGCTGTTCCGCGAGTTTTCACTGACCTTAGTTTTTATTGTGCTGTTGTCCGTTTTTGTGTCCTTGGTGTTAACACCAAGCTTATCTGCACATTGTTTAAAACCGCTAGAGAGCGACCAACATCAACCTTTATATCAATTTAGCCATCGTTGCATGCAGCAGTTCAATCATGCTTATTTAACATCTTTAAAATGGATGCTAGCACATGGCTATGTCGTGATTTTATTTTGGCTAGGTGCGATAGGTGCTTCATTCTATGTCTATCAGCACCTCCCTAAACGAGTATTGCCTGAGCAAGATACAGGACGAGTTGAGGCTTTTATTCGTGGTGATGACGGGTTTTCTTTTCAAATTATGCAACCCAAAATTGCAGCCTTTAGCCAAAGCTTGCTGAGTGATCCTGCTGTAAAAGATGTGGTTGGAACTTCAGGGGGAGCAGGCGGAACCACCAATTCCTTTTTCATGGTGAGTTTAAAACCCAAATCGGAACGTGAGGGGCAAAGTTCACATGCCATTGTCGAGCGTATGAAAAAAAATGCGCCGTGGCAGGCTGGGGCAATTTTCTCAGCACGTGTGGAACAAGAATTAGAACTGGATGATCCTTTTTCAAGTGGCAGTGGTCAAGATTATATGCTGTTACTACAGTCAGATGAGGTTGCACAGCTACGCCAATGGGTGCCGAAAGTTGCACAGGCCATGCAAAAACTGCCTGAACTTGAGGAAGTCGAAACCATGGGGGATGAAGGTGCGCAGCATGTCACCCTAGATGTAGACCGTGAAGCAGCGCGTCGTTTGGGAGTCGACATTGAAAGCATTTCGAGTGTATTGAATAACTCATTTTCACAGCGTCAGATTTCAACCATTTATGATCAGACCCAACAGTTTCATGTGGTCATGGAAGTAGATAAGCACTTCACGGAATATCCTGAATCCTTAGCCAATGTACAAGTTCCCAATAAAAATGGACAGGCTGTGCCACTGCGTAACTTTGCGACATGGTCTTATGGAATTACCAATGATCGAGTGTATCGACGTAATCAATACGCCGCGATGGGTATTGGTTATGTGGTGAAACAGGGCTATAGCTATGAACAGGCTGATGCCGCGATCCGATCTGTCCTCACTGAAGTGATGTTGCCAAACAACGTTTTTATGACCACAGATAAAGATGTAGAGGCAGAAAGTTTACAAGCGGGATTAAGCACCCCCTTACTGATTTTTGCGGTGATTGTGCTGATTTATATCGTGCTTGGGGTGACCTATGAAAGTGTGGTGCATCCATTAACGATTTTATCGACCATACCGGCTGTGGCTTTGGGTGCACTGTTGACCTTATGGATATTTAACTTTGAGTTTACCCTGATTGCATTATTGGGCATGTTTTTACTTATTGGTATCGTAGTGAAAAATGCCATTTTATTGATTGATTTTACGTTATATGAACGGCGTGCAGGAAAGTCAGCGTATCAAGCTGTGTTGTCTGCTGCGGCGCTACGTTTTCGCCCAATTTTAATGACCAATACCGCAGCATTATTAGGTGCGATTCCGCTGGCTTGTAGTTGGGGTGAAGGGGCAGAGTTACGTCAACCTTTGGGTGTGGTCATTGTGGGTGGTTTGGTGCTTGGACAGCTTTTAACTTTGTATACAACGCCTGTTTTGTATTTGCTCTTTGAAAAATGGGCTGAATCTTGTTCAAGATTTAAACGTAAATTTATGCTGCAAAGATTAGGCAAATAGATAAAGAAATAGGAAAATAGAATGTCAGGTTTGGTTTATAAAAATGTCTTCAGCCTAAGTTGTGTATTGTTATTGACTGCATGTAGTTCTACGGCAGTCATACGTCCTCCTGAATATAAAACACCGATAATTCAAGTGGCTGATCAATACAAATATGCGGTGCTTAATTGGACAGAAACTGCAAAGTTAAAAGGTAAGGCTGTTGCATGGTGGGACATTTATCAAGACCCTGTTTTAAGTCAACTGTTGCAACAGTTAAATGCAGAAAACTTAAATCTAAAACAGGCCGAGGCACGCTATAGACAAGCCAATGCTTTACTTGAGCAGCAAAAAGCCAGTCGTTCTGTCAATCTAAGCTTAGAAGGTGCTGTCAACCGTAATGGCGCAAAGCATACTTCTCCAAATAGCCAGTTTAGTACAGGGGTTCAGGCCAGTTGGATTCCAGATGTGTGGGGACGTGTAGCGAAAGCGATAGAGGGACAACAGGCAAATTTAGAAGCGGTGCAGGCTGACTTAGCCGCAGTCAAGTTAAATCAGCAGTTATTGGCGACTGAGGCTTATTGGAACATTCGTGTTTTGGATGCGCAGCTTGATGTATTAAAGCAGACCCAAAAAAGTTACCTACGTTCGGTGCAAATTTTAAAAAATCAATATACAGCAGGGATGATTGCGCGGGCAGATGTGATACAGGCAGAAACGCAGTTGAAACAAGTGCAAATACAGCAAATCGAAACGCAGCGTGAACGCAATTTACAGGAAAATGTGCTGTCAGTCTTACAGGGTAAAAGTGTGACTGAGTTTCAATTGGCAAAACGTCAGCAACGTTTGAGTATACCTGCTGTACCTGCGCAGCTACCCAGTCGTTTACTCATTCAACGTCCCGACGTGATTCGTGCAGAGCGGGAGCTTGCGAGCACACATGCGCAGTTGGGTTTAGCGCAAACGGCTTGGTTGCCAGATATTAGTATTAGTCTTAATACGAGTTTAAATAGTCAAGTGTTGGGCCAACTGTTCCAAGCCCCTGCATACTTATGGTCTACGGGATTAGAAGCGGCTTCGGTTATTTTTGATGGTGGAAAACGTCAAGCTGAAATTGCCCAAGCACAGGCAAGCTATGACGAAAAATTAGCAGCCTATAAGCAAGCTGTACTTACGGGCTGGAAGGAAGTCGATGATGCCTTAATGCAGACTTCAAGTTTGAAGCAACAACAACTGGAACAAGCTCAGTTACTACAACTGAGCAAAGAAAATGAACAAGTGGTGATGCGACGTTATAACGCAGGTTTAGTCAGTTATTTGGAAGTGGTCACGGCGCAGAATTTAAGGCTACAAGCTGAACAGAGCACATTAGAGTTGCAACAAATCCAATTAAAAAATACAGCGCAATTAATCACTGCATTGGGTGGGAATATTTCCTAACCCTTGATTTTTTCACATGTTTATTGACTCAAATGGCAAAGCCTTGCATCTTGGTTTTCAGATGCAAGACTTAAACTATTTATTTGAAAGTAACGGTGAAACAGAAAGTATGTGTTATTGGATACTGATTATAATGAACAGACTGTTTATAAAAACAGTGCGCCTGATACTGCCCCAAAGAGCATGACCCACAGTGGATGAAGTTTTTTAACTAAGCTTAAACCAGTAGCGACGATAACGATTGCGATGAGTAACCAGTTCTGAGCAGATGCAGCGGCAATAATATAGGCACTAACCAAAACCAAGCCGACGGTAACTGGTTTCAACGCCTTTTCAAACACGCTACGTAGTGGGTGATCCTTAAACTGATTCCAAAATTTGAGTGCAAATACAGTCAGTACAGAAGAGGGACCAAACTTCGCTAGTGAAGTCACGAACAGTCCAGCAGGCCCAGCCACATGCCAGCCGACCAAAGGTACAATCATCATATTGGGGCCAGGTGCCGCTTGAGCCATGGCAAACATGGTGCTGAACTCTGTAGCAGTAAGCCAGCGATGCACTTCAACCACCTGATGTTGCATCTCAGGCAAAATGGCATTGCCTCCACCAAAGGCCAATATAGAAAGCTGGGTAAAAACGATGGCTAAGGTGAGTAAAATCATGCGTTTTTTCCTCTTTTTTTCAAGCTTAAGACAGCGACATTGATGCCTACTAAAATCAGTAAAGTCAGTGCCAGTGGAATTTTAATGATCAACATAAAGACGATGGTTAGCGCGATAGTAAAGATTGTGAGGTAGCTTTTCAGAATCGGATTCAACATTTTTAAACCCATGGCAAACAGTAAACCTGCTGCCGCTGCTGCCAATCCCTGAATCATGTGCTGAATCACGGGGATACTTTGAAATTGTGCATAGAGTTCATACAGCAAAATCACAATCACCGTCGGTGCAAAAATTAATCCGAGAACGGCACTAATCGCACCTTTAACTCCCTGAAATTCATAGCCAATCGCAACAGCCATATTGATGATGTTCCCACCAGGGAGAATTTGACAGACACCCAATAAGTGTGTGAACTCTTCCGTGTTGAGCCATTTTTGGTCTTCTACAACCATTTGGTGTGCAAGTGGCAATACACCACCAAAGCCCATGAGTTCCAGCTTCATAAAGCCTGCAAATAGTTCCCGAGAAGTCGGGTGGGTTATTTGTTCAGCAGGGAGCACTTCAGTGTTCATGTCTTTCACCTTTTGTTGAATGAGCTCAGTATGAACCTGTAGAGATATGTTGAAAAATGCTATTTTTGACGTTATATATACTGAAAAAGTATGTTTGATGGGGCAGACATGATTGATATCCATAAACTTAGAGCATTTGTTGCAGTGGTAGAAGAAAGTAATATTTCACATGCCGCTGTTCGTTTGAATATGCAACAACCACCGTTGACACGGATTATCAAAAGCTTGGAAGAAGAACTGAATGCTCAACTGTTAAAGCGTTTGCCGCGTGGTGTTGAGGTCACAGAAGCAGGTAAGGTTTTGTACAAAGAAGCCCTTGCGATATTGGCGCATGCACAGTTAATTCCCAAACGTGTGCAGGATATTTCTTTGGGGGTCGAAGGTCAGATTAATATTGGCTTTACCAACTCGGTTGGCTTACATCCATTTTTACCAGCGTTGCTGCGTAACTTTCGGGAAACTTTTCCACGTGTTTCAATTCATTTGGAAGAAGATGGCAGTAGCTCGCTGATTGATTCCATTAGCAATGAAAAAAATGACATTGTGTTCTTACGCAAACCTGCACCGATTGGCCTCGGTTTAACCAGTTTGCATGTACTGGATGAGCCGCTCATTGTGGCTCTACCCAACAATCATCCTTTGGCTGAGCAAGCCGAACCGATTCATTTGCTGGATCTTGAACCACATGATTTTGTGCTATACCGACGTTTAGCTGGGCAAGATTTATTCGATAATATTTTGGCCAGTTGTTATCAAGCAGGCTTTAGTCCAAAAATCGTACAAGAAGCACCACGTTTAACTTCAAGTTTAAATTTGATTGCTGCCGGAATTGGCTTATCCATCGTGCCTGAAGCCATCCGTGACTTTTGGAATAAGCAGATTGTTTATAAAGCGCTCAAGGCGAATAATCCGTGTATTGCACCCATTTATGCAGTGTATAAAGAAAATATAGACAATGTCCGTTTGCAGCACATCTTAAAGTTATTGCAATAATTCGTTGAATATTGAGCACTTTATTCTGCCTGACAAGCGCTGACTTAAAGTGTTAAGGTAGAGTATTGATGTGATGTATCCAAGTTTTATAGATATAACGAATGCTCGTACAGAGTAAAAATATAATATTTAGTGATATGAGGTGTTTAGCCCATGTTTTTTAATAAAGTTTCTTTTGCACTCTCAACTGTGCTTTCTTCCTCTGTGTTGTTGACAAGCGGTTGTACATCCAGTCCGTCTAGTACGGTTTCAAATACACAACAAATGAAAAATGCATTATTAGTCTATGGTGGCCCCATTTTAACCATGCAAGGCATGCAACCCAGCTATGTCGATGCCATGTTAATTCAAGACGGAAAGATTCGTTATACAGGCGCATTGTCTGAGGCCGAAAAGCTTGCGCCACAGGCTAAACGCTTAAACTTGAATAACAAGACCGTCATTCCTGGCATTATTGATGCACATAGCCATTTAAACTCTGTCGGTATGCAGCAAACTGTGGCTAATTTATATCCGCCACCAGATGGTAATGTGGTGAGTATTGCCACACTTATTCAAGCAATGAAGGCGTGGGCAAAGCAAAATCCACAGTTTATAAAAGCCACTTCTGGTTGGATTATTGGCAATGGTTATGATGACGCCCAGCTACAAGAGAAAGCCCATCCAACAGCCTCGGACTTAGATCAGATTTCAACGACTCAACCCGTGCTGATTTTGCATCAGTCTGGACATTTGGCTTCTGCAAATCACAAGGCACTCGAATTGTTAGGCATTAATGAAAAAAGTAGCAATCCTAGTGGTGGGGTGATTCGACGCGTGGTCGGGACAAATATTCCAAATGGTGTACTGGAAGAAAGTGTCGTGATTGAGGCAATGATGCAAGCTTTTAAAACCGTACCACCTGAAATCATGCAACAGATGGCATTGACTGCAGTACAGACCTATATGGCAAATGGCTATACCACGGTACAAGAGGGACGAGCTGATCGTGGCACTTCAGAGCTTTGGCGTAGTTTGGCCAATCAAAACAAATTAGCGATTGATGTTGTCTCTTATCCTGATATTAGTTCTGAACAGGCATATATGCTTGAAAAAGGAGTAAGTAAAAATTATGTGAATCACTTTAGAATTGGTGGCGTGAAAATTAGTTTAGATGGTTCGCCCCAAGGTAAAACAGCATGGTTAACCGAACCTTATGTGGTTCCACCTGAAGGGAAAGATAAGAACTATCGTGGTTATCCTGCATTTCCAGAACAAAAAACAGTTCAGCACATGATTGATTTGGCTTTCGAGAAACAATGGCCTATTTTGGCACATGCAAATGGTGATGCCGCGATTGATCAATACCTCAATGTGATTGCTAATGCGCAAAAGAAGTATGATGCTTCAAAGCGACGTGATGTGATTATTCATGCGCAAACCATGCGTGAAGATCAACTGGATCGGGCGAAACAGCTTCACTTGATCCCCTCATTTTTTTCTTTGCATACCTACTACTGGGGCGACTGGCATGTGGCGCAAACATTAGGTGAAAAGCGTGCTGAACATATTTCACCGACGGGTTCAGCATTAAGAAAAGGCATGATTTTCACCGAGCATCATGATGCTCCTGTCATCCCACCGAAAAGCATGATGGTACTGGATGCAACGGTTAATCGCACTACACGAACAGGCAAAGTTTTGGGTCAGGCGCAGAAAGTCAGCCCGTATATCGGACTTAAAACGATGACAGACTGGGCTGCATATCAGTATTTTGAAGAAGATATTAAAGGCACATTAAGTACAGGGAAATACGGTGACTTTGTTATTTTAAGCGCCAATCCAATCACTATTGAACCGTCTAAAATCAAAGACATCAAAGTCCTTGCAACTTATAAGCAAGGACAGTTGGTTTATCAAAGATAAAGTTGTTTAGCGGCGGCTAAACCTGCGACTGAAAAGGTCATGAGATGTTTGACCAAAAGCGCAGGTTCAACTTTCGAAACATTTTTAAGTGGCCCAGGTAAGTTTGAATCAGCGATAATCAGCATCATGCACGGTGCAACTGTGCTCAAAACGCAGGCGAATAATGCAGGGTGGTTTTCATCAATACCTGAAACTTGGCTAATGATCTTTTTGATTAATAGAAATTTTCTTGCGCCCTCAGTTTGCATAAAATCGTATAAATGTGTGGTGGGCGAAAAAAGTTCACGAATAAATACTTTGCTGTGCCACACATCCGTTTCAACCAATTTGCTGATCAGGGTTTCAAAAAAAACCTCTAGTTTTTCAGTTGGGGTGCGGGAGCTGTTTAATAAAGCCAACAGCTTTTCTTCATCAATATAATGCGTATGTGCTTCGGCTAATACGGCACGATATAGACCATCACGACCGTCGAAGTGATAGTTAATGGCAGCCAAATCGACTTCGGCAAGCTTCGCAATCGCTTTGCTGGTGGTTTTTGCAAAACCATTCTGAGCAATTAAACGACCTGCTGCATCCAAAATTTTCGACTTGGTTAAGTCACCATCGCTACGTCCAGCTCTAGACATTGTTTACTCTGCGTAAAAAATTATGAGAGGAGTATATCTTTTTTTACTTAATTATTGTAGTTTAAATTTAATTTAAATTTAAACTTGTATTAAAAATAAGCAAAGGTCTGGTGTGCATGAAAAAGAGTCACGTCGCGGTGCTGATTGGATTGGTCTTGCTTGGATCGGCAGTCGCATATTGGTGGTTGAATCGAGATAAGGACTATGCGCAGCACATCGTGTTGTATGGCAATGTTGATATTCGACAAGTCTCTCTTGCTTTTGAAACCGCAGGGCGTATTAAAAATATGACTGTTCAGGAAGGCGATCGTGTCAAAAAAGGCCAAGTGCTAGCGAATTTAAATACAGAATCTTTAAGTATCCAAGCCCAACAAGCCAATGCGCAATTGCAGGTTCAACAGCAAGCTTTAAATAAGCAAGCCGCAGGCAATCGACCTGAAGAGATTGCTCAAGCAAAGGCACAAGTTGGATCAGCTAAAGCACAACTCGAAAATGCCGATAAACAATATCAACGTCTAGCGGTGTTAAACAATAGTTCGCTAGGCCAAGCGGTGAGTAAACAAGAAGTTGATGCAGCTAAAAGCACTATGAAAACAGCCGAAGCGGCTTTGCGTGAAAGTGAAGCCAATTTGCAGTTGCTGTTAAAAGGGGTGCGCAAAGAAGATCGTGAAGCGGCAAAAGCACAATATGACTCGACTAAAGCGAGTTTGGATTTGATCAAATATCAAATTGCACAAAGTGAATTACGCTCACCTGTGGATGGTGTTGTACGGGCACGCTTACAAGAGGTGGGCGATATGACGACATCTAGCAAATCGGTTTATACCATTGCTTTAACTGATCCAAAATGGGTACGCGTCTATGCCAGTGAGACAGAGCTTGGACAAATCAAAATGGGGTCAACGGCCACCATTCTGCGTGATTCACAACCAGATCAGCCGATCATTGGAAAAATTGGTTATATCTCCTCTGTTGCTGAATTTACCCCGAAAACCGTTCAGACCGAAGACATTCGTACCACGTTGGTCTATGAAGTTCGTATTTATGTCAATGATCCGAATGACCAGTTGAAAATGGGGCAACCTGTGACGGTCCATATTGATCAATCTTCCAAAGCAAAAACAAGCGAGTAAGTCGATGTCTTCAGATTGCGTGATGATCGCTCAGGATTTAAAGCAAGTTTTCAAAGCTGAGCAAAAAGGCGCTGAAGATGTGTATGCGCTGCAAGGACTGAATATGCAAATCAAGGCAGGACAATTGGCTGCTTTGGTTGGGCCTGATGGCGCGGGGAAAACCACATTGCTGAGATTGATTGCAGGTTTGTATGAGCCTACTGCTGGAAGCTTGGAAGTTCTTGGGATTGATGTGGCCAAAGACCCTCAGTCTGTACAAGATCGTATCAGCTATATGCCTCAGAAATTTGGTTTATATGAAGATTTAAGCATTCAAGAAAATTTAGATTTATATGCCGACCTACATGGTGTACCTGCGGATGTACGTAAAGAACGCTTTGATCGCTTGCTTAAAATTACCGATTTAGCACGATTTTCAGAGCGACCTGCGGGGAAGTTATCTGGAGGGATGAAGCAAAAGTTGGGCTTGGCTTGTACTTTAGTTCGTTCACCAGAGTTATTACTGCTCGATGAACCCAGTGTTGGGGTTGACCCGCTATCACGCCGTGATTTGTGGATCATCATTGAACAGTTAGTGAAAGATGAGAACTTGAGTGTCATTATCAGCACAGCGTATATGGATGAAGCGGAACGTTGTCATGATGTGTATGTCATGTTGGAGGGGCAAGTCCTCAAACAGGGTTCACCTGAAGCACTGACAGACTATGCCAAAGGTCAAACATGGCAAGTGAAACCGAGTCAAGGGATGAAGGCGAGGGTGTTACAAGCACATTTACTGGATAATCACAAATACATTGCAGATGCAGTGCCTAAAGGCGATGTGGTACGTTTTATTACCCGAACTGAACATCCGATTCTTCCGCCTGATCAACTGCCACAAGGTGTTGTTGCAGAAGCGAGAGCAGCAGAACTTGAAGATGCATTTATGTTGCTTTTGCATGAAGCAAAGCATGTAGAAAAAAACACCGTAGACTCAGGTGCGGCTGAGAATAACGAACTGGCGATAACAGGATTAAACACAGATCAAAGCAATGTTCAAAGCTATGCCCAAAGTAATGCTCAAAGCATTAATGCGAACATCGTTCAGACCAAGCCGATCAATGCTGAAAAAGTCCCGAATACGAAAGTGCGTTTAGACAGCAACGCAGATTTAGATAGTAACGCAGAAGCACCTGTCATTGTGGTTCAGGATCTCGTGCGTACATTTGGTGATTTTACCGCCGTGGCCAGCACTTCGTTTAATGTATCACGCGGGGAAATTTTCGGATTGCTCGGGCCAAATGGTGCAGGCAAAACCACGACGTTTCGTATGCTGTGTGGTCTGCTTCCTGCCAGTAGTGGTGTACTCGAAGTAGCGGGGATGAATCTGCGTACAGCACGTGCACAAGCGAGAGCCAAAATTGGTTATGTATCTCAGAAATTCGCCCTATATGGCAACTTAAGTGTTTTGGATAACTTAAAGTTTTTTGGCGGTGCGTATGGATTATCAGGCAAACATCTAAAGCAACAAATTGATCAGGCATTACATCAGTTTGAACTCAAGCCACATGCTAAAAGTGGTGATTTACCCAATGGCTTTAAGCAACGTTTGTCGATGGCAGCAGCACTGTTACATCAGCCTGAAATTGTGTTTTTAGATGAACCTACCAGTGGTATCGACCCATTGGCGCGACGTGCGTTCTGGTACACCATTGGTGAGCTCGCCAATCAAGGCATTACTATTATTATCACCACACATTTTATGGAAGAAGCAGAATATTGCGATCGTATCGCGATTCAGGATGCAGGGAAAATGTTGGCACTTGGTACACCCAAAGACATCCGAAGTATGGTGCATGGTGAAGGTGTCAATGATATGAACAGTGCTTTTATTGCCATTGTGGAGCAATCTCGTGCGAATCAGCAAGCAAAAGAGGCGAGCGTATGAGACGAGATCAAATGAGGAGAGCTGTATGATTCATCGCTCAGCATTTTGGACAAGGCTCATTGCACTGACACGCAAGGAGACGAAGCAGTTATTGCGTGATAAAAGTAGCATGGCGATCGGTTTTATTTTACCCATTATTTTGATATTGCTTTTTGGATACGGCCTGTCTTTTGACTTGACCAATGGTCGTGTCGGTGTGGTCGATCAAAATCCGACACCACAAAGTAGCCAAGTCCTCAGTGGTTTAAACGGCTCGAAATATATCACGGTGATCCATTATCCAAGTTTTGCACAAGCGCAAGCAGCAATGGGGAATGATGATATTGATGCCATTCTCAATTTGCCCAGTGATTTTGCAGCGCAATATGCCAATGGTTCTGCCACGGTGCAGATTATCAATAATGGTCGTTCCACCAGTATAGCGTCTTCACTACAGGGCTATATTGCCAGTGCCTTAAATATGGCGAGTTCAATACAAGCTGACCGTACCAACAGCAGTTCAACTGCAGGTGTAATCAGTGTAGATCAGCGCATGTGGTTCAATGAGTCGGGCAATAGTACCTGGTTTTTAGTGCCTGGTTTGATTGTATTGATTTTGACTTTGGTCGGTGCATTTTTAACGGGGTTACTGATTGCACGTGAGCGAGAACGTGGCACTTTAGAAGCAATGTTTGTAACGCCCATTCGCCCGTTGGAAATTGTTTTATCCAAGTTAGCCCCTTATATCGTGATTGGTATGGTCGATATAGTGGTCTGTCTGTTGGCGGCATATTACTTATTTGAAGTTCCTATTCGCGCATCACTTTTATCGGTGATCAGTGCATCATTTTTATATTTAATGGTGTCTTTATTACTAGGGTTAATGATTTCAGGGGTATCGAAAAGTCAGTTCCAAGCCAGTCAAATGGCACTTTTAGCGAGTTTCATGCCTGCCATGATGCTGTCAGGTTTTGTGTTTGATACACGAAATCTGCCTTTAGTGGTGCAGATCATTAGCAATGTATTGCCTGCAACACATTATATGACCTTGATCAAAACCTTATTTTTAGGCGGAGATGACTGGTCTTTATGGCTCAAAGAATGTGGCATTTTGTTGATTTATATTGTCGTGCTCACTGTAATTACAGCGCATACATTGAAAAAGCGTCTGAGGTAAGAACATCATGCAACAACTCATGGCAACATTTCAGCGCTGGTTTCATTATCTTGTGGTGCTGACCAAAAAAGAATTTTTGACTATTTTGGTTGATCCTGCCAATCGGATAACATTGATTATTCCTATATTTCTGCAAGCTCTGCTATTTGGTTATGCTGCCAGTTATGATGTCAATCATGTAGATTATGCTGTGCTGGACCAAAGTCACAGTCAGGCTTCGCAGCAAATACTATCGCATTTGGATGGTTCGGGTGTATTTAAACGCACAGCAGATTTGCAGAATACCGCTCAGATTCAACAGGTTATCAATGACCGTTCAGCACTTGCAGTGATTACGTTTCCCGCAGATTTTGAGGATAAGCTCAATAAGAATGAATCCTCGGCAATCCAAGTGGTCTTGGATGGTCGGAATTCGTCTACAGCAGGCATGGCTGGCTCTTATATCAGCAGTATAGTCACTCAGGTCAACCAAGAGCGGTTGGGTTCAACGTCCTCAGTTACCGTTCAATCACGCACATGGTATAACCCAAATTTAGAGTCCAGATGGGGCATGATGCCATCTTTGATTGCAACATTAAGTATGATGCAGACGCTTTTACTTTCCGCGTTATCTGTGGCGCGGGAGCGGGAGCAGGGAACGTTTGATCAGCTCTTGGTGACGCCTTACACACCGACGCAGATTATGATTGGTAAGGCAATTCCACCTATACTGATTGGTGTGATTCAGTCTTCGATTATTTTAGCGATCATCCTGTTTTGGTTTCAGATCCCGATGAATGGTTCATTGTTGCTGATTTATTTTGGATTGTTTGCATTTAATATTGCAGTCGTTGGTGTTGGGTTGTCTATTTCGGCGATTGCACTGAATATGCAACAAGCCATGCTGTATACTTTTTTTCTGATTATGCCTTTGACGCTTTTATCAGGTCTGTTAACGCCAGTTCAAAATATGCCAAATGTGTTGAATTGGCTGACTTATGCCAACCCGCTACGCTTTGGCATTGACTTGGTACAACGAGTATATTTGGAAGGTGCGAGTTTTGCGCAAGTGAAATGGGACTTTGTACCGATGCTGATTTTGGCACTGATTACCTTGCCCTTAGCTGCATGGTTATTTAGAAATCGGCTGTCATAATATCGTGATATCTTTATGTCTCGTTTATCGATACAGACAGTGATCAGGCATTTGACGTTAAATAATGCAATCAATATCGGTTCATGATTAAAAAAAACGATTTTTGCATTGTATTTCTGGCTTAAGCTTTTTATTATTGCCCGCTTGTTTTCGCGATCAGCTTGGAATGGAACCTTGAGTAATTTTCTAACCGAACACCTGATTCATCGAGATGAAGACTTCATGGTCATCCATAAGCCTGCAGGTATACTCACCGTTCCAGGGAAGACAGAAGACTTACAAGATTGTATGATCAATCGTTTAGTCAAACTAGAACCGAAAACCCTACTGATCCACCGCCTTGATCGCGATACCTCAGGTATCTTGGTTTTTGCTCTCAGTCGTTGGGGACAAAAATCTATTTCTCGTCAGTTTCAAGAACGCCAAACCGATAAAACGTATCAAGCGATTGTGGCTGGCCATTTAGAGGGTCAGGGCACCGTTGATGTGCCTGTGATTTATGATTCATCCCGTCCACCGTTACATATTGCAGAGCCTAGTCATAACAAGCCCGCTGTGACAGAGTGGAAAGCCATTGAACACTTTGAGATACAGGGTCAGCCCGTGACTCGTGTGGCGCTCACCCCCATTACAGGACGTTCGCATCAACTTCGTGTACATATGCAGTTTTTAGGTCATCCTATCGTGGGAGATACGCTCTATGCTGTACCTGACCTGCAAAATTTGATGCCACGTTTGTGTTTACATGCAGAGCGTTTGAGTTTTCATCATCCCCAAACCGATGAACGTATCGAATTTGTTTGTCCAGTACCATTTTAAGTACGTGGAATCATCAAATTTGCTCACTTTTTTAGTGAGCTTTATGTCAAAATATATTGCTTAAAGGTGTATAATTTTGCTCAAATATCAAACAATGTTTGAGCATTAAATTTGCAGTCCTAACTTGTAGATAAAGGTGGAAAAATTGCAGCAGTTTGCTATTGGTCAACGTTGGTTATCAGATACTGAAACGGAACTAGGTTTAGGAGTTCTTATTGATGTAGATGAGCGATCTGTCAGCATCTTATTCCCTAAAAGTGATGAAACACGTGTTTATGCACGGAATAATGCACCTTTATCACGTATCATTTTTAACGTGAACGATGAATTACAAGATCAAGAAGGTACCAAGTGGACGGTTGAATCACATGAAGACCGTCATGGTGTGGTGCGTTATAACGTTGTACGTCGTTTAGAAGATGGCACGGAAGAGCGTAAATCACTGAATGAGACTCGCATTGGTGCTCAAATTCAGTTGTCTAAACCGCTTGATCGCTTATTGGCAAGTCAGATTGACTATAAAGAATGGTACGACTTACGTATTGAAGCGATGTTAATGCAAGCCAATATGAAGTCGAGCCCACTGCGCGGCATGGTCGGTTCACGTGTCGGTTTGATTCCTCATCAGCTGTATATTGCACACGAAGTAGGTCAGCGTTTTGCACCCCGTGTCCTTTTAGCCGATGAAGTTGGTTTAGGTAAAACCATTGAAGCTGGATTGATCATCCATCAACAGCTTAAAACAGGTCGTTCAGAACGTATCCTGATTTTGGTACCAGATTCACTGCAATATCAGTGGATGATTGAAATGCGTCGTCGTTTCAATTTGAACTTCTCATTATTTGATTTAACCCGTACAGCTTCAATCAAAGAACATGACCCTGAACTGAATCCATTCCTGACTGAACAATGCATTATTGCGTCAATTGATTTAATGATTGACCATGATGACTTGCGTGAACAAGCCCTAGAAGCTGGTTTCGATCTGTTGGTGGTCGATGAAGCACATCACTTGATGTGGAATGAAGAAGACGGTGGTAATGACCGCTACGACTTGATAGAAGAGTTAGCAGAAAAAACGCCGGGTGTTTTATTATTAACGGCAACCCCAGAACAGTTGGGTGTAGAAAGTCACTTTGCGCGTTTACGTTTACTTGACCCACAGCGTTTTAGTTCGCTGGATCGTTTCTTGGATGAAGAAACCCAGTATCAACAAACTGCAAAAATTGCTGAAGTACTGATGTCAGATATGCCACTTGAAGAAGGGCATTTAGCTGCATTAGAAGGTTTGCTAGGACATCGCATTGAAGATGCACCCGAACAACGCTTCCGTGCCATTCATGAGCTTTTAGACCGTCATGGTACAGGGCGTATTTTGTTCCGTAATACCCGTGAAGCCATTCAAGGCTTCCCAGGCCGTGACTGTCAGCCTGCACCTTTGCCTGCACCAGAAAACTGGTCTAAAGATGGTAAATTGCGTGAACAAATGTGGCCAGAAGAAGCACAGCTTGATGGTGCGTGGATGGAAGCTGACCCGCGCGTTATGTGGCTCATGGAAAAACTACGGACAGACTTAAAACACAAAAAAGTGTTGCTCATTGCACGTAGTGGTCCCGTGGTTGAAGCACTTGAAAATGTTCTCCGCTTACATGCGGGTATTCGTACTGCCATGTTCCATGAAGGTATGAGTTTACTTGAGCGTGACCAAGCGTCAGCTTACTTTGCTGAAGAATCTTATGGTGCACAAATTCTACTGTGCTCTGAAATTGGTTCTGAAGGTCGTAACTTCCAGTTTGCATCAGATTTGATTTTATTTGACTTACCTGCAAACCCAGATGTACTTGAACAACGTATTGGCCGTTTAGACCGTATTGGTCAAGAAAACCGGATTCAAATTCATGTGCCGTATCTAATTGGAACAGCACAAGAACGTATGTTCCGTTGGTATAACGAAGCATTAAATATTTTCAGTAATATCTCGCCAACTGCGCAAACTTTACAAGAAAACTTTATTGTTGAATTGAAAGATTGTTTACTGGCAGACAAAGGTCAGCAGTTTGATGACTTACTCGAAGCAGTTAGTGTACAACGTGAAGCCTTAGAAGCAGAGTTACAATCAGGTCGTGACCGTTTGCTTGAATACAACTCTTGTCGTCCAATTGTGGCGCAAGAAATTGTACAAGCGCTTGAGTCTTATGATGACAACACCACTTTGCCAATGTTTATGAAACGCTTTATGGCGTCGACAAACATTGATTTTGACGAGCAAAGCAACGGCACAGTCATCATTAAGCCAACTGATCAAATGCAAGTTCAAGGTTTAACCTTGGATGAAGAAGGCATGACGGCAACCTTCTACCGTGATCAAGCTCAGATACGTGAAGATGCTCAGTATTTAACTCTTGAGCATCCATTTACTGAAAGTGTGATGGAAATGATCAACACCCAAGGTTTTGGTAGTACCAACGTTGCAGTGTTGAAATCAGCAGCTTTACCACAAGGTTCGGTGTTGTTGGAAGTGTGGTTTAAGGTCGATGTAGTTGCACCAAAAGCACTGAATTTGCCTTCAAGTTTACCGCAGCAGTTGGTTCGTGTTTTGCTGAGTGAAAAGGGTCAAGATCTGTCGCAGAAAATTGCGCCTGAAATTTTAAAACCGTATTTGCATCATTTGGATGGTAATAGCTGTCGTCAAGTCGTGAAAGCACGCCGTGAAGTGATTGAACAGCGTTATGTGCAAGCATTAGAGCTTGCGCGTTCGGCTTTACCGAACTTCGTGCAACAAGCGAAAGAAGTCTACGGCAGTAAGTGGCAATACGAAATTGACCGCCTGACTTACTTAAAGCAGTTTAATCCGAGTATTCGTGAAGATGAAATTTCACGTCTACAAAAACTGCAAAAAGAGGGTCTTGGTTTGCTCGATGGCCTATCAGTGACACCAGAAGCAATTCAAGTGATGGTTGTGGTTAAACCATAATTGGAATTGCTGTATGAAAAGCACCTTCGGGTGCTTTTTTTCATGAATCCTTAAAAAACGACGTCTAAGTTGTATTTGAAAAGTAATCCATTGAAATTTTAAGCGCTTGCTTATGCTAGAATTTTTGCCATTAAAACTCTAATGTTTCGAACAATAAATTATGTCTAAAGCTCTAGTAACAATGGGTTCAAAAACAACACATGGTGGTATCGTCACTGAGTGTGAAAACAGTTTTGTGATCAATGGTATTGCTGTGCATTTAAATGGAATGAAGCATTTTTGTCCAAAGTGTCGAATGGTGGTTTCTGCGATTGCAGCAGATCACAGTACAACAGTCTTGGGGCGTGCTGTGGTAATTGCCGGAGACAAAACCAACTGTGGCGCTACTTTCTTAGGCAATCAAAGTCTAACTGTTTCTGCAAAGTGATCTCAGATCTATCACGGAATATTTTTAAAAAGTGGCCGAAGTGATCAAAGTCCATGACTTAGAATTCATCCTGCGCCATTTCGTTTAAATTAAAAAACGATTATGGTAAAGAAGCTATAAAAATAGATTTGAATGACATGAGCAAACCAGCCTTACACTTTACCCATGCAAATGGCATTCCCTCGGGCAGCTATCAAAAATTCTTCCAGTTTTTAAATAAAGATTTTGATGTTAAAGCGATCCCGATGATTGGCCTAGATCCACAGTATCCTGTGGAATACCGTTGGGAAGCGTTGGTGGATCAAGTTATTTTAGATATTGAGCAGCAGTTTCCACGGCAACAAGTGATTGGTTTAGGGCATTCTTTTGGCTCGTTACTCACACTTATGGCGGCTTATAAAAAACCTCAGTTGTTTTCTCAAGTGATTATCATGGACCCACCGTTTGTGATTGGTTCCAAGGCCTTTTTATTTGAAGCATTACAAAAGCTGGGATCGAAGTCCATAGAAAAACTTACCCCAGCTGCGGTGACCGTAAAGCGTCGTGATCATTGGGAAAGTATTGAGCAGGCCAGTCAGGCGCTCAGACCGAATCGTATTTTTAAAGACTTTGATGAACAGTGTTTTGCGGACTTTATAGCCTGTGGTTTAAAAAGTGATCCGACTCGAAATGGGGTGACGCTAACCATTCCCAAACATACTGAAGCTGAGATCTTCAGGACAGTGCCTGCATGGTGGTGGCGTACCCCACGCAAAGCACCTGATATGCCGATACATGTGTTGACTGCAAAAGACAGCCATTTCTATAAGCAAGGTTTACCTCAAGGGATGAAAAAAACCTATGCGATTGACTATAGCGTGCTTGAAGGTGGGCATATGTTTCCGCTAGAACAACCGAAGCAAACTGCTGAATTTGTGCAACAGCTCATTGAAAAACAACAGCGAAACAAATAATAAGATATTTCAGTGAATTTGTTGGGTGTAATCGCAGATTAGCGAATCATCGCTTCATCCAAATGACGTGAACCTTCCAAAATCATGCGAATCATGATCATGGTTTGTTCAGCCATTTTTTTACGTTCTACACTTGGCATATCAATCACTTTGGCACCCATATTGAAAACCAATTGGGTGATTGCCATGGATACTAATTCAGGATGGAAGAGTTTGCTATTATTTAAGCGTTCTAAACGAATTAAATCGTCTTTAAGTTCTTGCTGGAAATAATTCAATTGTCTTTCGACCGCATTTTTATAAGATGCTGAACCTGTATATGCTTCGCGTAATAGCAGGCTTAAGTTGCCGTCATCCGCATCCAGTTGCTCAATAAAAACTTCGACTGAGCTACGAATAATACTTTCTTGGCGAATAGCCTTAATACGTGCTTCATGCAAAATTTGACGTAGCACAACACCTGCACGTTCAATTAACTCGATAGCCAGTTCATCGGTATCTTTAAAATGACGATAAAAACTATTTGGCGCAATGCCTGCTTCACGTGCGACTTCGCGCAAGCTTAGGGATGCAATACTTTTTTCAGGACCAATCAAATTTAAAGCAGCTTGAAACAGTTCATCTTTTGTGATCGTTGCTTTTCGACCAACACTACGTGCAAGCACTGGTGCATGTTTTTTTGAAGCTTCATGCTCTGTGTTGGTTGTATGGGTTTGAATGGTGGTCGGTGTCATATTTATCAAGCAATTAAATCAATCAGTTCATTATAGCTCCACTGGTCGGCATTGTGAAACGAAACGAAACAATAAGAATATATATACAAATATATATACATGTGTATAATAATTCAAAATCAATGGCGTGGTCCTTTACTATGCAGATCCTTGAAAAAACTAAATCTCCTTTAACTGAGTATGCTGAGAGTGTTTTAGACCGACATACAGCTAACTTTTGGCTTCAAAAAATCAATCCACTTTGGTCGATACACCAAGCTTTAGGTAAAGTGGTAAAAAAAGAGCAAGTGGCAAACGATATGGTGAGTTTGACGCTGCAAACCAACCGCCATTTCCACATGGGGCAAGCGGGACAGCACCATCCTGTATATGTAGTGGTTCAAGGCGTACGTTATGAACGTACCTATAGTTTGACCCAGATTGATGGGCAACATGTCTTGCTGAATGTGAAAAAAGTAGACCAAGGCAAGGCAAGTCATTGGCTATGTGAACAGGCTCAAATCGGCGATATTTTAGAATTCGGCCAGCCTTATGGTGATATGCAATTAACCGTAAATGATCAACAGTTAATTTTACTTGCTGCGGGCAGTGGTATTACCCCCATGCTGAGTTTACTGAAACGTTTAGAGCAGACTGCCAAGCTGAAAAAGCAGCCTGTACATTTGATGTATTGGGTGAAAAAACATACTGATGCAGCTTTCAAAGCATATTTTGAACAGTTGGCAGCACAATACTCTGGCTTCACATTCAGCATGCTTTATACCCAAGAGTCAGATGAAGGTGAACGTTTAAACCAAAATCATATGTCTGGACTGGATCAGATTGAAAATGCAACGGTATATGCATGTGGCCCTTCAGGGTTTGTGGCTACGGTTGAGCAGCTTTTCGCTCATGCCAACACCTTAAAAACAGAAGCGTTCAGCATGAGTCCATTTGCAAATGATGATGTTGGTTTTGTGAATATTACCTTAACAAAGTCGAAGAAAATTTTAAGTATTCCCAAAGGCCAATCTATTCTTGCAAGTTTGGAACAGCAAAATGTCAAGCCTCAACATGGTTGCCGTATGGGAATCTGTAATAAATGTGCTTGCAACAAAGTGGAAGGTTCAACCAAAAACTTGGTCAATGGTGCACAAAATTCTGAGCCTGGTAATTTTCTAAAAATTTGTGTCAATACGGCACAAACTGATCTTATTGTTGATTTATAAGGGGAATAAATACAATGAATATGCCTGTTAAAGTTGAATATTTTAAAAACCCGAAGAATCGTGAGTTAACAACATTTGAGTTAGATGAGCTTGCACGTGAGCTAGATGCCATTAAGCAAGAAGTACTAGATGATATTGGCGAGAAAGATGCACAATATATTCGTCGTGTCTATGCAGCGGTGCGTTATGCGTCTATCGCAGGTCGTGCATGTTTGTTTGCAGGTTGGTTCCCACCAGCATGGGTGTTGGGCACTGGTCTACTGAGTTTTGCCAAGATTATGGAAAACATGGAGTTGGGTCATAACGTGATGCACGGTCAATATGACTGGATGAATGACCCTAAGTTTAATGGTCAAAATTATGAGTGGGACATCGTAGGTACAGCAGACAATTGGCGTCAGACTCATAACTATAAGCATCATACTTATACCAATATTAAAGGCATGGATGATGACATTGGCTATGGTCTGCTTCGATTATTCCCAGAACAACGTTGGAAACCAGGTTATTTATTACAACCGATTTATAGCATTCCATTTTGTTTGTTGTTCCAATGGGGCGTTGCGATCCAAAACTTGGAATTAGGCAAATACTTCAAGGGGCGTAAAAGCAAAGCGCAGACTTTAGCTGAATGGAAACCTATGCAGCGCAAAATTGGTAAACAATTGTTTAAAGATTATGTGTTTTTCCCACTCATTGCAGGACCTGCGGCGTTGCCTGTGTTTACAGGGAATTTGGTTGCAAATGGTATTCGTAATATGTGGACATTTAGTGTGATTTTCTGTGGTCACTTCACCAAAGATGTCGAAGTTTTCCCGAAAAAAGTATTGGAAAATGAAAGCCGTGGACATTGGTACATGCGCCAAATTCGTGGTTCGTCGAATTTAACAGGTTCAGAAGCATTCCATATTTTGACAGGCCACTTAAGCCATCAAATTGAGCATCACTTATACCCAGATGTACCTGCGCGTCGTTACCGTAAAATGGCACCGAAAGTACAAGCAGTGTGTGAAAAGTATGGCATTAACTATAACAATGCCAGCTTAGTAAAACAGTATGGTAGCGTCATCAAACGTATTGTGAAATATGCGTTTCCCTTTAAAAAGTAAGTAAAAAAGCCACTTCATTTGAAGTGGCTTTTTTGTTATTTGCTAAATTGACGTAATGTCTTTACCAGGTGATTGTAATCACCTTGTTTGGCGATATTGAGCACATGTTCGATTTCGTGTTTTAACCATTTTTGTTTTGAAGCATTAAAAGCGAACTGCGCCAATAACACAAAGGGACTTTCACCGAATTTGATCGAAAGACCTTTGACATACTTGGGTGGAGATAACTGTTCCATACTGATGCCTTTTTTATAATTTAAGTGGATTGGTTCTCAAAATATTTTTATTAGGTAAAATTTATCATAAATATATTTTTTGGTAAATAAAACATACTGAATTTTAATAACAAATATATTCAAAAAATTAATATGATTAATTATTAATCTAAGCTTAATAATTAGCTTATTTGACGATGATTTGATGTTTTTGACAAGTCGGGAAGGCTTAAATCTGTCCCTACCAAGTAGCTAAAATCGGCCAAAGATAACATTTGCTTATCTTCAATACTGTTTCCATAAGCATAAACGGCATGATAGCTATCCAGCTCATATCTTTCTTGGATACGTTGAGCTTTGTACTCACAACTACAGTCCGCAGTAAGATAACGCCCTGTATAGCGTTGTTGGTCTTGTTCAACTTGGGTGCAGATCAGATCAATTGAGAGTATTTCACACACATATTTTAAATAGATATCAATTGAGGCTGAGACCAAAACCACATCATCACCCAAACTTTGGTGTTGCTTCAGTTGGCTATAGAGTGCTGGGTTGAGTCCTTTGATTAAAAGTTCTGCATAGCGTTTTGCATAAGCGTCAATTTCGTTCACTTCCGCTTGCTTAAACATCGCATGGAAGAGTTTAGAGCGCATATGATGGGCAGGATAAAAACCCAAATAATAACTTTGAATATAAGGCAGGACTTTTAAGCCTTGTAAAGCAATATGCCGCTTTGAATGTACATAGAAAATGAACCCCGTAAAACTGTCTTTGTCATACAGGGTGCCATCAAAGTCAAATAAGGCTAGATTTTTATGTGCTTTGCACGTTGCATGCATGTTTGATAACGTCCATTGACACGAGTGGCAAACCAGTTGGTATTATAGTCACGGCTGAGCTTTGGACCAGAAATGACGACTTCTGGCATCATGGCATAGAAAGGTTCTTTTTTAGTGACTTCTTGATAAAGCTTAGTCACAGCGCGATAGGTTGCTGTATCTTCAAATTTTTTCTCTTTCTCTTTTTTCAGGTCAGAGCGAATTTGACGTGGAGTAACCAAAATATTATGCTGGGCGAAAACACTGATGAGTTCGCGTTCTGATTGACTCTTTGCAGATTTAGGTGAGCCATCTTTACCATAAAGTAACAAGTCACCGTCTAAATCAAGCTCAGCTTCAGTTAAGTCATTCAACATACTTTGGAAGGCTGCATTTCGACTTGAGTACATACCTGAATTATAGTCGGCAAAACGGTAAAGGGGTTTGTCATAGTCAGCAGGGTACATCATCAGTCGGTGGATGCCGTAGTACAGACCACCATATTGACTATAAAGGTCAGTACGTAAGTCAGCCATGCTGCCACCTTCACGTTTATTGTCTTTGGCATAACCGATGTGTACTTGCATTGAACCCAACGTGGTAATCGGATTCATTTTTTCACCCACGTCCTGACCGACAAGTTTCGCTGCGCCTGTGAGTGCGCTGACGTGATAATGCTTTGACATATAGTCAAAAATTTCACGGTACAGTTCATCCAGTTCACGTTCTGTTTTAACGCGGCGCATTTGACTTAAGTAGTTATCTTCAGGACTCGGTTGCTCTTTTAAAACCTGTTGGAAATAACCTGCGATGGTGCCACCAATGGCATCGCCGAGCTTATCTTTAAATTTTTCATCTAAACGATCTTGTACTTCTTTCACCGCTTTTTCACCCAAACCATAAACTTGCGGATCTGCAACAAAGTTAGACTCTTGATCAACCACGGCAATGATCGAACACATATTCTCTTTATTTTGCGGAATACCAAACTGCTCTGAAATATCGTAAATATCTTCAGCCCATGAACGGCGGTCATTTACACGTCCGGGAATGATGCGTGCGATTTGTTCAGCATTGAGCTTAGGCTCATCATCTGTCCACCATGAACGATCACCGCAGGCAGTTAAGCCTATAGATATGGCCAAGACACTTAGCGTTTTTAAACCAGAAGAAAGAAACAGCTTTTTATTCATAAACAGAGAACACATGATATAAGGTGAGCCGAAACAGCAGGTGCAGTATACTATGTCGGTCGAAAAAGTGATGAATTTATATGTATATTGGTCGGTATACGCTGTCAAATCATTTGATTATTGTTCCGATGTTAGGTGGGTTCGGTTGTTAAAAAGAATGAATATTATTCAGTCTGTTATCGGTTTTATTTTGGTACAGAATTTAAGCAATAGTTTAAGGGGAGCTTAACTCATGACGCTTCCATTTTTAAATATTCTTTTTTAATCAATCAAGCCCGAAATAGACTGTATGGACTCTCTAAAAAATTTGGGATAGCCCTGCTTTAATTTTTGGCGACATGCTGAAATGAAAATATAGGACGTTACCTATCAAGTTGAGTTGATACTAGTAAAAAACTACTAGCTAGAAGCTGTTAAACAAGCTTTTTTTGATTTTAGTGAAGATTTTCTTATCAATATGGATAAAAAAGCATTTCATGTGGAGTTAGGGGAGAGTAATAAAATAATATGTTAACACCTATCTATTACACAATAAAAAGCTTATAGTGACGGTATATCTGAATTATTTATTGTATTTACTAAAGTTATCTCGCACATTATTTGAATCTGCGGTTTACCCGATGTATATGATTTAAAATATTAATTCTTATATTTTTCAAAATTTAAGAGAATATTTATGTCAAACATTACAACTGGTACCGTTAAGTGATTTAATGAAACTAAAGGTTTTGGTTTTATTTCTAGCGATACTGGAGAAGACGTTTTTGCACACTTTAGCGAAATCCAGTCAAACGGTTTCAAAGTGTTGAATGAAGGTCAACGTGTTCAGTTTACGATTGTAGCTGGCAAAAAAGGCCCTCAAGCAAGCTCTATCACAGTAATCTAAAAAATACTGCGAATTAAAAAAACCCGCTACATAAAGCGGGTTTTTTAGTGGCAATTAATTTTATTGCTTGGTTGTTAAGGGGGCTCAATCTTTAGGGCGTAATGGCCTTACTGAAAAATGATATGAACAAATCTTAATTTGGTTATAAAAAATCTTTTGAAGGATTTATTAGCAATAGTAGAAAAATCCCTAGATAAAGGGATTTCAATGCCATGTAATCAATATGAGAATAGAAATGAGGTGAAATTGTGATATTTGCTATGACACCGTAAAAGACTCTAGGAACGAGTTTAGTGATGAAAGTGTAAGCTGACTCGGAAAAATGGAGTGATTTATGAGTATTGTTGAATTACATGAAGTGAAGCGCCACTTACACTATGCCGATGATAGCAATGATGTTTCATTAAAAAGCTTTATTGTTGCTGCTGACGCTATAATTAAAAATTATATTACAGATAATTTTGGATCAGAATATCCATCTGCCATTAAACAGGCTGCTTTACTATTAATTGAATACTGGGAGCAGCACAGAAAAGATGGGGGAGAGACTTCAGTGAATGGTAACTACCTACCGATACCTGTACTCTCTTTGCTTAATTTATATCGTAAGCCCGCTATTTTTGATAAGTGATGTAGAGCGTTTGCAATAGGGATGAGGAGGCACATTTAGGGTATTATGTTTAAAATTAAGATAATATTAATTGAGAATCATTTGTATTTAATGTGTTCTTACGTTAGATTTTTTTTAGAATAAAATAAAATTTGACAATGATATTTCATTAACCCAGTTCAATTGATTCTACAGAGGTTGTTTTTTCTCTACTTTAACAAAAAATAAAATTAGGTTAAATTGTACCGATCGTTAAAATAAATATGAGAATAGAATAAGATGAACAAAAAATTTGAACTACATATACTCAGCCAGATCTACGACTTTCTAATGGAAAGGGAGGGATTCGCCGCTCTGAATCTTCATTTTAAAGTTATGGAGTTTTTTAGGGAGTTACATGTGGGGGACAAGAGCGATTTTATTGTTTTGGCACCCAATATAATTTCAGGTAATTTCGGTGAGGTTACTCATATTCACTTATTAAATATTCCTCATTTCCATGAAAAGGACAAATTTATTCATTGGGCTCAGAAAGCTCTAAATCGCTAGGTACCTAATTTGTAAAGAAAGAGAATGAGGTTGTTTCATAAATTAAACATTCAAATTTTTAGATTTTGATAAGTTATATTTTTAAATCGTGCTAGGCAAAAATGATGAAAATATTTGCAATAGTAAGTTTAGTTTTAATGCTTGGATTAACGGCATGCCAAAAAAGAGATACAGATACGAAAGAGCAGGATAAAACCACAACACCACATTCTATGGATAAAGATCAATAAGAAAAAGCTTGCCAAATGGTGGGCTTTTTCAAGAGTTAAAATGGTATAGTGGGGCTGTCGTTTAAGTACTTTTTCTATGTCTGAAACCTATGAATACATTATACCCAAATAAGTATATTTGGTTTCTTGCCTACACATAAAGTTTTTATAAGTAGTGTAGGAAGGAAGACAAAATTAGTTTTCGCTGATAATACTTTTGTTTAAAGTACAGTTTCTGATTGGGCTTCAAGTAATTCGGGTCTTGATTTTAGGAAATCAATATGGTCTGAAGAGCGTAAGTCGTTTTTAGACAGTGAAAAAAACAAGATTAAGCACTTTTGAGCCTTTCATCACTGAAGCAAGTATTGGTTAAGCGCTAGTATTTTTATGCTGCTCATGTAATAACTGCTTATATTACAAATAAAGTTTGCTTTGTGTGTGCTTAGGGCGTATAAGGCTAACTCGTTGATGCGGGATGGAGTAGTCTGGTAGCTCGTCGGGCTCATAACCCGAAGGTCGTTGGTCAAATCCAGCTCCCTCTACCAACGAAAAGATTCAAAGTTTATAGCCTAGTCTTCACAGATTAGGCTTTTTTATGGTCGGTTAATTTTATACATAGCGGTTTTTAAGAACGTGCTTTTTATAGAAGTTACTGAAATGGTGTGTAAGCTATGAAACAACAGTATTTCTAGAAAATATTGGACTGTAAGTGACGTAAAACAGATTGAAGTTTTATTCTGATTCTAAAGGCATAATGGGTTTCCCAAATAAACCAATATTTTTATCCCCCCATTGTTTTAATGCAACCAAAATAGGTGCTAAAGAAGTGCCGAGTGTAGATAATCGATATTCTACTTTAGGTGGAACAACGGCATAAACCTTTCGTAGAATCAGTTGATCCTCCTCAAGTTCACGTAATTGTCTAGTGAGCATTTTTTGAGTGACATTTGGAATTTTCTTCCTCAGTTAGAGGTGGTCCCACTTGTTTGAACAACTAAAAGCGTATTTATAAGTGATATTCCGCTCTAGTTAAGCCACCTTGTTTTGTTGGGGTAGCTGATCATAGTAAAACTCATTTGGTGTCATTTTGTCTAGACTCGAATGAGGTCGTTTCAAATTATAAAACTCAAAATATGCACTTAATTGCTTTTTCGCATCTGTGACACTGCTATAAGCTTTGAGATACACCTCTTCATATTTAACGCTCCGCCATAATCGTTCAACCATCACATTATCTACCCATCGACCTTTACCATCCATACTGATTTGAATGCCATTTGATTTCAATACATCAATAAATGCATCACTGGTAAACTGGCTGCCTTGGTCTGTATTAAATATTTCAGGTCGACCATATTTTTCAATCGCTTCATTTAAAGCCGAAATACAAAAATCCACCTCCATACTAATCGATACCCTATGCGCAAGTACCTTGCGGCTATGCCAATCAATCACAGCACATAAATAAACAAAGCCTTTTGCCATAGGGATATACGTTATATCCGTAGACCACACTTGATTACTGCGCTGAATAGCCAACCCTTTGAGCAGATATGGATATTTACGGTGAGCTTGATTAGCCTGGCTTAAATTTGGTTTGCAATATAACGCCTGAATACCCATTTTCTTCATTAAAGTACGTGTATGACGTCGTCCTATATGATGTCCTTGACGATTCAACAAATCACGCATCATACGACTGCCTGCAAAAGGATATTGCATATGTAATTCATCAATACATCGCATCAGCTTCAGATCTGATGCACTCACAGGTTTTGGGCGATAGTAATAACAACCACGGGAGACTTTCAGCAGCTTAGCTTGCTTAGATACTGAAATCTGAAGTGAGTCGTCGATTAACTTTTGTGGTTGAAGCGGCCCAGTTTCTTCAACACACCTTCTAAAAAATCAATTTCTAATGCCTGCTCACCGATTTTTGCATGTAGTTTTTTTAGATCGATGGGTGGTTCTGTTGGAGCTTTTGATTGATCGAAAGCTTGCGAGGAAGCTGAGATCAATTGATTTTTCCAGTCAATAATTTGGTTTTGATGAACATCAAACTCAGCACTCAATTCAGCAAGTGTTTTTTCTGCTTTAATCGCAGCAAGTGCTACCTTAGCTTTAAAATCATTTGAATGATTTCTTCTTGGTCTACGTGCCATAAAATACTCCATATATTGATGTTTATAACATCATTTGAGGAGCAGAATATCACTTATAGGAGTTGTTCAAATTTACGGATCCATCTCTGTTCATTAAACCTTAAAACATCATCTTCTAATAAATGCCATAAGATAATACTCTTCCATTTACCATCAAGTAATCCTATAGCAGCTTCAACAGAGCATCCTGGTGTGCAATCAAAACGCGAATGTTTGAGCTTACCCATTTCAATAGTATCCTTTTGGTAACTATAAGACGAATTTGTCTGTATAACTTAAAAAAGAATATTAAGTAAACTTAAATAACAAAACAAGAGGATAAGTGAATGAAGGCTATTTCTTATATTGACGGTATGGATCATGGATTTCAAAATCCACTGATAGATATCGAAAAAGTGATACCGAGCTTAAATGATCGGGATTTGTTGATTAAAGTCAAAGCGATTTCGGTTAACCCTGTCGATACTAAGGTGAGGCGAAACCCTGTCGCAGCAGGCAACACACGTATCTTAGGATGGGATGCAGTGGGTGAGGTTGTTGAAGTCGGTTCTGGTGTGCAATATTTTAAAGTCGGAGATCCGGTCTGGTATGCAGGTGATTTAACTCGGGATGGGAGTAATGCTGAATATCAAGCAATCGATGAGCGGATTGTTAGCTTAAAACCCCAAAGCCTGAGTGATGCTGAAGCGGCTGCACTGCCATTAACCGCTATTACAGCGTGGGAAATGTTATTTGATCGTTTCAACGTTGATTTAGACAAAGCTGATAATATTATAGTGATTGGAGGCGCTGGAGGTGTAGGATCTATTGCGATTCAATTACTCAAAGCGAAGACAAATTTAAAAGTTATTGCTACAGCATCTAGGGAAGAGACTAAAGCATGGGTTAAGTCTTTAGGGGCTGACTATGTTATTGATCATACCGAAGATTTAAACACGCAAATCAAAGCATTGGGTTTAGATGCACCTCGATATATTTTTTCAACGAATCAAACAGAAACGTATATTCCTCAAATTTCTAAGTTAATTGCTCCACAAGGAAAGTTTGGCTTAATTGATGATCCGAAATCATTGGATATCAGTGCGTTTAAGTCTAAGTCAGTTTCTGTGCATTGGGAGTTTATGTTTACACGTTCAATGTTCAATACAACAGATATTGAACAACAATCTCAGCTCTTACATCAGGTTGCAGAATTGGTGGATAGCCATAAAATTAAAACTACGCTGAATCAGACTTTAGGTAAAATTAATGCAAAAAATTTAAAACTTGCTCATGAACTGATTGAAACTGGCCGAGCGAAAGGAAAAATCGTTTTGGAAGGCTTTTAACTAGTTTTAAGCTAAACTTAAATAAGTGGATTAATTTTTAAGTTAAACACTTGAAATTATACATTTAGGATCAATATTCTGAACAAGGCCATTCTGGGGTTCAGCGCACTAGGATGGCTTTTCTTCTTTTTGAAATAGTTTCATTTATACACAGAACAAAGAACCTCTAGAATACTTTTTTTAATTTATTAAATGTTATGTTATAACGTTTCTTTTATTAATGGGGTGAAAAATGAAACACACATCTTTGATGACGCTTATTTTGATGATTATTCAACAGGCACATGCAGAGCAAAATGTTAAAGCTTTAGATACGCTTGTTTTTCAAGCGGATAAGACCGAAAAGACTTCAGTTATTGTAGAGAAAGAGAGAATCGAAGTATCAAATACACTTGGAGATGCACTTAAACATATTTCAGGAGTGCAAAGTACATCCTTTGGTCCAAATGCTGGTGCACCCGTGATACGCAGTTTATCGGGTAATAGAGTGAGTATCCTTGAGCATGGCCAAACGATTAATGGGATGAATGCCATAAGTGGTGATATTAATATTCCATTTGATCCGCTCTTTACGAAAAGTGTTACCGTTCATAAAGGCACAAATTCAGTTAGATATGGAGGGAACGCCATTGGAGGTAGTGTTGATATTGATACTGGGCTGATTTCAAAAGAGTTGGAAGATAAAAGTCGAAGCTTAGATATCGCTTATAACAAAGGGTTTAATGATTTTAATGCACACGGTATTCGTTTAAATATAAACAATCAAAAAAACTTAAGCACAAATGTTCAGTTCTCAACTCAGAGTATTTCTTCGTATAAAATACCAGGATCAAGCAAAGCTACAGTATGTGATACAGCGGTTTTTCCGAGTACTGGAGGTGTAAACTCCGCATTAGCAAGTGCATGTCAAAGAGACTCTCGGATCTCAAATATGTTTAATAAAGCACATAATCAGTATTTAGATAAGCACGTTTTAGAGGATATCGCGAAGAACCCAGAAAATTTCTATGATTATTATGATGGTTTAGAGTCTGCTAAATACACAGATGAGGCAATCTCAAAACGGTATGTAAATGGTTCATTAAAAGAGTTTATTAATGATCCGAACCCAGATTATGTGCCTGGCACGGCTAAGTATGTACAGAATAAAATTAACAATGATGTAACGCCGAATTATAAAAAGAAACTGGGTAACAGCTATGCTAGAAATGAAAACATGGCGATAGGGACAACTTATTTCTTAAACAGTGGTTATATCGGCGTGAGTGCCGACTATAAAAGTAGTGAATATGGTGTTCCAGGTTTTTCTATGGAAAACAAATCTTTTCAGAGCTCTTATAGTGATGGCTTACCTGTGGGGGTAAAAATTGAACAGGATCGTTTCACCTTAGATTCACTGTTTAGAGAGCCATCAAATCTACTGAAGAGTGTTCACTTTAAAGCATCTAGACTGTCAAACACATCTGGAGAGTACATTGGTGCAAGTAAAGCCAATGAGTATAAATTTGATACTGATACTGCGGAGTTTCTATTTGAACACATACCTTATAAAAATCTCACTGGCGAAATAGGGACGTCTATAAATGCCAGACAGGTTAAGGGCACTGGTTCAGAACGTTATTTACCGAATGTGAATACAACTTCTCATGCGATATTCATTCAGGAAAAACTAGATTTCAATCAATTTTCATTTGATGCTGGTTATCGTGTCGAGAAAGTTAAAGATGAGATTCAGGACCAAAGCTTTAAGTTGGCGCGTAATGCTTCAAATAGCACGCTTGAAGATAAGTCCTTTGGTCTGAATAGTTTTTATATCGGATCAGAATTTAGAGTTACAGACTATTTGGGTTTCAGACTTCAGTACAGTGAGTCTGAACGAGCACCTGAAATCAATGAACTCTACGCCAGTAACCCTCACTACTCAGTGATGACCCAAGAAGAAGGAAATCAAAAACTCAACAAAGAAGTCATGCAGGGTGTAGAGTTTATAACCACTCTGAATTGGGGCTCGACCAATATTGTAGTTTCATTGTACCAAATGGATTTTGAGGACTATCTGTATTTGTCCCACTCAGGTGCCTCTATGCGGAACCGTTTACCACTGAAGTATTGGAAGCAAACCGATACAAAAGTGAATGGTTTTGAGTTGGATATGAACCATACATTTTCTCTCGACAACTTTGGGGATTTAAAAGTAGGTGGCTTTTCAGATTTGGTCAAAAATAAAGCGACAGATCCTGATCGTTTACGTTTAGCCAATGATGGAATCTATTTGCCCAATATGCCAACCAACCGCTATGGTGCAAATGTTGAGTGGACATTAGAAAATTGGTCAGCACGCCTGTCTAGTATTTATTACGATAAGCCTCGTTACCTAGGTAAAAATGTGGGGGAGGAAGTCCCATTGCCTGCATACAATCTGCTTGATTTAGACATTCGTAAAAAAGTGACGTTGAAAAACGCCAGTTTTGATCTTTTTATCAATGGCTCTAATTTGCTGAATGAAGATGCACGGCCGCAAAACTCTCCATTGAAATATATTGCACCCTTACCAGGCAGAGCTTTCCAATTAGGCATAACGATGCATATTTAATAGGCTTTGTTGCACAAAGCAATTCTTAAAGGCTTCTTCATCAATATAATTTCCAGATGAAGAAGCCTGCATCTAAAATTTATTGTACAACGAATTGGTCCTCATATAACCAAGCTCTAATCAAGCGATGAAATATTTCAATTTGGTTCGATCCTCAGACTAAATGGTATGCTCAGCCACAAGCTAAGCATGGAAGAAATCAAACCTATTTTGATACAGCAATTCAGTGCTGTTTGATGATCAAATCTATCTTTCGACTTTCTTTGCGTATGGTCACTGGCCTTGTGCAAAGCCTAATTCAACTCAGTGGGTTAAGTTGGACAGCACCGAATATCAGTGATATTCGTATTCCACACTTTGCCGACGACAAAAGTAGATTGATATTGCGATCAGCTATCAAAAAAGTCATGAAGGATTACATTTATTGATAGCCTCAACTGGCCTTAAATTTCTAGGCGAAGGTGAGTAGAAACGCAAGAAACATCAGCCTAAATATCGTCGGCAATCGCGTAAACTACATATTGGTATAGATGCTAAAACCTTGCAAATACGAGCTGTAAAGCTCACAACAAATCATGTCAGTGATTCACAAGTCTTGGATGTTCTGTTGAATCAAATCCCATCTGATGAGTGTATTGATTCTGTCTATACGGATAGAGCATATGACACGAAACAATGCCGACAGGTCATTGCAGATCGGAAAGCACATGCAGTGATTCCGCCCAGAAAAAATGTAAGACCATGGAAAGATAAGAAATTGGGATCTTTAGAGAGAAATGAGTTATTGAAAAGGATTAAACATCTAGGAAGAATGCTTTGGAAAAAGTGGACTGGTTATCATCGACGTAGTTTGGTCGAAATCAAGATGCATTGCATCAAATCTTACGAAGCAGTGCTTCTCAGGCGATAAACTCAGTGCAAGGAGTTTTGACAGTCAACTCAATGAAGTCCATGCACGTATAACCGTGTTAAATAAATTCACAGAATTGCGCCGACCTCATACCCAAGTTGTCACTTAAATTTGAGCAACTTAGAAAAGCTCTATCTTTTAAATCTTTATGCAACAAAGCCTATTTTGAGTATTTCATAGTCACAGAACACATGATAAAAGATGAGCCGAAAGTATAGATGCAGTATACTGTGCCGGTCGAAAAAGTGATGAATTCATATGTATATTGGTCCGTATCAACTGTCAAATAATTTGATTGTGGCTCCTATGGCAGGCGTAACTGACCGTCCATTTAGATCGCTATGCAAATACTTTGGTGCAGGGCATGCTGTCAGTGAAATGATGACATCAGATCAAACGTTACTGATGAGTAAAAAAAGCTTATATCGTGCTAATTTTGATGGTGAATTGGCGCCTATTTCAGCACAAATTGCAGGATCAGATCCCAAAGATTTAGCGAAAGCTGCACAATATCAGGTTTCAAATGGTGCTCAAATTGTGGACATCAATATGGGGTGTCCTGCCAAGAAAGTCTGTAATAAGCTGGCGGGTTCTGCACTTTTAAAAGATGAAGACTTGGTGGCTCGAATATTGGATGAAGTTGTGGCTGCAGTTGATGTACCTGTCACACTGAAAACGCGTTTGGGTTTCTTAAATGGGCATGAAAATATCTTACGTGTAGCGAAACGTGCTGAAGAGGCGGGTATTGCAGCGTTGGCATTGCATGGCCGAACCCGTGAAGACATGTATTTGAATACGGCTCGTTATGATTTGATTAAAGAAGTCAAACAGCTCATTCATATACCAGTGATTGCGAATGGGGATATTGATAGTCCAGAAAAAGCCAAATATGTGCTCGATTATACTGGTGCAGATGCAATTATGATTGGTCGCGCTGCGCAAGGGCGTCCATGGATTTTTCGTGAGATCGCGCATTATCTGGAGACGAGTGAACATTTGGCTGCACCAAGTATTCAAGAAGTAAAAGAAGTTCTACTTGGACATCTTGCTGAACTGTACACATTTTACGGGGAATACTCTGGTTGTCGAATCGCACGTAAACATATTGCTTGGTACACCAAAGGTTTACGTTCAAGTAATGAGTTTCGTCAGAACATGTACAAAGTGGAAAGTACAACTGAACAATTCAAAGTTGTCGCAGACTACTTTGACCAATTACTTATCCATGGTGAAACCATGAATGACGTACAAGTTGAACAGGTCAATTTGTTGGAAGCAAAATAAATAAAGCTCCATTTATGGAGCTTTGAGTAGATAGAGTGACTTAATAACTGACTTGTTGCATTTCAACCAACAGTTGGTTAATTAAGTCAGGGGCTTCCATGGCACGAATTTGCGAAACATTCGTACCTGCCCAAAATGCGCCAAAACCTTGATCACCTTGTTTGGTCGCTGCGGCATGTAATTGTTTCCCTAGATCATAACAGTATGGATATGCAGCAACCGTAGGGCGGTTTGGTAGATCAATTTGAGTATGCCAGTGACCGAGTAAACCCCGAGCGGGGCGACCTGAAATACTCGCACTAATTTGTGTGATGTGCTCATGGAAAAGTGCATGACGGTAGGCATCATTGGCATTTGATGTTTTACATTGTACGAAAGCTGTTCCCAACTGTACCGCACTCGCACCTAGACTTAACATTTGCTGAGCCTGTGTACCATTCATAATGCCACCTGCAGCAATAATAGGACACCGACAGTGCTGAGTCAGAAGTTGTACAAGGTCGACCGTACGTATTGCACTATCAAAATGTTCATTAAAAATCCCGCGGTGTCCACCTGCTTCTATGCCTTGAGCAATAATAAAATCAATTCCTGCTGCTTCAATAGCCCGCGCTTCCGCTAGGTTGGTTGCAGAAACCATAGTTAAAATGCCAGCGTCTTTTAGAGCCTGTATTTGATGCGGATGCGGAATACCGAAGTGGAAGCTCACGGCTTTAGGACGAGTTTCAAGCACGACATTTAAAAACTCATCGTTGTCCAAAAAGCTAGGATAAATACAGTGCAGTTGAGTGGGTGGTTCTGCATCATATTGTTCAAAATGAGGACTTACAAAATCAATCCATGTTTGTGCGACAGTTGGATCAAGTTCAACGCTTTGATGACAGAAAAAATTAACTTGAAAAGGTTGTTCAGTCAGTGCTTGGGTTTTTAAAATTTGAGTACGTGCGGCCTCTGCGGTGTTTGCACCTAATCCAAGTGAGCCTAGCCCGCCTTGATTTGAAACCTCCGCTGCAAGCTCTGGTGTAGAAACACCGGCCATCGGTGCAAGGAAGATAGGATGCTTAATTTCAAGGCGTTCTAATAATAAAGACATGTACTTGCTCCTTTTACATATAGACACTTTGCCCAAGCACTGCAAAATTGGCAAATAATATTCAGTATTTTTTCGAAAAATATCTAAAGCAATCACGTTTATTTTTCGGTTTTTAGCGACAAGCCATGTCGTTGGGTATGTGTATTTGCAATGCTTTTAGTCTGAAATTTTTTATACTTTTATTTTAGATTTTACCGAGGATCATCATGACCGATCGTATCCGTGAAAAGCTACAGATTCTAGCTGATGCAGCTAAATATGACGTGTCCTGTTCGTCCAGTGGTAGCAATCGTAAAAACAAAAACCAAGGTTTGGGGAATACTGGAAACGGTATTTGTCATAGTTATACAGAAGATGGTCGCTGCGTTTCATTACTTAAAATTCTCTTTTCAAATGTCTGTATTTTTGATTGTTCCTACTGTGTTTCTAGACGCTCTAACGATGTCAAGCGAGCCGCTTTTACTGTACAAGAAGTGGTGGATTTAACCATCAACTTTTATCGCCGCAATTATATTGAGGGGTTGTTTTTAAGTTCAGGTATTTTCAAGTCAGCTGATTTCACTATGGAGCGAATGCTAGAAGTGGTGAAAAAGTTACGCCTTGAAGAAAACTTTAATGGTTATATTCACCTAAAAACGATACCAGGTGCTTCCCAAGAGATTATTACCGAGGCGGGTTTATATGTAGACCGCATGAGTATTAACTTGGAAATGCCAACGGAAGTTGGTCTAAAGCAGTTTGCACCTGAAAAATCGCATGCAGAAGTACAAAAGGACTTAGGTATTGTACGCGATCGCTTAATTCAGTTAACGGATGAACGGCGTGTGATGCAGCATGTACCTAAGTTTGTACCCGCGGGACAAACCACTCAGATGGTGGTGGGTGCACATCAAGAAACAGACAAAGATATTATTTTAATGGCAGATCACCATTACAAAGTGTATCAGCTCAAACGAGTGTATTTTTCAGGTTATATCCCAATCAATGAACAAGAAAAAATGCTTCCTGTCGTGGGTTCTGCGCCACCATTATTAAGAGAAAATCGGCTGTACCAGTCGGATTGGCTCATGCGTTTCTATGGTTTTGATGCGCAGGAAATCGTGAATGATCAGTATCCGAATTTAGATTTGGACATTGACCCGAAGCTAAGTTGGGCATTGCGTAACCCTGAGCATTTCCCTGTTGATATTCAACATGCGGATTATCGTATGATTTTACGTGTTCCGGGTATAGGTGTTCAATCGGCTAAAAAAATTGTGCAAGCTCGGCATTTTGGGCAGATTCATATCGATCAACTAAAGCGTATGGGTATTGCTTACAATCGTGCACAGCATTTTATTCGCTGTGCAGACACGCCAAAGTTTAAAAAAGAGCAACAGGCGAACCAGATTCGGCAGCACATTTTGCAATCGGGGCAATCTAAATATCAAAAACAGCTTTCACCTCAACTGGGCTTTGGTTTTTAGTATGTCGATATATTGTTTTGATCAAAGCATGACTGGGTTGCTGAGTTGTGTGTATAGGAGCTTTCAGTTTAAAGATTTTGACGTCAAGCTTGCATCTAACAATTCCCAAGCCAGCTTATTTGATGAATGTATTGAGGTTACTTCAAATGATGAACACGCAGAGCGAGTTTGGCGAGGGTTAAAGCAAAAAATTACGGCTGAAAGTCTGCGATCTTTTTATTATTGCTTTCTGTCTGAGCAGGAGCAGGCGCATCAACAGCTTTTTAATTTCTGTATCTATGTGTTTAAAAATACTTATGCTGTAGATCGTAACTATGCGCATGCGGATGTATTGGCGGTTGCGCAGTGGGCCAAACAAGTGGGCAGAGAAAAGCACCGTATAGAAGCTTTTGTCCGCTTTAAAAAATGTCAGGATGGATTATTTTTAAGTTTGGTACAACCAGATTTTAATGTTTTACCGTTGATAGAGCGGCATTTTAGAAACCGATATCAAGATCAAAGATGGTTGATTTATGATGAAAAAAGAAATTTTGGCATTTATTATGATTTGATAACCGTCCATCAGGTGAAGATGGAGGTTGACCAAATTGATCATGCACACAAAGTCGGACACAGTCAGTTTTTTAGTGTTGAATTAGATGATGATGAGTTGCTGTATGACCAGTTATGGAAAGATTATTTTAAAAGTATCAATATTGAGGCAAGAATAAATATCAAACTACATGTGCAATATGTGCCTAAACGCTACTGGCGTTATATGAATGAAAAAACAATCTAGCGAGATACCAGTAAGACGTTGACTCATCATTTTCTATGGTGTTTTGGGTGTTATGGGAAGGAGAACAGACGTTAAGCAATTCATACTAATTAAAAAATAAGCTGTTGCACCAGTAGAATGGAACCCCAATCATCAGTAATAGTGCATCTGAGTAGTGGCTCAGAGAAAAATGTGCAAGCTTAAAATTGATGATAAATGATGCTGTAAATAGTAAAAAGCCCATTTAATCCATGGGCTTTTTACATTTTAAACAGGTAGTCTGCTATCGTTTATCGTGTTGTTGACGTTAAACATGCACATTAAACAGGGAGCCAATCCAACTGGCAAACAGCATTGCGAAAATCCCCCATAGCGTCACGCGAAATGCACCTGTCCATATAGAAGTCCCAGAAAAGTAACTCGATAAAGCCCCTAAACCAAATAACGATAGTACCCCTGTAAGAGCAACTGACTGAGTCAGATAGCCTTGAGGGCTTAAGACAATAGCCAGCATGGGAAACAGAGCACCTAGTGAAAAGGCGAGTGCAGAAGAGCCTGCGGCTTCAAGTGGTTTAGCACTGGTATTTTCATGGATGCCTATTTCATCACGGGCATGTGCAGACAGTGCATCATGTGCGCTGAGTTGTACTGCGACTTCATGCGCTAGTTCGGGTTCTAGTCCACGTTGTATATAAATTTGGGTCAGTTCTTTAAGTTCTAAGTGCGGGTTTTTATCTAACTCTCTGGCTTCATGTTTTAAGTCTGCTTCTTCAATATCTGATTGAGACTTCACCGAAATATACTCACCCGCAGCCATAGAGCTTGCACCTGAAATGAGCCCTGCAATACACGTGATGAGTAAGGTATGGCTGGTTGCGCCACTGGCTGCCATCCCCATAATCAAACTGGTCACTGAAATGATGCCGTCATTGGCACCCAAAACCGCTGCACGTAGCCAACCAGTACGATGAATTAAATGAGGTTCAACATGGTGAGAATAGGACATGACGATAGATTATCCTCAAATTTTAAAGTTATGATTTATTTAATAATGCACGTTTCATCTACTATAGCACAGACCATAAAAAAGCCTCCGAATGGGAGGCCTTTTTAAGCTTAGAAATATTATTGCGCTTTTTCTTTCACATCAGCAGCGCCTTGTTCTACTGCACCAGCAACATGAGCTGTTGCTTCTTTAGAGGCATTTTTAACATCTTCAGCAGCAGCTTCAGTTTTCGCAGCAGCTTCGTCAGCGGCAGCACCAATTTTGGCAGATGCTTCATCTGCAGCTTTTTGAGTGTCAGATACTGCTTCACTTGCAGCTTGGTTAATGTCATGACCTGCTTGTTCAGCAGCATTTTCAAGGTGTTCACCTGTCGTTGCACCTGTTTCAGGCGCTTTTTCTTTTGAACAACCTACTAAAACAACAGCAGCAGCAAGACCTAAAGCAATAAGTAATTTATTCATTTTCATATCCTTTTCGTTTTATACCCAAAAGCAGGGGGTGGGCAAAATATAATCTACTTTGAATGTAAAGCAGACTGCATTATTGTTAAAAAAATGTAATTTTTTATAAAAAACAGCGTGATAAAAGGCTTATAAGCAACACAGCTTATAAGCCTTTAGCAGAGAAGAGCCTGAGAGGATTACAGTCCAGAACGAATAATATAGTCAAAAGCAGACAGAGATGCTTTCGCACCTTCACCTGTAGCAATAATGATTTGCTTGTAAGGCACAGTCGTACAGTCACCTGCGGCAAATACACCTTTGACATTGGTTTCGTTGCGATCGTTAATCACAATTTCATTACGGTTTGAAAGCTCAACAGCAGTCTCTTTTAAGAAATCGGTGTTTGGCAATAAACCAATTTGTACAAAGATTCCTGCAAGCTCAACCGTATGTTCTACATCGGTTGCACGGTCTTTATATTTCAATGCCGTCACTTGCTTACCATCACCCACAACTTCGGTTGATAGGGCATTCAGGATGACTGTGGTGTTAGGCAAGCTATGCAATTTGTCTTGCAACACTTGGTCTGCACGTAGTTTGGTATCAAACTCAACCAAAGTTACATGTTCCACAATCCCAGCAAGATCAATCGCAGCCTCGACACCTGAGTTCCCCCCGCCAATTACAGCAACACGTTTGCCTTTAAACAGTGGGCCATCACAGTGTGGACAGTAAGCAACACCACGAGTGCGGTATTCTGCTTCACCCGGCACATTCATTTCTCTCCAACGTGCACCTGTTGAAAGGATGACTGTTTTAGATTCAAGCTTCGCACCATTTTCTAAAGTGACTTCAACCAAGCCATTCGCGGTCTCATCTGCACCTTTGATGTTAGAAACACGCTGTAAGTTCATGATGTCCACACCGTACTCACGTACATGTGCTTCCATTTCAGCAGCAAACTTTGGCCCTTGGGTCTTTTGAATCGAGGTGTAGTTTTCAATGTCCATGGTATCCATGACTTGACCACCCATACGTTCAGCCACGATTCCGGTTTTAATACCTTTACGTGCTGCATAGATGGCTGAGGTATTTCCCGCAGGACCACCACCAATCACTAAAACATCAAAAGCAGCTTTGGCATTGAGTTTTTCAGCTTCTTTGGCTGCTGAATTGGTATCCAGTTTGGCAATAATTTCTTCCAAAGTCATACGGCCTTGACCAATATGATTGTTGTCTTGGAACACCATTGGCACAGCCATGATTTTGCGTTCTTCAACTTCATCTTGGAAGAATGCACCATCAATCATGGTTGCTGTCGTACCCGGATTGTAAATGGCAATCAGGTTCAATGCTTGCACCACGTCTGGACAGTTATGACAGCTTAAAGAGACAAATACGTCAAAGTTAGACTGGATCGCTAAACCTTTGATTGAAGCCAAAACTTCATCCGATACTTTGGGTGCGTAACCTGAAGTTTGTAACAATGCCAAGATCAAAGAGGTAAACTCATGTCCCATCGGTAAACCGGCAAAGAAGACACGAGGCTCTTCCCCCGCTTTTGCTACACCAAAGCTAGGTGCACGTGAGTTCTGACCATCAAAACGTGCAGTCACTAGTGGAGACAGTGCTGCAACCTCTTCAACCAATTCTTTGATTTTGTCTGATTTCTCAGAACCGTTCAAAGTCGCAACCAATTCAATCGGACCTTCAAGGCGTTCAAGAAGTGTTTTTAATTGAGCTGAAGTATTTTGATCTAACATGGTTAAGCTCTCCAAAGCAGTCTGTAAAATTATTTGATAAAAGAATCATAGAGTAAATCTGAAAATAGATAAAACAGTTTGTTTTTATTTTAATAATCGGTTTTATAGATTTTAAGGTTTTTTTTTTATTATTTCATAAAGCTATATGGGGGATTTAAATGATTTTTCAACTGATTTGCAGTTTAGGCAGAATAAATTAGGTATGATCAAGACAATTAAAAAATAGGGAATCAAGTGATGCAATTACAACGCGGTATTTATCAGCATTATAAAGGGCAGTTGTATCAAGTTTTACATGTGGCTACGCATAGTGAAACCGAAGAAAAACTAGTGGTTTATCAGTGTCTATATGGCGATTACTCGATTTGGGTGCGTCCATTTGCCATGTTTACTGAAACGGTAATGCTAGAAGATGACCGTGAAGTTGAGCGCTTTAAATTGATTCAAGAAGTATAAACAACGCTAAGTAAAGTAGAGGGGGATTTGATCATGCATGCAGAATTTTTGAGTAAAGTATCGACCTTATATCATCGCTTTCAAGAACATGATAGTACGCAAACAGATCGTATTGCACGCTTTCGTAATATTGAGCCTGAGTCTGCACAGTTTTTGGCACAACTGGTTCATATTCAACAGCCTCAGCAGATATTGGAAATAGGAACATCAACAGGTTACTCAACCTTATGGCTGGCTTATGCTGCGCAGCAAGTGAATGCTCGATTAACCACTTTGGAAATTGATGCTGAGAGAAGTCAACAAGCAGCTAGCCATCTTGCGGATTTCAATTTATCCAATGGTGTTGAGTTTTGGGTGGGTGACGCAGCTGAATATTTGAAGCAGTCGCAAGTCACCTTTGATTTTATATTGCTAGATGCTGAGCGTGATGCTTATGTCGACTATTGGCCAGATTTGAAACGACTAATGTGTGTTTCACGCGGAGTTTTGGTGGTTGATAATGTTCTATCACATGTGGATCAAGTCACGGACTTCATCGCGCGTATTCAGCAGGATGAGCAGTTTAACTTGTCTACATTAGCGATTGGTGCGGGTTTGTTGGTAGTGACGTGGAATTATGAAAAACAATCAGGATAAATCCTGATTGTTTGAGTTTCAAAAATTAATGAATACTTAAGCGTGTAAAGTGCAAATCATATTCTAAATATTTATGAACAAAGGCTGTTTTATTATTACATCGAACTAAGTTGTTATAAATAAATTCAGGTACAGGGTGGTACAGCTCGCCTGAACCATCGGCATAGAAAATTTTTAAATAGCGTGTAGAAGCATTGTATTTCCAAGATGTTACCGCAATTGTCCCCATAAGCGACTCCCCATCATCTCAATGGAATCACAGCAAATGGCTGCTTCTTTTAAACTTATGCCAAACTTGAAAAGTGATGTATTACAGTTTTGTAAATAAAAAAACCGTACACAAAGTACGGTTTTTTTTAAGTGATCAATTAACGCATTTTCGCAAGGAAACGACCTACACGGGTAATGGCTTCACGTAGTTCATTTTCAGCAGGGAGGAATACCACACGGAAATGATCTGGTGTAGGCCAGTTAAAGCCTGTGCCTTGAACCAGAAGTACTTTTTCCGCACGAAGTAAATCAAGCATCAGTTTTTCATCATCTTGAACTGGATAGATTTCTGGGTCTAATTTCGGGAAACAATACATCGCGCCTTCAGGTTTAACACAAGATACACCAGGAATGTCATTCAACATTTGCCAAGCAATATTACGCTGTTCGTACAAACGACCACCTGGACGAATTAAATCATTGATTGATTGGTAACCGCCTAAAGCTGTTTGGATCGCATACTGTGCTTGGTGGTTGGCACACAAACGCATAGAAGCGAGCATGTCTAAACCTTCAATATAATCGACCGCACGAGACTTATCACCTGTGATGGCCATCCAGCCTGAGCGGTAACCCGCAATACGGTATGCTTTAGATAAACCATTGAATGAAATACAGAGTTGGTCACCCGCTAACGCTGCTACAGAAACATGCTCAATACCGTCATAAACGATTTTGTCGTAAATTTCATCTGCAAACAAAATCAAATCATGCTTTTTAGCCAATGCGACAATTTGCTCAAGTACATGACGTGGATAAACTGCACCTGTTGGGTTGTTAGGATTGATAATCACGATACCGCGGGTACGTGGTGTGATTTTACTTTCCATATCCACAACATCAGGATACCAAAAGTTTTCTTCATCACATTTATAATGAACAGCTGTACCGCCTGAAAGATTTACCGCAGCCGTCCAAAGGGGGTAGTCTGGCATAGGCACGAGCATCTCGTCACCATCATCTAACAAGCCTTGCATGGCCATCACGATCAATTCAGAGACACCATTGCCGATATACACGTCATTGACATGCATATCTAAGATGCCTTTTTGTTGATAGTACTGACAGATGGCTTTACGCGCAGGGAAAATCCCTTTTGAGTCGGTATAGCCCACTGCATTTGGCAGGTTTAAAGCAACATCATTAATAATCTCTTGAGGAGCTTCGAAACCAAACGGTGCAGGGTTACCAATATTAAGTTTAATAATTTTATGACCAGCTTCCTCCATTTCATTGGCCGCTCGTAACACTGGTCCACGGATGTCGTAGCATACATGCTCGAGCTTAGACGATTTTTTTATTTCGCGTGGGGTGTGGAGAGTGTTCGGCATTTTGATGTTCTCGGAAAGAGTGGAGGTCACTTTTGCATAACGGTATAAATAACTTTTAAATGTTTCAGTTGTCACCAGATCGAGATCATGTTCATCTCTGAGTAAGGCAACAATTTTTTCATGCGTAAAACCCACCTGTTGATATTGTTTAATCGTAGGCAGTAGATGTTTAAAAATAACGCTCTTTTTTTGCGACATTTTTTAATCCTAAGCAAGAATGTCAATAAGACTAACACTAAATTTGCTCACAAAAAAGCATTTAAGAAAATAAATTGCTTACCATTTTTATAAATTGCTTTCTTTTTGCTTTTATTGGAATTATAGGTCTTTTGTAAATTGTGAATTAAACACTAGAAATTTTAAGATGAATCACGTAAATATAGGATTATCCTATTTTAAATAGCAAGATAGAAAGGGAAGTAATCATGGGAAAACTCAATAAAACAGACCGAGAATGGCAAAGAGAGTTATCACCTGACGAATTTCGCATTACGCGACAAAAGGGGACGGAACCAGCCTTTACGGGGAAATATTGGAATACGAAACAAGCAGGCACTTATGTATGCCGTTGCTGTGGTACGCCATTATTTAATTCTGAAAACAAATATGACAGTGGTTGCGGCTGGCCAAGTTTTTATAAGCCACTCAATACGACTGTGATAGAAGAGCATCAAGATACAACACATGGCATGGTGCGTACCGAAATTGTATGTCATCACTGTGATGCTCATTTAGGCCATGTTTTTACAGATGGACCTGAGCCAACAGGTTTACGTTACTGTGTAAACTCGGCTTCATTAGAACTAGAAACACAAGAAAAAAGTGATGAGGATACTTATCCATGACCAACATTTATCAGTTTGAAGCGGAATTGTTAGATGGAAAAAATAAATCTTTTGCTGACTATGAGGGTGAAGTGCTGCTCATCGTCAATACGGCCAGTAAATGTGGTTTTACACCACAATTTGCAGGGTTAGAAAAAATTTACGAGCAATATCATGCGCAAGGGTTTGAGGTGCTAGGCTTCCCTTGTGATCAATTTGGGGGTCAAGATCCGGGTAGCAATGAGCAAATAGGAGCGTATTGTCAGAAAAACTATGGGGTGACTTTTCCCATGTTTTCCAAAGTCGATGTTAAAGGCCCAGAAGCCCACGCCATATTCCGGTATTTAACCAATAACAGCAAAGGGATTCTCGGCAGCGGCATTAAGTGGAATTTTACAAAATTCTTGATTGGTAAAGATGGTAAAGTAATTAATCGTTATGCGCCAACCACTAAGCCTGAAGCGATTCAGGCAGATATTGAAAAAGCATTACAACAATAATCGGTTGATGTGTCGTCTGTGATGAGAGAGCAAGGTACTTCAGTTGAATTTTGGAGTGATCCGTGCATGCCCTATGTGGAAACACGTCGGGCGTGTACAAGTCATGCTTGTTATAAAGCCCATAGTCATCCGACATTTTCAATTGGTGCGGTGGATCAAGGCAACAGTATTTTCACTAGCCACTTCGGTGGAACGCAACAAATAGATGCGGGTACCTTGGTATTGGTTCCTGCGCATGTAGAACATGCTTGTAATCCTGTTCTAGATCAGGCTTGGAGCTATCAAATGATGCATTTAGATGCACGTTGGTTGAACCAGTTATTACAAGAAACTAGACATGAGTATACTTGTCATGACATTCCGCAGTTCAAACCTATGTTGTATAAACAGCCAAAGATGTATCAAGACTTTAGCTGTCTTAACAGGCAATTATTTGATACTGAACTGTCGTATTGGGAAAAAGAACAAACTTTAATCACAACACTTACTGAGCTTTTATTTCCATATATTCAGCTAGAATTGCTTGCTCCCCAACACTATGCACAGCAAGAGTTTAAGCAGCTTTTATCGATGATTCAGGATGCTGATTTGTTTTTATCATTAGAGCAAATGTCGCAAGAAGTCCAGTTGAGTCGATATGCCATTATTCGGTTATTTAAATCATCTCTAGGTATGACGCCGCACGCTTATCAATTGAATCATAAAATTAATGATGCACGCACTTTTTTAAAACAAGGTATGGATATAGCACAACTCAGTTATACACTCGGCTTTAGTGATCAAAGTCATTTTCATCGTGTTTTTAAAAGTTTAACGGGTACCACGCCAAAGCTCTATCAAAAGCAACATCGCGCAATTTTATCCAAGAGTTGATCATTATCCGTCATTAGGCTTATCTCACTTTTAAAGAGGGATAAGTGATGGAACTTTTTATTGTTATTGCTGTGACGCATTTTGTGGCTTTACTTTCTCCTGGCCCCGATTTTTTCCTCATTCTGATGACGGCATTAAACAATGGTCAACGAAGGGCACGATATACAATTTTTGGTATAGTGGCTGGGAATGCTTTTATTCTAGCGCTGATTTTTACTTTACTGGGGTGGCTTGGACATATTCATGCTTATGTTCTGCTATTGTTACGCGGATTAGGTATTGCTTATTTATTGTATTTGTCTATGCAATGTTTTCGCTATAAGCATCATGAGAATGTTGAAGTTCAAGCGTGTGATCCTGCACCTCCTCAAACGAGAACTCTATGTTTTACTCAAGGTTTACAGTCAAGTTTGCTGAACCCTAAAAATATGATGTTCTATAGTAGTTTGATATTGCTGGTTTATTCAAAATTTGATGTTTATACCTTGCTTTTAATGAGTCTCTGGATGGTGACTGTGGTTCTGATGTGGAATCTATTGTTGCTTAAGTTATTGAGTTGGAAGCGCTGGAATCATTTTTTAACCCAGCGGCTCAACTGGCTTTATAAGTTGTCAGGGTGCTGCTTTGCCTTTTTTGCACTCGTTTTGCTATTAGGTTGACTAGTCAGATGAGAATCTTGAAGTAAAAGTAAATCAGTTGTCTGATGTCATAAGTTATAACAATGGAATAATTAATTCTCATTTGAATTTACAATTTAAATGAGAGTTAAATCAGTTTGATTAAGACCAATTCTCATTTACTATCAGGCTCGAATTTTAGATTGATGAAAAGGGTAGGAAATGGTTAAGCTGAAACCATTGGTGTTAATGATGGCATGTGTATCTGGCTACAGCATTTCATATGCTGCCGAAGCTCCAGTATTCGTTGAATCTGACTCCTCATCTCAGGCAAATGATGTGACAGCTTTGGAAACAATCCGTATAGTTGCGAGTGCTGATGCTTCTGCAAATGGTTTAATGGAGGCTTTCGCTGGTGGACAGGTTGCGACTGGCGGGCGAGTAGGTGTCTTTGGTAACCAGAAAAATTTAGAAAACCCATTTAGCTTAACCAGCTATACCAACCAATACATTCAAGAACGTCAAGCAAAGAGTGTTGGGGATGTTTTACAAGCTGATCCATCCGTTCGTTTAGCTAAAGGTTTTGGTAACTTTCAGGAAACTTATTTTATTCGTGGTTTCGTTTTGGCCTCTGATGATACAAGTTATAATGGCCTGTATGGGATTTTGCCACGTCAATACATTCCTACAGAATTATTTGAGCGAGTTGAAGTTTTCAAAGGTGCTTCGGCATTTTTAAATGGTGCAATGCCGGGAGGTTCTGGCATTGGTGGTTCTGTTAACTTGGTGCCTAAACGCGCAGCCAATGAACCGCTCAAACGTGTAACAGCAGGTACAGATTTTAATGGCGGTTACTTATCAACTGATGTATCTGAACGTTTTGGTGAAAATGATCAATATGGTGTACGTGTAAATACGGCATACCATGGCGGTGATACAGAAGTTGATAAAGAAGATAATTCGCTTGGATTGGCTTCGATTGCGCTTGATTATCGGGGTGATCAACTGCGTTTATCAGGTGATTTAGGATACAACAACAACCGTCTTAAAGAAAACCGTCCAAGTTTGCGTTTGACCAATGCGGTAACTTCGGTCCCAAGTGCATCACAATATGCGGATTATCATGGACAATCATGGACATATTCTAATGAGGAAGATGTCTTTGGTAGTTATCGTGCAGAATATGACTTTAATGATGCTATGACTGCTTATGCTGCTTATGGTTTCCGTGTTAGTGAAGAAGCGGGCGTATATTCTAGTCAGCAACTTAGTAATACGGACACGGGCGCTGCTTCTTTATCTGCCTCAACAATTTTACGAAAAGATAAAAACAATACGGGTGAAGTAGGTATTAAAACTAAATTTAATACTGGCACATTAAGCCATAATGCCGTTCTTTCTGGTTCGATATACCGAGCAGATAAGCGCTATAGTTATGGTTATGCTACAGGAGTGGCTGATAACTTCTATAACCCTATTTATAGTAATGAGTCTAATATTGATAAATGGCTAGGTTCTAAAGGAACTTATCCAAAAGCGAATGTGGCGACTTTAAGAAGTGTGGCTTTAGGCGACAATATTTCCGCTCTAGATGATCGATTAACGGTTATGTTTGGGGCGCGTTATCAAGAAATAGATCAAGATGTTTATTCATATGGGGTCTACAAGCACAACATTAATAAAGATAAAGTGACGCCTGCAATGGGTGTAAGTTATAGAATTACGCCTGAATTGGCGGTTTATGGCAACTATGTCGAAGCTTTGGTACAAGGTGATGGACTGTTAGACAGCAGTACTGGTAACTATTATGTTGCCGATCCTTTTGTGTCAAAACAAAAAGAAATTGGCTTGAAATATGAAAATGGTGCAATTGGTGGTGGTTTAAATTATTTTAATACTGAACGCCGCAAAGCTGCTGTAAATACGGCAGGTTCAGCCCAATTTACTGATGCGAAAAATATTCATCAGGGTATTGAATTTAATGCCTATGGTCAATTAACCGATGCAGTTCGCATCTTAGGTGGCGCAACGTGGATTGATACTGAGCAAAAAGAAACGTATCAAGGTTTGTTTGACGGTAACCAAGTGATTGGTGTGCCAGAGTTTCAGGCGAATGTAGAAGCAGATTGGAAATTACCTGTACCACAAGATGTTTCAATTAATGGTCGTGTGATTTATACTGGTAGTCAGTACGCAAATAATGCAAATACATTAAAATTAAACGATTGGACGCGTGTAGATGTGGGAGCGAATTATAAAACCCAGATTAATCAGGTTCCAACAGTAATTAATTTTGGTATTACCAACTTATTTGATAAAGAGTATTGGGCTTCAGCAAGTACCAATGATTATACATACTTAACATTGGCACAACCTCGTACATTTACTTTAAGTGCATCATTTGATTTTTAATCGAATGAAAAAGAAAACCTCCTTTATAGGAGGTTTTCTTTTTAGATGAGCTTGTTTACAAAATCGCTTTTAAGCGTTTAATCACTTGCTCACACTGTGCAAGATCTGCAACTAGTGCAAGACGTACATGGTTTTCGCCTGGGTTACCTTGCTCAGTATTTCGTGACAAATAACGTCCAGGAAGTACTTTGACATGTGCTTTTTCCATGAGCATTTTTGCAAAAGTTTCGTCATTATCTACTTTTAACCAGTAGTAAAAACCTGCATCTGGTTTTTGTAGGGGCAGTAAATGGCCTAATTCCTTTTGAAATAAATCAAATTTTGCGCGATATTGCACACGATTTTCTTCAACATGCGCTTCGTCATCCCATGCTGCAATCGAAGCCAATTGGTGCTGTACAGGCATCGCCGCACCATGATACGTACGGTATTGTAAATAAGGTTTGAGCAATGCTGCATCACCCGCGACAAAGCCAGAACGCATACCCGGTAAGTTTGAGCGTTTAGACAGTGAGTGGAATACGACACAGTTTTTGTAGTCGTCTCGCCCTATTTCAGCACAAACCTCGAGTAGACCCACAGGTGCAGTATCAAACCAAAGCTCTGAGTAGCATTCATCTGATGCAATCACAAAACCATATCGGTCTGACAGTGCGATTAATTTTTTGAATTGTTCTTTTGATAAAACCGCACCAGTCGGATTGCCCGGTGTACAGACAAATAACAGGGCAGTTTTCTCCCAGACTTCAGCAGGTACAGCATCAAAGTCACCGAGATAACCATTTTCTTCGGTGCAATTTACAAAGTATGGTTTTGCTCCAGCAAGTAAGGCTGCACCTTCATAAATTTGATAGAACGGATTAGGCATCACCACATAAGGCGCATCTTCACGATTCACCAATGCTTGCACAAAAGAGAAAATTGCTTCACGGGTGCCAGAAACAGGCAATATATTGTTTTCTGCACTAATCTGATTGAGTTGAAAACGACGGGTCAGCCAGTTTGCAATACTGGTGCGTAATTCGGGTATACCTTTACTGTTTGGATAGGTCGATAAATGCTGAAAATTATCGATAATGGCTTGTTTCACAAACTCGGGTGCAGGATGCTTAGGCTCACCAATCGAGAGTGGAATGAGGGGTAAGTCTGCGGGAGTAATATCCTGAAATAGTTTATTCAACTTTTCAAAAGGATAAGGGTGTAAAAGGGATAAACTCGAGTTCATGAAACAAAATACCAGTGTGTATTGTTAATGTTGACCGCAGACCTGACTAGAGGCTTCATCTAAGGCTGATTTTAGTTGTGCAGCAAAAGTTTCAGCTTCAGTTTCAGTCATGGGTTGACCATCTTTTTTGGTGACAAAGAAAATATCTTCGGCACGCTCACCTAGGGTGGCAATTTTAGCAGAGTGAATATCTAGACCTTGCATCATAAACAACCCGCCTACTTTGGCAAGTAAGCCAGGATGGTCAAGTGTTGCAATTTCGACCATGTTTTGTTGCAGTGCTTCATTCAACGTAATATCAACGGTGTTTTCAATGTCGAAATGGCGTAGCTGACGAGGGATGCGACGCTGCATGAGTCCTGGATATTTATCTGAATTGGCTAAGGCATCTTTTAATGCTGACAGCACTTTTGCTTCACGTTCAGGGTCTGTTAGCAGCGTACCAAAACGGTCAAGAACGACATAAGTGTCTAAGCTAAATGCTTTGGTCGCGGTAATAATACGTGCATCTTGTACGTCCAAATTCATACGATCTAGAATAGCAACCGTTGTTGCAAACAGATTGGGCTGATCTTGGGTATAAATAAAGATTTGTACTGCATCTTGAGCAAATTTACGCTGTGCACGCATTAAAACCAACGGTTCAGGGTTATCACCGTGCTGTAAAATAGCGCGTGTATGCCAAGCAATTTCATCGGCAGATTCTTTGAGGAAATATTCATCTCCCAGTTCTTGCCAGACTTTTTCGACATCATCTAGTGCAAACTCTTCGACTAGTTGTTCGCTGGCAGAAAACTTGGTGTCCTCGATGAGCATTTGATAATCCACAGGACGGCCTAAACCTGAGCGAATCACGTCACGTGCATGCGTATAGAGCTGACGCATCAGTGATGCGCGCCACGTGTTCCAAAGCGAGGGATTGGTGGCATTAATATCTGAAACAGTCAAGGTATACAGATAGTCGAGATGTTCCATGTCGCCCATTTTCTCAGCAAACGCTTTAACCACATCGGGGTCAGAAATATCTTTCTTTTGAGAAGTGACAGACATGAGTAAATGGTTTTGGATGAGCCATGCGACAAGGTTGCATTCACGTTCGGTAAAACCATGGCTACGACAGAATTCAATCGCATCGCTTGCACCCAGCTCACTATGGTCACCACCACGGCCTTTAGCGATATCATGGAAAATGGCAGCCAAATATACAATGTCACGACGTGCAAGACGTTGGAACACCGAACTCACGACAGGGAAGTCTTTGGCAAACTCAGGCTCTTTGAAACGGTTTAAGTTGCGCAGTAGCAGTAAGGTATGTGCATCAACGGTATAGATATGAAACAAGTCATACTGCATCAACCCCATAATCTGCCCAAATGCAGGAATATAGTTACCTAAAACGCCATAACGTTTCATTGCTACCATGGTTTCATATAAACGATGCGGGGAGCGAATGATGGCCATAAACAGGGCTTGATGTGCTGGATTATCTCTATATTTTTGGTCAATTCGTTTAGCTGCCAAAACTAATAGTCGTAGCGTACGCGCGCGAATGCCTGTAATTTCAGGTCGATTGGCCAATATATAGAAAATTTCTAAAATAGCACTTGGGTTTTCAGAGAAAATCTTATGGTGTTGAACGGCTAGCTTACCGTCAACTAGTTTAAAATTTTCATTGATTTCTTCAATGTTGCGCTCATAGTTCGGCAGGCGTGGGGTAATTACAGATTCATTGAAATAAGCCAATAGCATTTCATTCAGCGTGGTGACTTGTTGAGCGCTTCGATAATAACGCTTCATGAATTGTTCAATTGGATAATTCGGTGATTTGCCTTCTTCACGAACATAGCCAAACTTTGCGGCAATGTCACGTTGATAGTCAAACAGTAAACGGTTTTCATCACGTTTCGTTAGGCGGTGTAGGTGATGACGAATTTCCCAGAGGAAGCTTTCGGCTTCTTCTAATACACCTAACTCAAACTCCGAAATAAAGCCTAAATGCACCAAGTCATAAATACGATTGACGCGGAAATGCCGCTTGGCAATCCAACCAATTTGGTTAATGTCTCGAATGCCGCCCGGCGCATTTTTTATATCGGGTTCTAGGTTACTTTCCGTAAAGTTATGCTGTGCATAGCGCTTGGCTTGTTCTTCCATTTTTGCATCATAGAAGGTTTTGTCTGTCCATGTTTGCGAAACAATGCGACGAGGCCATTTGGCTAAGTGTTCATTGCCCGTAATTAAACGGGATTCGATGAGGGCGGTGGCAACAGTTAAGTCAGAGGTTGCTTGCTCAACACAGTTGGCAATGGTGCGCACACTAATGCCGGGCTTGAAATTGCCAACATCCCAAAGTGAAGAAATAAAGACAGAAATAAGTTTTTCTTGTTCTTCACTAAACTCATCTTCAGACAAGATCATGATGTCTACGTCTGAGTAAGGCAACATCTCGCGGCGACCATAGCCACCAACGGCAAATAAACTTAAGTCTGTCTGATCGAGTTTTGCATATTTCCATAGGAAAATAAGTGCTTCATCGGTCATATTTGAACGCGTTAAAATGACATCACGGATGGATTGGCCATGATCAAAACTTTCTTGTAATTGATTTTCGACATCACTACGCCATTGATTAATCGCTTTGATGTCGTGATTACTGCTGACATAGTTAAGCAGTGGAGAAGTATTGATCATGAACCGTATCCGTATATTTTAACAACGCTTAATTTTGATGAACGCTAACCAGTGTAGCAGCTTGTACAGCTAGTTCACGCGCTTGGTCAGTTGTTTCTGCACGTGCTGTCGCAACGCCCATACGGCGACGTGTAAAGCCTTCTGGTTTCCCAAAAATGCGTAAATCAGTATTTGGGTTTGCCAAAGCAAGATTTAAGCCAGAAAAAGATAAGTTATTTGCATCCATACCTGCATAGATCACGGCGCTTGCTGCAATGCTGTGACGAGCTGTATTTACAGGTAGGCCTAAAATTGCACGTGCATGTAGTTCAAATTCACTTTGGAACTGAGAGGCAAGCGTCACAAGACCTGTGTCATGTGGGCGTGGTGATACTTCACTAAACCACACTTTATCACCTTTGACAAAGAGTTCTACACCGAAAATACCACAGCCACCCAATGCGATGGTGACTTTATTAGCAATACGTCTTGCTTCGTCGAGGGCCACTGGTGACATGGCTTGAGGCTGCCAGCTTTCAACATAGTCGCCTGCGTCTTGGCGGTGACCAATTGGGTCGCAGTACGAAGTTTCAATATCACCTGTTTCAGGGTTTTTTGAACGGACTGTTAATAGCGTAATTTCAAAATCAAAATCAATTTGAGATTCTACAATTACTGTCCCTTGATTTACACGACCACCTGTTTGTGCATATTCCCACGCAGCATCAACTTCTGAGAATTCTTTTACGCGGGATTGGCCTTTGCCAGAAGAGGACATGACCGGTTTTACAAAGTTTGGATAACCAATGTCATCACATGCAGCACGGAAAGATTCTAAAGTATCTGCAAAACGGTAAGCTGAGGTTGGTAACCCCAGTTCTTCCGCAGCTAAACGACGGATGCCTTCACGGTTCATGGTTAAATTGACCGCTTTTGCAGAAGGGATGACGGTTGCAATATTATCTTGTTCGATTTCAACCAATACTTGCGTTGCAATGGCTTCAATTTCGGGAACAATGAGATTCGGCTTAATTTCCTGAATGAGCTGTTTCAGCGCTGCCGCATCTGCCATATTCAAGGTATAGGCATAGTGTGCCACTTGCATTGCAGGAGCATGGTCGTAACGGTCAGCAGCATGAACTTCTACACCTAAACGTTGTAAAGAAATCACAACCTCTTTCCCTAGCTCTCCAGATCCCAATAGCAGGACTTTAAATGCTGAAGGCTGAAGTGGAGTACCAATAGTAACGCTCATGTAAATCATCCATGCTTGATTTTATGGGCTTTTAGCATAGCAGAACTCTTAAAAGTGTTCAGGGTTCATTCACATAAATTAATGATATTGTCCAACAATTTTTTTTATAATGCTGTGCATTCCAACATCAAAATTTTCATGCAAAAGGATGCCAAATAAATTTTTTAAATCAAGCTGGAAATGACTTGCATAAATTGAATAGCATTAAAGAGCACTTCAAGTTCCGATAGATGTAAGATATGGGCTAAAAAGGCATAGGAATATAGGTATAGACCAAGCCATAGCTCAGTGCGGCGGTAAGTGTAGCAGGGACGATTTGCTTAAATTTGAAATAAAGCCCAGCTAATACAATAAAGCCGATCAACATGGCAAAACTTTTATTGGGCGTGTCTAATAAAGGAGGCAAAGTCGCAACCACGAGCATTGAAGTAATCGCCGCGATACCAATCGAACCCAATGCAATTTTCAACCATAAAGCACCGCGTTTCTGTGAACCTTGCTGGAACTTTTGAATGACGAAGAATGGGCCAAAACGAGAGGCAAAATTTGCAATACCCACTAAAATGCCGACCAAGATAATTTCGATATTCATGCTTGATCTCCCATATGTTCCGGGTCTGGATTTTTCAGTACATAATGCTTAAACAAACCTGCAAATATACCCGAACTAATACCAATAAAAATCGCAGCGGATAAGTCGATAAAATAGCAGGCAATGGCAGATACAAGAATGGTCACAGCCACAACAAAAGTGTGTTTCTTTTCAAAAGCTGCCAATAAGAAACTTAAGAACAGTGCAGGTAATAGAAAGTCTAGAGCGGCTTGTAAAAACTGGGGTAAATGACTGACTTGGTCTGAAAACATTCCACCCAGAAAAGAACCTGTAGCCCATGCGAGCCAACTAAACAGGCTTAAACCGAGCATCCAAGACTCAGACCACTCTTGACGACGTTGTGACAGTTTAATCATGCCTGAGGCAAAGACTTCGTCGGTTAGTCCCCATGACCAAATAGCGGTTTTTTTTAAGTTCAGTTTATCTTGAATTAAGTTTTGTAGCGCAGGGCCATAGAGTAAGTGACGAATATCTAGGGCAATGACAGTGAGGGCAGTCATCCAAATAGACGTGCCACTACCCAATAGTGCAACCACTAAAAACTGACTGGCCCCTGCATACATTGAGCAGGATAAAAATAAAGCCTCCCATGCACTAAAACCAAACTGGGTTGCAGATACACCAAAGGCAAAAGAAACAGGTAGATAGGTAAAGATAATCGCTTGGCTATCCTTAGCCCCTTGCCAAAAGCCAGCAGCTTGCGCAGAAGTGGGATTAAGTTCGGACACAACACACCTTGAAGAAGACTTTATCGATGGGTCAAAATTGATTGTGTATTGTAACTGAATTCACTAGCATAGTGCCCAATTGTTTGTTGAGGCGTTTAACCATGTTGAAGCTCGAATTACGTACTTTAGGGCTGACTGCTATAATTGTAAGCAGTTTACTTTTACAAGCTTGTGGACAGTCAGAGCAAGCTCCTGAACAAAAAGTAGAAATTAAGGCAGCGCCAAAAATTACCAATGACGCTACGGAATATGCCCAGCGTGCTTGGGTATTTATCAATGAAGTAGACGGCTTGGTCTATAACAAGCAACTGGATCAGATTGAAGCCAAAGTCCGTCATCCTGCACGTAAACTGAGTACGGACTGGCGTATCAATGTCAAAATGACAGATTCAGTAACCGAAGGGAAATACGCACTGTGCCGTAAAGCCTTGACCAGTTTAGAAGTATGGGCACGTGAGACTTTAGAGGGTTCTTCGAGTGTTGCACAGAAACAGAGCGATTATGAACGTGATAAAGCACAATGTCGGGGCGCAATTGATAACCCAAGTTTAGGCAATACGGACCCTAAAAAAGTAGGGGTTTAAGACCTAAATAGTGTGACCAAAAGCGAGTTTTTACAACTCGCTTTTTTATGGTTGTCGCTTTAATGAATACCACAATAAAATATTTGTATGCATTAAAATATAAGAATTAAGTCGAATTTTGTTGCGATGTGTGCACTAGTTGCTTGCCAAACACGGTGGCAGCAGTTTTAAGTTGGAAAGACAACTAGCCAAGACGTTAGGCCGTGTAGCAATATTTTTATACATCCTTTCTATCTGAATTGCGCTCTTAAGGCGCACACTTGATAGTCTATTCTGAGCTATGTGCCATTTTGTGTAGCTTTGCAGGATCTAAAATCTTAATCTTTTTAAAAGCAATTGCCAGTATCCCTTGTTTTTCTAAGTTTTGAAGTTCTTGGTTGATGGTTTGGCGTGAACACATCAACATTTGAGCCAGTTGCTCCTGTGATAAATGGATTTCATCATTGGTAATCGACAGATGGTTGCCATAGCCGCTTAAAATAAAAAGTAAGCGTTGAGCCAGTCGTTGACTGATATTTTGACTTTGGATTGCAATCAGTTCTAAAAAAGCGAGGCGTAACTTCTGTGAAGCAAGCTGTGCAACATGAAACCAAAATTCTGGGGTGGCTTGGATAAATTCTTCAACATCGCGTTTAGGTAGATGGAGCAGGGTACTTTTTTGAATAGCAATCGCATCGTGAGAACGTGGTTGCTGATCTATTAATGAAATTTCTCCAAACCACATAATCGGTTCTGCGATTGCTGCAACGGCTTCTTTACCTTCAATATCAACGTGACCTAAGCGAATTGCACCGTTCAAGACGGCATAGATGCCATCAAATAAATCCCCAGAGTGAAAAACAGCTTGGTCTTTTGCAACGTCAATATATTTGGCATGTTGCACAATATATTGTTGATAGGCTTGTGGTAGTTTGGCGAACCAATTGTTATTGAGTAATTGTTGTTGATGTTGAACTTCCAGCATTCCGCGTCCTTTCGTGATTGATCGAGCAATTTGTCAAGTCGACGACAACTTGATGGGCTGTTTTCCTTTAGAGTTATTCTATATCGTGATCAATATCATGCAATAAGGAAATACAGTATGAGTAAATTAGAAAAATTATTAAGTCAGTATGCCGCTTATCATCTTGATCATAAAAATATCGTGACCCACTTTGTCGGTATTCCGCTGATTGTGTTTTCAATTATGTGTTTAACCGCAAGAGCTGGCATGACTATTGGCAGTTTTGAAATTACTTTGGCGATGGTTTTGATCTTAGCGAATATTGTTTACTACTTGAGCCTAGATCGAGTTTTCGGTGTGATCATGCTGGTGATTTATGCGCTGGCTTATCCATTGGCGTATAAAATCGCACAGTTTGATTTGGGGCTTTGGTTAAGTCTCAGTATTGGTATTTTTGTGGTTGGCTGGGCATTCCAGTTTGTTGGGCATTTCTATGAGAAGAAAAAACCGGCCTTTATGGATGATGTGATTGGCCTAGCTATCGGTCCATTATTTGTTTTGGCGGAAATGGTGTTTATGCTTGGTTTTAGAAAAGACATCGAACAACGCATGTTGGATGAAGCGCGTAAACAGCGTGCAGCAATGGATAATAAGCATGTCTCTGTGACATCACATTAACTGAATTATTTTATCGATAAAAAAGCCAGTGAATTTCACTGGCTTTTTTATGCTGTTTTAAGATGTCTTCGCGACTTTATGTGTATCTAGTTGAGCTTTGGGTGTATTGGGGCTTGGAGCATCAGAATCTTTATGGGATTTATGGGTCATATCATTGGCTTTCATTGAATCATGTTTCACCATTTTATTTTGCTTCATAGCTGGATCATGTTTGGTCATTTTATCTTGTTTCATGGCTTGATCATGTTTTGTCACATTCATGGTTGCGACGCACTTACCACCCTTATGATTTGTACCTGTGCCACCCGACAGTGTTGTCCCTTGTGGGCATGCAAATGCTGTAGCGCTAAGTGTTGTGAATAAACCTGCTGCAATAAATGTGCTGATCTTTTTCATTTTCGTTTGTTCAATAAAGGCATTAGTGCCTGTGATTAAATTAGCGATAATACAAAAGAATAGAAGTTAGAATATTGTGTGAAATCCAAATGAATCAGGTGTTCATCTGTTATTTAATGCTGTTTTTAAGCTTGGTTTAAGCTTATAAAAAAACCCGATTGGTATCGGGTTTTTTTATATTCGAAATATCTTATACGTTAAAGCGGAAGTGTAGAACATCACCGTCTTGAACAATGTACGTTTTACCTTCTAAACGCCATTTACCTGCTTCTTTCGCGCCTGCTTCACCGTTGTATTGAACAAAATCGTTATAAGCAACACATTCAGCACGGATAAAGCCTTTTTCGAAGTCAGTGTGGATCACACCTGCCGCTTGAGGTGCAGTTGCACCGACTTTAACGGTCCAAGCACGAACTTCTTGTACACCCGCCGTGAAGTAAGTCTGTAAACCTAAAAGACCGTAGCCTGCGCGAATTACCACGTTTAGACCTGGTTCTTCCATACCTAAAGCTTCAAGGAACTCAGCACGGTCTTCGTCTTCAAGCAGTGAAATTTCAGCTTCGATTTGGTTACAAAGCGGAACAACGATTGCATTTTCTTCAGCTGCAAGTTTTTTTACAGCATCTAAATGCGGGTTGTTTTCAAAACCATCTTCTGCAACGTTTGCAATATACATGGTTGGTTTTAAAGTCATTAAACCAAAACCACGGACCAGTTTACGTTCGTCGTCGTCTAGGTCAGCAGCACGGGCAGGTTTGCCTTCATCAAGTAAAGGTAAAATTTTGTCTAAAACTGCTTTGGTTGCAAGCGCTTCTTTGTCTCCACCTTTTGCAGATTTTGCTAAACGAGTCACTGCTTTTGTTACAGTTTCTAAGTCAGCAAGTGCAAGTTCCGTGTTGATGGTTGCGATGTCATCAAGCGGGTCAATTTTACCGTTAACGTGTATGACGTTTTCATCTTCAAAACAACGTACAACGTGAGCAATCGCATCCGTTTCACGGATGTTTGCAAGGAATTGGTTACCCAAGCCTTCACCTTTAGATGCGCCCGCAACTAAACCTGCAATATCCACAAATTCCATTGTTGTTGGAATTACGCGCTGAGGTTTTACAATCGCTGTTAATTTGTCTAAACGTGGATCTGGCACAGGAACGATGCCTGTGTTTGGTTCAATGGTACAAAATGGGAAGTTTTCAGCAGCAATAGCAGCTTTAGTCAATGCATTGAAAAGTGTAGATTTACCAACGTTCGGCAAGCCGACAATACCGCAATTAAAACCCATGAAATAACTCACAACGTGTTATATAAAAATTGCCAGTGATTTTACATGAAAGCCATGACAAAGTCAGGTCTCAGGGGAGAAGAATCAAAGTTGTAAATCATGTTGTGGGCAGAACTTCCTCATTTATGCCCTCTGTACAAGTCTTTTAGGTCTTTTCCTTTAATAAAGAAACAAGATTTAAGAGATCAGTTGCATGTAGGTCATTGCCTATGTAAGGACTGGAATCTTTCATAAAAATGGCGTGAATTTCATATTGAAATTCCCTCCTTAGAAAAAGGAGGGTCTAAAAAACTTCAGTGGACAGTATAGACTCTGCTTTATATGGGAAATGGGATTAAACCTTCCTTTTATCGAGTTGATTTGCCAGATTGTCTCCAATCGCTTGTACACACATCACCAAAATCACGAGCACGACAATCACGGCCAACATGATCTGCATATCAAAACGCTGATAACCATAGCGATAGGCAATATCACCTAAACCACCTGCACCAATGGCACCTGCAATGGCAGAGGAGTTAATCATGGTCACAATGGTTACAGTAAAACCTGCGACAATTCCGGGTAGCGCTTCAGGTAACAACACATGCCAAATGATTTGAGTGCGGTTACAACCGATCGCTTGCGCAGCCTCAATCAATCCTTGATCTACTTCGCGTAAACTGACTTCTGCAATCCGAGCAAAAAATGGGGTTGCCGCCAAAGTTAAAGGAACAACTGCTGCCCAAACGCCATAACTTGTGCCTACAATCCAACGTGTGAGTGGAATGAGGGCCACCATCAAAATTAGGAAGGGAACGGAACGGGTGATGTTTACCAACCAGCCTAAGCTATGGTTAATACTTTTAGAGGGATAAATGCCATGCTCAGAGGTACTGACTAAAACCACCGCCATAGGTAGACCAATGAGTAAGGCAAAAAATGCAGATGCGCCGACCATGATTAAGGTGTCGATAGTACCTGTCAGTAATAAATCAATGAGTTGGTCGTGCATAGCCAAGTACCTCTACATGTGTCACATGCGCTTTTAGTTTTTGTAGTAATGATTGAATTTCTAGGCCCTGTGTGGGAACAGCAATAATCAATGTTCCAATTAAATGGTTTTGAATGGTGTCGACCTGACTTTGATATAAATGAACAGTTTGTGGAAAGTACTCCAAAATCTGTTTTAAGTCTGGTGGATGATGCGCATCTGAAGTCGAGCGAATTTTGAAAATGGCATGTGTATCGAGCTGCGTGAGTTCCGCATTTAAGCAAAAAGGCAAATCGAGTTGTTCTAGATTCAGCAGTTCTTGGGTAATGCCTTGTTGGGGTTGAGAGAACACAGACCAAACTTCACCTGATTCCACAATTTCACCACCATCAATGACCACTACCTGATCGCATATTTCCCGAATCACTTGCATTTCATGGGTAATCAATACAATGGTGATACCCAACTTTTGATTGATCTCTTTGAGCAAGGACAACACCACAGAGGTACTTTCTGGATCGAGTGCAGATGTTGCTTCATCACAGAGTAAAATTTCAGGATGGTGAACCAGTGCACGGGCAATACCGACACGCTGTTTTTGACCACCAGACAGTTGTGATGGGTAATGCTGAACCTTATCGCTCAGCCCAACCAACTGTAAAACTTCATTGACTCGTTGTTCGATGTCTTGTTTAGGATAGTTGGCAACGATGAGGGGCAGTGCGACATTTTCATAAACTGTTTTGGCAGACATTAAATTAAAATGTTGGAAAATCATGCCAATACGTTGGCGGAGCTGAATTAGTTCCGCATGACTCAATGTTGCCAAGTCTTGCTGATGGATATGAATATGACCTTCACTAATACGTTCTAAACCATTTAAGGTGCGGAGCAGGGAAGATTTACCCGCGCCACTTTTGCCAATAATGCCAAACACTTTCCCTGTCGGGATGTCGAGGTCAATATTTTTGAGTGCATGTACACTATGCCCTTGTACTGCATAGTATTTGTTTAAATTACGAATTTTGATATGTGGAGTGGAAAAATCCACATGAGAACCAAAGCTGACCATTCTTTTTCTCCTTATTTCCAGCCTTCAAACCACAGACCTTGGCCAAAATCACGGTCTAAAATTTCTTGAACATGTTTTGAGTTTTGGAATGCTTGCACAAAAGTCGCAAGTTTTTGGTTTTGATCTGGATAATCTTTACGTGTCACAAATAAAATGGCGTATTTCTTGTCTATCGGATCAAGAAAAAGAGCATGATGCGGATCTGTGACTTTGGCCATTTTTAAATAATGTGGGAAGCCAAAAATTAAATCGGCATCATTAAATGCATGGGCAGTTTGTGGTCCTTCTACTTCAATAAACTGAAGTTGTTTAGGATTGCTCACAATATCTTTTACGGTAGACAATTCATTGTTGATATCTTTGAGCTGAATCAAACCTGCACGATGCAGTAAAATCAGTGCACGTGCCGAATTCACAGGGTCATTGGGAATAACCACACGGGCTTGAGTGGGTAGTGCATCTAAGGACTGATATTTTTTAGAATATAGTCCGACATGACTTCCTGTTCCTGTGGCGAATGCATGCAGGTCATAATTTGTTTCGCGAATTGCATTGCGTAGAAAGACGCTTTGCTGAAAAAAGTTGGCATCAATGTCACCATTTTGCACGGCAACATTTGGCGCATGCCAGTCCGAAAATTCAACCAGTTTGACCTGAATACCTTGCTTTTTTACATCATCTGCCACGCTTTGCAGCAATTCGGCATAAGGTGGGCTAATGCCAATCGTTAAGACATCATCCTGCGCATGGCTTTTGCTATAGCGGTAACCCGCTAGAGCAAAAATTGCCACGATGACACTTAAGCCAATCATCCATTTTTTTCGATTTTGAGTGAAAGATTGCGTCATGGCTTATACTCACTTCCAACCTGGGAACCAAAGTTTTTCGCCAATTTCACTATTCAAAGTCTGTTTAACTTTGTCCGATGTTTGATAAATCTTGATGAACTTTTCAAGTTGAGCGGCTTTCTCTGGGTGTTTCTGTTGGTAGTCGTCACGCACCACAAATAAAATCGAATACAGGGTATTGGTGTTGTCATCTAAGATCAGCGCATCATTTGGGTCAATGGTTTTTGCAAGACGTAAATAATGTGGATAGCTAAAGACCAAGTCAGCATCATCAACGGCACGTGCAGTTTGTGGACCTTCAACTTCAATAAACTGAAGCTTTTTAGGATTGCTCACAATATCTTGCAGATTCGATAGATGATTGTTTGGGTCTTTTAAGCTAATCAATTTAGCCTGTTGTAACAGTAAAAGCGCACGGCCTTGGTTGACTGGATCATTTGGAATAACTGTACGTGCATTTTCAGGAATCGCATCAATCGAGTCATATTTCTTTGAATATAAACCGACGTGTGTGGTGACGCCTTTATCCAGTGCTTTCAGTTTAAATTGGGTTTCTTTGATGGCGTTATCTAAGAAGGGCTGATGCTGGAAATAGTTGGCATCAATATCACCATGGTTGAGCGTGATATTTGGAGTGTTCCAATCTGAGAATTCCACCAGTTTGACGTTGATGCCTTGCTGTTTTGCTTCTTCTACAGCCACTTTTAACGGATTTGCAAAGGGTGGGCTGATCCCAATCACCAGTTCAGTGTTACTCGATTTTTTATGATAAGACCAAGCCACTAGTGCGATGACGATAGCGGCGACAATTACCCCAATAATGGTAAATTTTGTTTTTGCAGTTTGAGCCATGATATTTCTCGTATTTTAAAATTTATGCGGTTTGTTTTTGCTGTGTTTGAGTATGAGGGGACGAGCTTTGACATCGATACTGCTGTACTGGGTGGTCTGCGGAGAGTCGGTCACCTTGAGCGAATAATTTGTGGCGTAAACTACCTGATTCATAGGCAGTTTTATAACGGCCACGCTCTTGTAACTCTGGGATGACCCAACGAATAAAGTCTTGATGTGACTCTGGAGCAACGGTTCGTGTAAGGTTAAAGCCGTCTACGCCAGTTTTATCTAATAGCTGAATGAGTTTTTCTGCTACGGTTTTTCCGCTCCCGACTATTAGCGGGTAGCGTCCTCCCAATACATGCTGGGCTTTTAAATCTGTTCGGGTAACTTTTTGCTCTTTAAATTTGTTATTGACCGAGGCAATGCTATTGGTTTGTTTATAGGGAATCGCTTCATCATCTGTGAACTGAGCCAAATCTATTCCGACTGAACTTGAAAAATGCGCCAAACCTGCTTCTGGACTGGCATAGCGAATATATTCAGCGAGTTTTTCTTGAGCCAACTCATCTGTTTCTGCCGTCACGACACTAATACCGACAAAGAGTTTAATAGCTTGCTCATCGCGCCCATGGCTGAATGCAAGGGCACGAATTTTATTGACTTGCTGTTTAAGTTTTTCAGGCGTGTCAGCACCAATAAACATGGCTTCAGCATGTTGGGTTGCAAAGGCTAAGCCTTTGCTTGAGGCGCCTGCTTGATAAAGCACAGGTGTACGTTGAATAGATGGGGAAACCTGAAAAACGCCCTGACTTTGGAAAAATTTGCCATGATGCTGAATGGCATGAACTTTTGAAGGGTCAGTAAAGACACGGTTTAACTTATCCTTTTGTACGGCACCGTCTTCCCAAGAACCTTCCCAAAATTTATAGCAAAGTTCGAGAAACTCTTCGGCTTGTTCATAGCGCAAGTCGTGATCTTTTAAACCTTTTTGACCAATTAACCGTTCTGCGCTGTCTAAGTAGCCGGTGACAATATTCCAGCCAATACGACCGTGGGTTAAATGGTCGAGGCTTGCAAAGCGCCGTGCAAATTGGTAAGGCGACTCATAGCTCAGATTCACAGTAACACCAAAACCTAAGTGCTGTGTAACGGCGGCCATAGCAGAAACGAGTGTACTAGGGTCATGGCTTGGAAGCTGAATCGACTCTTTTAGGGTTAAATCCAGACCATTTTGATAAACGTCGTAGACACCCGTAATGTCGGCGATAAATAAACCATCAAATAAACCGTGTTCTAAAGTTTGCGCCAAATCGGTCCAATAGCTGAGCTCATTAAAACGATGTGACTCATCGCGTGGGTGTGTCCACAAACCGTGATTGATATGACCTACGCTATTCATATCAAAGGCATTCAGAATGATTTGTTTCGGCTTGTTATTTTGAGATGATAGTGTCATTACAATGTCCCTCTGCGTGGCGGAAGTACCCCGTTAAGGAGATAATTAGCAATGAAGTAATATTTCCAACGTGATGCATCGTGTAGCGTGTGAACACGTGCATTACGCCAAAAGCGGTCTAGGCCATCTTCACGTTGACTACCACGACTACCTGCCAGTTCAATCAATTTCGAAGCAGCTTTTAAAGCCGTTTCTGTGCTGTGGGCACGAACTTTCGCTACATCCAGTGATGCTTTAGCAATGCTATCAGCGGTTGGATGGGGACGTGCTGTGTCAATGGAGCGTGCCGCTTGTTTGAGTAAGACTTCACTGGCACGCACATCGGCAACCACTCGTCCCAGTTCAAACTGTGTTAAAGGATCATCGGTTGCCTGTTCAACAGCAGAGTCAATCCAAGGACGAGCCTGACGCACACGAACCAGTGTTTCCTCAAAAGCAGCACGCGCAATGCCCGTTTCAATTGCAGCATGCATAATTTGAGCAAAAGGCCCTACCAGAGTCGGTCTGGAAAATGCTGTATCAAAAGGAATAATATCTTCTGCACCTACAGCGACATGATTAAATTTGACTGTACCGCTGCCTGTGGTACGTTGACCAAAACCTGACCAATCATCAATGAGTTCTAGTCCTGAGCTATTCCGTGGGATAAAGACCAGAAACTCTTTGTCATCGGCATCTTTGACTAAGGTCGGTATGCGGTCTGCAAACAGGCTGCCCGTGCAATAAAACTTTTCACCATTGACTTCATAGCCTTGTTCCGTTTGGCTCAGTGCAGTTTGTTTTTGTGTTGCATTTTTAGTTTTAAACTCAGCCAAGGCATTACCAAAGCGAGCGCCTTTGAGCACTTCTGCATAGAGTTTACGCTTTTGTTGTTCAGTGCCGTTATTACGTAAAACCTCTAAGGCATAGAAATGGTTCTGTGGAATTTGTCCAATCGAACCATCCACACCACTCATCAGCGCAATAATTTGCGCGACAGTATAACTGGAAACATCGGCTCCCCCGAATTCCTTCGGTACAGTAATGGCCCAGAGTCCAGATTGGCTATAGGCTTCAATTTCCTCAAAAGGCAAAATTCGTTCAGCATCGCGTTGGATAGCCTGCTGTTTAAACTGCTCAGCCAAATTTTTGGCAATTTCTAAGGCTTCAGCATCACTTTGAATGATATGTGCATACGCCGTGTCTTGGGATTGAAGAGGAAGAATGGGTTGAAATGAAGTCATTATGCTCTCCTTAAATCCAAGCGTGGCGGGCAGGGAAAGTGTTATTTAAATAGTAGTTACCCAGTGCATGCAGCTTCCAGCGGATCGGGTCGTGTAAGGTATGTACGCGTGCATTGCGCCAATGTTGATCTAAGTTATGTTGGCTTAGGCTCGAACGACTCCCACCAAGCTCTAGGAGTTTTTCAGAAATTTGTAGTGCAGCATCGTTAGCATAGACCTTGGCTTCGGCGACTAAAATAGAGGCTTTAGCTGCTTGTTCCGCACTGACAACGCTCAGTTGGTCGAGCTCATCTAAATATTCTGCAGCTTCATCGAGCAGTAGGATAGCGGCATCTAACAGGACAGCGAATTTGCCGACTTCTTGTAAGGTGTAATGTTCAAAACTGGCTTTCTCAACCTGCGCATCGACAATCGGTCGGGCTTTTTTAACTGCTGACAAAGTATCTTCAAATGCAGCTTCTGCAATACCGACATCAATCGCAACTTGCATTAACTGCGAGAAAGCACCACGGTAATTGACGTCTTCAACCAGTTTCCGCTCATCAAAGATAAGTCGTGGATCGACTTCAACCCGTTGTAACTTTACTGTGCCACTTGACGTTGTACGCTGACCAAAACCGTTCCAATTATCAATGATTTCGACACCTTGTGCTGCGGCATCAACAAGCGTCAGTACCACATAACCTTCAGGGTGAATGGCTTTAATGGCTAACCAATGGGCAAAGCTACTCCCTGTAGAATAGAACTTTTCACCATCGACATAGTAACGACCATTTTCAATGCTTAATTTTGTATTTAATGTTTTAGTGTCTTTGGTATTTCTTTCAGGGCCGCCATTGGCAAGGCGTTTACCTTTTAATATTTCATTAAAAATAAACTTTTTTTGTTGTTCGCTACCCAAGATATCAATCATGTTGAGTAGCGCAATTTGGTTTTGTGGAATTTGACCGACACTTGAGTCGGCTTTATTAATAATGCGAAAAACCTGAGCTAAAGTTTTATTGGAAACAAATGCACCTCCAAAAGCTTGTGGAATACGAATACCGCCTAATCCTTTTTGGCTAAATAACTCGATTTCAGCAAAAGGAAGTTGGCGGTTCTGATCACGTTGATCCCGACCTTCTAAGGCAAAGTCAGCGACATGATAGGCTGCATTAATCGCATCCTGATCATTTTGTATCACGTGAATATTTTTAGAGAGAGTATGAGACATAAAAGCACCTTTACTTAATCTCTATACGCTACTTGGGATTATTTGAATGATTAAATGAAGGATTTTGAATTACTTAGCAGCTAAAAATTTAAAAATAAAATATGCTAAGTTTAATCAATTAGATGAAATGCTAAGAATTTGAAAAATAAGGAATAACTAATTTAACGGAGGAGTGGATAGTACGATTAAAGCCTTGCTTATCAAGATTTGAGATATTGTAGAGAAAAAAACGTATAAATTTGATAAAGGCTGTTGAACATTTACTAGGCAGTTTTGAGTAAAAAGTACATTGTAAATCCTAAATACAGTGACTAAAGTATCCAACTGAAATAGATGGTTTTTCTGAAAAGCCAAAATAGAAAAATAAATGTGGAGCATTTATGAGAACTTTATACCAGTTTCCTTTATCTCATTTTTGTGAGAAAGCTCGCTGGTTGCTCGATCATAAAGAGCTAGATTTTGTTGCACAAAATGTGGTGCCTGGGGTTCACCGGGCTTTTGCACAATTAAAGACAGGGCAAAATAAATTGCCTATTTTACGTGATCAGGACAAATGGGTCGCAGATACCACCGAGATTGCATTATATCTGGATGAACGTTATCCAGAACATCGACTGTTACGTAATGAAGCACAGCTTCGTAAAGAGGCTTTAGATGTTAATGCACTATCCAACGACTTGGGATTGCATGTGCGTCGTTGGGGGTTGGCCCATGCATTATCCGATAACGATCAATCGTTACAGATTATGTTGGGCGAAAAGGGGTATTTACGTAAATTTGAAAAATACACCAAACCTTTAATGAAAACTTTGATGTCGAAAGGCTATGAGTTGAATGCAGAGAAAATAGAGCATTCCAAAGCCGAAATGCAGCGTTTAATTGAAGTATTAAATGAGAAGTTAATTGCTAATCATGGACGTTACTTTGTCGGGGATCGTTTAGGTTTGGCGGATATTGCTGTGTGTTCGATGTTAGCTCCTGTGCTGGAAATTAAAGGGACACCTTGGGAAAAAGACCATGAGGAAAGTCTATCTGAAGAATTCAGTAACTATAAAACATATTTAACCAATTTACCCTTGGGGCAGTATGTTTTAAGAGTCTATCAAACCGAGCGCAATGCCCGAGTCGACTGGCGTGGCATTTAGGATCAACTGTAGTCAAATAGGCAAAGGCGGACGTTATACATCAAGCCTTTGTCTGCTATTTAAAGAAAATGATGTGGTGTGTTGAATAGAAAGTTTCTCAGTCTATTTGTAATTTTTATAAAAAATTATAGCAATTTTTTGCCTAAATGATTGATATATTTTTATGAATTTGAAAATAAATGAAAAAATATGCAAATAAGTTTTATCTTTCATCTGAAAAGCTTAATATGAAATAAACAGCTATAAACATGATGCATTATGAGAGTTAAAAAATGGAATTAGACCGTTTTGATAAGCAAATTTTAGAAATTTTAAGTAATGAAGATATCAATCTAAACGAATTATCAGAGCGTATTAATTTATCGGTCAGTTCGGTGCATCGTCGTATTAAGCATCTGATTGATAATGCGATTATGACTAAAGTTAAGCGAGATATTAACTATCAAAAACTCGGGTTTAGTCTACATGTTTTACTCCAAGTATCTTTGAGTAAACATGATACCGACACTTTTTCCAAGTTCTTGGAAGAGTTGGAAAGCATTCCTGAAGTGACCAATGCCTTTTTAGTGACAGGGCAGTCAGCAGATTTTATTGTTGAAGTTGTGGCAAGAGATATGGAAAATTACAGTGATATTTTACTCAAACGCATTGGTAAAATTGAGCATGTGGTGGCACTTCATTCAAGCTTTGTGATTAAAGAATATAATGTATTTAACTGTAGCGGTTTGTTGAGTAAGGTTTAGCGTATGCTGAAGTTCTATGCAGCTACTGAGTATCAAGCATCTTGCCATCAAAAATTTGTATACTATCAGCGACAACTTTTAGCTCTCATACCCAAAGCACAGATTGAACATATTGGTTCATCTGCCATTCCTCATGCAGTTTCTAAAGGTGATTTGGATATTTATGTGGCTGTTGATGTTGTAGATTTTGACTCAGCCATCGCTAGTATTTCCAGTTTAGGTTTTGTTGAAAAGCTTGATACCTTAAGAACACATGAACTGTGTATGCTAGAGTCGCTACAGCAGGATGATGTTGCTATTCAATTGGTTGTGAAAAACTCTCAGTGGCAAAGTTTTTTGATCTTTCGTGATTGCTTGTTGAAAAATCAGAATTTAGTCATGGCTTATAATCAATTAAAACACGACAGCCAGCATTTAAGCATGGATAAATATCGTTGCAAAAAAGCAAAATTTATTGAAAGTGTATTAAATCAGACATAAAAAATGCGCTCCCAAAGTTATGTTTGAGCGCGCATTTTGATCAAGCAAAGATTAGGCGTCTAATTCTGCCAACACCGCATCAGAGAACTCAACGTTGGTATAAACGTTTTGTACATCATCTAAATCTTCCAGCATATCAATCATTTTCATGATCTTTTTCGCTTGGTCGATATCAGAAATTTCAGCTTTTGTTGAAGGGCTCATGACCACTTCAGCATTATCAGATTTTAAGCCAGCAGCAGTTAAAGCATCTTGCACATCACCAAAAGATTCAGGTGTAGTAATGACTAAGATTTCATCTTCATCCACTTCGATATCTTCGGCACCTGCTTCAAGGGCTACGTCCATGATTTGATCTTCTAAAGACACATCTTCAAAAGTGATCTCACCACGCTTTGTGAATAAGAAAGCAACTGAACCATTTGTGCCTAAGTTACCATCTGTTTTTGAGAAACAGTGACGCACATCCGGTACAGTTCGGTTTAAGTTGTCAGTCATGGTTTCTACAATAACTGCAACACCACCAACACCATAACCTTCGTAGGTAATTTCTTTTAAATCGTCGTTATCTTCACCACCAGCACCACGTTGGATTGCACGGTTGATGACGTCACGTGTCATATTCACAGAAAGTGCTTTTTCTACAACCGCACGAAGACGTGGGTTGCTTGCAGTATCAGCACCGCCAAGCTTTGCAGCAGTTGTTAATTCACGAATAAATTTGGTAAAAAGTTTACCACGGCTAGCATCTTGTTTTGCTTTACGATGCTTAATATTGGCCCACTTGGAATGACCCGCCATGCGAAATATGCTCCTTGTAGATTGGCTTTGTGCCTATCAAATTGTGCAAATTCTACCATAAGCACTTTTTTATGCGAAAGTAGGTGTTTTTCTGAAATGAGTCAGATTAAACAAAAAATAAATAAAATTGTTTGAAATAAAGTCAGTTATTTCAAATTTAGATTGTGAAGCAATTCATTTCAAAAATGAGCCCTCAGAAAGAATTGATTTAGACCTAAAAGAGAGGGGCTATTCACATTCTTTTAGGTCATTTAGATGAGCTTATTTGGGATCATTTCTAGGTTCGGGAATTTCGATATCTAAACCAACATGCTCTTTATAAAGTGCTTTAATGAGGGCTAAATCATGATCTAACTCTGTGGGATAGATTTTTCCAAAAATACCCCCTTGTTTGGTTTTTGAGTTCGCGTACATAAGTACAATAGGGACATTTGCGGCTTTTGCAATATGCCAGAAGCCTGTACGAATCGGTTTACGTGCTTCGCCTGTTTTTGCACGGGTTGCTTCTGGTGCAATCACCAAGTTGAATTTTTCATGTTGAGAAAAGTGTTCAACCATTTGCGACACGATGTCTTTATTTGACTTACGGTCAACTGCAATACCACCAATCGCCTCGAGTATCGGCTTCATTGGCCCTTTGAATAATTCTTTTTTAATTAGGGTATGGATTTTCATATCGTAGATTTGAAAAATGGCCAGAGACAAGACAGCATCCATCATAGAAGTGTGTTCAAATCCAATAATGACTTGCTTATCTTCTAAAACATTTGGTTCCACATGGTATTTCCAGCCTGCGAGCTTAAATGCAGACTCGCCAATCAGTTTCTTTAACATGAGCATAAATATACAAGTGTTCTTTAAAGTGGCTAATGTCTGCTTGTTTGGCGTTTGAGTCAAGCCCTAACTTAATTCTGATCAGACATTAGAGGTCAGATTTTTCCATTAGTAGGCTAAATAATTGTGATTAAAAGGTATGTAATAAGTCTTTATAGATATTTATTAATAGAAAATAAGTATAATTTTTTTAAAAATACTACTATTCATAATCGAAATGAAAGATTAGACTTTGGTCTAAGAAAAGAGTATGAACTTTCATGCTTTAACTTTGGTGTAACAAAGTTCAGGATTGTTAAAATGACTTATCTTTCGACTTTTTTATGGGCATTTGTCCTTTTCGGTTTGGTTGTTCTGTGGTCGGTTGTTGAATTTTTCATTGAGTCCCGTAAGAAAAAGGAAATCAGTATTTAGTAGTAATAATGTATAAATGCACTGATTTTTGATGCTAGCTATAAATAGCTTGATTGACTTAAAAATTTAATTTTCAATCATCTATAATCGTTGATAGCTATTATTCTAAATGAGATACTTTGTTAGAGCATCATGTTTAGATGCTTGAAATTTATACTTTCTAGCCATATATAGCCTGTTGGATGTTATGTTCACAGTTGTTCAATGCTTAACTTAGCCATATTTTTGTGAGTAGTGAGGCTAAGTGATTACAGGATAGGGTTCTGTAGGAGTGTATAGAAACAATGGGGCACGATCAGTCATGACGGCTTGACTCATATCATTTGAATCTATAGCTGCAAGTTTAGGCAAAGAATTTGTTAGAGTTATCGTCAAAATGCCTGAAAATAAGATTTGACAGGAAAATCTAAAGCAAAGACAAATTAGGTCGTGATTCTGAGAATGGTGAAGATTGGAAAGGATTGCTTAAATGAAAATTTCGAATTTTTTTTAAATAAGCAGAAACGACTAATACTTGAATTCAAAATGTTTATATAAAAATAGCCCATAAAAAACCACCTAGGATTAATGCACCTAAGTGGTTGTTTTATATGGTGGGCCCACACAGACTTGAACTGTGGACCAACGGATTATGAGTCCGCTGCTCTAACCAACTGAGCTATAGGCCCTAATATCTTGAATTTGTTATATATCAACAAGTTCAAGCGAAATGAATACTAGCGAAGATTTTTTAAAAAAACAAGCTTTTTCATACTTGGTTGTACAGTATCCCAACAATTAGAAGATTTGAATATTAATACGTAAGTAATTTAGAAAATGATGAATTTTTCAATGCTGTTGAATTAATTTATGCATCTAGCAAGTGGTGCTACTAAATTGTTTAGGTCAATACATCAAGTCGAACTAAGTATAGACATTCCTAATTCTGTGCAAATGCTGATTATGTAGGCTCTGACCCGCAATCAGTAGCAATAGAAAGGATATAGGGGACTTTGGCCAAAATCTAATGCCATCAGCCAAAAGGCTCTACTTTCATAATTTTAGACCTTATTTTTTAGCGGGTGAGAAGTACAGGGTCCTCAATGTTATAACCTGTTTCAAAAGGAATTCCGAGATATTGAACAGTCACCAGTGCTTTTTGTTGATGAGGAACCCTATAACTTTGCGAAATGCGCAGCCCATTTTTATAGTCCACTGCCTTGTGTACGGGACTTTTCAAATTGCTGTATTTCACTTGATATTGATAGCTAAACTTCGGGATGGAGATTTTAGGGTCATACCAAGAAGGTTCTTTTGAAGTCTTTTTACTGAGGACGTGAATTTTAACCTGCATGGGTTGAATCGGCGTTAACGCTTTGAGTCTTTTTTTTATTTTTGCAATGTCACGATCAAACTTCTGGCTGTCTTGATCATAGTCAATTTTTTGAGTTTTTGGATTGATATATAACGATTTTACTTCAATCAATTTAGAGGGCGTTTTGCTGTTAAGTTGATAATAATACAATTGTGGCAAACGACCACGACCATCTAAATAATGTCGCATCACATAAATTTTTTGATCAGCTTGGTCTAGTCCTAAAACTTCAATATTTTGTGGCCCTCCTACAGTTGCAAAACTGTGGCTTGAAAAAAATAAGGTACTGAAAAGTAGCGGGTGGATTATTTTCATCGTCATGATGCACTTCACATTTTTAGTCATTATGGTTCAATTTAAGAGTTGTAAATCTAAAAAAAAATCAAATTTAGCGTAAAGATTTAAGTATTTTGAACACGTTGAATGACCATTTGGGCTACGTTTTTTGTAAGTTGATCAAGTCGCCCGAGCGCAGTTCCTAGTAGCAAATACTGGTAGCTACTTAATGTATTTTGATAATCAATGGCGATATAAAAAGTGCCTTCAGGTTTCTCAGGCGTCGCACTTCCTCCAGGTTTCAATAATCCTGTACATGAGACAATGATATCGGCATGATGAAACAGTCGATGACCGTGAATAGCCATAGCTTCTGTGACTTCAATCGACTCTGCTGTATATTGCTGAATTAGTGCTGGATCTATTTTTAAAATTTCACATTTGATACTGGGATCGTAACTGACCAGTCCACCCAATAAAATGTCTGCGCCACTATGCTTATAAATAGAAAACTGACTGGACAAATAACCAGAACTGGCACTTTCGATAAAGGCAATGGTCAATTTTTTCTGTTCTAGGAGGTTGCAGCATTGTACTAATATTTGCACGTTTTTAACCTCCTGATGTTCATTAGGTTGATCTATTTTGTAGCTTAGTCATAAACACGATACACACCAACAAAACGATTACATGCTTTGTTTTCACTTTTTACAGAAAGAATGGCTTTTTGAAAGTTGAACTGATAATGGCAGTTGTTTTCATTGTCCGTGATGTTTTGTTTCTGATCTGGTGTAGTGTAGGCCAAAAATGAAATGGTTTGAGTCTCTATACGATTATTAGGATTACGGTAGGCGATCCCTTCAATCTTAATTTTATCTTTAGACAGTTGATGAACTTGTAGGTGCACAGGTTGCTTAGCAATCGTCCCATGTTCAAACTTTAAATAGTGTTGGGTCAAACTTTGATTAAGTGAAGTATAGAAATTCAGATCATCAATTCGAAAGTCCATCTGCTGCTGATAGCAGGCTAAGGATTTACACTGCTGTAGGCGGTTTAGCCATAGTTGATGGGTATCGACTAATAAACGCTGAGGCGCATCACTGATTAGAAAAGCAGTCACGGATTGAGTGTTTAAGTTTTGTCGAATATCTGCGAATTGATCACTACAGATCTTTTTAAGGCTAGATGAGGTCGGATCATCACAGTTAATGACTTGAGCATAGCTAAAGCTAGTACAAAGACAACTTAGACACACTAAAATACTAAATTTTTTCATAAGTTTTATGTCGGTTTTCAACAGCATGATCGCTTATACTTTCACTATGTTGCGCTGCTTGTAACTATAGCGAAAGAGAAAGCGTGAATACAAGATTTCTATCATTTATTTCTTAAAGGAAACTGAGCATGGTTGCACATATTCGAATTGGGCAGGGACTTGATGTACATGCTTTTGAAGAGGGTGAATTTGTCACACTAGCAGGTATTCAAATTCCGCATACACACGGCTTAAAAGCACATTCAGATGGTGATGTGGTTTTGCATGCTCTAACAGATGCATTATTGGGTGCATTGGCTTTAGGGGATATTGGTCAACACTTTCCAGATACTGACCCTCGTTTTAAAGGAGCAGACAGTCGTGTATTACTCAAACATGTCTATCAGCTCATTTTAGATCGTGGTTATCAGTTGAATAATGCTGACATTACTGTGGCATGCGAACGACCAAAGTTGGCCCCGCATAATTTAGCGATGCGCCAAAGCATTGCAGACGTTCTTGATGTTGAAATCACGCAGATTAGCATCAAAGCAACGACCACGGAAAAGTTGGGCTTTACGGGGCGTCAGGAAGGTATTTTATCTACAGCGACAGTGCTGATTTCTCACGCAAAATGATCAGGATTGATCATAGCCAGCTTTAATTCTTGACTTGCTTTACGACCTTGAAGTTGTACGGCAACAGCATGCGCCAAACCTGTCCATGTGTCATTTGGTTCCCAAATTTGATGCATGGCCTCGTGAGCCGTTGGCATATCGATATTCATATAATATTGACGATATAAATACATCAAACTACTGACTCGATAGTTTTCTGAACAATGGACCCAAATGGTTTGTTCTTGCACCAAATGATCAATCATATCTAAGACCAATAAGCATTGATCATCAGATGGTGTATCCCATGAAATAGGCACATGTATATAGTTTAAACCGAGTTCTAAACAGATTTGATCTTCATTCGCTAAATAGTTACCGCTATTACTGAGCGCAAGATTGATGACCGTGTTTACGCCATACTCTTTAATTTGCTGTAATTGCTCAGCAGTCGGTTGTCCAGAAGTAAACAAATGCTCGTGGATAAATTGAAAGTTAAGTGTTTGGCTTAAGTATGTTTCAATAGCGTTCATAATTATTTCTTAATCATAGAATGAAAAACGCCATCCGAAGATGGCGTTTTTTAAACTTATCGGTTCGGTAAAACGTCTTTGAGTGCTTCGTGCATCTCTAGTAATACCTTTTCTGTGGTATCCCAGTCAATACAACCATCGGTTACAGATTTACCATATTCGAGGTCGCATAAGTTTTCAGGAATTTCTTGACGTCCACCTTTAAGGTGACTTTCAACCATAATGCCAATAATAGACTTATTACCATCAATGATTTGTTCTGTAATATTTTTCAAAACAAGCGGTTGAAGGAACGGGTCTTTGTTCGAGTTTGCGTGACTGGTGTCAATCATGATTTTGGTGCTAACTTTCGCTTTAGCCAAGGCTGCTTCTGCTTCTGCTACAGAACCAGCATCGTAGTTTGGCTTGCCATTACCACCACGAAGTACCACATGCGCATACGGATTACCTGAAGTACGAATCACAGACACTTGGCCTTGGTTGTTTAGACCCAAAAAGTGGTGTCCATGTTTAACCGACTGCATGGCATTGGTTGCAACAGTTAAACCACCATCTGTACCATTTTTGAAACCTACAGGTGAAGATAAACCTGAAGACATTTCACGGTGTGTTTGGCTTTCAGTAGTTCGTGCGCCAATTGCTGACCAAGAGATTAAGTCTTGGTAGTACTGTGGTGAGTTTGGATCGAGGGCTTCGGTCGCGCACGGTAAGCCTTTTTCATTTAACTCAACCAAAAGCTTACGACCAATACGTAAACCTTTTTCAATGTTGAATGAGTCATTCATGTCAGGATCATTGATTAGACCTTTCCAACCCACAGTGGTACGTGGTTTTTCAAAATAAACACGCATTACGACATAGATTGAGTCTTTAATTTTATCGCTTAAAACTTTTAGACGGTCTGCGTATTCATGAGCTGCAACTGGGTCATGAATTGAACATGGACCAATCACTACAAAAATGCGTTTGTCTTTACCATCTAAAATATTGCGAATCGTTTCACGACCGTGAAGTACAGTTTGATATGCAGACTCAGTGAGAGGCAATTCAGTTTTTAATTCCGCTGGCGTAACTAGCGGATGAATGCTTTGTAAATTCACGTCATCGATGTCGTTTTGGGTAATAGAGTTTGACTGTAGAGTATTCATTGCCGTCACTGGTTCGATCGTATTAAGTTGCTTTATAAGCTGAATATAACACGGTTTAGCTGAGAAAAGGTTATAAAAAAGTCGAATGAATCTTTGAAAAAAAAGTGATGAATCTTAGGTTTATTTTAAATCAGAATGCCTACACTAAGGCATTCTTAACTGTTGAAATTTGAACAACTTGAGCAGTCTCTGCAGGCTTCACTGGTTTGGCTTTGATCGGATTCAACATGAAGTTCACACCTAGCGCAAACAGGGTAATACCTAACACCTTACGGATGATCTTTTCAGGAAGGCGTGAACTAATCAGTGTTCCAATAATAATTGCTGGAATAGAACCTACCAATAACCACATAAGGAGATGGAAGTCGACGTTGCCTGAAGTCATATGACCCAGACCTGCAACGAACGTAAGTAACACTGCATGCACAACGTCAGAACCAATAATACGGATCATCGGTAGGTTGGGGAACATAATGACCAAAGCCATGATTCCGAAAGCACCTGCACCAACTGATGATAGTGTCACGAAGACCCCAAGAACTACACCCATCATCACAATGTATTTACGTTTATTGCTGGTTTGAAGCTGAACTTTTTCTAAGTCTTCAGTCATATCTGGGAGTTCATCTTTACGTAATTTGTTGAAAAATTTTTCAATTTGATTACGGAAGACAATCGATAAACCTGTAATCGTCAACATGAAACCTAAAACCATGGTGAGCACGGCTTTATAGTGAGTAGATTGGCTCAAATAGTTGTCGAGTACCCAGTGCGTTGCAAAGGAAGCAGGAATACTGCCAATTGCAAGCCAAAGCACAATCGGCCACACAATGTTTAGCTTTTTGGCATGTACAAATGAACCACAGAATTTTGAAATTGCGGCATAAAGCAAGTCTGTACCAATAGCAATGTGAGGTTCAATTCTGAAAAGGCTAATGAGGATCGGCGTCATTAATGAACCACCACCCACGCCAGTAATTCCCACACAAAAACCGACTAAAACACCTGCGAGAATAAATTCGAGTGGACCAAACATTGTTATATGCCAAAATATCAAAAAACGTGCATATCTTATGATGTTTTCATATAAGTCGTTGTCTTGATTGTTGATTTACTTATTCTAAAAAGAGATATAGAAGTTATTGTTTGAGCTGTAGTCGCGCTTTTATTTTTATGCTTGCAATTGTTAGTAACCATAATAGATTAAGGCCTATCAGTGTTCGTATAACATAAAGAGGGGCTAGCTTATGCTTTTTCCATTGCTCAAAATCCGCTGTGGTCGAGCTATAGGTCATATCGAAGTGTTGCCGGCGTGGATCAGCTAATGTGATTTGATTGAATATTCTTATTCTAAGGGACAGCAAATTTAACAAAAAATGAAAAAGGAGCTGCATCTAATTTGGACACTTAAAAGGGTTCTCACAACTCATGTTATTCCTAAGTAGAAATGTCCTACCTAATAACCAAATAGAAATGTCCTATATGGACATTTCCAAGTCAAGCACAGGATTTAGATTTCGTTCTTGAATTGCTGTTTTCTGTGCACGTCTGCTTGGCATCTTTTGAGAACGATTACGTTTGTTTTGCTGTTCCAGTTCTTCATGCTGTTGTTGGATATGATTCAGAACAGCACCCAACCGTTTATTCTCAACAATCTCTCGCTGATTCAGCTGACTTAATTTATCGAAGAGGCTGTAATTGATCTTTCGGCTATTATGCATGATGGCTACAGTACCATCCGGGTATTCAAGGAACTCAAGATACTTACCGATCAACCTTTGATTTTCTTCGGTGTTTTCCAGGAGATATACGCATTTATCATAAGTAATCGTCAGACTATTCGTGACTCTGCGGGGTTCACGCCAAGTAAAAATATCATCTAATTCTTCGGCTGTTTCAGTGATAGACCGATGTAGATTCTTAGGATTAAAAGCCATCTTGGCGAACTTCTGATTGAACTCCTCAATGAAGCAGGGTAGCCAGACATTAGCTTGCTCAATCGAACAGATGCCTTTCAGGCGCATCTCCTTGATCAGACGGTCCTGAAGGGTTCTGTTGGCCCGTTCCACACGGCCTTTGGCCTGCGGTGAATTAGCGAAGATGATATCGATATTCAGGGTGCTGAGTACACGTCCAAACTGGGTAATCTTGGTGTCTTTCTTGCTGCTTTGATTCACTCTAAAGACTGAATGTTTGTCGCTGTAAAACGCTAAAGGCTTACCGTGCTGTTCGACATATAAGCGTGTTGAAATCATATAGTCAAAGGTTGATTCTGACTCACAGAAGCGTAAATGCTGCAATTTTCCTGTAGCATCATCGATAAACACCAGCAGACAGCATTTAGCAGCGCGTCCTTCAAACCAGTCATGGTGTGAGCCATCAATTTGGATCAGTTCACCAAAGCAATCCCGGTTGTAACGAGGCTGATACGGTCGTTTCAGGCGCTTGGATCTAGGCATCCATAAGTCAGCTGCAATCATCCAAGAACGCAGGGTTTCTACTGAAAGATCGAATCCATGTACGGTGGTAAGCTTTTCATGCGCTAAAGTGGGTCCGAAACCATGCAGTTGGTCAGAAACAATATTGAGGCACTTGAGTCTGAGTTCTTCAGGAAGTTTAGAATTGCTGATTTGGCCACGACCGGCATGGGCTAATGCAGATGGACCTTGAGCTTTGTATTTCTGCAGTAAGCGTCTGATCTGACGTTCTGAAATATGAAGTAGCTGAGCAGCCTGGGATTGAGTTATGCGTTGATCGCAGATTTCCTGCAAGACCGACAATCGTTTAAGTTCTTTATCCGACATAGACACCAACATATCAAACCGTCCGCTAAGGAAATTGCAGAAGTGCATATTCTAAAAGCGGACATTTTTACTTTGGAGAAACCGGACATTTCTATTTTGGAGTTACAACTCAAGTTCGTATAACCGCCATTATGTTAAATAGGATTTTTAAGCTATCGAAACTAGCCATTAGGATTTAATATCTAGACCAATTCATGCATATTAGATATAGGATCTAGTCTTATGAAAATAAAAGGTTTTCTTTTAAACCAAAATCCTATCTTTTTTGATGGAAATGCCCATATTTTCAAGAACTCTCCAACGCTAAAAATAGAAAAGCTCTGGGGTATGTGTAATAGAAATTTTAGTGATGTTGCTAATAAAAACTACGCTAAAGTAATTCAATCCGTTTTTTCTAAATATAAAGTAAAGGAGCAGGTTCACTCATTTGAGTCCACTGGGAGAATATTAGAGTTTGATATTTCATGCTCTATGTATGACTGTCTGGCATATGAAGAAACCAATGGATTCTTCGATGAGTGCGATTGTCCGCCCCCAGAATTTTGGATTGCTTATATTGACGATAAGTTATTTGCTTATATTCCAAAAGAATACCTAGATATAGCAAATTTAGGTATCGAAATATCTATGAGCGGGAGCTTGCAATGGGTCCAAACATTAGTAGATTAAATTTTTACTCGTTTATAAGATTTTCTAAAATTAACATAATGCACGTTATGCGAAATACTTGAAATTTTCCTATAAGCATCAACATCTTAGTCAAAGCTATTCTAGGGTTCAGTGCACTGGAATGACTTTTTAGTGATTTTTTATGCTCTATGGTTGATAAATGATCAAACTTTCACGGTTTTATGTAGTTTCATTTAACACTAAAACAGAAAAAAATGTCTAGATGAAATAACAACAGATGTCCAAGTAGTTATTGATTTTGCAATCTAATGAATAAATGCCTCCTTTTTGGCATTTTTTAGGTTCCAAAAAACACGCTCCACATAATAAAGATCGATCTGCTTTGCCGTAAATTGGTGACGATGTGATGACTGGTCACATAGTGTTTGAACAGGTTTTCCCATTAATGCACAGTTTGCGATCCATAAATGATGCTGTTGTTTGAATTTCAACGTACTCATCCGTCCTTTACCGACTTCAACAGTGATTTCACTAAAGGTTTTGCTCTGAATTTGAGTGGGAACCCAACTGCTCGGGAAACAAATAAAGACAGTTAGGTTTAAAAAGACCGAAATCAAAAGTGTCCAGCCAAAATGATGCTTCGACCAACTCCAGAGCCGTTGAAAGGGTGTGATGATTTCTTGTTGTAACCAATCTAAAGTTGAACGCAATGTTTGCCCTATGAAAAGGTGTATAAAAGTGCTTATTATTAAGCGTGTTATAACTAAAAAATCACGATGCTTCAACTTAAATGATTTTGATCAGTCTATAAAATTCTGTTGAGTTTTTTTGTTTATATTGAATCGCACGGCTTTTTATTTACCTCATGATCTAAATAAGAAGTGTGCGAGTTTAGAATAAATGCTTAGCTAGATTTGGTTGTTTTCTTGGGCTTTAAGTCATTGATGCGCAGAATCAGGATAAAAAGGATAGGGCTTGCAAATATAAAGAAACTAACACTTCCTACACCGCGACCCGTGTATTGAATCAATAAAGTTAATGCTACAGCCAATACAGCAAAAGCAAAATAGCGACAGATTTGATAATGTTCTGCACATTTCGACCAATGTGATTTGTGAGTTTTAGGTCGTTGCTTTTCACTCACCAGAAAAAGGATATAGCAGGATAATGCGATAAGGATCCCAGTAATGATATAGATCATGAGTGGGTCTCCTGAGCAGCAGTATTGGCATATTTTTTCTGAATTTTTTGTACAGCTTTTTGTTGAATGGGCTGGATTTTTTGATGTAAGAAAACAGCCAATATAGCAAGGATGATGATCATAAGATCTACTCGCAAGAATAACCAATATTCATGTAAGTCATGCACATATTGGTGGCTGATTAAATAGTAAAGATTGAAAATAGGCAAAGATACAGTCAGTAAAATGAAGACTTTCAGTTGAGTTTTCCAAAGGTGTTGCTGTGGAGTGAGTAATGCAATGACTAAACTGAGTAACCAAGTGCCGAAAAATGCGTAGATTTCGTAGTTGGGTTGACCAGCTTCTAACTGAAGTAAACGGTTTGCACAAAGATAGCTGAGCATGGCAATTGGCAAGCCAATGATGGCAGCCGTATTTAGGCGGTTAACCACATAATGTCCAAAGTGGAAACTTTGTTTCTTATTTTGTAGCTGACGTTTTAAGCTCCAGAGTAAAAGTCCAGACGCAATCATGGCACAGCCTAAAAGCCCTGAGAAGAATAATGCAAAGCGTAATAAGGGCTGCGCAAAGTGTGCCATGTGTAAACCATAAACTCCATTATTGAGCGTGGCAATTGCACTATTATTCCGAGTGTCACCGAGTAGGGCACCAGATTCACCGTTAAAACTAAGTTGAGCTTGGTTTCGCGTGATGCTTCGGTCAGTTGACTCAACCAAGTTCACTTGAGCGATATTGGTATTGGGGTGTTTGACCGTAATATTGTCAATCTCTGTTTTACCCCAATGTTTCTCAGATTGTTGTATGAAGTATTCAATCGGTCGCATCGTAGCAGGCGTCGGTTTAGCCTCAGAGCTGATGCTAAGATTTCTAATTTCATCAAAATATTGGAATGGTTGCTCTGGATAAAGTTTCTTCATACCATTGGGAAGAATGAGATAAAAGAAAATGGCTAAACCAGTGAATGTAATGGTCAGGAAAAAGGGCAAAGCAATGACAGAGGTGACATTGTGAAAATCTAAATACGAGCGTTGCCCCTTGAAGGCTCTTAGGGTAAAGAATTCGGTGAATATCTTTTTGTGTGTGATGATGCCTGAAATGAGGGTGATCAACATTAAGAAGGAAGCAATAGTGACTAAAAGCCTACCGATGAAATAGGGCACACCATACAACTGATAGTGAAAGCCATAGAAAAACTCACCGCCTTGAGTTGCAGATAAGGTAACTTCTTTACCTGTATTTGCATCCAAAGTCTTATTTTCGTAGCCTCCATCGGCCTTTTGCCAATAGATCTTATTAACAGGCGAGCTAGGACTAGCTACACCGATATACCAACTTTGCGCATCTGCGGCATTTTTTTGTAAGTATTGATATGCTGACTGTATCGCAGAGTCTTGTTTGACTTGCATGGTGGCAAATTGAGGTTGCATCCACAGATTTATTTCATGACGATAATAGGTCGCAGTGCCAGTTAAAAAAATTGCAAACAATAGCCAACCAAATGTCAGACCAAGCCAAGAGTGTAGCCATGCCATTGATTGGCGAACAGATTTTTGCATGGTTTAACCTACGAACTTCAGCAATAGAAAAAAGCAAAGGGAAAGCGAAAGGGTTGAAGCGCTTAACTTTTTCAGGGATTGAACACAAAAGCTTACAATGACAAAAATGATAAAGAAAATAAGGGATAGAAAAGCGGCCAAATAAATGGATTCTGCTTTAGCTAAGTGAGGGTGAAAACTAAGGGTAAGCAGTTCTGACAAGATAGATGTACATAAATAGCCTAAGCCAAATGCGATCAAAAACCGATACAAGACCTTTATAGGGTATTTAAGCTGACTTAGGGGCATAAAGATCACATGAATGAAGTCATAAAGGGAGCTTAAAGTTGTATTCACCATGCATTGAGCCTAAATTTAATATTTAAGCAAAGCACAATTATCTCTATTACGAATCTAAGCAATCTACGTAGTCAAAATACTGGGATTGAGCAGTGTAAATAGAGCAACCAAGCACAGATAAAAATAACGATAATGATTCTCAGTAATTCTATGTTCTTATAGGTCTCTAGCGCAATATTTAAATGATCGAAAATTTAAATTAACCCAACTTTTTTTCGTATTCTTTAGATGTGTCAAATTAGTCATTCATCTTATTTCTGCAGTTCAAATAGAAAGAGTCGACCAATACCCATCCCAAAAGACGCTATGTTATGATGCATGGGCTGAAAAATAAGGAATAGTACTTTGCAAAATCGGAAACTTAAAATTGGAATTGTAGTGGGTGAAGTATCAGGCGATACTTTAGGTGCTAAACTTATTCGCAGTTTTCGTGAGCAAGGAATTAATGCAGAATTTGAGGGCATTGGCGGCCCACAAATGATTGCAGAGGGTTTCAAGAGCTATTATCCGATGGACATTTTGTCTGTTATGGGGCTGGTTGAAGTTCTTAAAGACATTAAAAAACTTTTTGCTGTGCGTGATGGACTGGTAGACAAGTGGACTGCTCATCCTGTCGATGTATTTATAGGGATTGATGCGCCAGACTTTAATTTACGTCTTTCAAAAAGTTTAAAGCAAAAACAGCTACCCATAAAAACTGTGCAGTACGTTAGTCCTTCCGTTTGGGCATGGCGTCAGGGACGAGTGCATGGCATCAAAGCCTCCATTGATTTGGTGTTGTGTTTATTTCCGTTTGAAAAAGCATTTTATAAAAAATGGGATGTTCCTGCTGCGTTTGTAGGACATCCCTTGGCTAGCCAATTGCCTTTGGAAAACCCAATTTTACAAGCCAAAGAAGAACTGGGTTTAGATCTGACCCAAAAGCATATTGCTTTACTGCCGGGAAGTCGACGCGGTGAAATTGAAAAGCTCGGTCCACTGGTGTTAGATGCTGCAAAATTGCTCTATGCCAAATATCCAAACTACCGCTTTGTGATACCTGCGATCAACGATGCACGTAAGCAACAAATCGAAGCTTTGCTTAAGCAGTATCCAAAAGCACTGGTCGACCAAATTGATTTGCTTGAAAACTCAGGCACCGAGTCTAAAATTGGACGCCAAGTGATGAACGCCGCTAATATTGTGGCTTTGGCATCGGGTACAGCAACCTTAGAAGCTATGTTGTTACACCGACCAATGGTGACCTTCTATAAGTTGAATTGGCTCACCTATCATGTGGTGAAATTCTTGATCAAGATTCCTTATTACTCATTGCCGAATATTATTGCAGGCAAGAAAGTGATACAAGAGTTAATCCAAAAAGATGCAACGCCTGAGAAATTGGCGGCTGAAATTGAAAAATTAATGAATATTGAAACCGCACAGATTCAAGCCATGCAACACATTACGATGCATAAACAGTTACTTGCAGGCAATAGTGAAAACCCTGTACAGGCGATTTTAAATATTTTAGATTAATTTTCTTTAAAACATAGTAAAAGTGCAGTGAGAAACAACCCAAACGTATTTGGGTTGTTTCTTTTTATTTTAAGGTTTTAGTCCAACAGCTTTGGCACGTGCAGCGTGTAACTTTTTATAACTGTCGATTAAACGTAAGTGACGGTCTAAACCTTCAAGCTTCATACTGGTTTCTGTTAAACCATAGAAACGAATACGACCTTCAACTGTGCCTATTACCGCATCCATACGTTCGTCACCGAACATACGGCGGAAGTTGTCTTCATATTCTTCCAGTTCCATGTCATCATCCAACATCACTTCGAGCACGACATTCATACACTGGTAGAACAGACCACGTTCAACGGTATTGGTATTGTATTGTAAGAATGCCTCAACCAAGTCTTTTGCTTCCTCAAACTGCTCTAATGCAAGATAGATGAGTAGTTTAAGTTCTAGCAGAGTCAATTGCCCCCATTCGGTATTGTCATCAAACTCGATCCCGATCAACGTCTTGATCTCAGTATAGTCGTCTAACTCACATTCTTCTAAACGTTCAACTAGTGCTTCAAGCTGTTCGTCATCTAAACGGTGTAAGTTGAGGATGTCTTCACGGTAAAGTAGCGCTTTGTTGGTGTTGTCCCAAACCAAGTCTTCAACCAAGTAAATTTCTGAGTAACCCGGCACCAAGATACGGCAGGCTGTTGCACCCAAATGTTGGTAAATGGCCATATAGACTTCTTTGCCCATGTTTTCCAAAATACTGAACAGTTCATCAGCTTCATCAGCATTTGAGTTTTGGCCTTGATTGGTGAAATCCCACTCGACAAATTCATAGTCTGATTTGGCACTAAAGAAGCGCCATGAAACTACACCACTTGAGTCAATGAAGTGTTCAACAAAGTTATTAGGTTCGGTGACTGCATTTGAGCTGAATGTTGGGCGAGGTAAGTCGTTCAGACCTTCAAAGCTACGACCTTGCAGTAGTTCAGTTAAGCTACGCTCAAGTGCAACTTCAAAGCTTGGGTGTGCTCCGAAAGACGCGAATACACCACCTGTACGTGGGTTCATAAGGGTCACACACATGACAGGGTATTGACCGCCTAGAGAAGCATCCTTAACCAGTACAGGGAAACCTTGCTCTTCTAAACCTTGGATGCCCGCTAGAATACTTGGGTATTTCGCTAAAACCTCTTGTGGCACATCTGGCAGGGTCAGTTCACCTTCCAAAATTTCACGTTTAACCGCACGCTCAAAAATTTCAGATAAGCACTGTACTTGTGCTTCAGCTAAGGTGTTTCCTGCACTCATTCCATTACTGAGGTATAAGTTTTCAATCAAGTTCGATGGGAAGTAAACCACTTCAGCATCAGACTGGCGAACAAAAGGCAAAGCGCAAATACCGCGTTCAGTTTTCCCTGAGTTGGTATCGTATAAATGCGTACCTAATAGTTCTTCTTCAGGGTCATAAATTTCAAGTGTATATTCATCCAGAACGCCTTCTGGCATTTCACCATTTGGACCTGGCATGAACCATTTTTCATCTGGATAATGCACAAACTCGGCATTGGCAATGTCTTCACCCCAGAACTGGTCGTTATAGAAGAAATTACAATTCAGACGTTCAATGAACTCACCCAGCGCAGAAGCTAAAGCACTTTCTTTGCTTGAACCTTTACCGTTGGTAAAACACATTGGCGATTGAGCATCACGAATATGTAAAGACCATACATTCGGTACAATGTTACGCCAAGAAGCGATTTCAATTTTCATGCCTAGACCAGCCAAAATACCTGACATATTGGCAATGGTTTCTTCTAAAGGCAGGTCTTTACCCGCAATGATGGTGCTGGTTTCAGAAGCAAGGCTTGGAATAAGTAGAGCTTGTGCGTCAGCATCAATGCTTTCTACTTCTTCAATAATAAATTCAGGGCCTGTTTGAATCACTTTCTTAACCGTACAACGGTCGATAGAGCGCAAAATACCTTGGCGATCTTTTTCTGAAATATCCGCTGGGAGCTCAACTTGAATTTTGAAAATTTGTTTATAGCGGTTTTCAGGGTCAACAATGTTGTTTTGAGACAAGCGAATGTTGTCGGTTGGGATGTCACGTGCCAAACAGTACACTTTGACAAAGTAAGCCGCGCAAAGCGCAGAAGATGCTAAAAAGTAGTCAAATGGACCGGGTGCAGAGCCATCACCTTTGTAGCGAATCGGTTGATCGGCAATGACTGTAAAATCATCGAACTTCGCTTCTTGGCGAAGATTATCGAGATAATTAACCTTGATTTCCATGCTGGCACCTAAATTTTCTTATATGTCAGCATGGACATACAAGAGATGAAATATTGAAAAATAAGCCGAATCACGGATGAAAACTGGACTTAAAAAAGTGTGGCTAGAGCGAAAAAGAACAAACAAGCAGTGGTTTGAAGCCATCTCTAGCAAGGATGCGGGATATTATAGTGTGATTTTCACAAGATGCTAATCTTTGTCTGCAAGTTCAAGGTATTTATGTGGGCACAGAAAGACATAAGTAGAGTGAAGATTGCTATTAAATCATTACGGACGAGCATTCTAAGTTGGGTTTGGATGATTTCTATATTGGCTTGGGCTCATTTGATACTGTCGTTTAAAGCTTTGGCTAAACGCCGTTTCTGAGTTGTATCCGACCCGATGTGCAATTTGTTGAATTGTGCCTTGTCCATTGCGCAGGTATTGGGCGGCTAAACGCAGACGATGTTGTTGCAAATAAGCCAAAGGGCTGGTGCCTAAAATTTGGCTAAACAATGTGGCAAATTTAGATCGTGACATACAACACTGTTCTGCAAGGGACTCAACTGTCCAAGGCTGTGCAGGTTCTGCATGAATTTTAGCAAGGGCATTGGCTAGTTCAGGATGAGATAAAGCACTCAGCCAATTGTTCGAGTCTTGCAGCGCGTCAATATAATCACGTACGCATTCAATTAATAAAATACTCACCAAATGATCCAAAATTTTGTCGCGACCCGGGCGTATGCGTTGGACTTCTAGAGCGAGAAACTGCAATCCAATTTGCAACCATTCAGGAACCGTGCTGAGGTCTTGGTGTTGCAGGTGAATAAATGCGGGTAAGGCTTGTACCAACGGACGCGCCATAATAGGGTCCATATGTGCATGTAAGGCCAAGATTACGGTTTTTTGTTGTGTCGTATCACTTCCAAAAGTGACTTCTTTGTGTTGGTTTTGAGCAAATAAGTCAGAAATATCGAATACTTCTAATAGTTGGTCTTTGCTTGATGACCGACATTCATGACTTGGCCCCGAAGGGAGTAAGATCAGATCACCTGCTTCCACTCGTATGCTTTGTTTGTTTTCTAGGTAAATATTGAAATCACCTTGTAATACCGCATAGGCCATCATGGTGGATTGTTCGCTATAGCGAAAAGCCCACTCACCATACGGTTTAAGGTAGAGGTACTCAGATTGGTTGAGGTGTATATCTTCAAAAATTTTACTTAAAGCATCCATACGTTACGATTTCTATTCTTTATTTTTGGGTCTTGATATTTGATTTAGGGTCAATTTTAGTCATTTGAGGTCAAGGACGATTACGCTGTTTTCTTGGACGTTAGCAACTGTTTTTTATGTCCCATTTCTAGAAATATAAAGGCATAACAAGAAAATTGGAAGAATGGTAATGAATGCATCAGTGAAAATGACGAATTCTAGCGTAGTCGTTAAAAATGCAGCAGGGATGGATAAAAAGCGTTTTGGCTGGCTCTTGAGTCCTGGGCTTCCTGTGATTGGCATGGGCATTTTAGCGGGCTATCATTTTGGTCCAAAACCCACTAAGAAAATATTTGCCTTAGGTGGGCCACTATTATTACATGTCATCATTCCAGCGGTCGATGCTTTGGTTGGTGCAGATGAGAACAACCCTTCAGATGATGAAATTAAGGTCTTGGTGAATGACCCGTACTATGACCGTATTGTGAAATTGTTCATTCCGCTACAAATGGCAGCCAACCTGTTTGCAGGTTATGTGGTGACCCGCCAAAATGTATCAATGCTCGATCAAATATTATTGGGTGTCTCCATGGGGGCAATTAATGGAGTAGCAGTAAATACAGCACATGAGTTGTGCCATCGTCCTAAAAAATCAGATCATTATTGGTCACATATGACTTTAGCGCCGTTGGTCTACAATCATTTCCGTATAGAGCACCCTTATGGACACCATAAACGTGCTGCGACACCCGAAGATCCTGCTTCATCGAAAATGGGCGAGACTTTTTATGAGTTTTGGCCACGAACTGTTTTCGGCGGGTTGAAGTCAGCGGTTGAAATTGAACATAAACGCTTAAAACGAAAAGGACTGTCTTTTTTTTGCAAAGAAAATGAACTGTTTCATGGATGGGCAATGAGTGCGGGCTTTCATGCAATCATGTTGAAATTGTTTGGTAAAAAAGTAGCGCCATATCTGGTGACACAGGCATTTTATGGGGTGAGTCTGTTCGAAATTATTAATTATATTGAACACTATGGTTTAAAGCGTAGCCAAAAAGAAGATGGCAGCTATGCGCGAACCATGCCTGAACACAGCTGGAATAATAACAACATTGTGACGAATTTATTCTTATATCAGCTACAACGCCATTCAGATCATCATGCCTATCCAACCCGCCCATTTCAGGCCTTAAGGCATTTTGATGAAGCCCCAGAGCTACCGAGTGGTTATGCCACCATGTTGATTCCAGCATTAATTCCAAAGCTGTGGTTTAAAATGATGGATCAACGGGTGTTTGATCACTACCAAGGTGATTTGACCAAAGCCAATATCTTGCCTAAGCGCCGTGCTCAAATCTTTAAAAAATTCGGATTAAGTGCTGACTAGGCGACGATATTTCAGCGATAACAAGCTGAATACATGGTTGACATCGAACTTACAGTCATTGCTTTACTGAGTGCTTGTAAGTTCGATGCTCATGTAAGGGTCTACCGCTAAACATTCCTTTTTAAAAGGCTTATACTGCGATGTATGTAATGAAAATATTGAACAGTAATGACACCAGCAACCAAACTTTTGAAAGCCAATAAAATCGAATTTTCTATTCATGAATATGAGCATGATGCCAATGCCAAAAGCTTCGGACTCGAAGCTGCGGAAAAATTAAACTTACGTGTCGAAGAGGTGTTTAAAACACTGTTAGTGACCGATGAAAAAAACTATTTTGTTGCAATTCTTCCTGTACATCATCAGTTGAACTTGAAAAAAGTGGCGCAGGCAGTGGGGGCAAAAAAACTAAAAATGTCCGATCCTAAAGATGCAGAACGACTGACAGGTTATTTGGTCGGAGGGATTAGTCCTGTAGGGCAGAAAAAAAAGTTAAAAACTGTAATTGACCAAAGCGCGGAACAACTGGAAAAACTATATGTCAGTGGCGGTAAACGTGGATTGGATATCGGTTTAAAGCCTCAGGATTTGGCCAAAGTACTTTCTGCTAGTTTTGCTGATTTGTTGGATGAATAAACAGCGAATCTTGCGTTTACTTTTAGTTTATTTTAGAGCCCATTCAGGTCATCTGAGTGGGCTTTTTTCAATCTAAGATAGAGAAAATTTATAGTTCAGATCAATTATAAATTCATAAACTATCATTTAAAGCTATGGTGTAATTTCATATACTCTATATTTAAAAAACTGATTAATAATTTAAAATAAATATAAAACAATAATTTATGTTGTTTTTTATGTGGTTTTTCCAAAAGCAAACAAAATTGCAAAGATAAATGATAATAATTACCATTAGCATGTTTTACAGCGTTGGCCAACGTGAACACCTTTAAGAAACATAATTACATGAAATGAGCTTGGAATAAGCTTTTATAAGAGGATATGGTCAGATGAAAGAGCAAGCCAATCGCTTGGCGATGCAACATCTAGTCAATGCATACTCACAAGAAACAGGCAATTCTAATTTGCTTGAGAAGTATCAACAAAACTCAACTCAACTCGCGTTTAGCCAAGGTTTGACGCTGTTATCTTTACCACTCAATTTAATTCAAGCGCAGCTTTTTGTTCCGTTAAGCTATGTCAGCCGTGTTGGGCGGCATCGTATTGCTGCTTTGCCTCAAATTTTTCAAAAAGGTCAGAAGCTTAACTTTAGCTCAGTTGCAATGGTCAGTCTGCTACTAGAAGAGTTGGTTCAGCAAACCCAAGGTCAAGTAGACGCAGCCTCATTATTAGAGCGTTGGATCCAAAGCCGTGATGCTTTACAACAGTTTTTAAATATCCGAGCAGATGATTTTGACGAGCTTGTTCAGGCTGAGCAAAGTTTTATCGCATCTGAACAAGCTTTGATTTTAGGGCATAGCATGCATCCTGCGCCAAAAAGCAGAACAGGCTTTGTACATGAAGACTGGCAGAAATATTCACCTGAAGCCAGAGGACAAACTCAACTTCACTATTGGCTAGTAGCACCCGAATATATTGCTGAAGGAACAGCACTTGAGAACCCTTTTTCAGAACAATTGAAGCAAGAAATTCAATGGCATCTCTCAGAAGCCGAAAGAGTCACGCTGTCTACCTATTCACATTATAAATTATTACCCTTACATCCGTGGCAAGCCCGCTATTTACAAAGTAAAGCGTGGTTTAAACGTTTAAAAACGAAATTGAAAATTATCGACTTGGGTGAAAAAGCATGGCTCTTCTCACCAACAACATCTGTTCGCACTCTAGCTAGTTTTAGTGCGCCGTGGATGCTGAAACCTTCGCTTTCAGTGATGATTACTAACTCTATACGTGTCAACTTAGCCAAAGAATGCCATCGCGGTGAAAAGACGCATCGGCTTTGGCATAGTGAATTGGGCCGAGATATTTTAAAACAATGCCCAAGCCTAAAAGCGGTCAATGATCCTGCATGGATTGCTCTACAGCTAGATGGTGAAATTATTGATGAAACAATCTGTATCGTGCGTGATCAGCCATTTGATCTAAAACAGCAAGTGACATGTATTGCTTCATTATGTCAGGACCATCCTATAAAAGAACGCAATCGTTTTAACGCATTATTTGAGCAAATCGCAGTTCAACACAGGCGAGATGATAAAATACAAATTGCCCACGACTGGTTTAAGGCTTTCTTAAATATCAGTCTGAGCCCACTCATGTACGTTTATCATCGTTATGGTATGGCCTTTGAGTCGCATCAACAAAATGTCTTGGTTGAGTTGAAAGATGGCTGGCCACAGTGGCTATGGCTACGGGACAATCAAGGCTTTTATTATATCGAAGAGTTTGCAACTGAAATTTTACAACAGTTCCCAGAGTTGAATGACAAAGCTCATGCGGTTGGCCCAAAGGCATTTGTTGATGAGCGTTTTAGTTATTATTTTTTTGGTAATACCTTATTCGGCATCATTAATGCCATTGGTGCAACAGGCTATATAAGTGAACACGATTTACTTACAGTGCTTCAGCAATATCTATTGGAGCTTTTAAAACAATATCCAGAGAGTAGTTTAATTCAGAGTTTGTTGTATCAGCAGACTTTACCCTATAAGGGCAACTTGTTGACCCGATTATATGAACTAGATGAATTAATAGCAGCTGTTGAAAATCAGTCGGTCTATATTCAGTTAGCCAATCCGTTATGTATCAAACAAGAGGATGCTCTCTATGCTTGATTTTATTGCGATTGGCCTTGGGCCATTTAACTTAAGCCTTGCCAGTCTGTTGCATGAAAAGACGGAATTAAGCTATCTGTTCTTTGAGAAAAAAGCGCAGTTCGACTGGCATGCAGGTATGCAACTCCCCAATACAGTTTTGCAAGTTCCATTTATGGCAGACCTGGTGTCGATGGTCGATCCGACTAGCCCGTTGAGTTTTTTGAATTATTTAAAAACACAACAGCGCTTATATAAGTTCTACTTTCTTGAACAGCAACACATTCCACGTAGTGAATACAACCATTATTGCCAATGGGTGGCAGATCAACTCAGTCATATTCAATACCAATCAACAGTTAAGGCCATTTATGCTAAAAGTGAAGGTTATGAGGTCGTGGTTGAACAAGGTGGCCGTTTTATCCGTTACTTGTGCCGAAACCTAGTAATTGGTTCAGGTAACTTGCCTTATTTACCTGATTGTTTACATAAGTTACAGCAGCAAGTTCCTGAGAAATGTATTCATTCATCAGACTATTTGACACATCAAAAAGAAAAACTAAAAGGTAATGTCGTGGTCTTAGGTTCTGGCCAGTCTTCTGCTGAGGTTTTCTTGGATTTGTTCGATCAGCAGTATCAACATGATCGTACCAAAATAGCAGACTTCAAGTTGCACTGGCTGACGCGTTCCAATGGCTTTTTCCCGATGGAATATGCCCCTTTGGGGTTGGAACATTTTAGCCCGAACTATACCCAGCATTTTTACACGCTTTCGGAGTCACAAAAAGCTGCGCAGTTACAAGATCAAGCGTTGTTGTACAAAGGTATTAGTGCCAAAACCATACGAGATATTTACCAAAGGCTCTATCACCGTAGTATTGCATCTACCCCGCAAAAAACACATTTGCATGCGCAAATTCAGTTGCTTGATGCTGAGTTGATGGAAAGTCAGCACATCAGATTAAGTCTTGAACATACGGTAACTAAACAGCGCTTCTATATGGATGTTGACTTTGTGGTTGCATCCACAGGTTATTACAGCCCTGAGTTTTCATTTTTGAAATATTTAAAACCTTTGATTGCAACCGATCAAATGGGGCGCTGGAAAGTCAGTCAAGATTATCGTTTACAGCATAGTGCGATGGGCGAAATTTTTGTGCAAAACCAAGAGATGCATAGTCATGGTGTTGGTACACCAGACTTAGGACTTGGTGCATTTCGAGCAGCGACGATTGCCAATCAATTGCTCGGTTATCAGCTCTATGAAATAGGAAGTAATGAGCAGACTTTCCAGCACTTTAAACCTGAGTTAAACCCCGAAGTGTATGTGCAGCATGGCATATCCACTCAGAGGGTATCAGTTTCAGTTCATTCTTTATCCAAGTCCAAAAATACTGAACAGCAAAAAATACAAACAGGTCTACATCCATCTATGACGGCCTATACATTCGAGAAAATAATATGAACTTTGCACAACTTCAAGTGAATCAGAAACAGTGGCGTTCAGCAGGACAGCGTTTAATCGAAATGGCGATTGCTGAATTTTTATATGAAGAAATTATTCAAGTGACTCATTTAAGAGACCACAGCTATCAACTTCTTTTGGATGATCAAAGCTATACCTTTAAAGCTCAGAACTATTTATTGGGACATTGGCAAATTGAGGAGGGTTCGGTACGCGAGTTGGGTGCGGTTGAGGATATTCCTGCATGGAACTTACATACTTTTATTCGCGCCTTTTCAAATCAAACTGAAGTTAAGCCTTTTACTAAGGCGTATTTGATCAAAGAAATGAACAATACATGGTTAGCTGAAGCGCATTTATTTGATGAAAGTCGTTTAAGCAGTGTAGCGGTATTGACCGCATCGCATTATGAAATTGAAGGTATGCTCCGTGGTCATCCGTGGTTAATTATGAGTAAAGGTCGGATGGGTTTTGGTTATGATGACTACTTAAGTGCAGCTCCTGAACTTTCGCCAACTGTAAAAGTACTGTGGCTAGCAGTCCATCGTGATTTAGCAGAGTTCCGTTCTACCAAGGAGTGGCAAGCAGGGACACTTTATCAACATGAGTTAAGTGCAAAAGAACTTGCAAATTTTGAACAAAAATTACATGACAGAGGCTGTTCTTGTCGTGACTATTTCCTCATTCCCGTACATGCATGGCAGTGGCACCAATGGTTAATGCCAACCTATGCCAATGAAATTGTAGATCAGCGTATTATCGAGTTAGGTATTGGAGACGATGACTACGTGCCGATGCAGTCGATTCGCACGCTTTGCAATATTAGTCAGCCTGAGCGGCATTATGTCAAATTGCCTGTCAGTATCTTCAATACGGCGGTATATCGCGGGTTACCGTCTAAACGAAACTTAGCAGCTCCAGCCGTCACAGCTTGGTTAAAGCAGATTCAATCTCAAGATCCAGACTTGAAGCAGTCAGGCGTTGTATTTTTAGGTGAAGTTGCAACTTTGACTATTCATCAGCCTTGTTTCGATCAGATTGAAGGTGCGCCTTATCAGTTTAAAGAACTGTTTGGATGCTTATGGCGTGAAAGTATAGACCCAGTGATTGGAACTGGTGAACAGGCACTTTCTCAAGCGGCTTTATTACATCGTGACATCGACGGACAGTCAATATTAGCTGTGCTGGTTCAGGCCTCGGGTTTGAGTCCATTACAGTGGTTAAAACGCTTTGCCGAAGTATCGGTCACGCCACTCTTAATTTGCTTGTACAAATATGGCTTGGCTTTTTCTCCACATGGGGAAAATACCATGCTGATTCACGCCAATGGCGTACCGCAGAAAATGGTGCTGAAAGACTTTATTGATGATGTCAACTTGGTCGATGAAGACTTCCCAGAGTTGGCAGGTTTACCTATTGAGGGACAAATTTTACTGCGACATCCTGCGCAGGAACTCAGTCATTTTATTTTCACTGGGCTGTTTATGGTGCATTACCGCTATATCTGTAATGTATTCCTACAAGACTATCCTGAGCATAGTGAAGTTGAGTTTTGGCAGACCATTTCATCAGTGATTGAGGCGTTTCATCAGTCGCATCCAGAGTTGGCAGAACGTATTGAAAAATTTGCCATGTTTAGAGCCGAATTTGAAAAAATTTGTTTAAACCGAGTACGTCTATTTACTACTAGTTACAACGACGAAGCAGAACGTCCTGTCCCTGTATTTTTAGATCCAATTGCCAATCCAGTCAGCCCTGAAACCTTAAAACGCTGGTCAGAACAGGTGGCGAAATCAACAGAAGATACAACCACAAAGCGTATCGCATCGTAAAACACTAAAAAATTAGAAGGCTTCCACATGAAAACACTGTCACAGCAACTTCCCGATTTTTATGAATACTATGAGAATGAGACGCAATTTTACTTGCGCCAAGTGCAATACCCCCAGGACTTAGCACTGTTACATAAATGGATGCATGAGCCCCACGTTATACCGCAGTGGCAGCTGAATAAGTCGGAAATCGACCTTGCTGTTTATTTTGAAAAAATGCTGGCTGATGATCATCACCGTTTGTTGATCGTAGGGGTGGATGGGCAGGATGTGGGCTATACCGAAATTTATGAAGGCAAGCGTGACCGCCTTGGGCGTTATTACGATGGCGATGCTTTAGACCTTGGTTGGCACTTACTGTTTGGTGAAAAGTCAGCTTTCGGCAAGGGCTACTTGCGCCCAGTAATGCGCTTGTTGGGTTTTTACATTTTTGAGAATGCGCCATCCGAAAAAATTGTTGGTGAGCCTGACCATACTGTTAAACCTTATGCAGCAGTAGTGGAAGAAATGTGCTATGAGGCACAGCGCCTAATTCCGATGCCTGAAAAAACAGCCATGTTGTATTACTGCTTTAAACATAAATTCTATGAAAAATTTGGAGGGTATTTAACTCATTCAACTGCATTTATGCAAAACCACAACCCACTCAATAGGACTGAGGAATTTACATGAGCTATAGCTCAGAACATATACACATCATGAATATGCGATTTTCGGAGGATGTTACAGTCGCCGAATTTGAACAATGGCTCAGCCAAATTGAACGTTTTTTCTTAAAAAAACAGCACTTTGCTTTGGTCATGCAAACCGACGTTGGTACGGAATTTCCAGAAGAATACCGTCAATTGCAAGCGGCTTGGTACAAAACATACAAACAGCTTTTTTTTCAATATTGCTTGGGTTTAGTCCGAATCGCACAAGACCCGGCAGATCAACAACGACTGAATACACCCGCACTGCATGCTGCGTGGCGGGTGCCTTATTACGTCACGCTTGATCATTCTGATGCACTGCAATGGGCAGTGCAGAGGTGGATATGCAAAACCTAAATTCACAAAGAGCAACACGCCAAATCTCAGCTTTGAGCCTAGCCGTTGTTATTGTTTTATATCTGGCGCATGCCTTGCCTTTGTATTTTTACAATGTGGCATTACCCGCTATTTTGCGACATCAGGGGGTGGATTTACGTTGGATTGGAATGTTGTCACTGCTTTATATTCCATGGGCTTTTAAATTTTTATGGGCACCACTGATTGACCGACTCTATATCAAGAAGTTAGGGAAACGAAAAACATGGTTGCTTTTTACTCAAATAGCATTGGTTCTTGGCGTTCTGGCCTTGGCTTTTACCCAGTTCTTTTACGGATTGATCGTATTTGTTGTGATTGGTTTATGGATCTCAAGCTTTGCTGCGACTCAAGATATTGCTATTGATGGCTATACCGTTGAAGCTTTTTCAGAGTCCGAATACCGTCTAGGCAGTATGGCACAAAGTATTGGGGTCGCTTTGGGGAGTATGTTAGGTGGTGCGGCAACATTATGGTTGTACCAATATTACGGCTGGGAAAGCGCATTGGTGTGTTTAGCAGTCATGACAGCATTGACCATGTTTGCTGTTTTTTACATTCAAGAGAATGCAAGTGAACAGGCGAATATCGCTAAACAAGCTCCAAGCTTAATCCGTGCTTTTAAACGGCCAGAGATTTTATCGGCCTTAGCACTGATTTTATGCTATCGCGTGGTTGAAGCACCTGCAATGGCGATGCTCAATCCGATGCTCATTGACCAAAAATGGACGCTTGCTCAAATTGGGGTGCTGATGTCTGTGATTGGTGCAGGCATGGGTTTGCTCGCTGCCGTTACGGCAGCATTTCTTCTGAAAAAGTTGCAAGCTACTCAGTTGCTTATTTGGGCGGGGTGGTGTCGAACGGTGTTGTATGGAGTGATTGGCGCAGCCATTGTTTTGGGCTGGTTAAACCAGTGGCATTTACTCTTGGGGGGATTTGTGATTGTCATGCTTGCGATTCGTTATGTAGCAATGACTTCACTCTATGCCTATTTCATGCAGAGCAGCTCTAAAGAACAGGCAGGCACGGACTTCACCATTTTGGTGTGTTTTGAGCTGCTGGTTTATTTCATCGGGGGAGCTACATCGGGATTTTTAGCCAAATCACTCGGATATGGCAATTTTTATATGGTATTGGCGGTTGCGTCTGTGGTCAGTGTACTGCTGAGCCAATACATCATTTCACGTCATCAAAAAACTCAACAAAATTTTTGAATCAAGAAAATGAATAAAAGGAAAAAGATATGAGCCGTTTTATGTTACCTATGCAGTTGACTTGTTTAACACTTGCTGTATGTACACAGTTGTATGCACAAGATGATGTCACTACAACATTAGATAGCCAAACAAGCCGTGTTGAAGCTAAACAAAAAGAAGCTACACAACTGGCACCGATTGTGGTGACAGCAACTCGTTCTGCAAAGAGCATTGCGGATATTGCGGGGACAGTTTATAGCATTGATCAAGCTGAAATTGAAAAACAGGCCAATGCAGGAAAGAGTATTGCAGATATCTTGGGAATGTTAGTTCCATCTCTGACACCGAGTAGTGGAACGACCTCAAACTATGGTATGACCATGCGTGGTCGTGTGGTGCAATACATGATTGATGGTGTTCCGCAAACAGGTTATCGCGATGGGTCACGTCAGTTAAATAGCATTCAACCGTCTATGATTGAGCGTATTGAAGTGGTTTCAGGGGCGACCAGTATTTATGGCTCGGGAGCAACGGGCGGGATTATTAATATTATTACCAAACGTGGTGGTCAAGACCCAATTAGCTTTGAAAGCAAAGTTGGGGTGACAGCGGGTAATAACATTAAATCAGATGCTATGGCTTATGAAGCATCACAAAATATTTTGTTTAACCAAGGTGCGCTACAAGGGGCTTTCGGTGCCAGTTATACCACTCGTGGTGAAATTCAGGATAGCCATGGTAACCGTATTGGGCCTGAAGTTGCGCAAACAGACCGTCAAGATACGGATACATTGGATATTAATGGTCGTTTGACTTGGAATATTTCAGATAGTCAAAGTTTGAGTTTTGGTGCTCAATATTTTAATGACGAACAAGACAGCGAATATGGTCCTGACTATGGTCCGAGTTTAGCCTATTTAAGACGTGACCCAACCTATACTGCCAGTCTTGCTGCGGTCAAAGGCATGCAGTTAGAGACCCAACCGCAAACCGAACGCTACGCATTTAATACGCAATATGAAAATCAAAATGTATTGGGGCATACCTTAAATGCTGAAGCGTACTATCGGAATGAGCAAGCACGCTGGTTTCCTTCTGCTCAGGCTATGGGAGGTGGTTTATATCTTGTTTATCAGTCGGAAACAGATATTGATGTTTACGGTGCGCGAGTTGCCTTGCAGAAACAATTTGATTTAAATGGTCGGAAGTTGGGACTCAGCTATGGTATTGACTATGAAAATGAACAAGATGAACAAAATATTCAAATGTACGATAGTGCTGCATTTGTGGCTAGTAACGGTCTAAATTATAAGCCTTTTAATTATTATGCTTTTGGCCCAGATGTCGAAACAGAAAAGTTGGGTACCTTCATTCAAACAGACTTTGATGTGACAGATCGCTTAGGTTTAAAAGCAGGGGTGCGTTATGAACGTGTAGAAAGCCAAGTGGATGAATCAACGCCTTATTTAGAGGCAATTACCGCTGACTTGCAACCAGGCTACCAAGCCAAGACTTTAAATGGCGGTAAAGTAAAGCATGACGCGACATTGTTTAATGTGGGTGCAGTTTATCACTTAAGCGATGCTCAACAAATTTTTGCAAACTTTTCCCAAGGCTCAAATTTACCTGATATTCAACGTATGCTTCGTGATGTACCTGCAAGTTTTACAGTCAACAGCCAAACCATTGACCCAATTAAAGTGAATAACTACGAGTTGGGTTGGCGTGTGCAAGCTACAAATGGTCTAAATGCGGGCATGACCACTTTTTATAATGACTCAGATAAAAGTTTAAAGTTTGGTCGTCCAAACTATACCATTGAAGTTTTAGATACAGATGAGCGCGTTTATGGTGTAGAAGGAAATGCGTCATATCGACTACAGCCAAATTGGACAGTGGGTGGAACCATGGCGTATACCCGTGGACAGTTCAAAAATACTGCTGGGAAATGGCAAGAACTAGACGCAATTCGTGTTGCGCCACTGAAAGGCACAGCATTTTCTGAGTGGCAGTTTAGCAATGACATGAGTCTACGTGTTCAAGCCTTAGCTATTGGTGGTACGGATAAAGCTAAAAAAGATGCTATAAAATATGGCTCAACGGTTCCTGCGGAAATCAAAGGCTTTGCAACGATGGATGTTATTGCCAATGCAAAAGCAGGTCCTGGTACGGTCGGCTTTGGTGTGTATAACGTGTGGAATACAGACTACAAATCAGTCTATAGTCAATCGGTTGAGTCGGTTTATGGGGCTATTTCAAGCTTAGCAGCTCAAGGTCGAACCTATGGTTTGAGCTACACATTAAAATACTAACTGTATGTCTAGAGGTAGCGCTCAGCTACCTCTTAACTTTGTAGTCTCGCCTTAAAATATGGTTCAAATAATAAAATGAATAGCAATAACAATATTTTTATTGCAGGTAGTCTTGCTAATGGCGCCTGTTTCTCAATGATTTTACCTTTGCTTGCGCCCTTTATTCGGCAACTAGGGCTGACTGAGCTGCAAGGTGGTGCATTGGTGTCGGCTGGGGCATTAGTCATGGCAGTTTCTGCTATTTATATCGCTAAGCAAACCCAAAAATTCAGCATTTATCAACTATTAAGTGTTGGTTTCACTGGTATGGCGTTGACATGGGGCTTATTTGCAGGTGTTCTCAGTTACGGGCTGAGTTATTCCATGTCGTTTATTGTTTTGTTTAGCTTACTCATATTGACTCGTGCCAGTACGGGCTTTTTTATGGCAATGCCACAAATTGCACTGCAAAGTTATGTCATGACGACGTTTCAAAGTGAGCAGGAACGTAGCCAGAACATGGCCAAGTTTGGCGCACTAAACAGTATAGGTGTTGTCATTGGGCCTTTGGCGACGACATTATTACTGACATGGAGTATGTTGACACCACTTTGGGGTGCCGTAGCTATTTTAACGGGTATGGCGGTTTGGATTGTACTTGGTTTTCAAGCAAAGCAAGCGCCACAGGTACAGGAACAAGCGGATACTACGGTGAAATTAGACACTCTGCCGACAGAAAAATTGCAATGGTCAAAATTAGGGATTTGGTTGTTGCTGGGTTTTAGCTTATATGTTGCGATTGTCACCCTGAATTTAACCGCTGGTTTTTATATCCAAGATCGCTTCCATTTCGATACCTATCAAAGTGCAATGTATTTTTCTCAGTGTTCATTGATTGTGGGGATAGCACTCGTTTTGATGCAATTGGCGATTTCAAAATGGTTTAAATGGTCAATCAAACAATTACTTTGGGTAGGTCTTGTGACGATGGTTTTTGGTTTAATGCTTTCACTGAGTGCTAGTCAGATCTGGATTTTCCAAGCGGCTTATGTTTTTTATGGCATTGCCGTGGCTTGTTTAATCCCAGCTTTCACCACAGGTGCAGCTCAAACTGCACCAACCACGCTACAAACTAAAATAGCCAGTTTATGTACAGCTACGCAAGCACTGAGTTTTGTTTTTGCACCGTTATTAAGTACAGGCTTATATCAGTGGAAGCAGCATTTACCCTATTATTTTCTATTGGCGTTGATGACGGGGCTAATGCTGTACTTTAGCTTTAAACACATACAAGCAAACAAGGATCTCAGTAGCGTGGCATGAGATCCTTGATCAAGGATGCTTAACCAAGAAGATAAACGACAGCATGAATTAAACTTGGGCCAAACAGCACCATGAAAATACCGGCTAAAACCATACTGAGACAAGCCGCGACACCTTCTTCTTTATGACGTCTGAAAGCAGTACTGGTACCAAAACCATGTGCGGCACTACCCAAGGATGCACCTTGAGCAAATTTAGAATCCAGTTTTAGAACAAGCAATACGCTGTTAGCCAAGAGGCCACCAATGATACCCGTAATCACGGTGAATAAAATCACCAGTTCGACTGAGCCTCCGACGGCTTGCGTGACTTCCATGGCAAAAGGGGTAGAGATAGAGCGGCTCATCAAACTATAACTGGTCACAGCATCGAAATGGAACAAACGTGCCAAGTAAAAGGAGCTGATTACACCAACCAACATACCCACGATAATGCCTAAAGCAATCGAAAAAGCATGCTGCTGAATGACTTTGCGATATTCATAGATTGGGATGGCAAATGCGACCGTTGCAGGGCCTAACATCCAGACCAACCATTTGCTGTAGTACATATAGTTGTCATACTGAATGTTGAAAATTACTAGACATAAAATAATCAGACAAGGAATAAAAACCGCTGGTGAAAGCAACACATAAGGGTATTTCTGATAAAACTTTTTACCCCAAAGATAGGCCAGTATAGTTCCTATAAAACAGATTAAGGCAACGAAATGAATATGCATGATCGTTCCTTATATTTGACTATTTAGCTGAGGTGACTGTTTCGGCTTTTTTTGAAATTTAGCTTCAAGCTTAAAGCCCAATAAAACACAGTAAGCAGTACAGGTCATGACGCAAATAGTCCCAAGGAAAATGGATAAAACCAGTTGCCAACCTTGGGTGAGAAAAAGATGCTTATATTTGATTAAGCCAATAATACAGGGAATGAAAAACAACAACAGTTCAGCTAAAAGCAAATCCGAACCCGATTTAATCCAGTCCAGTTTAAATAGACCAGTTAACAGAATAATAAGCAAAAGCGTGAGACCCACAACCCCACCTGATACTGGTAAAGATAGGGCGGCTTGTATCAGCGTTCCGAGATACCAAATCCCAATCAACAAGCCTACTTGAAGAGTAGAACGATAAGGCAATTTGAACGAACGCATTGGAAGACCACAGAGTATAAGTTGTTGGTGTTATTTTAAGTTTGACCTCATCTTATAATTATGAATAATAAAATAATAATTATGCTTAATTGGAATAATTTTGGATTTTAAAGCGCTAAAAATATTTGTGCAACTGGTGAAAAGTCACAGTTTTAGTCTTGCAGCGGAGGAGCTATCTGTGACTCAACCCACTATTAGCAAATCTTTAAAACAATTAGAAGACGAGATAGGACTGCCTCTATTTCATAAAGGTGAAGCAGGGCGCAAGCGAGAAGTCAAACTGACCTATATGGGAGAACAGGTTTATCTACATGCTGTGCAGATTTTGCAGCAGGAGCAACAGATTTTTGAAGCGGCGGATCAAATTCGTGGGCTGAAACAAGGTGTGCTGAAATTGGGGTTACCACCTTTAGGTTCAGTACTACTGAGTTCTTTAATCGTTAAGTTTCACAAATTGTATCCCAACATTGAATTGAACTTTTTAGAAGTCGGTGCAACAGGCATTGAAGAAGCCATTTTGGCTAAAAAAATTGACGTTGGGATTTTATTGGGCGAGTTAAAACCCAGCATTCAAGGTATTCAAATTATAGATTCACCGTTGTATTTGCTTTCCAACTACGCTTCACAGTGGAGAAAGCGCGATGTGGTGCAATTCGCTGAACTCAAAGAAGAGTCGTTTTTACTATATGCAGACACCTTTAGTTTAAACCATGTGATTCTAGATGCTGCAATGGCGGCTGGTTTTGAACCTAAAGTGTTATGCAAAAGTAGTCAGTGGGACTTTATTGCCAAAATGGTCGAGTCAGGTGTCGGTATTGCTTTATTACCACAAATTTATTGTGAGCAGTTAGATCGCGCAAAATTCAGCGTTAGTCTAGTGGAACAGCCAAGCTTGCGGTGGAACTTAAATATGGCATGGAATTCTACAGTTGTGATGAATCCTGCAACTCGTGCATGGTTATCGATCATTGATGAATATAAAGATCAAATTCATTTTTAGATGTCTTGTTTTTAGAAATACTTTATTAAAAAATGACCATTATTGTTACAATTGGGTTACCCAATATTACTTAATAACTACAAAAAAATGTCTTAATACTAATTTTATGGTCAATAAATAAACAAATATGTTTCATAAAATCAGATCAGAGTCTCTGTGCCCGATTTTTGTATAGTCTAAGTGTAAACATAAAAACGGAGGCTAAATGTTTAAATTTAAGAATGATGTTGTGCATGGTGCGCTTTTTGACATGGATGGAACAATGTTTGATACTGAGCGTTTACGGTTTCAAACCTTGAAACAGGCGTCCAAAGAGCTGATTGGGGTAGAGTTTTCAGATGCCTACCTTATGGCATGTTTAGGCTTAAGTGCAAGAAGCGCGGAGGCCTTGGCGCAAAAGCAATATGGACAGGAAGTTCCCTATGCTGAGATTCGTAAGCGGGCAGATGAATTAGAATTAGAAACAGTACGCCAATATGGTGTGCCGATTAAAAAAGGTTTAGTACAAGTTTTAGAACGCTTACGTAAAGCAGGATTACGTATGGCTGTGGCGACCTCTAGTCGAAGAGCGATTGCTGAAGAGTATTTAATCAATGCCAATGTTTATAAGTTTTTTGACGTCTTAGTGTGTGGTGATGAGGTTGAAAAGGGGAAACCACATCCTGAAATTTTCTTAAGTGCGGCACAAAAGCTGAACCTCGCACCTGCACAGTGTTTTATGTTTGAAGACTCTGAGAATGGTATCCGCTCGGCACATGATGCTGGGGGGATTTGTGTCCTGTTCAAAGATATTAAAGAACCCAATACAAATATGTTGGCACACGCCAATTATTATTTTGAAAATATGTATGACTATCTAACGGAATTAGATATCTACAGCTCGCATCTGGAAATGCCCAATTTACAAGAAAGCTTTCCACAAACTCTAAATCAACTGACCGTGGGAATTCATGGATTTGGTGCCATTGGCGGAGGCTATATTGCACAAATTTTGTCGCATTGGGATGGTTATACGCGTCCTAAGAAAATTTATGCGTCTACCCGAAACAGTTTATACCGTTCAGCTGTAAACGCTTTTGGGGCGTATTGTATTCGCTATGGGCAAGTGTCTTATGATGAGCGTATTGAAAATATGCATATTATCGATGCTGAAGACTTGCAACAGATGCATGCCATGTACGTCGAGTCGAGTTTAATTGCGATTTGTTTGGCTGAAAATGCTTTAGCCAGTGAAGCTGCAACCATTGCACAGGGCCTCTATGCACGCTATCTGGCGCAAGACGAGCAAGTTAAAACTCCACTGACGCTGTTAATTATCTTAAATAAAATTGGTGCTAAGCAGTTAGTTCTTGAGCAGGTACGTAAAGCATTAGTTGAGTTAACAGACCATGCTGTAGCTGACTTTATTTTAGAGCAACACTATTTCTGCGATACAGTAGTGAACCGTATGGTGTCTAAGCTGAGCGATAAAAATCTATATCGTCAATTGTGTATTAAATACAATATTTTTAAGCAATATCAACTTGATGACGAGAGTAATCAAATTGAGGTTGAAGATGTTAGTAAGCTCAGTGTAGAACAAGAGCGCCGTGCCAGTGAATATGTAGAAGATTTAAGACAAAATTTCCAACCGAGTCATATTTTACAGCATATGGATTTAATCCTTTTCAACGCTGAAATGGATATGCCGATCTATGTGGAAAACAAAAGTCCCTTACTCAGCAAAATGCGTCAAATGATATTGGTAGATCAAATCTCAGATATTCAACTTATTAAAAACCGTTTATGGAATGGCGTACATGCCATGACTGCATGGTATGCAAGCCTACTCGGGCATCAGACTATTGGAGTAGCGATGGGCGATCCGCGAGTGCAGTATTATGTTGAAAAACTGCTTGCAGAAGTGACGCAGGGTCTGACGCATTACCTGCCAAAACGCAAAAATGATTTAACGCGCTTAGCGCGAAGTTTTGATCAGTCTTGCCAGTATGCCTATAAAGATCCGTGTAGTCGGGTTGGGCGTGATCCACTGCGTAAGTTGAGTGCATTTGAACGTGTATTTTCATCGGTCGCATACAATGTTTCGAATGGGTTTGCTTTTGAAGCGCTATTAAGTGGTGCGATTTTTGGCTATCTGTATTTGATGGAAGAAGAGAGTCAGCCTGTGGATGTGTTGTTAGGGCATCTGAAGCAGCAACTTCAACAGATGAACCTGTCAAAAGCGCACAAAAAAGCGCTGTATTATGTCATTCAAAAACGTCTCAATGAATATCAAAGTGGTGAGTTGGGAATGGAAGACTTTATGATCCCTGACCAACCTCAAAAGGCTGAAATGAGCTGTGCTTAAGTCTTCATAACGTTCAGATGTCTTTGAGCCGTCTTAAATGTGAAAAAAGCATAAGAAAAGCTTGATAAAAAGAGCTTTTCTTATGGTCTTAAATCTTTTAACGTTAGATATAAGAGATACTTGGTTTTTTTACAATGAAATGGGATGAGATCGGGGAACAACCGTGTTCAATTGCACGAACGCTGTCAGTGATTGGCGATCGGTGGACGATGTTGATTTTACGAAATGCATTCTTGGGTGCACGCCGTTTTGAAAGTTTTCAACAAAACTTAGGTGTCACACGTCATGTGCTTTCTGAGCGTTTAAAGCGCTTGGTTGAACATGATATTTTGGAGAAAAGACCCTATACAGATCGCCAAGAGCGCTTTGAATATTGTCTGACTGAAAAAGGTTTGGCTTTATACCCCGTGCTGATGTCCATGGCAACATGGGCCGATCAATGGATGGACGAGGGCTTAGGCCCTCCCGTGCAATTTATCCATAAAACCTGCGGACATAGCATTCAGCCACATTTGGTTTGTAACGAATGTGGTGATGCGATATATGCCAAAGATATCAAAGCGATACCGACACAGGTTTATGTCGATGCTTTAGCTGTTCAATCAGAGGTTAAACAAGCTTAAGTTTATAAACAGTTTGCAGGTTTTGGCACGCCTGCCAAACGACTCAGATGGCGCGCTACAAGCCCAGTATTAAACTTTTCTTGCAGTATGGCATTATTGATGTTTGCACTGACTGTTTTCATTAAAAACTTAATTAGTGGACGTGTTGCAGGTGAATGCCCAAATTGTTGGTAAAACTGACGTACTGCCATGAGGATTTCAAAGTGCCAATCAGTCAATTCAAGCTCTAAAGATTTTGCTAACTCTTTTGCAACCTCTTGATTCCAAATGGTGTAATCAACCAAATGACCATCTTGGTCTAATTCTAAATTCATCTAAACACTCAAAATTATTTCAAACTGATACAACGGCTATGGCTTAAACATAGTTCAGCAAAGCTAGTATAGCTGATGGTTTTTAGGTTACTCGGATAGTCAGCAGCAATATTTCCAGCATCCTGTTCAAGCACAAATACACAAGCTAACTGCTGAATAAAAGTATGCTTTATATAAAGAGCTGCATCTCCCATTAAAACCACATCATCCCCTGATTGATACAAGTTTAGTAGTTTGTTCAGGGCTTGCTCCGTTGCGGAAAATGGAGACTGCACGAGATAAAGTGTTTTGCTCATAACCTGTCTCCTTACCAATACAACACGTGGTCAAACTGTTGTATTAAATTTGCGTTGAGTTCAACACATTCAATTTCTTGCTCTGTTTGTTGAACATAGAAAGAAGTTTGATTTTTGCTTTCAATCCAAATTGGACTCAGATCATAAAATTCAAAGCTATCAACCATGTTTGAAGCCAGTTTAAAAGCATGTTTTAAGGGGTCAAAGGACTGAGCATTGTTGAGTAAACTGAGCGCTGCATCTTGTAATAAGACTTTGACTTCACAGCCAAAAGTCGCAAGAACCATGGTTGCAGAGAGGCTTTCATGCACCTGCAAAGAGTTCAAATTGGCTTGGGTTAAAATAACCAGTACAGATTTCACACAATATACCTTTTAAAAGCAACAAATTCTTGAAAACTTAGCACTCAGAATTGAATTAAGCGCCCTGCAGACTGAACAGCATCGGCCAGTTCCCCTAAGCCGACCAAGTCAAAACCTGTAGCCAGATTATGCTGTGCTAACTGATGACGCTGTGCATTTTCAGCATCGGTAATTCCTCGGGCCAAAGCTGCACTTACACAAACGGGCAGGCGAATGGCGAGTTTTTGCCACTCCGAACATAGATTTCGTTGGTCGTCAGGTACCCATTGCAGGGCATTGGCAACTTGAACAGCATCTTGGTAAAAAAACACTCGAAAGGGTTCATTTTTCACATGCAGTGCTTGTGCTAAACCTAGAGCATGCCATGCATGAATTGAGCTCGGTGCGGAGGTAATTAGTAATAAAGTACTCATTAAATTTCACTAGAGGAATGTCCAAAGCTTGCTTGGTACATTCAGACTTCATAATAAAAAGGTAGTATACAATGATTTTAGGTGGTATCTACAGAATTTAGCACTGAATATAAAAGTTATTTTAAAAATAAATGTTTAAAAACAGTAGTTTACTTTTTTGGTTAAAATATCAAAGTATAAAAAATGATTTTCAATCTGCACCAAATCTACACCAAGAAAAATGAAGCTTCCAAAACCAATACAACGTGTGGCAACTTGGCTTATCACTGTTACTTTTGACAAGCAGTGATACTCAGCGACGATAGATACAGCAAAAGACTGCGAGCACTGGGCATTAATCAAGCTGCTGGAGCTTTAAACAGGTAAGGTTAATCTAGAACAAGGAATAAAGCCAGCATACCTATTTCGCAAATTATGCGATAAGTATTATCAAGAACACGGCAGACATATGCGATCTGCTAGAAAAGTAAATTATTCACAAACCTCCTTCGGGAGGTTTTTCTATTGCCAAAAAATTAGGGGAATAAATGGAACTAGTGTCCACAAGTGGTTTTGCCGCGTTTTTAAAGTTCTACGTTGCAGGGATCATGGTCACTTTAGCGATAGCACTTGTTGCAACAGTTGTCATCATGATGCGTTTGCCACGCTCACCACAAGAGTGGGCTGTGGGTTTGATTTGTACGGTTGTATCGAGTCTAACTGGTGGAGCTTTCATTATCGTAAAGTGGGGACTACATGAGCGGGTAACAGGTATTTGAGGGATGATAGCTTTGTGTGGATTCTTCTTTGTCTGTGGGTTGCTGGGTTGGGCTGTTGTGCAGTGACCTTTAACTTCATCAATAAGCAGGAGGGGAAGGTCGTTATTGAAGTGGTTAAAGAACTTAAAAAATCAAAGGATGAGTTAACCAAATAAATTAATTGATTTTTATACATAAAATCATTCATGTTTTAAAAGTGAACAGTTTGAAGTATAAAAGAATCAACTACTTTATAAGAGTGAGTCATTGGAATGCACCCTATTATCGTTCTGTTCGTAGCTGGGTTTGGACCTATTACAAGAGTAGATCAAGAAAGCAAATTGCTCTACAGAGACACCTTCGATCTTCCAATTAAAGCAATGGAAGGCAATGAGTCATATATGAGTGCTGAAGAAGGTGAGCTAGGTGGCGTAAAGCATTTTGCACTATGGCCTTTAACTCAGGCAGCTGAGTCTTGTTTTGGTGTTAAAGAATGGCCTGAAGAACTTACCATACCCAGAGATGGATCCGTAAATTTGAACAACTCCTATAAGTGATATTCTGCTCCTCAAATGATGTTATAAACATCAATATATGGAGTATTTTATGGCACGTAGACCAAGAAGAAATCATTCAAATGATTTTAAAGCTAAGGTAGCACTTGCTGCGATTAAAGCAGAAAAAACACTTGCTGAATTGAGTGCTGAGTTTGATGTTCATCAAAACCAAATTATTGACTGGAAAAATCAATTGATCTCAGCTTCCTCGCAAGCTTTCGATCAATCAAAAGCTCCAACAGAACCACCCATCGATCTAAAAAAACTACATGCAAAAATCGGTGAGCAGGCATTAGAAATTGATTTTTTAGAAGGTGTGTTGAAGAAACTGGGCCGCTTCAACCACAAAAGTTAATCGACGACTCACTTCAGATTTCAGTATCTAAGCAAGCTAAGCTGCTGAAAGTCTCCCGTGGTTGTTATTACTATCGCCCAAAACCTGTGAGTGCATCAGATCTGAAGCTGATGCGATGTATTGATGAATTACATATGCAATATCCTTTTGCAGGCAGTCGTATGATGCGTGATTTGTTGAATCGTCAAGGACATCATATAGGACGACGTCATACACGTACTTTAATGAAGAAAATGGGTATTCAGGCGTTATATTGCAAACCAAATTTAAGCCAGGCTAATCAAGCTCACCGTAAATATCCATATCTGCTCAAAGGGTTGGCTATTCAGCGCAGTAATCAAGTGTGGTCTACGGATATAACGTATATCCCTATGGCAAAAGGCTTTGTTTATTTATGTGCTGTGATTGATTGGCATAGCCGCAAGGTACTTGCGCATAGGGTATCGATTAGTATGGAGGTGGATTTTTGTATTTCGGCTTTAAATGAAGCGATTGAAAAATATGGTCGACCTGAAATATTTAATACAGACCAAGGCAGCCAGTTTACCAGTGATGCATTTATTGATGTATTGAAATCAAATGGCATTCAAATCAGTATGGATGGTAAAGGTCGATGGGTAGATAATGTGATGGTTGAACGATTATGGCGGAGCGTTAAATATGAAGAGGTGTATCTCAAAGCTTATAGCAGTGTCACAGATGCGAAAAAGCAATTAAGTGCATATTTTGAGTTTTATAATTTGAAACGACCTCATTCGAGTCTAGACAAAATGACACCAAATGAGTTTTACTATGATCAGCTACCCCAACAAAACAAGGTGGCTTAACTAGAGCGGAATATCACTTATAAATACGCTTTTAGTTGTTCAAACAAGTGGGACCACCTCTCCCCAAAGTTGGATTGAATTTGAAGTTGAGGATATTGCTGAAGCTTCAGCTCATTTAGTCTCTAAAGGATATCAATTACTGGTTAATAATCGGATTGAGCCATGGGGGCAATCAGTTACTCGCTTTTTAAGTCCTGAAGGAATTTTAACAGGGTTAACAGTAACGCCTTGGTTACGCGAGAGTAATTAATAATCCAATCATCTTAATTTATTGTAAATGGCCATAAGTTAGTCACTTTTGTTTTATATGCCGCCTTAGGGCGGTTTTTTTAGCTAAAGGAAAGCGAAATGAAACTTATTGAAATTTGGCAACAGGCTTGGAAACTCAAGTCAGTACAAGTAAGCGCCTTTTTTTGATTGATTAGTCATGAAGGTGGTTACAGTGACGATAGACGTGATCTAGGTAATTGGACAAAGGACAAGGTTGGAGTCGGGATACTAAAAGGTACAAAGTTCGGTTTAGTTGCAAACACCTATCCAACCCTTGATATTAAAAACATTACATTAGCTCAAGCCAAAGAGATTTATAAAAAGGACTTGTGGGATAAATTAGGCGGTCACGGTCTACATTCAGCTATTACTTTTCAGCTTTGGGACTTTGCAATCGCGTTGTTGCACAAAGCTATTCTTAAAGGCTTCTTCATCAATATAATTTCCAAATGAAGAATCCTGCACCCATAATCTATCGTACAACGAATTGGTCCTCTTTTAACCAAGCTCTAATCAAGCGAGGAAATATTTCAATTTGGTTTGATCCTCAGACTAAATAGTATGCTCAGCCACAAGTTAAGCATGCAAGAAATTAACCCTATTCTGATACAGCAATTCAGTGCTGTTTGATGATCAAATCTATCTACGACTTTCTTTGCATATGGTCACAGGCTTTGTGCTATGGCTTATTCCATCCTTTGCAGATGACAAAACAGATTGATATTGCGATCAGCTATCAAAAAAGTCATGAAGGATTACATCTATTGATAGACTCAACTGGCCTTAAGTTTTTAGGCGATAAACTCAGTGCAAGGAGTTTTGACAGTCAGGTGAATGAAGTCCATGCACGTGTAACTGTATTAAATAAATTCACAAAATTGGGCCGACCTCATAGCCAAGTTGTCACTTAAATTTGAGCAACTTAGAAAAGCTCTATCTTAAAATATTTATGCAACAAAGCCATTTATGAATATAAAATCTAAAAGATAATAATTTCAATTAGGTTTATTTTTTGAAAAAAATCATATTAATAAATCGTATAATCTCAATATGTTGTTTTAAAACAAATTCAACATAAAAATTACAAATAAAATTAAAACAATTAAGTGTTTTTTAAGGTTTAAAACTTATTTTTTATTTAATCTATTTATGGAGATGATATATGACTGTATTCATCTTTGAACAAAGGCTTTTAACTAAAATAAATGATTTTAATTATCATTTATTGTGTCAGCGAAATACACAACATATAAAAAATACGCAGACGCTAAATCTGCCAAATTCATATAATATTTTGTCACTTCAAAAGAAAATACAGCTAAGTGTTCATGAGGCTGGGGTAGTAGATCACTTTGAGCGAAAAGAGATCGAAGAATACATTAGCTTAAAATATAGAGAAAAACATAATGCAACCTTAACGCATTTTTCTTCAACCTTATTCGTAGGTACATCTGAAGATCAGACACAGGTTGCTATTGGTATAGAACAACTCAAGACACATAAAGCTTTTTTAGAACAATATTTAGAACAGCCAATTGAACAAAGCTTGCAAAATATAACTCAACAATATGTATCAAGATCAAAAATTGTTGAGATAGGCAATCTGGCATCGGAAAATATGGAGTACGCCAAAATAATCGTAGCTTTCCTTGTGTTCTATTTAAGCTTGGAAGGCGTTGAGTGGGCTGTTTGTACGGGTACCATTGCGGTGAGGTATGTATTGCAGCAAATGGGCTTAAATTTCCATGTTTTGGAAAAAGCCAATCCAGATGTGCTCGGAGAGGCGAAAAAGCAATGGGGAAATTATTATGAACAAAAGCCATTGGTGCTTGCGATCAATGTAGCTGAATCCTTATCTGTAACGGAAAAAAATTATGACTTTAATGTCGGAAAAATATTAAAAACAGGTGGGTTCTTGCTATGAAAACGCTTTTTGACACAATCCGTCATCATGCGGTATGCCATCCAGATTTGGAAGCCATTATCACAGATTCAACGATAGTTACGTATAAAGAGCTAAATGATGTTGTAGATCAACTGTACAAAGAACTTTTGACACTCAATACTCAAAAACTTGCCATTTGGGGGATGAATAGTATTGATTGGATTTATATCGATTTGGCTGCTAAAAAGGCACAAATTTCAGTCATTCCAATACCATTATTCTTCAGTCCCAATCAAATTTTGCATCTCATTCAGGACAGCGCTGTTGATACCATTTTTATTGGATCTAACAAGATTGAAGCACTTGGAGTTGAAATGATGGAGTTTGACTGGCTTGAGACATTGTATGCTCAAAAACGGATTCATCACGATTTACAGGCGAAAAATGCTTCAGGCCGGTTTGTCAGTTTGAAAGTGGAACCTTCTGCGCAATTTGATCATGCAGGACCATCTAAAATCACGTATACCTCAGGCAGTACAGGCACGCCAAAAGGTGTTTGCTTGGGCGAAGATACCATTCAATCAATAACTGAGTCATTGAGTCATGCTTTAGTTTCGAGCAACTTAGGACGCCATCTGTGCCTAATTCCATTTGCAACATTATTGGAAAATATTGCAGGAATTTATGTGGCATTCAATATGGGGCGTTCAGTTGTGGTTGGTAATGTTAGTACGTTCGGCTTAGTCTCAAATCATGAGTTTAAGGTGGATAGGTTTGCTCATGCGGTGCAGAGCTACCAAATTGAAAGTGTGATTTTGCTGCCTCAGATGTTAAAGGCAATGGTGGAGTACATTCATCAATTTGGAGCTACGGCTTTTAAAAGTCTTAAGTTTATTGCTGTAGGTGGTGGCAAGGTTTCATCGGACTTACTGATGCAGTCAGAACAATTACACCTACCTGTATATGAGGGATATGGACTTTCAGAATGTGCTTCCGTCGTTAGTCTCAACCTGCCGAATGCTAGAAAAATTGGTAGCGTAGGAAAACCATAGCCTCATGTAAAAGTCAAAATTTCTGATCAGGGTGAGGTCGTGGTTCGAGGCAATGCTATGCAGGGGTATTTAAATGATGCCTCTATAGATCCATTGATTCATACAGGGGATGCAGGCTTTTTTGATGATGAGGGCTTTCTATTTATTACTGGTCGCATCAAACAAATTATTGTCAGTAGTTTTGGCCGAAATATTTCACCAGAGTGGGTGGAGTCAAATGGCTCAACGGAACCCGAAATCAATCAAATCGCTATTTTTGGTGAAGCACAACCTTATTTGTCTGCAGTTATTTACGCTAAAGAAGACGTCAGTGACAGTATGTTGGAACACGCTATTCATAAAGCGAACAGCCGCATGCCTGATTATGCACAGATTAAGCAATGGTGTAGATCGAGAGAGCCTTTCTCTTTAAGTAATCAGATGCTTACAGACAATGGAAAACTTCGACGAATTGAAATCCAAAAACAGTTTGCACTCTATTTATGAGGGTTGTGCTTAAGCTATAGATAGAGATTTTTGAATCGAAGAAGAACGATTCTGACGAACATGAAAGAACACTTCAAAATATAGGGAGTAAAGAATATGAGTATAAAACAAATAATCTTTGAGCTAGATCATAACCATAGACATCATCATACAAACCATGCAGTGATCAAAAATACTTTACGTGAACAAGGTTGGATACTTTTAAGAGGTGAGTATTATGATGTTCGGCGTTTCAGTCAGTTGATGTCCAAATTGTGCAAAAATCTGACTTATGATCCTGCACGCGAAAATATCACTCAACAATCGCAGAAAGTAGACGCAGGAACACAAGCGGTTGGCTTGCATATTGAAAATGGAACGACACCATTACCACCAGATATCATTGCTTTTTTTAGCCAAACCAGTGCAACTCTGGGGTCACAAACAACGGTTTGTGATGGGCATGCCGTATGGAAAAGCTTACCAGATCAATTGAAACAAAAGTTTACTGCTCCGATGACGATTAGCCGATATCTACCGAAACAGATTTGGCAGAAATATGTGGCGAGTGCTTTCAATATTGAGCATGCGGAAACAGTCACATGGGAGGATTTGAACAAGTTTATTAAAGCAATACCTGGGCAATCAATTAGCCCAGCGAAAGAAGATGGCGTGGAATACCACTTACAAATGCCTATGATTCGTCAAGATAACTTAAAAGGTGTCCCTGCATTTGCCAATACTTTATTGGGGCCATCATATAACTATGAAAAGCCCAAGTTTAGTTTTGCTGATGGAAGTCTTATCAGCGAAGATTTGCTTGGGGACCTTTCAATCCTTTGTGAAAAACATACGTATGAAATTGACTGGCAAGATGGTGATGTTGCAATTATCGACAATAAGAGATTTATGCATGGTCGCCGTGAAATTTTAGTACCTTTGGAGCTTCGCAAGCTTTATATCAGTATGGGTTTAGGCCTGAGTGATACTTTTTAATCTTTCTTGATTCAACAATTATAGTGAGTATATCTATGTCAAATTTAACAGCGGTAATTGTCGGAGCGACGGGCGGGATTGGAAAAGCGATTGCTGAGAATTTGTGCACCCATAACGTAAATGTAATTTTGGTTGCGCGTAATGTTGAATCTTTACAGCAAATGCAGAAGCAATTAAGTGGAGAGTTTCCTTTATTAAAATTAAGTAATCTTTGTTGTGATCTGAGTGATGCTATAAGTCGGGAGGAATTTATTCAGGCATTAGCACAGCAAAATGTAACGATTAACTATTATATTAACAATGCAGGGATTAATGATTTCTCATTATTTAGTCATCAGTCAGCCGAAGTGATTGAACAAATGATGATGGTTAATGTGGTTTACCCACTAGAAATGATTCAGAAAATAATCCCGTTAATGTCAAAAGATGCACCAAGCCAAATTATTAATATGGGCTCAACCTTTGGCAGTATTGGTTATCCGGGTTATGTGAGTTATTGCGCAAGCAAGTTTGCTTTACGTGGCGCAACAGAAGCTTTAGCACGAGAATATTCAAACTCAGCAATTCTGTTTAAATATTTTTCTCCGCGGGCAACGGATACAGCAATGAATAGTCCTGTTGTCGTAGAAATGAATGCTAAACTGGGTGTGAAAATGGATAGTCCTGAGTTTGTTGCAGAAGAGCTTTATCAATTTTTACAAAACGATAAGCTTTATTATCAGGTAGTGTTCAAAAAACTGTGTCATTTCCTTAAACTGTTAAAAACAGGAATGATGCACTATGGCAACTACATTTGATTTTGAAACAGCCTTAAAACAACTCCAGTCAGGACAAGCACTGACTGGAGAAAATGGCATACTCACCCCTTTAATTAAACAGCTGACCGAAGCTGCTCTTGAAGCAGAAATCGAGAATTACATTGAAGCGAATCCGAAACAAGGTAATCGCCGCAATGGCTATACTCGCAAGACAGTAAAATCTACATCAGGTTCATTTGAGCTTGAAACCCCTAGAGATCGAAATGGTGAATTTGAGCCACAGTTAGTTAAAAAGAACCAGACCAAATTATCAGAAGAAATTGACAATAAAATCATATCACTCTATGCACTTGGTATGAGCTATCGTGATATTCAAAAGCATGTTGCTGATATGTATGGATTGGAGATTTCAGATGGTGCTATCACCAATATTACAGATAAGCTCCTCCCTCAGTTACAAGCATGGAAACAACGCCCACTCGATACAATTTATCCCTTTGTTTGGTTAGATGCCATACATTACAAAGTGAAGGATAAAGGTGTTTATGTGAGCAAAGCGATCTATACCATTTTAGCTTTAAATGTTGAAGGTAAGAAGGAACTACTCGGCTTGCATTTGTCGGAAAGCGAAGGGGCGAACCATTGGCTTAGTGTACTGACAGACCTACAAAATCGTGGTGTTCAGGATATTCTGATTGCCTGTGTAGATGGACTAAAAGGTTTCCCCGAAGCCATAGCAGCGATTTACCCTCAAACAGAAATACAACTGTGTATCGTTCATCAAATCCGTAATTCTTTACGCTATGTTGCCAGTAAAGATCAGAAGGCATTTATGGCTGATTTAAAGCCAATTTACCGTGCTGATACCAAAGGGGCGGCAGAAGTAGCACTGGATGAGCTAGAAGAAAAATGGGGCGAAAAATATGGTGTGGTCATTCAGTCATGGCGTACCAAATGGCATCTACTATCCGCCTATTTCAAATACCCTAAAGCGATTAGGAAGCCGATTTACACCACCAATGCCGTTGAAGCCGTACATCGTCAATTCCGCAAACTAACCAAAACCAAAGGAGCTTTCCCCAATGAGGATAGTCTGATGAAATTACTGTATATTGGTATTCAACAGGCATCAGAAAAATGGACAATGCCTATTCAGGAATGGGGACAAACCATTACTCAATTATCCATTTACTTTGAAGGTCGATTAGATGATATAATTAAAATCTAGTCAAATTTACTGACACAGAACTTTGAACGCCCTCTATTATCAAGTCGGATATCCTGAAAAAATATTTGTGAAAGTGAATCAGATTTTACCGAATATTGTTTCAAATTCAATTGAGAAAGATATTGAAAAAATACAAAATTTCGCTCAGTTAAATCATGCTAAACCCAATTCTGCTTTATGATGCATATTCTTATATAACTCTACCACCCATTCCTGTTCGTACCCTACCAGTCATTCTAGTTCTAAGTAGGCCATCTTAAATTTTTTATGTAATAATCGAAACTAGCAGAAATTTAGATAGTAGATAGAAATAAGATTGAAATTACTCAATGTATGAATAAATTTTGTATTAAAAGTATCCTTCAATCAAAATACTTTGAGTTAGCCATATCTTTATTAGCCGAATAGTTCATATTATAATTTTGCGAAAGAAACTCTATGCTTATGAGGCATCAATCATTTTCTATAACAGAAATTGGCCATAGTATTGAAAATTATCACTTCTGAGAGTTTTAGATATGCCAACTAGAAAGCCAACATCTGAGCGAGATATCGCTAAAGCAGCTGCTTATATATTGCGAGAAAGCTTTATTAAAGCCGCCCGTAGTGGAAAAGTACTTTACGTAGAGAATGATATTCTCTGGAGTATGACTCCACATGGTCAACCAGTTTTCATTAAAAAATTGTCTGGTCGAAACCCTAGTCTTTCCAAAGGAATGACTAATCGAAGAACATTTAAAATTAAAAAACGGAATGTTAAAGTAGTAACTTAGTAAATAAAAATAAATCAAGATAATAAAACACTTAGTATTTTATTTGCATATTCTTATTAATTTGAACAGGTAGTCTCGTAATTTAGTGGATGCCTGTTCTTATCTAACCTAGACATTCTTAGACTATGAAGTTAACTTTTCCTCATAAGCACTTTTTAATTCTGTTAGGGCATTTATCAACTCATCTATCTTTGAGATATTTTGTGTGATGTTTCTCTGTTCTTTGTCGTGAGTAGATTGTTCACTATAAAATTTGCTAAATAAAGTTTCATATGCATCTAACGCTTCTAATTGTTCAATTAACTTGGCAACTTCTTCGTTATCTTTTTCATTGAGCGCATACCCTTTGAGTATGCAATTTCTTATCAATAGCCTTGATGCTTTATCAAGTTCAAGAGCATAGTTGTACCAATACTCAGGACTAGTTTGATTTTTATTTTTTTCTGTATCTCTATAATTACGCAAGGGTGTATAGAAATAATCATCATTATCTAAATTTAACTTCTTTAATGTTGATACCAATGATTCTATATTCTTAAAGCTACTTTGAGAGTGAGCTTGTTCGTAGCGAAATTCCCACAGCTTAAAAATAGTATCTCTGATATCGACAGATACTGTACGCTTTTCTTCAGGAGAAGTAGATAGATCATATCGTTCAAATAACTCTGCTAAATAGTGAAGCATCCATTGAGATAATGTATCTGTTTTATCCTCTAGTTTGAATTCTAGTACTAGTTTCTTTCCTAATTCAATGAGGCTTTCAGTAGACATAGATTTCTCCATTTTTCTTCATTAAATAAACTCGTTTACTACTTGGCAAATATTCATCAAGTCCTTTTGAATCTTGTTTGTATTCATAACTACCATATCTATGTCTACGATCGATATCTACTGAAATGATCATATCCATATTAATTTTATCAAGAAGATTGACAATAAATTCTTTATTAACTTTTAGCTTGTAACCATTTGAATATTCATAATCTTCACTTTTATATTTACCCCAAATGATGTGGCTTATAACTTTTTCATCTTCATAAAACCAATCTTTTCCTAATGTATCCGAATTCATATTCATTAAAGAAATAATATCTTCTGATGGTTTAGTTATTTCATATCTTAATGAAGCTGCCCATAAATCATCATCAAAATTTGATAGATCAATTTCTTGCTCATTAATCCAACCTAATAACTGAAAATTATCTTCTTGAAATTCTAACCTCTCATCATTAGCACTAGGTAAATGATAATCATAACTTGATTCAGTACATTGTAAACTTCGCCACAAAGCATTTGATGTTTCTGGACTTACTAGACTTGAACGGATACGAATGTCTTTTGCTTGGTTATAGTTCTGCACTTCTGACCAAACACCCCATAAACAAAGTTCAAAATCGCTGTGATAAATGACATCATCATAATCAACGGGAGAACAACTATAAGACCAGTTTAAGGGATTTTTTCTATCTTCTTTAGGCCATTCTGTCGTTATTCGAGGACATGGATCTTTAAAATCACTCAGCCAATAAGGTTCTAGAGAAGATAAATCATGTTGTTTAATCCAGTCATCAAACTTTCTCCATGAATATTCACTTTCAAGTAATGGTTTTGTTTGGATTAGTTTATCTGCGGTGATCATCATTGCATGGTAAGACAGATAAAAATCTAAATCTTCAACTTTTGGACTTGAACTATGATCAAGCCTTGTTTGCTTCCAGTCATAAATTTTCATTTTATGGCGCACATCATTGGCTTTACGCTTCTTCTCTGTAAACCCAATTTCATTCTTTAATGTTTGAGTTGTCTCAAAGTAGATATGCTTAGGATGCAACCCAAACATCGCACCCAATGGATCAAGCCAGTAAGGACCAAAATCAATACCAAATGAATCAATTTCATCTTGATTCATATCTGAATATTTTGAAAGATCGATAGCTTCTCGTTCTACTTTACTAAAATTAGATTTACCAACTCCCTGATAAGTTTTAATTTCTTGTTGATTTAGATTTATAAGCTTTAAATTAAATAGATTTAGAAGAATTTTTGATGCGAGAAGTCGAATCATCAAATGTGGGCGATTTGGATTTGCTAACTGCTTAAACGTTTCAACATGCTCAGCCAAAAAGTTATTCGGGCTATAAGATACTTTTAGTAAAGCATTAAATAACCATTGAGTAGCAGAGTATTGATAAAATTCAAATTTGTGATCGTAAAAACTTCGGTAATTTTTATTACTAATAAAATTAATTAAATTAGACAACAATTCTCTCTGCTCATAATCACAAAGTAACTTAACTGTATGGGCCGCTTGCCATTTAACAGTATTGAAAGGAGATGCTAGGCAAGACCAAATATAACCTGATATAGATTCTATTATATTCTCTGGTGGTGCTAATTCCTCACGCCATTGCCCGTCTGCGATATCTGATCCCAAATCACTTTCCAGTAAGCCTAGACCATACTCTAAAACCTCACAGGATTGATTTGGTGCGTAAGCATCCGCTGAACGCCATCGCCAAGTTTTAACGGGGTTCAGGTTTCCAGCGGTGAGGTAGTAATTCTTCTATTTGGGGCACTTTATGTGTTGGCAACCTTTTCAGCACATCACTTAAATAGGCATACGGATCCAAGCCATTCAGCTTTGCTGACTGGATTAAAGTCATGATATTGGCAGCTCGTTGACCACTGCGCAGCGAACCTGCAAATAGCCAGTTCTTACGCCCCAAGGCCCAGGGACGCATTTGGTTCTCTATCCAATTATTGTCAATGGGTAGATTGCCATCATCCAGATAGCGGCTTAAAGCAGTCCAACGTTTTAGGCTGTAATTGATCGCCCGGGCGGTTGGAGAACTCGATGGCACCGTCAGCTGATGTTGGTTGAGCCATTCATATAGTTGTTGCATGACCGGTTGACTATGCTGTTGTCGGTATTCGCAGCGGTCTTCCGCTGTACCATCCGTCTTTTTTCTTAATTCTGCTTCTATCGCATATAATTTCTGAATCAGCACTAATGCCTGTTCAGCGACCTGACTTTTCTTGGTCACATGTAGTTCATGGAATTTACGACGTGCATGTGCCATGCAGCCCACCTCAATGACCTGACCTGATCTAAAGCGTGCTTTATAACCACTGTAATCATCACAGACCAAATGACCCTGCCAGCCTTTCAGGAAGTCTTCAGCATGCTGGCCAGAACGGCTATCTTGAAAGTCATAGATCACTGCCTGAACTGGATTGTACTGTGTGCTGGCATAGGCCCAGACATAACCTTTTTTGGGCTTTTTCTCATTTTCACCCATCTGCATGACCGTCACCGGTGTTTCATCTGCATGGATCACCTGCTGTTGCAGTACCACCTGTTTTAAGGCATTGGCCAGAGGTTCCAGTTCCACCCCACAGCGGCCAATCCAGTCAGATAACGTTGATCTAGACAGATCAACACCTGCGCGTAGAAAGATTTGACGTTGACGGTACAAAGGCAAATGATCGGCATACTTTGACACCAGCACATGGCTAAGCAATTCAGGTGAAGCAATGCCTTTATCAATCACATAGGCTGGCATCGCTTGCTGAGTCAGAGTGTCACACTGATCACAGACCCATTTACCACGCACATGCTGTTCCTTATAGAACTGTGCCGGTCTGAAATTCAGTTTTTCACTGACATCTTCACCGATACGACGCAAGGTACAGCCACAACTGCATTGTGTTGATTCAGGTTCATGCTCAATACGGAGGGTGTGTAGATGATCTGGCAACAGCCGACGTTTAGGTTTGTTGACTGGGGCTTTCTGTGCAGCTGCATTGGTTTTATCTGCATTCAGTCGTTCCAGTTCCAGATCAACCGCTGCAATATCTTCTTCAACCGCTTCATCCCAGAGATGGATTTGTTTTGCGGTTAGATGTTCGTTTTTACTGCCGAATTTATGCTGTTTAAATAGTGCAAGCTCATGCTCGTATTTTTGATTGAGAATAGAAAGATGTTGAACTTTAGAATCTAATTGCTGATTGGTGACTTCAAAATGTTGAACTCTGGCATCTAATTGCTGATTTGATTGTTCCAGTTGTTGTTTAGATTGTGCCAGAGACTGATGCTGCATCGCCAACTGTCTGGTAAATTCCAGCAGTTGTTCATGGGTCAGTTGGCTTAAATCAGGCAGCGTATTCATGACCGCAGTATGCCTGAGGTCATGATGCAGAGGAAATAGAACGTTTGGAGAATAGCAGAATGGATGAGCCTGGTTTAGAGCATTGTTACCACTTGCTGCAGTCCGATTCTTTGCCAGGGCAAACCCTGGATCAGTGCCTGTAACTGCTCCGGGCTGATCGCCATACTTTCACCCTGGTGAACTTTAGCCCAGTGGAATTTCCCCTGTTCCAGCCGCCGGGCACACAGCCAGATACCCAGTCCATCATGCACCAGCACTTTCATACGATGGCCACGCTTATTACAGAACAGGTAAGCGCAATGCGGTTTGATGTAGCCAAAGGCTCTCAGCACCTGAGCCATGGCTGTATCCATCCCTGCACGCATGTCCATCGGCTGGGTAGACAACCAGATCTCATCAATACGAATCATTGAGTCAAACCCTGGATCAGCAACAGTAATTCAGTTACTGACTCCACCGGCCAGTCGATCTCGATCATCTGATCCCTTGCGGAACTTGGTGCCTCATGTAATGGAATCCTGATATGAGCGACAGCTTTCTTCTCTGGCACAGGTGGTAGAGGTGCTTCTTGTTTGACTGGAGTCGGGTGAAGAATGACCGGAAGAAAGTCAGTCTGTGGAATGGATGGGGTTTTTAATGCAGGGGGCATTGATCTGGACTGACGAATCCATTTATGTAGCAGATTGGCATTGATCTGATGTTGCATTGCTACCTTGGCCACTGATGTATCTGGCTGCTGGCATTGCTGAATAAGTTGATGTTTAAATTCAGCTGTGAAGGTTCGACGGGGCTTTTTTAGCGTTGGTGCACTGTCTATAACTGTCTTTAAATCCATAAATAGGTGTCCACTTAAATTTAAGTGGACACTATCGCGGTATTAATGAGTTAGAAAAAGTGGGGTTCAGCGGACGCTTACTTTGGTGCAATCATAGGTGTAAGTAAATGAGCAATCCTAAATAAGCTTTCACTTTCTAGAGTAATAGAGCTTTCACTCATACCCTCTAAGAGAGATTGAATGTAATCAGTCTTAGGTTTCCCTGTTAACTCACTTAAAATATGTAATTTCAGATTACTTCCATAAGTATCTATATAAATATCAGCATGATGTGTTCTCAAAAATTGTTTTATTCTCGAATCTAAAACTGCTAAAAATGACATTCTTCTTTTAAAGCGAGATGGTATAGCTTTTAGGAGATCATCTAAGTCATACATTCCATTTCTAGGATCATCGAACCACCAATTAATCAGTGGTATCGCTTGTGAAGCACTTATTCTTTTTAAAAGCTGTAAATAGAGGGCTTTTCTAATCCAATACTTATTTTCCAATTTCTGAAAATCATTATAAGCTGAATCAAAATCGACACTTCGATTTGAATCAGTGTAATTTTCAAAAAACACATCCCAATCAAACTTTTCTTGGTCGTAGGTTGAAGAATGAGGTGCTTCTTCTACCTGAACATAAACCTCTGAATTACAAATGGATAAGAAAAAATCTTGAACAGTTTGATCTGTTATATGAAATGCCTCGACCAAATCTCTAAGGCGATTAATATGTCTTTCTGATGGATTTGGTACAACAATATAAAGATAGAAGCTTTGTAAAACTTTTCTTTTTAGTTCATCACTTAAAGCTAATGATTTAATAGAGCTTAATAGATTATCTAAGTCATATGTAGCTCCCATCGCTTTGAAAGCCAATGGTATCAATGGTGATAAAAGTTGTTCTTTAAGTAACTTATCCAGCAAATTGCCCAATATTCTATCTTCATCACCAAATCTACGATCACGCCAACGGCTAGCAATAGCAAATGCTGAGTTAGGATCTAAATCGTAAATTGCATCAACTGTGTAATCCCATGGAAAATGTTTATCTCTATGTACATATTTATATGTCAATTCAGCACATTGACTAAAACGATAGCATAGCTGTGGTTTTCTATTATTTTGCTCCTGTCCAGCTCTTACGCCATAGCAAAGTAATGCATTCCATCGTTGTAGATTTTCTTCACCTAGGTTACTACTTACTTCAATGGCTTTATTTAATATCGTAGTAGCTTCAGCTTGATCTAAAGGGAAAATTGATTGAGCAATAGACATATAGTCACTCACCAATGTTTCTGCATGATCATCACTATTCTCAAGAGCTTTTAAGTTTTTTTCTATATTTTCATAACAATAATCTTCTAATTCACATTTTTTCTGCAAAGCCAAAATAAGCGTGAAATGATTACGTGTATTAATATAAATTTTTTCCTTGAAATGCCTTTCTATCTCTGGATAAGTTTCTTGGCTAAGATGATTATTTAAAATTAAAATATCGAACCAAATTTTTGCAATTTCATTTTCTAGATGATTACCATATTCCCGATAAGAATATCCTTTAGCTTTCTGGGAGTCTGATTTCGCTTGTTCAATTAGTTGATCGAGTTCCTTAATGCAAATCTTCTCTATGATTGACCGAGCATACAATTTGTACCATGGCAAAACTGCTGCTACATCTCGTTTTAGCGTAGTAATTTCCTCGGATGAACTATAAGACGTATCCTTTAAAAATTCCTCTTTTAATCTTTCAGTTACTAAATCAACTAGTTCTAATGACTTACTTTCCCATGTTTTATGTAAAGCATAAGCTTTCATATAACTTACTCTATCTGAGTGTCCATATCGATCTGTAATTTCATACGGTATTTGGGGGGGGATATATTTCGATAAAATCTGATGTGCTTCTGTAGAAACACAAAGTTGTTGCTTAAAAACTACTTCTAAAAAACAAAGAATTGGGGTTAGACCAATATCAAGTTTTACTTTGTCATAGCTCAATAATCTTAAAATTCTTGAAAAATTATCAGAATGGATAACACAATGATTTAATTTAAGTATCTCTATAACACCTAAAGTCAAAAATATGTTATTACCTGATTTATCTAATATTTGTTGTATAACTTCACGCTTATTCAGTTTAATCAGTTCTTCAGTTGCAATTTTAGCTACTTTATAACTTACACTTTTTGGACGCCATCTACGAAGCCAATTAATTGCATAACCCACACCCTCTAAATTGATTAAGGTAGTAAAACAATCACTAATCTCCTTATCTTTTATTTCCTGATGATGTTTATGATCTTCCGGAAGTTCAAACCAACTAGTTAACCAGTGATTTGCAATGCGAAGCTTACTACGTGATTCTCCACGGAACTCTTCTCGATATGAGAGAAGTTTAGCCTCAGTAATATATTTCGAGCCATGCCATGACCCACCTTTAAATACTTTTTCAGAGATTAACTCTAGAATTTGATTATCATTAAAAGTTGTACCAACTAGCTCAACATTTTTTTCAAGTAATTGATGTTGTCTAGTCTCTGCGGCAACTTCTCCACCAGCCTTTAATGACAACTTCGCAACATCTGTATATTTACCAAGTTTTAGGCCAGCTTTAATTGCAAATTGTAGGCGTTGCAATTCGACCTTTCTTTTTTCTAAGGTGGAATTCGTTGGTAACATTTCAGAATTTAAAGATAGTTCAACTAATTCCTCAAAATTACCTGCATCCATCAAAATTTGGGGTAGTACAGAAGCAGCATATACAGAATTTACAGCGAGAGGTTTAAGCTTCTGAATGAACTCATTCAGCAAGCTAGTATCTTTTGGTTTATAAATTTCACGGAACCAAGACTCAGTTGGCTCATCTACAAATTGAATATTATTGTCGCTAAGACGAATTGGATGACCACCGATATCAGAAATAATACTTCTTATTTGATCAGCCCTGATATTAGTTAAATCAGATAAAATTTGCAGTGGAATTAATGGGCGTAAAATAGCAATTGAAGTGAGCAGTAAATCAATTTCTTCTGATTCGGAATAGTTTTGTTCTTTAAAACTGAAAATTGCCTTATTTAACAAATCCTTAATTGTGTCTTCTACGCTTTTAGGCGTTCCACCGAAAAATGAAAGAATCTCATGCAAAGTCAAATTTTGTTCTAAAGCAATACTTTGGACTCGTGGATTGCCACTGGTAAGTCGATGAAATTCAATCACGTCTTGTGTCGAAACATCAGGATAATAGTTGAATAGATGTTGTTTTGTTTCATTTTCACTAAAGCCTTCTAAATCAAGAATTTCGATATCTTGTTTAGGTATTAAAAGCCCAACCCTATAAGGTCTCGCTAAAGCAATTATTTTAATATTTTGCGGTAGGGTTTCTTGCAATAAATCAGTTATAAAAGATCGACCATAATTAAATTCATCTGCTGCCATTTGTGAGTTATCAGCAGCATCAATAACAATGAATAGCTGCTTACTTTCATTGGAGAACCTTTCAGAAACCTGCTTTAATCTAAACAAAAATGCTTTTATGTACTCGCTAGGACCGGCACTCGTTGTTGGTATTAGTGGATGGCATAAGCCTAATCCAGCTAATTCATTTGCAATTTGAACTAATGCTATTTTATGTGTATGTCTCGCCGATGAGGATTGTCTGTAGTCACCATTACCAAAGCAGTCATAGACAATCGACAATGATCCAGAAGGGATATAGTTGTGTATTTGTGTACTTAAGATTGATTTACCTACACCACCTTCAGCTTGAATAATAAATTTTTGACTATGTGATTCATTAATAGTATCTATCAGTGTTCTTACGATAGGTCTATCTACGATATTTTCTAACTCTTTTATTAAGTTCTTTACTGGAAACAGATCATCTGGGTTGGTTTTAAGTGCACGGAGTACATCGTATCGTGTAATTTCTGGTTTTTCTGTATTTTCACTAAGTGCTTTACGGGTGATAAGTTCCTTTAATTCATTCGGAGCATTAACATCATCCCCTGGTAGGTAATAAGCGATGTCTTGAGCAAGAATCTCACGTTGGGCTATATAGTTAGGCTCTTGTGATGGGAATTTCACAAGCTTAATAAATTCTTCTAAAGCTTGACCATCTAAATCGGTATAGTCTTTTAATTTTTGAAGATTCTGAGTTTTAGTAACATGTCCTGTTTCTTTAAGTTCATTAATTGACTTATAGAACTCATCATTGATCGCTCTATTTGAAACGAAGTGAAATTCTACTTTTTTTAACACCTCATCCTTAGACTTTTTTTCTATCAATCTGCGGTATCTTTGAGAAAAACCTTCAATAGTATTACGTAGTTTACTAGGCTCAAACGGTGTTTGTGCATGTAATGTTGAGTGCTTAAGTTGAGTGTAAATAATTTTAGAAGAAGCAGAAAAATCATTACTAGTGTAGTATTCTCCCACATCTACAATTTCTTCACCTTCTTCTACTTCTTCGTTAAATTCAGATTTACTAGGACCTTCAATAGTCAGAGTATGTAATCCAGATAAAGGGTTCAAAAGTAGAAGTGCTTTTCTTGCAGCCCATAAGTAATGAAACTGATCTCCATCTCGACTTGCTCTAACTAAATCTGCATTTCCCATTGCCTTACCTGTTTTATAAGATGTTATAAATCATAATTAAAATATTTTTTAATTTTATCAGTGGTTTAATATTTATAGAATCATAAAGTTAATACTTTTACTCTTAATTAGGGTAATAGGCTTTTAGCCTCAACTTCTAAAGCATGCGCAATATCATATAGTTTTTCTACTGTAAGATTTACCTCACCCCGTTCGATACGCCCCATATAGCTCCGATCAATGCAACATTGGAGAGCAAGCGACTCTTGTGTGGTCTTTTTTTCAATTCTCTTTTTGCGGATTAATTGACCAATCGTAATTGATAATTCTGACATTTGAAACCAACTGCTCAAAAAACAGAAATATCAACAATTGAGGACTATATATCCACGGACTATAATCCGTATTTATTTTTGTTAAGATTCAGCGATGTCAAAATCAATTACCTTACCTTTATATGATGAATTCTTAAAAATTTTTATTAATCATGAAATTAAAAATTGGCAAGCAAAACATTTTTGGGAAAAAATGGGCCTTAATCAGCCCTATAGAGCTAAACGCTGTAAGCGTCTCATGTATGTAGGATTAAGAATCCTACTTAGATGCAAGTATCTTGAAATTGATGTTACTCAATCTTCAAAAAAAGCATTCAGTTATAAAGAAACTCCTAGATTAAATGAACTAAGAGATAAATATAAAAAACAAAAACTCGAAGCTATTTTTTCAATAAAAAAATCTGAATTTTTAAATCAAATTAAAGATAAAGAAAATAATATTGAATTTATAGAATCACTATTATTAGATGATAAAACATTAGAGAAATATTTTATTAATCATAAAGAAAAATTAGAAACTGATATAAAAAATATTAAGTCAAACATTAAATTTATGGATGGTTTTATGAGTTAAAAACCATAAAAATATTAAAAATACTACAATAAAATCAAAATATTAAATTAATATTATTCTGGTTGACTTGAGCATTTTTCTTCTATATTTTTTCGTCAAATTTACTCAAAATTCGTCTAATTATGGTCAAATCAATAAAACAAGTTAGAGAGGAATTTTTTTCTTCAGGAACTTCTATTGCCGAATGGGCAAGAGCTAATAATTTCTCACCTGATTTGGTATATAGAATACTAAAAAACAATCAAATTCCACAACGTGGTAAAAGCCATGAAATCGCAGTGAAACTAGGTATCAAAGAGTAGAAAATTATGAATTAATTAACTTTATTTTTTTATTTAACTGCAGAAAGTATAAAGACCCATGCGCCAGCATGAGTCTTTATGAATTGTCTTTTACTTGGTCGTGCAAGACATATTCATTCTAAAAGACATTGCTAAATTAAGCAATGTTGAGGGTGCTTTTTGCCTCATTTTATTATTAGAGGTATTTATGCGCTTAGACACTGATAAAATTCGACAAACTGTCAGACTGCTAAATTTACAATACAGTCAAAGAGAAACCGCTAAGCAAGTCGGTATTTCTAGAGAGTCTGTGAAAGTGCTCTATGAAAAGTTAAAAATTTTTCCAATTCACAATAATGAACTTAATTTATTTACCAACATTGAATTACTCGACTATTTTGAAATCTCACGTAATACAAGTTATCCGTCGAGAAAAATTTATCCTGACTTTGAATATATCAATCAAGAATTAAAAAAACGGGATATGACCATTGAATTACTTTGGCAAGAATACATTGCTCAATATGAAAATGGCCTTTCATATTCTCGTTTTTGTGAAGTATTTAGAAATTTTCAAAAGAAACGATATTCCTCAATGCGACAAAATTTTAAAAGTGGTGAAGCACTATTAGTAGATTTTTGTGGTAGAACAATGGAAATTACTTCTCCATTAGATGGATCAAAAAGTCATGCTTCTATATTTGTGGGAGTATTAGGGGGATCAGCGTATACATTTGCATATGCAGTTCCAAGCCAGAAAGTTGAGCACTGGTTGGAATGCTTTATTCAAGCATTTAAGCATATCGGTGGTGTTCCAGAAACAATAGTAACAGACAATTTAAAATCAGCTGTCATCAAAAATAATAAGTTCGGATTGGAGTTCCAAAAAGACTTTGAAGATTTTGCAGCACATTATGATTTTGCAATTATGCCAACTCGACCACGCCATCCAAAGGATAAAGGTCTTGTAGAAGTCAGTGTGCAGATTGTACAACGTTCAGTCCTAGCATCTATACGCAATCAAAAATTTTTATCTATTGATGAATTAAATCAAGCCATTCAGCAGAAAATGGACACAATTAATCGTAAAACCACTCGTCGATTTACTATTAGCCGTTATGAACAATTTTTAGCTTTGGATAGTAAAGACCTCAATCCGCTACCGCTTTATCCATATGAACTATGTACATGGAAACGGCAGGTACGGGTCAGTGAATTTTATCGAATTGAGTATCAATCTAATCAATACTCTGTTCCGTATACATATACGCATTTAAAAGTCGATATTAAAATCACGCACTCAGCAATTCATATTTTTTATGAACGTGAAAAAATAGCTGAACATATTATCAACTCCCATATACACCAAGATATCTGCTTGGATGAACATATGTCACCTGAACATCTTGCTCAAAAAGGTCTCTCAAAAGATGAAATTACTTTCTGGGCAAATCGTATAGGTCAAAGTACATCACAGTATGTTGATTATATTCTCAATCAAAAAAGAGATCTTGCCAAAAACATTAAGTCCTTAAACAAGTTTAGAAAATGGGTCATGGATAATCAAAAATCTAATTACCTAGAGGATGCTTGTCAATTTGCCATGGAACGAAAAATTTTCACACTCAAGCGACTTGAAAGCATTATTTCAAACAATGCTCATCTCATACCACAAGCGCCAGATATACAGCCTCGTATAACAACCCCACATCATAATATTCGTGGCATTAATTATTATTTTCAAGATTAAGAGATAACAAAACATGCTTAAACAATCTGTCAAAGAGAAATTAGAACAGCTTAAACTTAAAGGCTTTCTTCGTTCAGCAGAAAGTTCACTTGATCAAATGTTAGGTCAGGGCGCTAGTATAGAAGACTTTTTAGACTATTGCCTCGATGCAGAATTAAATGATCGCTCTAATCGAAGAATTGAACGACTATTATCTCAAGCCAAATTCCGTTATCCAAATGCAAGGGTGGAACACATAGATTATGCAGTAGAACGAAAACTTAAAAAAGCAGACATCCATCGCTATGCTAATTGCGAATGGATTAATGAAGGTCGTGGGTTGATTATTTCAGGCTCAACAGGTGTTGGTAAATCATGGCTAGCTTGTGCACTAGGAGCTGAGGCCTGTCATCTTGGCTATAGCACGATATATTTTAATGCTATTAGCCTTTTTGATGAAATTGCAAATGCAATTACTTTAGGGGAAATTAAAGATTTTAAGAAAAAAATATGTGCTGCAAAATTGCTTATCATTGATGATTTTGGATTAGGAGGCTTTAATCAGGCACTTGCCCCATCTTTTTTGGAAATGATTGACAAACAATCTCAAAGTGGAGGTCTTCTAATTACTAGTCAAGTTCCAAAAAAATTGTGGTTCGAACAGTTTCAAGATCCAACAATCGCAGATGCAGTGATGGATCGAATTTTACATAGATCCTATGAGCTAGAGATTTTAGGTAGGTCTTACAGAGAAAAAATTTTTTCTTTAGAATAAATGTTTTTAACAGGGGTGGCCTACTTGGAATAGGAATAAGTGGTAGACCACCAACTGGAATGAGTGGCCGACTTATTCAGTATTTTGCATTATGATGAATATGGGTGGTTTGCTCTTAATTTGATTAAAATATCAGAATAAGGAAAGCTCTATGATTGTATCAACTAAAAAATTTCCTCATTTGGTAATATTGACCCACTGGATAACATTACTCTTTGTCCTTGTTGCATATTTCACAAGCCAAAGTCCAATTGAGGATCAGTGGCTTGGGCAGACCCATGTAATTGCGGGTAGTTTGGTTTTTATCATTTTCTTCATCCGCATTTTTTTATACATGAGGTTTAAGACCCAGTTTCCTGAAGTTTCATTTAAGTCTGAAATACAAAAAAAGGCTTTTCAGTTGATGAAAGTATGCCTATATATCTGTTTATTTACCGTTCCTTTTTTGGGGTGGTTTACATTGGCTTCAACACAGGCATCTTTCAGTTTATTGGGTATGGATCTGCCACAAGTGCTTTTTTCTAGTAATGCTGATCTTGGTGATATTCATCCTATTATTGCAAATATTTTTATTACATTGATTGGGTTGCATGCTTTGGCCGCACTAATTCATCACTTCATATTGAAAGATGATGTTTTAAAGAGTATGAGATTGAAATAGAACCTATTCAAAACCACTCACGTCTAGAAATAAATTTGTCATTATTAGCTCTCTAGCTTGTGGGGTCTAATTACAAATTTGATTATAAAGATGATATTGAAGTAAATATTAATGATAAGTTTTTGGATGTCTGCATGACGTATTCAAAAAACTTAACCTCTACAATCATTTAAACAGTAGAGGCTTCTTATAATTCATAGTAAAAGTTGGATTTTTTTCAAGAAATATTTTACTAGTGTTTTCTTTGAATTCTTTCTGTAGGTTGAATACTCTGAATAAAAAATCAGATATTGGCTAGTGCTTCAAGATGTTCATTAAAGCTAGATTCCACTCCAACAGCATTTACATGGTCAAAGTACTTATACCAACCACTCGCTTTGATGCCTGCAAGTAGGGCATTACAAACTTCTTGATTTGGGAAGTGCCAAACAGCTAAAAATTGATGGTCGCTGCTTTGATCAATTTTAGAGTTAATTTGAGTGAGTGTTAACGCTTTAACTCCAGCATCAGACAATCCAACCATTGCAGCCCCAACATTATTTAAATAATTTTTGCGCTCATCGAATGATAAGGCTTTCCAAGCTGAATTTGGGGTATAAAGTTCGATAAGGTAGTGATTCATGGTTATTCCTTATTGGTGAGGTTGTTTGAGACTTTTTTTAATAACTGGGTAAATTGTTCGCGTTCTTCAAAAGAAAGATTGCCAAATAAGCCAGAGATCCAGCGACTATGTTGGTCAAAAACTTCTTTAGCTACTATCTTTCCTTTTGATGTGAGTTGTATTTTTAAAGCACGACGATCCTCTGTGTCCGCTTGTCGTTCTATTAATCCTTCACGTTCTAGGCCATCAAGCAAGCCTGTTACTGTTGCGCGGGTGATTCCAGCTTGTTCTGCAAGAGTTTTAGGGGCTATTCCTTCACCATTTGCTTCAAGTAGAAATAGAAGAATGAATCGTCCTTCAGATAGACCATGAACAGAGAGTTGATTTGCGCAATCACGATCTATACTGGATGCAAGTGAAAGAGTCATAAAACAAAGTTGTATTCCTTCGATATCAGGTAATTTTCGCTTTTTTGCTTCACCCAAAAGTGCTTTGTATTTTTGATCAAGGTTCATTTGATTAGCTGCAATATAGTAAGTCGCCTAACTATATAAAAAGAGAAAAATATTGTCAATTCAATTGAACACACTTTGAAAAAATCACGTAGCAAAATTTCGAGCTACACAATTCCTTCAATAAGTTTTTTCTTTTCATAAACAATATACAGTTCATAGGTATAACTGTAACACATACGATATTCCTAACCTTTAAAATGGTGATATAGTGCTCTTGCAGATTAGCCGACTCAAGAGAATTTTGAGTCGGTTTTTTGCGTTTAATATCTGTGAATAAGTCATTTGAAACACCATAAATACACCAATAAAACGCAACTTGCTGATTATTATAAGGAGTATGTATACAATGATTTTAGTGACTGGTGGTTTAGGCTTTATAGGCTCTCATATTGCTTTGAGCTTTATGGCGCATGGGCAAGAAGTCATTGTTGTAGACAATTTATCCAATGCGAACTTACAAACCCTTGAACGATTAGAATTTATTAGTGGCATGTATGTGCCATTTGTCAAAATTGATATACGAAATACGCCTGCTTTAAACAAAGTTTTTGAGCAGTATTCCATCGATGCAGTGGTGCATGCAGCAAGTTTTAAATCGCTTGAAGAATCTGTATTGAAGCCTTTGGAATACTATAACGATAATGTCAGTTGTATCATGAGTTTACTGCGTGCCATGCAGCGAACTGGTGTCCGAACTTTGGTTCATCTTTCAAGCCTTGCGATCTATGGTGAATCGAGCCTACATCTAGAAGAAGATTTAGAACTGAATTACGGCTATCCAAATCCGTATATCAAATCGCAGCAAATGGTCGAAGAAATTATTCGAGATACAGCAAAAACGGATAATGAATGGAAAATTGCAATTTTAAGAATGGGCAATGTCGCAGGTGCATTTGAAAATGGGATGCTTGGAGAATTGTTCCCGCCTTTACCGAAAAATATTATTCCACTGTTGATGCAAGTCGCTGCAAAACAGCGTGATCACATTGAACTTAGAAAAAGTGCACAAACCATAGACCATACCGTAGAGCGTAGTTTTTTACATATCCTCGATGCCTGTGATGCCATTGCCGCGTCGTTACAATGGTTAAGTACTCAACAGTTTGCTTGCGAAGCCTTTAATATTGCAGGTCAAAGTGTTTCGATACAGCAGTTGGTTGAAAAAGTTGAAAGCGTGACGCAAAGTGACATTGCTACAGTTGATGTTGTGGATTCGAACATCGTGGAATTAGATCAGGTCGCAGCAGAGTGTAGTAAAGCGAAAAAAGTTTTACACTGGGAAGCGAAGCGCAGTTTAGAACAAACCCTTGAAGATGGATGGCGATTCTACCGACAAAGTTTAGATGGCCGTTAATTAATTTATCGATAACAATTATCATTTACATATTTTTGCTTAATCATTAAGATAAGGAAAACAAGCGCAAAATAATCATTTTGCAATTCACTTAAAAAGGAAGAGGTTAAAATGCAAACACGTATTGAACACGACACAATGGGCGAAGTTGAAGTACCGAGCGAAGCACTTTGGGGTGCACAAACTCAGCGTAGTTTGCAAAACTTTAAAATTGGCAGTGAACGTTTACCACGTCCAATGATTCGTGCCATGGGCTTAGTGAAAAAAGCAGCAGCACAGACCAATGCAGAGCTCAACCAAATTCCACAAGAATTGGCGCAATACATCTTCGGTGCTGCAGATGAAGTGATTGCAGGGCAGTGGGATAGTCAGTTTCCTTTGGTGGTATGGCAAACTGGTTCAGGCACACAAAGCAACATGAATTGTAATGAAGTGATTGCCAATATCGCCAATCAGAAACTTGGCAATCCTTTAGGCGCACAAAAACCTGTACACCCGAACGATCACGTGAACCGTGCTCAGTCGACCAATGACTCGTTTCCAACGGCGATTCATGTCGCAGCAAGTATTCAGATCAATGAATTACTGATTCCTGCGGTGACGCAGCTTCGAGACACTTTAGAGGCAAAATCTCAAGCATTTTCAGACATCGTCAAAATTGGCCGAACTCATTTACAAGATGCAACACCCTTAACCTTAGGCCAAGAATTTAGCGGTTATGTTTCTCAGCTTGATCACGGCTTAAAGCGTTTACAACAAGCACTTTCAGGGTTGTATGAACTACCTTTAGGTGGAACAGCTGTAGGAACAGGACTGAATGCTCATCCTGATTATGCAGAAAAATCAGCGGAGCAACTGGCGCGGTTGACTGGACTACCTTTTGTGACTGCACCAAATAAATTTGAAGCATTGGCTGGACGTGATGCAGCAGTGTTTGCCTCAGGTGCACTAAAAACGCTTGCGGTAAGCTTGAACAAAATTGCCAATGACATTCGCTGGTTGGCAAGTGGCCCACGTTGTGGTTTTGGCGAGTTACGTATTCCAGAAAATGAACCAGGCTCAAGTATTATGCCGGGGAAAGTGAACCCAACTCAAAGTGAAGCGATGACTATGGTGGTGGCTCAAGTCTTAGGTAATGACACCACGATTAATGTTGCGGGTGCATCGGGTAACTTTGAACTGAATGTATTCATGCCAGTGATTGCGTTTAATTTGTTGCAGTCGATTCAGCTTCTGGGTGACGCATGTAATAGCTTCAATGATCACTGTGCAGTGGGTATTGAGCCAAACCGCGAAAAAATTGATCACTTCTTACATGATTCATTGATGTTAGTTACGGCTTTAAACCCAGTGATTGGCTATGAAAATGCAGCGAAAGTTGCCAAAACGGCCTATAAAGAAGGGAAAACGTTAAAACAGGTGGCTGTAGAGTTGAACTTAGTCACGGCTGAACAGTTTGATGAAGTGGTACGTCCAGAGCAAATGATTTCCCCAAATGTAAAATAGCCCTTGAGCCAGATGCTCAACTAAAGAGCAAATGAACATCAGCGGTTTTTATCTTTGGGCGAAGTCGGTACAATAGTCGACTAAAGATAAACTGCTGATGAGTTACCATGCTTGATATTTATTTGACAGATGTTCAGAAAAACGTGCAATTTAATGATTATCCGGGTGAGCATCCTGTTAAATTTGTTTTAAATTTCAAAAAGATTTTCCCAAGTGTTATGGAGTTATTGCTTCCTGTTTTACCTGAAAATGAAAATCTTGAAGAAATGACATGGGAATCAACCACGGCTGACTTTGAACTTTTCAAACTGTTATTGAGTGGTTGGGGCGTGATTGAGTTACGTTTAAACGCAATCAAACAGTTTAAAGATAAAGATTTTGCAGATGCTTTGGTGAAACGTGCACAACAAAAGCGCAAAGACTTTGCAAAAGCACAGCAACAGTTGAAAACAGTTGAACTCGATTATTTATTTATGCATGAGATTCATGCATTGATCGATGCAGAATTGGTTGAACTGGGTGAAAAGTTCTATTTACCTATTCTTCGCGATTTATGGAAAAATAAAATTCCAACTCAAGTCTTAGAAGCCAAATTTTAAATCATTCAAAAAATCCTCCAAACGGAGGATTTTTTATATCGATAGCAAAATTATGTATTTGTGAGTACTAGAAAGTCTTTAAACTGCATCTAAAGCACTAAATTTTATTATTTGGTCAAATATTGGAATTAATATTGCTTGGTACATTGAGTCACCAGTCATCGTATAACCGTAAGGATTTTATAATATGTCAAATCAGTTCATCGAATTAATCACAAAGCGTCGTACCATTTATGCCATTGGTAAAAAAGTCGAGCACAGCCCTGAATTTTTAACTGATTTGATTCAAACAGCTATTAAACAAAGCCCATCATCATTCAATTCACAGTCATCTCGGGCGGTAATTTTATTTAATGCGGAACATGAAAAGTTCTGGACTTTTGTGGCTGAAAAACTGAAGTCTTATGCTAAAGATGAGGAAAGCGCGGCTAAAACAACGGCAAAAATGGCCAGTTTTGCAGCAGGTGTGGGAACAGTTTTATTTTTTGAAGATCTGGATGTCATTCAGAGCTTACAAGAGCAATTTCCATCTTATGCTGAGAACTTTCCTATTTGGGCAGAGCATTCAACTGCAATAGCGCAATTTGCAACGTGGACTGCGTTACATACCTTGGGTCTAGGTGCATCTTTACAGCATTACAATCCAATTGTGGATGAAGAAGTCCATGCTGAGTGGGAGGTGCCTGAAAGTTGGAAACTGCGTGCACAACTGGTCTTCGGCTCGGTTGAGGGGGAAGCCAAAGAAAAAGGCTTCGTGGATGATGCTGTACGCTTTAAGGTCTTCAAATAATCAATGAAAAAGCCGCTTTATATGGAGCGGCTTTTTAGACTTGGTCTTTACAGATCGACTACTTCTTCAGTTTGCGGTAGTCACTCGGGCGAATAGGGCGAGTCCCGCGCCATAATCCTTTCTTGTGCTTTTTCGCATGGCTTTGTAAAGCATTCATATGTTTCAAATGCTTTTTATCCTTAATATAGTCCTCATAGACCCATGCTGCACCACGTTTGACCATCTCCTCATTCATACTTTTCCGAAAACGGTAGATTTCACCTACACAGCGACCATAACGGTCAATGTCTGTAATACGAACACGAACCACTTTTCGATAAACCATTTTTTTGATTAAGCGTTTGGATTCAGGCGCATCAATATAGGCAAAGCGTAATTTGGTTTCAGAGCGTCGAAAGTTAAAGCGATAACATGTCAGCGTATCACCATCACTTATCGCCGTAATTCGGCACCAATAAGTTTTACCTTTTTTAAAAGGATGGAGGAATTGGCTAAGGGCATTTTGTATTTTATAGAAAATAAATACCATTATCAGACAAAGGACGAAGCCAAGACCGATAAGCCAGCAATTGGGCAGGTGATCAAACATAGAGGAGAGCAATGGAAAATATAAATATCAAAAAGACATTGTATGGCAGATACACTATTTAAATTCTTTGAGTGATCTCAAGTGTTTACTTTTCATAATAGAATAGATGTTTAATTAAACAAGGCTTTGTTGCATAAAGATTTTAAAGATAGAGCTTTTCTAAGTTGCTCAAATTTAAGTGACAACTTGGGTATGAAGTCGGCCCAATTCTGTGTATTTATTTAATACAGTTACACGTGCATGGACTTCATTGACCTGACTGTCAAAACTCCTTGCACTGAGTTTATCGCCTAAAAACTTAAGGCCAGTTGAGTCTATCAATAGATGTAATCCTTCATGACTTTTTTGATAGCTGATCGCAATATCAATCTACTTTTGTCGTCGGCAAAGTGTGGAATACGAATATCACTGATATTCGGAGCTGTCCAATCTAAACCACATAGCTTAATGAGGCTTTGCACAAAGCCAGTGACCATACGTAAAGACAGACGGAATAAGGATTTAATCATTAAGCAGCACTGAATTGCTGTATCAGAATAGGTTTGATTTCTTCCATGCTTAGCTTGTGTCTGAGCATACCATTTAGTCTGAGGATCGAACCAAATTGAAATATTTTCTCGCTTGATTAGAGCTTGGTTATAAGAGAAACAATTCGTTGTACGATAGATTTTAGGTGCAGGATTCTTCATCTGGAAATTATATTGATGAAGAAGCATTTAAGAATAGCTTTGTGCAATAATGCCATTCACACAAAATAGCCTAAGCAAAAATTTTATAAATTTCGCCCCTCAAAAAATGATGTCTTTTATTTTCCATTAAATTTTTATGCCAATAAATCCCAATATTCATTTGCGGCAGTTTTACAGGAACATCAAAAATATTGAGCAGAGGGGAAACATGCAAATGGCTCAAAATATTTTGAGGAATTGTTAAAATTGCATTTGGATATTGCTCTAAAATTTGTAGCGCAGTGGAATAGTGCTGACAACGTAAAAAAATCTGCCTAGACAGTTGCTTACGATTTAAATGAACATCTTCAACCAAAACACCAGTACGCCGCGAAGATACACCAATATGCGGTGAAGCAAAATACAATTCAGCATTGATTTGCTGGAGCTGAGTACAAGCCACAAACTGGTCTTTGACCAAGCTCTCAAATTGAATTTTATCGCCAAAGTTTTGTTCCAAATCAATCACAAAATCGATTTGTTGAGAAACTAAATCAGCATCTACCGTTTTACGGTCAAGCTTGCTACTCATGAACTGAATACTTAGTCCAAGTTTCTGAAAGTGAGCGACTAACTTTGGAAAAACAATCGGTTCGATTTCATCATGAATCGCAATTTTTAGACTATGAACCATGTTTGGATCGAAGCTTTGCTGTTGCATAGAAATACTTTGTATTGCTATTAAAGCATTTTTAATAATCAGGTAATTTTGCTCAGCAAAAGGCGTTGGAAGCATTTGGCTGCCAGAGCGAACAAATAAATCATCTTTTAAATGGCTACGTAGGCGCTGCAAGGCATGACTGGCAGCAGACTGCGTAATCGACAAGATTTGGGCTGCTTTTGAAATATTTTTTTGCTCATAAATCGCAATAAAAAGCGGGTATAAATTGATATCGATGCGATGAAAAAGCCCTATATCAATGAGTGACTTACTATGAATACTGTTCATGCTGATCTATAAAATAAAATCATTTTGTTCATATTAGTTTTCAGGTTATGTTGATGTAAAGCGAAAATATCAAAATAGATCGATCGAAGGAAGTAGCCATGTTTGAACTCTCAGCACGTGCTCAAGATTATGTAGAACGTACCAAACAATTTATTCAAAATGAAATTGAACCTATCGAAACTGACTTTTGGCATGAGGTACATGAACTGAACCAAGGTGGCGACTGGACCAAATGGCAGTGGCCCGCACAACTTGAAATGCTAAAAGCCAAAGCAAAAGCTGCGGGTTTATGGAATATGTTTTTGCCTTGTCCTGAATTGGGCCAAGGTCTATCAGTTCAAGAGTATGCTCATATTGCAGAACTTACAGGTCGGAGCCTCCTTGCGCCGACCGTGTTTAACTGTAATGCGCCTGACAGTGGCAATATGGAAGTATTATGGCGTTATGGCTCTGAAGCTCAAAAGCAAGAGTGGCTTAAGCAGCTTTTAGATGGAAAAATTCGCTCTGTTTTCTGCATGACAGAACCAGCTGTTGCTTCATCCGATGCGACCAATATGCAAGCAACAGCCGTGATCGAAGGCGATGAAATTGTGTTAAATGGCCGTAAATGGTGGTCATCAGGCTTAGGTGACCCCAACGCCAAAATTATTATTTTTATGGCGCATACACCAGATGAAACCAAAGATCGCCATCATCAACACTCGATGGTTTTAGTGCCTGTTGAAACGGCTGGAGTCAAAATAGAGCGAATGTTACCAGTCTTTGGTGACTACGATGCACCGCATGGTCACGGCGAAATTAGCTTTAGTAATGTTCGTGTACCTATTTCCAATTTTATTGGTGGCGCAGGTCAAGGTTTTGAAATTGCCCAAGGTCGTTTAGGCCCGGGGCGTATTCATCACTGTATGCGCTGTATTGGTGCTGCGGAAAAATCTTTAGAGTTGATGATCGATCGTGGTATGAGTCGTACTGCATTTGGCAAAGAAATTTTAAAATTAGGTGGGAACCTAGAGCGTGTAGCTGATGCACGTGTTGCAATTGATCAAGCACGTTTATTAACCTTGTATGCTGCGTATAAAATGGATACTTTAGGGAATATGGCAGCGTTAACCGAAATCTCTGCGATTAAAGTCGTTGCGCCAAGTGTGCTTGAAAAAGTGGTTGATATGGCGATTCAAATTCACGGCGGAGCAGGTGTGTCGCGTGATACGCCTTTGACAGGTTTCTTCGCTCAAGCACGTTCACTACGTCTAGCTGATGGACCGGACGAAGTGCATAAAGGTATGATTGCAAAATTAGAACTGGCAAAACGCGGCTATAGTACACGTCGTAAAAAATAATAGAGGAGAAGATCATCTCTTTGATTCATCGTGTTGAAATAAGAATAGATGATCTTCTAAATTATAAAGAAAAGATTGATAGTTTGGGAAAAAAGAATGTCAGCGATTGATGTAGGTGGAACAGTTCGAGCAGGTGAAGAACTGGATGCTGTAGCTGTGGAAAATTGGCTTAAAGCACAAGGTGTCGATCTACAAGGGCAGGTTGAAGTCACGCAATACTCTGGCGGGGCATCTAACTGGACGTATCGGTTGAAATACGACAATGTCGATCTAATTCTACGTCGCCCACCTAAAGGTACCAAAGCCAAATCTGCACATGACATGGCACGTGAATATCATGTACAAAAGAACTTAAGTCCTTTTTATCCTGTACTTCCCGAAATGGTCGCATTGTGTCAGGACGAATCTGTTCTTGGCTGCGACTTCTACGTGATGAAACGTGTAGAAGGCATTATTCCACGAGCCAATTTACCGAAAGAGTTAGATTTTAAAGAAGCCCAAGTTCGCGAGTTGTGTATCAATGTGATTGATAAACTAATCGAACTTCATCAAGTTCCCTACCAAGGTACAGAACTTGAGAACCTTGGCAAAGGTGATGGATATTGTCGTCGTCAAGTGGAAGGTTGGGACGCTCGTTTTGAAAAAGCCAAAACCATTAACGTCCCTTCATTTAAATATGTGCGGAAATGGCTGAAAGATAACATTCCAGCAGACTCAAAAACTTGTGTGATTCATAACGATTGGCGTTTTGATAATATCATTTTAGATCCGAATCATCCGACACAAATTATTGGTGTTTTAGATTGGGAAATGGCAACGCTTGGTGATCCACTCATGGACTTGGGGTCTGCTTTGGCATATTGGGTTGAAGAGTCGGATAGTGCACTTTTTAAAGCGACACGTCGTCAACCGACAAATCTAAAAGGCATGTTCACACGTAAAGAAGTGGTCGATTATTATTTAGAACAAACGGGTTTAGAAGTAGAAAATTGGACTTTTTATGAGGTCTTTGGCATTTTCCGTTTAGCCGTGATTGCCCAACAAATTTATTATCGCTATCACCATAAACAGACGAATAACCCTGCCTTCAAAGATTTTTGGATTTTAATTCATGCTCTCCATATTCGCGCACTTAAATTGATTGGTTTACAAAAAATTGAAGCCAATGAAGTTGCTCAAAAATACATTGTTAAAATGAAGGAAATATTAGGCAAATGACCACTATTTATTTCATTCGCCACGGGCAAGCATCTTTTGGTGCAGAAAGTTATGATCAACTCTCTCCCAATGGTGAACTCCAAGCCAAAATTTTAGGTCAATATTTTGATCAGATCTTAAAAGAAGCGCCTGTGGTGGTGTCAGGCTCTATGAAGCGACATCAGCAAACGGCATGTATTTCTTTGGCTGAATGTTTTCCTGAAGTGGATGTCTTAACAGATTCAGCATGGAATGAGTTCAATCATCAGCAAGTCTTTGCTCATTACGAACCGCGTTTTAACGAGCCACATTTACTAAAAGCCGATGTAGCTAAAGAGTCGAACCCACGTGAATATTTGGCCAAGATATTTGAAGGGGCAATTGAACGCTGGACAGGTGGCGACTATCACCATGAATACGATGAGTCATGGCCTTCATTTAAAAGTCGAATTGAACTTGCTTTACAGAGTTTGTGTGATGAACTGGCTCAAAGTAAACCTCGTTATGCTGTGGTGTTTACTTCAGGTGGTGTAATTTCAGTGGTTGCAGGTAAGCTCTTAGGTTTAAGTCCAAATAAAACCTTTGCACTTAATTGGGCCATTGCCAACAGCAGCATGACTACATTACGACTGGTGGGCAATGAACCGCAACTTTTAAGTCTCAATGAACATCATTTCATTAAAGCCGAAAACTCAAACTTACTGACATGGATCTAAGGACAGGATTAAGACATGGCTAAAACAATTTTAATCACAGGGGCAAGTTCTGGCATAGGTGCAGGTATGGCGCGTGAATTTGCACAAAAAGGCTATAACTTGGCAATTTGTGCACGACGCTTAGATCGCCTTGAAAGTTTAAAGCAGGAACTTGAGAGCAAATACGGTATAAAAGTCATCCCTAAAGTTTTAGATGTGACCAATTACGATCAAGTGTTTGAAGTCTTTCGTGCATTTAAACAAGAATTTGGCCATTTAGACCGTGTGATTGTGAATGCTGGAATTGGAGATGGCCGTCGAATTGGTAAAGGCAGTTTTGCGATTAATAAAGCCACGGTTGAAACCAACTTTATTTCAGCTCTAGCACAGTGTGAAGCCGCAGTCGAAATTTTCCGTGAGCAAAATGCAGGGCATTTGGTTGTGATATCTTCTATGAGTGCAGTCCGCGGTATGCCGAAACATTTGACAGCCTACGGTGCAAGTAAAGCGGGTGTTGCACATTTGGCCGAAGGTATTCGTGCAGAACTGCTCAATACCCCAATCAAAGTCACCACAATCTTCCCTGGCTATATTCGTACAGAAATCAATGAGGGTGCAAAACCACTACCTTTTGAAGTGGATGAAAAAACAGGGTCACGACTCTTGGCAGCAGAAATTGAAAAAGCGCCTGTAAAAGCCTATGTGCCTAAATGGCCTTGGTTACCACTGGGTTTGGCGATGAAAGTTTTACCGCTCAAATTGGTCAATAAATTGGGTTAATGATTGAAATAAAAGGCTGTAAATCAGCCTTTTATTTTTTCAATATCCAAGCCTTCTAAACACGAACTGCTATTTCCAGATGACCATTTGAATGAATTCACGAGTTGGTCATAAAATCGAGGTAGTATTGAAGAAAAAAGGTGATCAAGATGTCCGCACAATTCGACTTTGTTTCAGTTAGAAAAAAGCCTAATGTTCATTTTGGTGGGCGCTCAATCAGTCATGTTATTCAATGTGAAGATGGTTCACAAAAGACTCTAGGGGTTATTTTGCCTACAGATCAACCGCTGACTTTTGAAACGCATGTCGCAGAGCATATTGAAATTGTTTCAGGTCAATGCCAAGTTAGAGTTGGACTACACACTGAAATGAGGCTGTATCATGCAGGTGAAAGTTTTGATGTTCCTGCCAACAGCCGCTTTAGTATGATGGCAAGTGAAGTTGTAGATTATATTTGCCACTTAGAAAAGTAGTTAAAAAAAGACTTACAATGACTATAACAACATTAATTCTTGTAGGACTATGATTTAATGTGGTTTTCATTATTAACTTGCAGCAATGTTTCTGAAGAATATTTAATTCTGTGTACCGATACAATTCAACGTATACTATTTTCATCTCTCAGCTAGCTTAGACTCAGTCACTGAATATGCGATTAAAAATTTATACTTTGGCTTTGATTCCAGTCATTCTTTTTCAGGGCTATGCTGTCAAAAAAAATACACCAAAATTGGACGAACCTGAAGGTGCGCGCATTGGACAAATGGGCGTGGGTAAGTCGCTTTCCTTGCTCATTTTGGGGGATTCAGCGGCGGCTGGTGTCGGTGTAAATGTTCAAGATGATGCGTTATTGGGTTCAATCTTAAGAGAGCTATCATCTGAGTTTAGTATTCAATTCTATTTACATGCAACGACGGGCTTCACTACAGATCAGGTCATTCAGTCCATCCAAACGCTTGAAACACAGCATTTTGATGTCATCATTACTTCTGTCGGCGTAAATGACATTACAAAATTCACTTCGCCAGTGGCTTGGATCGCAAAACAGAAGCAACTTTATCAAATACTCAAACATAAATTTAGTCCGCAATTAACGCTTGCTTCGAGCGTACCTCCTATGGATCAGTTTCCAGCACTTCCAAACCCACTTGCATGGTTGTTTGGTCAATATGCCAAAGCGATGAACTTAGAATTAAGTCAATTTGTCGCACAGCAAAAACAGATGGATTGGATTGAGTACGATTTAAAAAAGTTTTTGGCTTTGAACTTAGATATGGCCGAAGACGGTTTTCATCCCAGCAGAGAAATTTATCAGTATTGGGGTAAACAAGTGGCTGAAAAAATACGCCAATCTTTTTAAAATGTGGTAAAGATAAATTTTCTATCGCTTATGACACATTCAGTTGAAATTGAAAAACATCCACTTAAGCCGTTCCTCCCATCTAATGCCAAATTATTGATGCTGGGTAGCTTTCCACCACCTCAGACTCGCTGGAAAATGGACTTTTACTATCCAAACTATCAGAATGATATGTGGAAAATATTTGGCCTGTGTTTTTTCCAAGATAAAAATTATTTTCTCAATATCGAACAGAAGACATTTAAAGAACAACAAATTCGTACATTTTTAAATGAACGGGGCATTGCAATTTTTGATACAGCCTATGAAGTGATCCGTCAAAAAGGCAATGCTTCAGATAAGTTTTTGCAGATTATTACCCCAACCAATATACAACATTTACTTGAACAAATGCCTGATTGTCATAGTGTGATGACGACTGGTGATAAAGCTACTGATACGCTCATGCTGTCTATGCCTGCAGCTACGTTAAAACCACAAATTGGCATGCAGTCTGAGACACATTTTGCTGGGCGAGACTTGAGGCTTTATCGGATGCCATCTTCTTCTCGTGCCTATCCTTTGGCTTTAGAGAAAAAAGCTGAGGCTTATTACAACTTATTTTCTGAAATAGGCTTACTTTAGATAACTATCTGGATTATTCACATGACTGAATGTTCCAGCCATTCCTAGATGGTTGGCCTGCTTTAGTCGTCGTACTCAACATAGTCCCAGAGATTAAGCCGTGCTTTAATTTGTTTACGTAGTTGTGGCAGCATAGGAAATAATGTTCCATCAATCCATAGGCTGAGTGCACCTGCCGAAAGTGGCTGTTGCGATTCATCGATCAATTGAGCCCCTTTCACCAAAACAAAAGTCTCTTTGCTTACAGCTGTTTCGATTCCTTTAAACTGAACCAAAAGTTCATGACCTGTATCTTGGATTTGCCACTCTAGTTCAATTTGGATATTTTGATTGGATTTTAAAACGGCTTGTCCTTCAACCATGTCATTGTCAATCAAGCAGTCATGTTCAACACGCACTTTACTTAGAAACCATTCTTGTTGGGCAAGATCTTCTAGTGTTTTGTATGGTGTTAAAATATTGCTGAGATTAAACTGACGACTTAAATCAAAAAATTGCATTACTAAACTTTATAAGGGAGAGATAAAAAAGGAGGGCTGCATGTTAAATCAAAGTGTGTACTGAGTAAAACTTTTCAAGCCTTTGAGTGAATTTAGGTATGAGATAAAATTATTCTGTTCGAGTCTTATATTTAACGGCGTTTATTAAAAAAATAGCAACAGATAAAATACTTCCGAGCTGAGCCTAAAACAAAACAACTCAGCCTAAACAGAAAGCTATCATACATTAGAGAATATGGATAATGTCATTCATCTGTAATTACATCATCCATTCAATTGGTAGGTATGATACCGCTTTCATCATAAAACGCTGAAATTTTGTGGTTTCGGGTTCTGTTTGATGTTTAATGACACTCCCATCTTTTTGATGTTCAAACCAAATGATATCACCTTGAGGGTTGAGTTTTAACTCATATGCAATATGCGGGAGAAATTCATCTAACTTATGTGAGATTGCATTTTGCAATTGATCTGACTCCACCACCAAGCCCACTTCTGTATTCAAATGGGCTGAACGTGGGTCAAAGTTAAACGAACCGACAAAGACTTTTCCATCTATATCAAAAAATTTTGCATGGAGCCGTGAGGAACTTCGACCTTTAGCTGGAATCACATGACCAGTTGCCACTTCATACCATGTGTATTTCTCTCGTTCGATATACGGTTTAAACTCATACAATTTGACGCCATTTTCGAGCAAACTACGGCGATATTTTTTATAAAATGCATGCACAATGGCAACATCATTAGCCAATAACGAATTGGTTAAGACTCGAACTCGAGTTCCTTTTTTTGCCAAATTGGAGAGATAGTCGGCACCTGCTGTGGTTGGAACAAAATATGCGGAGACCAACTCCATATGCTTTTCAGGTTTGCCCATCAAATCAAACATTTGCTTGACAATGATTTCATCAGGCTTTGCTTCACCACGAATTTTATTGGGAGAATCGGCAATGAAATGAGCCTTTGCCCAGTTAACAGGATGTTTGGTTAGATCTGAATCAACTTGTATACGAGCCAAATCAATTTTCTGTTCAATCACATTTTTATTTAAGGCATCTGCCTCATAGTGCTGTCTTAATTGAGCAAGTTCTTCTTTTGTCCCACGACCCACTAATTGGGGAATTGGATAACTGAGATCATCATTCCAGAAATTTAAAAATACGCTGTTAGCATGCTCTACCGCTTGCCCGTAAAACAAAATGTCCAAATCAGTAAATTGGAATTTTTCACTGGCATCGAAGTATTCACTGCTGATGTTACGACCACCTGTTACCGCAATTGCACCATCAGCAATGATGAGCTTGTTATGCATACGATGGTTAATGTGATTAAAGCGGAAAGCATAATCAATCACACGTAAATGACGGTATTTATAAGGATTAAACAATTTGATTTCAAAGTTGGGATGAGCTGCCAGCTTTTTGAAAGTTTCATCAAGTGCAGTACCGTTTTGGTCATCAATCAATAAGCGTACTTTTACACCACGATCCGCAGCATTTAACAGTTCATGCAACATCATATGGCCTATAAAGTCATCTCCCCAAATATAGTATTGGACATCTAGACTGTGCTTGGCCTCTCGTATCAAGTGCAGGCGCGAGGCAATGCTCATAAACGCTTCGTCTAGAGCTAAATAGGCCGTAAGACCCTGTTTTTGCTGTGCCGATGCATCTTGACCATTGAGCCAATGCTCTGCATATATCTCTACAGGGTCTGAAGGCTTAGCTTGATTGGGGGCGAGTTGACATCCCGCCAGTGTCAAAGCGGTGCTCAGTAAAATCATCGGTCGACAATGAGTTGGTATCCGCATATTTATTTTAAAGACCTAATTTTTATACGTTATATATTTCACATGTTATAGGTTGAAACAGAGAATAAAAAGCGGTTACTGTAGCGCATCTGTTAAAGACCTGTTAAGGATAGCAAAAATGAAATCACGTGCAGCTGTTGCCTTTGGACCTGGACAACCTCTGGAGATTGTAGAAATTGATGTTGCTCCACCGCAAAAAGGTGAAGTTTTAGTCAAGATTACTCATACAGGTGTATGCCATACCGACGCATTTACTTTATCTGGAGATGATCCTGAAGGTGTTTTTCCAGCCGTTTTAGGCCATGAAGGTGCGGGTATCGTAGTTCAGGTCGGTGAAGGCGTAACCAGCGTTCAGCCAGGTGATCATGTTATTCCACTGTATACGGCTGAGTGCGGCGAATGCTTATTCTGTCAGTCAGGCAAGACCAATCTATGTGTTGCAGTCCGTGCGACGCAAGGTAAAGGTCTGATGCCAGATGGCACAACGCGTTTTTCTTATAATGGGCAACCAATTTATCACTACATGGGCTGCTCAACTTTTTCTGAATATACCGTTGTAGCAGAAGTGTCTTTGGCTAAAATCAATTCAGATGCTAACCCTGAACATGTGTGTTTATTGGGTTGTGGAGTAACTACTGGTTTAGGTGCAGTCAAAAATACAGCCAAAGTACAAGAGGGAGATACCGTTGCAGTCTTTGGTTTAGGTGGTATTGGCCTCGCTGTTGTGCAAGGTGCAAAAAAAGCCAAAGCCAGCCGTATTATTGCGGTTGATACGAACCCTGACAAATATAAATTAGCAGCAGAATTCGGGGCAACTGATTTTGTAAACCCAAAAGATTATGACCGTCCTGTACAGGAAGTCATCGTTGAAATGACGGGATGGGGGGTTGATCACTCATTTGAATGTATTGGTAACACCAATGTCATGCGTTCAGCACTTGAATGTGCACACCGTGGTTGGGGCCAGTCGGTGATTATTGGCGTGGCGGGTGCAGGTCAGGAAATTTCAACGCGCCCATTCCAACTGGTTACTGGTCGCACCTGGAAAGGGACGGCTTTTGGTGGCGTAAAAGGTCGTTCACAATTGCCAGGCATGGTTGAAGAAGCAATGGCTGGTGACATTCGTTTGGCCCCATTTGTTACACATACCATGGGTCTTGATAAAATCAATGAAGCCTTTGACTTAATGCATGATGGAAAATCAATCCGTACAGTGATTCATTTTGAAGATTAATTCGCTGTAATATGTTTAAAAAAACCAAGCTGCGGCTTGGTTTTTTGTTTTTGATTAGAAGAAAAGTGAATTGGCAAAACTGTTCATGTTGTTAGACAAAAATGATAAAAAATGTCAATTTGTTAGATTTTGTCCTTTTATGACATAGTCGAAAATAGGTTCTTATCTTATCTTGATGGCTCAATAATGCACACTTGTATAAAAATAAACTAAAGCAGAGGGTGACTATGGAAAAGCATGTTGAATACCGTCCTGAATGGGTACGTGAGGATTTTCTCGATTTTCTGGCTGAAAAAGTCAATCCGCTATGGGCATGGAAAAAAGCCAAAGCACGGATTGTTACAAAGCATCATTTGTCAGATGACTTCGTGTACATGCAGTTACAGCCAAATCATCATTTTAAAACACCTGACTATCAAGCAGGGCAAAGTATCTTAGTGACGGTGCTCATTGCTGGTGTACGTTGGCAGCGCAGTTATTCAATTGTCGAGATTTTAGAAAATGGCAATCTTGTGATTGCTGTCAAACAACAGGGCAAAGTCTCAAATGCACTCACTCAACAGCCTGTAAAAAGTATAGTTGAAATTTCCCAAACGCAGGGCGAATTTGTTTTAAAAACACAGCCTCACTCTGCACTCATGATTGCCTCTGGGAGTGGTATTACTGCAATTTACGCATTGATCAATGCAGCATTAAAACGCCCACAAACAGTTTCCAGTATCGATCTCATTTACTTTACACGGGATGATGCTTTACATGCAGAACTACAACTTTTAGCGGAACATTATCCGCAGTTTAAATATCACCATATTAATACACTGACTCATAAACAACATCTGAGCCAAGACTTACTTAACCAAAAGGTTGAAGGTTTTGAACACCGCGAATGCTATGCCTGTGGTGCTGCCAATATGATGCAAAGTCTGACAGAAATTTATCAGGCTTTAGACTTGGTTGAGTATCTGCATACCGAATACTTTCAAATTGTTGTCGATCACGCCCAAAGCGCTCAATTGGTCACGTTTCAACGTTCGCAACAACAGTTTAAGGCCAAAAGCAATTTATTAGACAGTGCAGAACAGGCGGGTTTACGTCCCGCACATGGCTGTCGTATGGGCATTTGTAATACTTGTTCATGTACCAAAGTTCAGGGTGTAGTGCGGAATCTGCTCACAGGCGAGCTTGATCAAAACAATAACACACAAATTAAGTTATGTATTTCACAGGCGGTTAGTCCTGTTGTAATCAACCTTTAAGAAGGTATAGATATGAATCTTCCCGTATATTTTAATGAAAGCAGTAAATCCAAATATTTAAGTCCTACACAAATCGAAGAGTTTGGCTCAAAGGTTGAAGCGATCCGCCGTGAAGTGATGGAAAGCCTCAATGAAAAAGATGCTGAATATATTTACAAAATCCGAGATTTTGTGCGCTATAGCGAAATAAGCGCACGTGCAATGCTCATGTTTGCAGGATGGCTACCTCCAGTATGGCTTTTGGGCACTGGTTTATTGGGGGTATCTAAAATCGTAGAAAATATGGAGCTTGGGCATAATGTCATGCATGGACAGTTTGATTGGTTGAATGACCCGAGTCTCAATGGGGCAAATTATGACTGGGATACTATGGCCACGGGCCCCGATTGGAAACATACGCATAATTATATCCACCATACCTACACTAATATTGTGGGTATGGACCATGATGTCGGCTATGGCTTAGTCCGTGTGAGCGATGCACAGGTCTGGGAACCTCGCTTTTTGCTGAATCTACCTTTAGCTGCACAGTTGATGGTATTTTTTGAGTGGTATGTTGGTATACAAAATCTGCATATAGAGGATGTGGTGGCCTATAAAACAAAAACTTGGCGCGAAGTTTGGGTAGAGTCATATGATTTTAGACAGAAAATGAAACGCCAAGTGATTAAAGACTATGTATTTTTTCCCATCATTGCAGGGCCAAATGCACTGCCAGTCTTTGCAGGAAATGCGGTTGCCAATGTCATTCGTAGTTTATGGGCATCCGCGGTGATTTTTAATGGTCACTTTACCGAAGACGCTGAAAACTTTGAAATGGACAATATCGACAATGAAACACGGGCCGAGTGGTATTTGCGTCAAATTCGAGGCTCAAGTAATTTTAGTGGGACACAGGGCTTACATATCTTAAGCGGGAACTTAAGTCATCAAATCGAACATCATCTTTTTCCAGACATGCCAGCCAATCGCTACGCACAAGTCGCACCCAAAATTAAAGCACTGTGTGCAGAGTATGGAATTCATTATAATGAAGCGAGCTTTATCAAACAGTTTTCATCTGTTTGGGTGAAGTTAGCTAAATACTCACTGCCAAATGAATGTTATGAAAAGAGTAACTCTACACAGTCTTTTCTGAAACATAATTTGAGTTTATTGAAGAAAAAAATATTTAAATCATAGCTCATAACTATTTACTTGATCAGAAGCCTGATTGGATAATATTTATTAATGAGGCTTCTGCTTTTTTTGCACAAAAGTAGGTCATAAAACTCCTATGAATGGCGTCTTTATGTAAATAGAATAAATTTAATTATTATGTGTATTGTCGGTCTTTATTTAAAATAATATATTGTTATTATTGGATTTTTAATGAATTTTTTTTGACTTTGTAGTGTCGCTTAAATGAATGCTCATTTGCTATTGAAAACAGCGATCAGTTATTTGTCTGAATTGTGTAATAGTTGCAAATTTTCATTGGTATACGCTTATATAAGTTGTATATGATGCATATTGTGATGGTAATCATGCACTGTCGTCATACTTATATTTTTTTTGTTTTTCATTTTTTTTTCATGACTTTGCTTGATTTCTTTTTTAAACAATATGTCTGGTTATGGACTAAACCAGCGAGTTTAAGTTGCAGATAATTATTATGTCTCGAACCCATTCACAGCCTAAAATTAAATCTAATAATATTGCCTATGATCAAAAGGTAGGGAAGAGTTCTACTTCTAAAAAAGACCACCATCTGATTGATATTATTCCTCAACTTTTTTTCATTCATAATGATAACTGCAAATACTTAAATTTACCCTTACGTCAGTATGTCGGGGGGATGGATTTATCCGCAGATCGTTTCAATTTAATCGAATACATTCACCCAGAAGATGTGTCAGCATTAGATGAATTTTTACATCAACCGATCATAATTGAGTACACATTTGAAAAAACCTGCCGGATTCGTAATCATCAGGGCCAGTATCACTGGTTCTTAGTCCAAGGTGAGATAGACCCTTCTACGGCTGGATTCCAATTGAGTTGCACTGATATTCATCAGGGTATGAAAATTTATATCGAGTCTTTGGCGTTATTACGTGCTCATTCGGATATGTTAAATGCCAGTGTAGACTGCATTATTGTGGTTGAACCAGATAGTACCGTCACGCATATGAATAAGTCTGCATGTGTCATGTTGTTGGGAAGTGCCGATGTTAAAGACTTTGGTATGTCATGGGTCGAGCTTTTGCCTCCTGCGGTGCGTAAAAAAGCCAAAAAAGCATTGTATAGTGCGAGCCAAGGCCAAATTTCCCATTTTAATGGCATGAGTTTATCAGACGGAAAAGTTTATTATTGGGATAATGTTCTGACTCCTGTACTGGATATTAATGGAAAGACCCAGAGTATTTTATGTGTATCACGTGATATCACACTGCAATATTTGGCCGAACAAAAATTAAAACAAGGCAGTGAACGTGATGAGTTAACGGGTTTGAATAACCGACGTGCGTTTAAAGAAAAAATCAGAAAACTGTATAACAATGCACGTGACAAAAAGCAGAAGTTAGCCGTCATGCTGATGGACTTAGATCACTTTAAAACCATCAATGACACACTGGGTTATGCCGCAGGCGATCACTTGTTAAGGATTCTATCGAAACGTTTAAAACAAATTCTAGAAGGGCGAGCTTTCTTAGCACGCCTTGGTGGGGACGAATTTGGGGTAATTATTCCGCATGTGCAGGATATAGGCGAACTCAATCAGATTGCCCAGCAGATTTTGCAACAACTTGAATTTCCCATTACTTTTTCGGGTAATTACATTAATGGTGGCATGAGCATTGGATGTGGTCTATATCCAGATGATGCCAATGACCTCAGTGAGTTACTCAAATGTGCCGACACAGCACTTAATGATGTTAAAGCACAAGGCCGTGGTGGTATGCGCATGTTTGATCAGGATATGTTTAATGCAGTACGGGAACAATCTGAACAACTGAATTGTGCGCACCAAATTATTCGTAATGTTGCAATTGAGGCTTTCTTCCAGCCAAAAGTGTGTTTAGATTCAGAAAGAATTATTGGTTATGAAGCGCTATTGCGCTGGCGTGATGATCAAAATAACATTCAAAGCCCTGCACGAATTGCAGCAGCTTTTAATGATTATGAGTTATCCAGCCGTATTGGTGAGATTATGCAGCATCAGGTTTTCAAGCAGATTACTGAATGGCGTGCAAAAGGCTTACAGATTGTACCTATTTCAATAAATGCAGCACCTGTTGAGTTTATGCGTGATAATTTTGCTGAGATCTTTTTAAAACGTCTCAAAGCCTACCGTATACCCTCGAAATTTGTTGAAATTGAGGTTACTGAATATCATTTGGCTGAACGCGGCTATGAATATGTTGTTCGCGCCCTTAAAAAACTCAAAGCAAATGGTGTACGAATAGCGCTGGATGATTTTGGTACGGGGCATTCTTCTCTTACTCATTTGCGCGACTATCCAGTTGATATTATTAAAGTTGACTGCTCTTTTGTACAGCGCTTAAGTGATGATAAATCGATTTATGCCATTGTCGAAGGCTTAGCCAAACTCGGCCCGATTTTATCAATGGATATCGTTGCCGAAGGGATTGAAACCGAAACACAATTGCAGCTTTTAAGAGATATGGGCTGTCATATTGGGCAAGGCTATTTGTTTAGTCCGCCTGTTTGTGCTCAGCAGGCGGAAATACAATTACTAAAGCTTCACTAGGCTTGGCTTTATATTGCAGCTATTCTCATGAGCTCAAATATGATTAGGCCATTCAGTTAAAAGTGAAGATAGTAGCTTAAATGATATAGAACTGAATTTTTGCATAAAAAAGTGTTGTAAAAGCAAAAAAATCAGCGTATTTTAAATTTCAGATGACATATTTTTGAAGATATAAAAATGTTAAAGCAACCTGTAACCTCTAACGCAACTTATTACTTTTGGCAATTTAGATAATTGCCTGAATGCGTTCGGGCATCAAAAAGGTTGCCCACCTAGTTAATACCTGATCGGCAACCCTGATCAGGTTTTTTTATATCTGCTGTTTTAATAAATTTTGGAGTACTTCATGAAAACAACTAACTATTCATACTTTAGCAACTTTTATTGGTTTTACTTTAGTCAATTTATGACTTTAGCCCAGCAATCCATTAGACCCATAACGCTCAAATAAAAGATCGGACTGAAGACTACAGTCCAAAGGATACAAACCAATGAATGTTCTAAATACTGCACTACAAAGTACTCAAACGACAGCTCAAGAAACACTTTTAAGTTTGCCACAGCAACTCAAAGCACAGTTACCACTTTTAGCACCATTAAAATTACAAATTGCTGAACAGCGTCAAACCATTCAAAATATATTAGAGGGCAAAGACCCTCGTTTAATGGTCATTACTGGCCCGTGTTCCATTCATGACCCTATTGCGGTTTTAGAATATGCTGAAAAATTAAAACAACTACAAACCAAAGTTTCAGATCAGATTTTCTTCGTAATGCGAGCTTATATTGAAAAACCACGGACAACAGTGGGTTGGAAAGGTTTTTTATACGATCCTCTACTCGATGGATCTTCCAATATGCAGTTGGGATTAGAGCAGTCTCGAGCATTGTATTTAGCTATTATTGAAATGGGCTTACCAATTGCTACAGAAATTTTAAGCCCGGTGGCGACTGCTTATTTCGATGATCTGTTGGCATGGGGAGCTATTGGAGCACGTACCAGTGAGTCGCAGATTCACCGTGAAATTTCGAGTCATATGCCGTTCAGCATTGGTTTCAAAAATGGCACAGATGGTTCAATTCAAATTGCATTGGATGCGATTCAGTCTGCATCAAACCCGCACCAGTTCATGGGAATTGGGCAGCAAGGCATGGCATGTATGCTTCAGTCTCAAGGAAATCCAAAGCCGCACTTGATTTTACGTGGTGCGAACTCAGGGCCTAACTATGCCTTAGCAGATATTCGCCGTATACAAGATAAAGTCCAAGGTGGATTACCCGCTTTGGTTATTGACTGTAGCCATGGCAATAGTAGTAAAAATCCACTCAATCAACCCGATGTACTGCGTAGCATTGTTGCGGAACGCAAGCAAAGCAAAGTGTGTGGGGTCATGCTTGAAAGTCATTTGGTTGATGGCAATCAGAAAATTTCAGATGACATGATCTATGGTCAGTCTGTTACCGATGGCTGTTTAGGTTGGGAAAAAACCGAGCAAGTCCTCTTAGAGATTGCTGATACATTACGCTGCCATGCCATTCAACGTAGTGCTTAATAAGTTCAGCAGAAAAGACCTTTCATTGAAAGGTCTTTTTTTGTGATACAGTTCAATAAATGAAGATAGTAAATTGAAAATTAAGCAAAAGTTATTTAGTAAACCATAAATTAGGTTGAGCTAGAGCATAAACTTATGCAAAATCAGTAACCTGAAAGAACACGATAAAAGATTGTATTTTGAATAAAAGAAATGCTTTTTAAGTCAGCTATTTGCACTAATTTTTAGAGAACACTATGTATTCTGCAGAACTTTTAGAAGAAGCCCGTCGGATGATGTTTCACATGCTTAGCAAAGTGGTTGAGTATGGTGGTTCAGACTTATTTATATCTGCAGACTTTCCGCCAAGTATTAAGCATCAGGGCCTCATGAAGCCGCTCGGTCAACAAAACTTGCCATCTGATCAGACCAAACTCTTTGCTTATAGTTTAATGAATGAGAAGCAACGATTAGAGTTCGAAACCGAGCTTGAGTGTAATTTTGCAATTAGCGTTCCCAATGTTTCGCGTTTTCGTGTCAATGTTTTTCAGCAGCAACTGCATGTAGGTATGGTGATTCGTACGATTACTGCGGAAATTCCTAACTTCACTAAATTACAACTTCCAACGTCTTTAAAAGACGTAATTATGGAAAAACGTGGTTTAGTACTCGTTGTTGGTGGTACAGGGTCAGGTAAATCTACGTCTTTGGCAGCGATGATTGATCATCGAAATGAGAACTCGGCAGGGCACATTATTACAGTTGAAGACCCAGTGGAGTATGTTCACAAACATAAGAAATCGATGATTACTCATCGAGAAGTAGGTGTGGACTGTCACTCTTGGCACAATGCTTTGAAAAATACTCTGCGCCAAGCACCCGATGTCATTTTAATTGGTGAGATTCGTGACACGGAGACTATGGAGCATGCTATAGCTTTTGCAGAAACAGGCCACTTATGTCTTGGGACACTGCATGCCAATAATGCAAATCAGGCTTTAGATCGTATTATTAACTTTTTCCCAGATGAACGTCGCAATCAACTTTTGATGGACTTATCCTCCAATATGAAAGCGATTATTTCACAGCGCTTGGTACGAACTGAAGATGGACGTGGCCGCCGAGCAGCAGTTGAAATCATGCTCAATACGCCGTTGATGTCAGACTTGATCCTTAAAGGGAATTTCCATGAACTGAAAGAAGTGATGTCAAAATCACGAGAGCTCGGTATGCAGACCTTCGACCAAGCTTTGTTTGATTTATACAATCAAGGTGCAATCTCTTATGAAGAAGCGCTACGAAATGCGGACTCGGTCAATGAATTACGCCTACAGATTAAATTAAAGAGTAGTCGTGCCAACCCGCAGTTAAACTCAAATAGTGCTTTGTCTTTTGATCAAGCGGTTGCTGAAAAGAACAAAGAAGCTGAAGAGGAGAAGGCTGACGCCTAAATTCCTGAGTCCGTATGTTCTTTCCTATACGCATACGGACTGGTATTTTAAGCGGGTTTCTTTCTATTCGCGATAAAGGCATAGAAAAATAAACTTAAAACGGTCGTCAGTGCACAGAACATATAGCTGAAGCTATAACCTTGCTTAGAAATGAGTATACCCAACAATACAGACCCAAGAGCAATACCTAAGTCATACATAGTAAAGAACGTGGAGGTTGCATGACCAATCCGCTGCTTTTCTGCACTTTGAATAGCTAAAGTTTGCAGACAAGGCTGTGCAGAACCAAAACCCATGCCTACACATACAGCTGCAACTAGCAAACCTGTCAGAGATTGAATCTGACTAAGAATCACAAGCCCTAAGCTAAATAATATAATCGCTGGGTAAATCACATAACTTGCACCGTGACGGTCATAAACTTTGCCTGTAAAAGGGCGTAGACTCATCATGGAAATTGCAAAGACGATAAAAAATAGGCTCGCATAGTTCAGCAGATGTTTAGACTCTGCATAAGTTGAAATGAACGACATGATACTGGCATAGGAAAAAGAAACCATCATGCCCATAATTGAAATATTCAAGGCTTTGGTTTCAACAAAGTCATGGATACTGAGCTTGCGTTTCACGGCGGGTGTCAATTTTTGAGTGGCCTGCTGAATTGGGATAAAGAAGCAAAACAAGAAACCGAGACAGACACTAAACGCCAAAATCCCTGCGACCAGTGGGTAGGATACAGACTGGATCAAGGTTAAACCGAGGAATGGCCCAAGTACAATCCCTAGATTAATCGACATGACAAAATAGCCCATGCCTTCGCCTTTACGTTTTTCTGGAATAAACTCATTAACGATAGGTACGGCAACTGTGGTGACGATACTGAACCAAATGCCCTGCAGAAAACGAATCAGTAACAACAGTTGTAAATTATCGGCAAATAAATAGGCCAAGGAAAACAAACAAAATAGGGCTTCTGCGATAAAAAGCGTTTTCTTATTGCCAAATTTTTCAATAATGAGTCCGCTAAAAGGACGAACTGCAATAGACGATGCCATGAACAAGGTCATGGCTAAGCCTGCTTGTGCAAGGTTTCCACCCAAATCATTCAAAATATAGATTGGGAGGATTGAGGTCTGCGAAAAATAAAAAATGAACAAAAACAGATTATTAGCTAAGCAAAGAATAAAAGATTTATTCCATAGCGATGATGAATTAAGAGCAGACATGCAGAACCTTTGGTTCGAAGATGAGGCCACAGGGCGTGAGCTGTTGCTATTATTTTATGCAGGAGCTAGGTCACGGCTGTGATATTAGAATAACCAAATTATAAGATAATGCACGTGAAAAGTATAATTATAGTAATAAACGCTGGTGTTTAAGCGAGTTGAATATGTAAATATCGAGTGAATTTATCAAAATAAGACGATAGTTGTAAAAAATCAGTCCGCAGACTGATTTTTTGAGCTATAAATATGAATACTAGCCTTATAGACCTGCTTCATAGGCCGTGCTTGAAAGGAGCTGTTCTACATCTGCGATATTATCTGGTTTAATTTTATAAATCCAACCTTTCCCATAAGGGTCATCATTGACGAAGTCAGGATCATCTTCCAGATTGGTATTGATTTCTACCACGGTACCAGAAACAGGTGCATGAATATCAGAAGCTGTTTTTACAGATTCAACTACACCTGCTTGCTCGCCCGCAGTGATTTGTTGACCAACTTCTGGTGTTTCAACATAGACTAAATCGCCTAAAGCATCCTGTGCATGGTCTGAAATACCAGTTACAACAAGATCACCTTCAATACGCACCCATTCATGTGTACTTGCATACTTCAATTCTGAAGGATGATTCATGAATAACTCCTTAAAATACAAAAATCATTTTTCGCATGATTTATACATGCTTTTCTACCAAAACAAAAGATCTATAAATACGGATCTTTACGCCAATTGCTCGGGCTACGTCCACTCCAACGCTTAAAGGCTCGGCTAAAATTCGCCACATCACTATATCCCAGTTCATCCGCAATTTGTTCTAAGCTGTAGTCTGTCCGTGATAAAAGTGATGTGGCATGACGGTAACGTACTTCATCCACAATGGTGGAAAAGGACGTGCTTTCAGCAGCCAATTGGCGTTTCAGTGTACGATCAGACATGTGTAAGAGGTCTGCTACGTGCTCGATGCTTAAATAGTGTTGTTCTGAGTGCGTCAAAATGTCACGAACACGCATCGATAATCTTCGACGTTCGCCCATGGCTGAGAGTTCAGCTTCACATTGATTAATGGCTATTTGGCTTGCAAGTGGGTCAGCATTAACCATTTTAAAGCCTAGATAATGCTTATCAAAACTCAAAAGTAGATGTGGTTGATCAAAGCGAACACTATGGTTAGGCAGCTTTGCACGATAGCGATCAAAGCCTTCAGGTTCTGGAAAATCAAAATCAATTTCCCCAGCCAGATTTTCAATGCCAGTGAGTGCCTTACTCATCGAAACAATACCAAAGATAATACTGATCGCAATATCGGTACGCAACGGCTCTATATCGACATCACAGCGTAATTGTAAAGTCGCTTTTTCCCCAAAGGTGGAAAAGAAAAGCTGCAAAAAAGGCATGCGCAGTTGAATAAAACGGTTAGCGAGTACCAAGGCTTCGCCAATATCATGAGTTGTCATAATGGCGTAGCCAATGAAGCCATGAATTGAAATACGCATTTGCGTGCCTAGATGGTAGCCAAGCGTGGGCTCACCAGTGAGACGACTGGCCAACTTCACAAGTTCATTGGCAGTATGAACGGGGATGCGAAAGTCAGGCTCCGCGAGTTGTTCACTCGTAAGTTGAAAAGGGGAAAATAGGGTCTCTGCGTTATAGCCCCAACGAGACACAACATCTAACAACAATAAGCCATAGACACCAGGAATTCCTTGATCTTGGCGAAGTGAAACTGTTTTCATGCGCGATCCATTGCATTTTTCTTTCTTTTCTAACTGAAGTTATATTGGCATGAATATTTCAAATTCATGGAGCATATTGTTGGACAATATGCTCCCAGCCTTAGCAATTCAGTATCCTTTTCATTTTTGATTTAGTGGAACGATATTATAAATATCATAAATTTCTGAGCAAAAATATAAGTCTCACAATAAAAATCAACGCTCAGTAAATGATACTCAAAATTACGTAAAATCTTTTCAAAATCAGCACGCTTAAATTATTGGGATAATGATCTAAGCATGCTGAAAATAGAAACTAAAGTTAGGCTTCTTTCTTTTTAATCGGATGCTGTTCCGTTAAAAATCCACCTGTTTGACGCTGCCAAAGGTGAGCATAGATACCATTTTTTTGAATCAGTTCTTCATGTGTGCCTTGTTCTGCAATATGACCTTCATCAAGTACAATCAAACGATCCATTTGGGCAATGGTTGAAAGACGGTGAGCAATCGCAATCACCGTTTTATCTTGCATTAAGTCATCAAGGCTAGATTGAATTGCGGCTTCAACTTCCGAGTCTAGGGCACTGGTGGCTTCATCTAAAATTAGAATCGGTGCATCTTTCAAGAATACACGAGCAATGGCGATACGCTGCCGTTGGCCACCTGAAAGTTTCACCCCACGTTCACCAACATAGGCTTCATAACCTGATTTACCACGTAAGTCAGTCAGTTGAGGAATAAACTCTTCTGCTTTGGCCTTACGTACAGCAGCATACATTTCTTCATCACTGGCATTTGGACGGCCATATTTAATATTTTCTGCGACACTACGGTGTAGCAAGGAGGTGTCTTGAGTCACTAATGCAATATTACGACGTAAACTGTCTTGGGTGATATCTTCGATATTCTGTCCATCAATTAAAATTTCACCCTGTTTCAATTGATAAAAATGCAGTAATAGTTGAATCAGTGTTGATTTCCCTGCACCAGAACGACCCACGATCCCAATTTTTTCCCCAGCTTGAATACGTAGGTTTAAATTATCGATGACATTTTTACTGTTGTATGCAAAAGTGACATCTTTAAACTCAATCACACCTTGTTTAACCTCAAGATCTTTGGCATCAGGTTTGTCTTGAATCGTGATTGAACGACCGAGAGTTTTCATGCCGTCTTGAATGGTGCCGACACTTTCAAAAAGTGCTGAGGTTTGCCACATGATAAATTCGGCAATACTGCTCAGTTTTAAAATCATAGCCGTTGCAGCAGCAATAACACCGAGTTCAACTCGCCCGTTCATCCATAACCAAACTGCAGTACCCAGTACACCTGCATAAAGCACTATGTTTAAAAATAGGATGCTGATTTCATATTTAGCACCTAAACGCATTTGTTTATAGACGGTGACCATAAACTCCTGCATCGAGGCTTTAGCATATAAGCTTTCACGTCCTGCATGGGCAAAAAGCTTTACTGTTTGGATATTGGTATAAGCATCGGTAACACGGCCAGTCATCACAGCTCGGGCATCAGCCTGTTCATTTGAAACTTTGCTCAAACGTGGGATGAAGTAATTTGCTGCGCAGATAAACAATGCCAACCAGACTAGTAAAGGCAATATTAGGAGTGGGGAAATAGCGGCAAGCACCAAATTGACTGTGACAAAATAAATCAACACATATGCCAACATGTCACCCAAAATGACCCAGAACTCACGGATTGCCAGTGCGGTTTGCATGACTTTTGCGGAGAGTCGCCCTGCAAAATCATTGTGAAAAAAGTCGAGACTTTGCTTCAGTAATAAATTATGAAAGCGCCAGCGCAGACGCATGGGAAAAGTGCTAAATAATATTTGGTGCTTAATAATCGACTGTAAACTGGCAAATAAAATATTGGCCAGTAAAATACAGAATAACAGGACTAAATTTGAACCATGTTCCGCTAATAGTGTTTCTGGCTGGCTTTTACTGAGCCAGTTCACTAAGTCACCAATTTTGGCATAAAACAAGGCTTCAAAGCTGGCAGCACCAGCCGTGAATAGAATCAAAATCAGCAAATAGCCACGCACACCTTTAGCTGCCTGCCATACAAACGGAAAGAACGTGGTCGGTAAAGGTTGGTTTAAACCTTCTTCTGGATAGGGATCAACACGTTTTTCAAACCATTTGAACATGAATAAAACCTTCTAAAAATAAGCCATTTATGAGGTAATGACTTGTTTTATAAATAAGCAGAGTTTGAAAATTTTAGCATGAAAAGACCTCGGCGGTCTGTGTAAATTGCGGGAGACTAAACGTGGTTGTTGCAGTATTGATGCCAAGAAGTGTAGATGAATAGATATAAAAAGTCTGAGAAATATGGTAGATGAAAGGGAACCCAACCAAGTGAATCCCCCAAGATGCTTAAAGCATTAGTTTGCTTGAGCTTCTGATGCCGCAACCGCATCAGATGCAGTAGCTTCTGAAGCAGGTGCTGCGTTTTCAGTTGTAACAGTAGCTTGAGTGGTTTCTACAACTTGAGTTTCTGCTGCAAAAGAAGATGTCGCTGCTACAGCTAAAAGGGCAGCACATAAAGATTTATTTAAAGTATTCATTTTAGAAAGTCTTACAAAGTGAAAAGGAGTGGCTAATTTAATGAAGAGAAAAGGTTGATATTGTGATATTGCGGTATATTTCATGTAAATAATAACATAAATAACTTACATAATACACAATGTAAATAACACAGTTGTTGAAAAACTAATGTTATGTATTTTCAGAATTTTTATTCTAGAGTGGGTGATTTAGAACATATGTTGAAACGCTTATTCTGCATTTTAAGACTTTGGGTATGCCAAAACTGGAGTAGTTTTAGCATACCAAAGTGAAAAAATTACGGGTTTGACATTGCGATTTGCATGTCATATCCCGATGGCGCTTGGTAAATTTTGAGACCAAATTCGGGAAGAATGGCAATTAAATGATCGAAAATATCCGACTGAATCGCTTCATAGTCTTTCCATGCAATTTGATTGCTAAATGCATAAATTTCTAGTGGCAAGCCTTTTTCAGTCGGCTGTAGCTGTCGTACGATTAAAGACTGGTGTTTTGAAATGTTTGGATGCTGATTGAGGTACAACTCAACATACGCACGGAAGGTCCCGATATTGGTTAAACGACGCTGATTACAAGGAGATGTATTGCTCAGTTTTTGATTGAACTCAACTAGCTCTGTACTTTTGTGATCCAAATATTGGTCTAATAATAAGAACTCTTTAAGTTTGCTTTGTTCTGCTTCAGACATAAAGTGAACGCTACTTTGGTCAATATAAAGTGAGCGTTTGATACGACGTACGCCTGCCTGTGACATACCTCGCCAGTTTTTAAAAGTATCTGTGACCAATTTGTTGGTTGGAATCGTGGTAAAGGTTTTATCAAAGTTCTGTACAGTGATGGTATGTAATGACATATCAATGACATCACCGTCTGCATTTAGAGATGGCATTTCAATCCAATCTCCAATACGAACCATGTCGTAGGATGAAATCTGAACAGAAGCCACCAAAGACAAAATGGTGTTTTGGAAGACCAACATTAGCACTGCCGCCATTGCACCGAAGCCCGCCAGCAAGGTGAAGACATCTTTTTTCAGGAAAGTCCCTAAGATCATCAAACCACAAACGATGAAAATAATCAGTTTGATTAGCTGTAAATAGCCTTTGATGGGTTTATTTCTAGACTTTGGATTACGTTGATAAACCAAATTGAATATATTTAGTAATTCACCAATCGCGAGTGCAATGGTTAAGAAAATAAAAGCCTGTGCCGCCATTTGGACAAAGCTGACCATTTTCACAGACAGGTGAGGAACGGTGACGATACCATTCATAATGACGATTGCTGGGACAATGTTCGCAATTCGACGGATCACGCTATGCTGCGACATAATGTCATGATTGGCAAATTTTAGCTTAGTGATGAGATGCCGAATACCACGAACGACAACATGCTTGGCAATAATATACGCCAGTACTGCCACTAGAATGAGTATGCAGAATCCTGTCAGCATTTCGATCCAAGGATACTGATCTGACCAGTCTTTTAAACTCTGTATGAAATGAAAATTATCCAAAATGCGATCTTCTTTTGATTAAAACACTGTAAATAGTGTAATCAGCTATACGAATTAAGCAAATTGTGTCACTAAGTTTATACATGTTTTCAACGACTTGTTTATTTACTCTCTTAAATTTGGTTTTCAACTTGTTATTTGGACTTCTTGATGTATAGATTATTGGTGATCGGGATGTATTAGGTCAGTGAAATGGTAAATTAGTTTTATAATGAATTAGAAAAAAAAGAAGCTTCCGATAAGGAAGCTTCTGATGGTTTAAATTACCACATGAGATCATCAGGGATCACGTACGCAGCGTACGGATCTTCCTCATCGGTGACTGCTTCATTTGTCTCTGAGTTATTTACGATAATAAAGCCTTCAAGTTTGGCATTAATACGATCAGCTAAAGCCTTAGGTAAAAAGGCATAGCTTTCATGATCACGTGCAATCACGAGGCTCCCAGCCACCAAGGCATTATAAATTTGTTGATTGATATATTGTTTTTTGATTTTGCCATCGTCAATAAATTGATAGGTCACATCACCATTGGTATCCCGGATTTTATGCTGCGTGATCATTTGAATGATCGTCGCTTTGAGCTCTTTTTCTTGCAATATTGCTTTCTTCTCAAGTTCAATAGCTTGATCTTTGGCCTGTTTTTGCTGTTTGTCTTGTGCGATTTTTGCCTTGATCTCAGCTTCACTGCTTTGACCTGTTCTTTGCTCATGCACTGCTTGTTTAGAAAGTTTTTTGGCCTTTTTGTTGTCAACTAAACCGGCTTTGAGTAACTGAGCCTGTAATGCATTTTTTACCATAGCGAATTCCACAACTGCGTTTAAAAACGACGATAACGAAAGTAAATGATCCAATATACAACACTAAGGATCAAGCTTAATGCTGTTGGAACTAAAAAAGAATTGAGTTTTAAATAGGGATACATCCAACTTGCACAGAGTCCGCCGATCAAAAAGCCACTTAAAATCAAAAGATGTAAAACTACGCGCCGACGTTCAACCATGAGTCCGCGCATACGATAACCAAACGCTAAGCCGAGGTCGGTAAGGACACCTGATAAATGTGTAGTGCGAATGATGGTGCCTTTATAATGGCTAACCATGGCATTTTGCACACCCATTGCGACGCAAGCCCACAGTAAAGCATAGCGCGGAAAATAAGGCAGAAAGAACCAACATAGGAAAATAAAAAAAGCCACTAAACTGAGTGGTACGCCATAGCGGCGTCCCAATCGAAAGTGACTATTTCCCAGAATTACACCGCTATAAAATGAACCGATGACATAGCAGAGCGTTACTAATAGCAAATATAAAATGCTTTCGGATTGCCAATGTACAAGCGACATCGCTAAAACACTTACATTACCAGTCATATGGGAAACAGACTGGTGCAAAACAGTCACCAGCCCTAAGACATTAATCATTCCTGCATTCACTGCAAGAAAGAATGCCCCCAGTTGAATCCAAAGTGGTAAGTGTTGAAATGGCATAACTTCAAAAAAGAAATAATATACTGATTCTACAATATATTATTTTGAAGCGCGGTCAACTGCTGCTGTAAATAATACGTCAGTTGATGAGTTCAATGCTGTTTCAGTAGAGTCTTGTAGTACGCTAATCACCATACCAATTGCAACCACTTGCATTGAAATATCAGATGAAATACCAAACAGTCCACACGCAACAGGGATCAACAGTAAAGAACCACCAGCAACACCAGAAGCACCACAAGCTGAAACTGTTGCAAGCACAGATAAAATCATCATGGTGGTAAAGTCGACATTAAGACCTAGTGTATTGACTGCTGCCAGTGTAAGCACAGTAATAGTCACTGAGGCGCCGGCCATGTTAATGGTCGCACCGAGTGGAATGGCTACACTCGCTGTAGATTCAGCAACACCCAAACGTTTTGCAAGATCTAAGTTCACAGGAATGTTCGCAGCAGAACTACGCGTGAAGAAAGCAGTGATACCACTTTCACGTAAACATTGAAATACCAAAGGATATGGATTGCTACGTGTTACCACAGCAACCATAAGCGGGTTGATGACTAAGGCAACGAACGCCATTGTGCCAAGTAAGACGGCCAATAAGTGTGCATAGCTTGCTAATGTGCTTAAACCTGTTTCTGCAAAGGTTACTGCCACTAGACCGAAAATACCGATAGGCGCAAAGTTAATCACCAAACGAATCACGCTATTTACTGCGTGTGCAGTATCATTGAGTAAGTCTTTGGTTGAGTCTTTGGCATGACGGAATGCAGTACCCAAGGCCACAGCCCACGCTAAAATACCAATGAAGTTTGCTTCACTAATAGCAGTTACAGGGTTAGCAATAAAGCTCAGAAGTAGGTTCTTAAAGATTTCAATCAAGCTACTTGGTGGTTGTAAGTCAGTATTTGCAGGTAAGTTTAAGAATAAAGTACTTGGGAAAGCGATGCTGACAGCAACTGCTGAAAAAGCAGCCAGTAACATACCCACGGCATACATGATGATGATAGGACGCAGATTCGCACTATGACCAACTTTAAAATTTGCAATAGAAGCAAGAACTAAGACAAATACAAGTACAGGCGCGACAGATTTTAACGCTTTAATAAATAAGTCGCCTAGCAGGCTCAAATAAGGTGCAACACCTGGGAAAACAAGGGCTACACCAATACCCAAAATAATGGCAATAATAATTCGAGTAACTAGACTCATTCGCGCTAAAACAGAAAACATAGAGGCGCCTTGTTGAAATTACGAGGACAAAATACGGATTTTAAGTGCGCCATTTTATACCTAAATTGCTAACTGACTGAAAAATATTTAAATATAAAAATTAAGTTATTGTAATTCCAGTTTTTATTATTCATTTTAATTCATAAAAATGACATTTTTAATGGATTTTTATCATAAATGCCTGCTTGATATTTCTCACTATATTGAAAAATTGCAAGCAGGCATTCTGTATCTTATGAGGTTTTAAGCAGCTGAGGGGAAAGGGTTTGAATGGCTTGATAGTGAGTTAAAAAGACATTCCCACTCAAATGTTTCAATAACTTTGAGTTTTGTAGTCGATCCATCACAGGGCCTTTTATTTCGGACAAATGTAGCTGAATGTTTTGCTTGGCCAGTTCTAGATTGATATCTTCCAGCATTTCTAATGCACTCAAGTCGATACTACTCACACTGGAGCAATTAATGACGACATGGGCTAACTCAGGTTGTTGACTCACAGCATTGATCAGCTCACCTTTCAATATATTGGCATTTAAGAAAGTTAGGCTTTCATCTATACGCATCGACAGTACTTGTGGCGTTGTTTGAACTTGATGGCGTTCAACATTGCGAAAATGTTGTGTCCCCTCGACTAAGCCAATTACAGCGATATGTGGTCGGCTAATCCGCCAAAGTAATAAAAGAAAGGTTGAGATCATGCCAATAATCAAACCCGTTGAAATATCAATACAGATAACACCAAAAAAGGTAATCCACATCGCGATACCATCTGCTTTGGAATACTTCCATGCTTCGATGAAGGGTTTAAAGTCCACAAGTTTCCATATCGAGACGATAATCGTTGCAGCCAAAATAGCTAAAGGAAGATCCTGAAAGAAACCGGTAAAGTATAAGCTCACTACAATAATCAACAGCGAAGAGAGCACACCAGCCATAGGGGTCTGAGCGCCTGCATCTGCATTTACGACAGTACGAGAAAGGCTGCCTGTTACAGGAAAGGCTGAACTGAAACCTGCACTGATATTGGCTAAACCTAAAGCGATAAGTTCTTGGTTGCTATTAAGTTGGCTTCGGTTTTGTAACGCCGTAGCTTGAGCAATGGAAAGTGATTCAACAAAACTGATCATCGCGATCATGGTTGCACCTGGCAAAAGTTGAAGAACTAAAGACCAGTTCCAATACGGCATGTCGAGTGGAGGCATACCAGATGGAATGATTCCAACCGTTTTTATTCCAAGCGTTTGCAGTTGGAAAAAATAGACCAAGGCAATCGAAGTAACTACTAAAAATAAAGGAATGGTACGCGAAAGTAATACGGTCGATCCGAACCAACCTTTTAAGGCATTAGTATTCAGCAACTTTGGTACATAAATTAGAAATGCGATTGCACACAGTCCAAACAGCAGCGTACCTATGTGAGTTAAACTGATGTATTGCCAAACACTTACCACAAACTCGGGGATATTGTTGGCTTTTAAAGGTAGATCGACAATAAACTTCAACTGACCCAAAGCAATCAGCAAAGCAGACGCAATAATGAAACTTTGGATGACGGGGTGGCTAATCAATTGGATGAGGAAACCAAAGCGAAATAAACCCAACAGCAGGGAAATGACACCGACCATCAGAGCCAATAAACATGCCGCTTGTATATAAACAGGTGAACCAACTTCAAACATCGAGTTCAAAGTTGCAAAGGTCATCATCGAAATGATAGCAACAGGGCCAATGGAAAGTGTGGGGCTACCACCAATGATGGCATAAATAATCATTGGGATAATGCTGGCATATAACCCTGTGATTGGTGGTAAGCCTGCCAACATGGCATAGGCCATGCCTTGAGGAACCAACATGGCAATGACAATAAACGATGCAAGTAAATCTGACTTAAACGTCGGCGTGTCATAGTGCTTGAGCCACTGCCATGCGGGGAGATAAAGGCTTAGACGACGATTCCAATCAGACATAAAAAAAATCTAAATCACAAATTTAGATATATTATGCATAAAAAATGCTAAGAAGTCTTAGCATTCATTTTTATAGTACAGAAATATAGCTGTGATTTGGTTTAGAGGCGTGGTTTTGGGCAGTACAAGTTGTACAAAGTATTTAAAACTTCAATCATGCGTTCATCTTTTATGGAGTAGTAAATTTGTTTACCATCACGGCGCGTATTTACCACATCACTTTTACGTAGCATCATTAATTGTTGGGAAAGAGTCGGCTGTTTGATATCGGTAATTTCTTCAATTTGAGAAACATTAAGTTCTTGTTGCGACAAATGACACAAAATTAATAAACGATCAGTATTGGCTAAAGATTTTAAAATACTCACAACAACTTCAGCAGAGTCGCGCATAGACGTTATTTCAAGTCCTGTGTTCATTTAAAACCTACTCATAAAACAAAAACAACTGTGCGCTTAGTATAAAACCAAGCTGTTCATAATGCTGTGTTTTCAAGTCCAATATGCATGGCTTTTAGTGAAATAAAATATTAGTTAAAGTTATATATACTGAATATTCACATCAAAATTAGTTATTCAAAACATCACTTAAGTTCTCGATATTTATATAATTTAAGAAGATTATTTAAAATAAAATTTTCATTCTTTATGATTATTTATAATAAGCTTTGAATATTTTATCATATAGACAGTCATATTGTTATATTTATAGTTACCTTTAAAATATCATTATAAATTAAAAAAATACAACCATTTATTAAAAGGCATAATTATTGCTTCATAATATTTTTGACCAAAAAGTAAACTTTAAGATGAATGTAAACATTTTTCCATCTCATATCACCGATGCTGATTATGTGGTTTTATCATCAGGTTTAGGTGGGCATGCGGAGTTTTGGCAGCCACAAATTCAAGCCTTACAAACCAAATTTCATGTCTTAACCTATGATCAAGAAGGTTGTCATGAAAACAGTACATTATTAAAACTAGATTATTGCATACATGATTTGGGACAGCAGCTTTTGCTGATTTTAAAGCAACAGCATATTCAACGATTTCATTTTATTGGTCATGCATTGGGCGGCTTTATTGGTGCCGAATTAGCATGTTTATGTCAACTGACAGCGTATCGTATGTTGTCAATCACGATTTTAAATGGCTGGGATACGCTAGATGCACATACTTATAAATGCTTTGAAACACGAATCAATCTTTTAAAATGTGCTGGAACAGAAGCTTATGTCAAAGCGCAAGCATTGTTTTTATATCCACCAGCTTGGATTTCAGCAAATATAGAAAGTATTCAAAAACAAGAACAGTTACAAATTCAAAATTTTCCACCGCATGAAAATGTATTGCGACGGCTAAGTGCTTTAATGGGCTTTCAACTGAGCGAAGAGATACGAGCGACTTTACAGAACATACCGATGCATTTAATTGCAAACCAAGATGATTTTCTCGTGCCTTACCAACGTTCACTGGGCTTAAAACAGCTATTCCCTCATGCTCGACTGACGCTTTTAGCGCGTGGTGCTCATGCAGCGACTGTAACCGAAACAGTACTGATGAATAAGGAAATGTTGGGCTTTTTAACCGTGCAGGAATGTTTTGTTTAGATTATTGATGGTTTAATTGGTCTTTACAAAGTGAAGGTGTATAGGTTCTAAAATCTATACACTTTTTTAATTGGGCTAAAAAATATAAAAAATCTAGTTTGGATCATTTTTCGCACAACAATTGATCACTCTTCACAGGGATAGTGCATGAAGTAAAAAATAATTTTACTTTTTGGTAAAAAATAAAAATTAGTAAAATTAATTAATTAATTGAAAAATAATAATAAAAAATAGTTGGCATGGCTTATGCAAATATATTTTTATCAAACAAAAGGTCAAAAGTGTTGTTGTATCTAGCTTTTGATGTTCTGCAAAGAATTAAATAAGTGTAGAGGATAAACGAGATGAAAATAGGTGTATTTTGCCCGATTGGAAATAATGGCTGGCTGCTTTCGGAAACCGCGCCACAGTACATGCCTTCATTTGAACTAAATAAAAAAATTGTTCAACGTGCTGAACATTATGGCTTTGACTTTGCTTTGTCGATGATCAAACTACGTGGCTTTGGCGGGAAAACAGAGTTTTGGGATCATAACCTAGAAACATTTACCTTGATGGCTGGGCTCGCTGCGGTGACCAGTAAAATCCAAATCTATGCAACAGCAGCAACGTTGGTGATGCCGCCTGCAATTGTGGCACGTATGGCATCAACCATTGATTCCATTTCAAATGGCCGTTTTGGATTAAATGTGGTGACAGGCTGGCAAGCACCCGAATATACGCAAATGGGGATGTGGCCAGGAGATGAATATTTTGCACAGCGCTATGAATATCTTTCTGAATATGTAGAAATTTTGCGTGAACTCTGGGTGACAGGTCGTTCAGATTTTAAAGGAGAGCATTTTACTATGCAGGATTGCCGTGTGAGCCCACGCCCACAATCGGATATGAAGATTATTTGTGCGGGCCAGTCGGATACAGGGCTTGAGTTTTCTGCCAAATATGCCGATTACAACTTTGTTTTCGGTAAAGGGCTGAATACACCGACAGCCTATGCAGAAATCAATGAGCGTTTAAAGCAGCAAACCGATAAAACAGGGCGTGATGTGCAAACCTATGTGCTGTTTATGGTGATTGCTGCAGAAACAGATGAAGAGGCCCATGCGAAATGGCAAACATATAACGCTGGTGCAGATATGGAGGCCATCAATTGGCTGATGAACCAAGGGGGTAAAGATACCAAATCTGGAACAGATACCAATATTCGCCAAATGGCCTCTTCGGTTTCGCCTGTGAATATCAATATGGGAACCTTAGTCGGTTCTTTTGAACATGTTGCACACATGTTAGATGAAATTGGTGAAATTCAGGGGACTGAAGGTATTTTGCTTACCTTTGATGATTTTGTTCAAGGGGTTGAAGACTTTGGTCAGCGTATACAACCTTTGATGAAATGCCGTGAACATATCGTGGTTGAAGCGGATGCGCCACGCGTTATTTTGGAGAAAAGTGCATGAATGAATCTATAGTCTGTGCAGAATTTACTAAACAAAGTCTGAACACAAAAACATTAAAAGCAGAACCTGAACAGATTGTCTTAGCACCTGAACACACGGCATTGATTGTGATTGATATGCAAAATGCCTATACCTCAGTAGGTGGTTATTTGGACTTGGCTGGGTTTGATGTATCTAAAACAAAACCTGTGGTTGAAAACATTCAAAAAACCATTACTGCGGCACATGCAGCTGGCATTCAGGTGATTTACTTTAAAAATGGTTGGGATGACCAGTACCGTGAAGCAGGAGGCAGTGATTCGCCAAATTTCCATAAGTCGAATGCTTTAAAAACCATGCGCAAAAATCCAGAGCTACAGGGAAAGCTACTGGCAAAAGGTGGTTGGGATTTTGAGTTGATTGATGCACTCAAGCCTGAACCACAAGACTTGGTGATTGAAAAGCCTCGTTATAGTGGATTCTTTAATACTGCACTGGACAGTATGTTGCGGGTGAGAGGAATCCGAAATTTAGTTTTTGTTGGTATTGCGACCAATGTCTGTGTCGAGTCGACTTTAAGGGATGGTTTTTTCTTGGAGTATTTTGGGGTCGCTCTTAAGGATGCGTGCTATCAAGCTGGGCCTATCGAAGCACAAGAAGCAAGTCTCTATAACATCAAAACTTTTTTTGGTTGGGTGTCTGATACACAAAGTTTTGTAAACACCTTTCAGACCTCAGGCAATAAGCCTCTGGCAAGAACAGCATAAGTCAGTCATACGAAAGATAGAGAAAACCTCATGCCTAAAGAAATTATTGTGCCTGAAGGCACAGCGAAACCACTTGCACCATTTGTACCTGCAACTAAGGCTGACAATATCGTCTATGTATCAGGCACCTTGGCCTTTGATGAACATAACAACGTTGTTCACGTTGGTGATGCAGCAGCACAGACTCGACATATTTTAGAAACCATTAAACGAGTCCTTGCAACCGCAGGTGGCACAATGGATGACGTCACTTTTAATCATGTCTTTGTGAAAGATTGGGCCGATTATGGCGCGATTAATGCTGTATATGCCGAGTATTTTCCAGGCGATAAACCTGCACGCTATTGCGTACAGACTGGACTGGTCAAGCCGGAGGCTTTGGTTGAAATCGCTTCGGTTGCACATGTGGCTTAAGTGGAATAATCAAATTTTGATGTCCTGATATACGATTTTTTAGGGCATGGAGAATACGATGAATGCAAAACTGATGAATAAAGACCAAATTGAAACCATGCTGAATAACAAAGCACCAGAGGCAATGTTGGATCAACACACGTTTCGTCAAGGTATGGCGAATCTGGGAGCTGCGGTCAATGTGATTACAACAGATGGGGGGGCGGGTCAGGCAGGCTTTACGGCATCGGCAGTATGTAGTGTGACCGATACACCGCCAACGTTATTGGTGTGTTTAAATCGTTCATCTTCTGTGTTTGATACATTTAAAACAAATCAAGTACTGTGCGTGAATACGCTATCAAGCCAGCAACAACATTTATCTAATCTGTTTGGGGGTAAAACCCCAATGCCTGAACGTTTTGCTCAGGGCACATGGTCCACACTTTTGACCAATGCACCTGTATTGGAGGACGCCTTGGTGAGTTTTGATTGTGAAGTGGTACAGACCATGTCTGTGGGTAGCCATGACGTGCTTTTTTGCCAAGTCAAAGCTATGAAGCAAAGTTATGGGCTAAATGCGCTGATGTATTTTAACCGTGGTTATTGCGAGCCATTACCAATGTGCTAATTCAAAAATTCCTACTTTTACATGGAGGGGAAACCCATGCAAACAAAAGAATCATGGTTTCCAAAATTTAAGCCTTATCAAGGTGATTTAGATACAACGCCTGTGCAAACAGATGAATACTTACCCGTAGGCAAAAGCATTATCTTAGGATTACAACATGCTTTTGCTATGTTCGGTGCAACTGTACTTGCACCATTGCTAATGGGCTTTGATCCGAATCTAACGATCTTCATTACAGGCATAGGTACGATACTCTTCTTCCTCATGACTGGTGGACGTATGCCAAGTTATTTGGGGTCCAGCTTTGCCTTCATTGGAGCAGTAGTCGCAGTTACAGGCTACACGGGTGTCGGATCAAATCCAAATCTTTCTTTAGCACTGGGTGGAACCATTGCTTGTGGCGTATTGTACGCGTTAATTGGCTTAATTGTGATGCGTACAGGCACAGCATGGATTGAAAAGTTGATGCCACCTATTGTGACAGGCGCCATCGTAATGATCATTGGTTTACACCTCGCACCTGTTGCAATTAAAAGTGTATCAGCCAATCAATTTGACTCTTGGATGGCCTTAATCACAATTATTTGTATTAGTGTGATTGCGGTATTTACCAAAGGGATGGTGCGCCGCTTATTGCTTCTTTTAGGCTTGGTTGCATCCTATTTTATTTACTTCTTACTGACCAATGTCATGGGTTTTGGTACTGCAATTGACTTTGCCAAAGTTGGCCAAGCAGCATGGTTTGGTTTACCAACTTTCCATAGCCCAACCTTTGATGTGAATGCCATGATGTTGATTGCACCTGTTGCGATTATTTTGGTGGCGGAAAACTTAGGACATTTCAAAGCTGTTTCAGCGATGACAGGGAAAAATTTATCTCCTTATATGGGACGTGGGTTCTTTGCAGATGGTGTGTGCACTACGCTTTCAGCGTCAGTTGGTGGCACAGGTATGACGACTTATGCTGAAAACATTGGAGTGATGGCGGTCACTAAAGTTTATTCAACCACAATCTTTGTTTTTGCTGGTGTGTTTGCCATTTTATTGGGGCTTTCGCCAAAGTTTGGTGCAGTGATTAGTACAATTCCTGTTGCACTCTTGGGTGGTGCATCTATTGTTGTTTTCGGTTTGATTACTGTTGCGGGCGCAAAAATTTGGGTCGATAACAAAATTGATTTTACCAAGAATAGTACTTTAATGATTGGTGCGGTGTGTCTGATTATGGGAACTGGTAATTACAGCTTACAAATTGGTAGTTTTGACCTAGGTGGTATTGGCACCGCAACACTAGCAGCTATTCTTCTTAATCTTTTCTTAAACCGAGGCAGTGAAAATGAGCAGGCTGTAGAAAAGTCGGATGATCAAATCAATAGCACTATTGCACACGGTTAGGAGTACGTTTTGAGTCTGAATATTGCATTTATAGGACTTGGGGCAATGGGTTGGTATATGGCCTCCCATTTACCAAAACTGGGTCATAATGTTTGGGTGTGGAATCGCACAGTGGAAAAAGCGGTTTTACATGCACAAACCTTTGGCACTGAGCCCGTTCAAATCCAACAAGCGGTGCAAGCCGATATTATATTTTCATGCTTACCGACCAGCGCAGATGTTGAAGCTTTAATTGCATTACATCCACCTAAGTCTGGAAGTTTATGGGTGGACTGTACTAGTGGCGTGCCTATGTCTGCGCAGCAAATTTCCACTGATTTGGCAGCACGTGGTGTAACTTACTTAGATGCACCTGTTTCGGGTCAAACCATTGGTGCTGAACGCGGTACTTTGACAGTTATGGTAGGTGGCACCATCGCTGGATTTGAAAGGGCAAAACCGCTCATTCAGGCATTTGCGGGGCTGATTGAATACGTCGGGGAAAGTGGTGCAGGCTTTGCAGTTAAGGCGGTGAACAATACACTCATGGCAACACACTTATGGGCTCTGTCTGAGGGTTTGTCTATATTGAAGTATCAAGGCGTTGACTTAGCTGGCGCGTTGAGTTGTATCAATCACTCTAGCGGTAAAAGTACCATGTCTGAAACAGTGATGGCGCAAAAAGTTTTGAGCCGAACTTTTCAAAAAACTTTTGCTTTAAATCTGTTGCAAAAAGATATTGGCATTGCGTTGGATTTGGTGGAGGAAGGACAGATGAAAACTCCTATTTTTCATACAACGCAGGAACTGTTTCTAAAAACAGACCGAGAACAGGCTACACAAATGGATTTTAGCGCGGCAGTCACGGAGTTGGAAAAGTGGAATAGCCTAACACTAATATAAGTGGCTCACTTGCTACTAAAAGTATGGGGAAACCCATACTTTTTCCGTTTAAATGATTTATTTATCAAATAAAAACATATGCACGACCAAATGTCAGTTTGCATTTAAAAATCAGGGTATGATAATCAATACATCATTAAAAACAACATAGGAAACATTGCTATGACTACGGATTCAGCTTTTCCAACGCCTCATAATTTAGGGATAGCGGTTTATAGTAATAACGCAGAAGCGATTGGTAATACCCCATTGGTTCGTATCAACCGAATTATACAAAGCCCAGCAACCGTTTTAGCCAAAGTTGAAAGCCGTAACCCAGCATTTTCAGTCAAATGCCGTATCGGGGCCGCACTTATTGCAGATGCTGAAGCACGTGGTGTACTTAAAGAGGGAATGCACATCGTAGAGCCTACCAGTGGGAATACAGGGATTGCTTTGGCATTTGTTGCTGCGGCAAAAGGTTATGCATTAACCCTGACTATGCCATCAAGTATGAGTATCGAACGCCGTAAAGTAATGAAAGCTTTGGGTGCTAACTTGGTGCTTACCGACCCTGCAAAAGGCATGCGTGGTGCGGTAGAAGAAGCACAACGTTTAGTAGATGAAAACCCAGAAACTTATTTCTTACCACAACAGTTTGAAAATCCAGCAAACCCAGCTATCCATGAAGCAACTACAGGCCCTGAAATTTGGGAAGCAACAGGTGGTAAAGTTGATATTTTAGTTGCTGGTGTTGGAACAGGCGGTACGATTTCTGGGATTTCAAGTTATTTTGAGAAAGTAAAAAAACAAGCCTTGTACTCAGTTGCGGTAGAACCTGCTGAGTCGCCGATTATAGGGCAAACTAAACGTGGCGAAACCTTAACACCTGGACCACATAAGATTCAGGGCATTGGCGCTAACTTTATTCCTAAAAACTTAGACCTTGATTTGGTCGATGAAGTGATGCCAATTGATGCTGGAACAGCAATTGATTGGGCGCGAAAAACAGCAAGTCAAGAGGGTATTTTGGTGGGTATTTCAAGCGGTGCCGCGATGGCAGCAGCAGCTGAACTTGCTGCACGTCCTGAAAATGCAGGTAAAACTATTGTGGTGATTTTACCTGATGGTGGTGAGCGTTATTTATCTTCAGTTTTGTTTGAAGATATTTCTGCAGACTAATTTGCTGTATGAAAAAAAAGCTAAACATAAAATGTTTAGCTTTTTTTATGCCGTTTTAGAAGCTTAAAGGGCTGCGTGTGAAATTTTATCGGGTGTCATGAGGGCTTGGTTGACGTACAGTTTAATCAGACGCTCACGTGAACCGATTGATTTTTGATAATGCGTTGAATTGAGTAACAATGACGCACCATAGGTCACTGTCCATACATAAGATAAATAGTCACGAATGGACATTGCGCTGTCTAAAGACTTTAAGTAGTCAGAGGTCATGTCTTTAATTTCAATAATACGTTGTTCACGTATTTGGTAGAGTTTCTCAAAAAGCTCTTTGAGTTTACGTTCGTTATTGGTTAAACGTTCTTCAATAACGTGCAGTAAAATCGTACGGTTAGAGTTCAACATATTATAAAGCATGTATTCGGAAACATACGTTTTAATATCGTTGTTATGTTTTTGAGAAATTTCTAGCAGACGAGTTTCATTCAAGATGATCAACTCTAAATAAAGTTGATTTTTACTTTTGAAATGCTTGTAAATTGTACCCTTTGCAATATCGAGTTCCGTTGCTAATTCGCTTAAGGTGATGTCTTGATTATTATCTAATAACAAAGTCTCAGCCATAGCTAAAATTTTCTCTTTGCGTAATAGAAAATTCTGTTGGCGTACTGAAGTCATTGGCTTTTCCAGTATATTTTATGAGAACTATAGAGAGGCTATTTAACTCGGTTCAATATTTAAATTCAACTAAGGTCTTGGATATTACTACAATCGCTTTAAAAATATCCACTTGTTCAACAATAGAAATAAATTCAGATGCATTTTCGCATTTTTGTCCATAAATTTGATCTCTAGAGATCAAATTTGGGCCATTGCATTCCTTTTTCGTGATTTTTACACTATTGTCAGTATAGCCACTGTGTTCTTAAAGACGAGAACCTTTAGTGCTGAGGCCTTGAATGCATTGTGGGTTGATAAATAGATCATCTGTCATGTGGATAGATGTTTTATTCACGTGTGTTTATTTTAATGTCTTTATAGATGACTCGCTTTGAGACGGTAGCACTATGAAAAACATTAAAATAAGATCTGAAACGATTAACCCTTTTGTAATATGAAAAAATAGATAGGGAATGTTTTTAAGTCTCTTAATTGGGCTTAAAGCAAATAAACTGCAAAAAAGGATGAAATAGAAAATGATTGTTATTGTAGACGGTGTACGTACAGCAATGGGTGGTTTTCAGGGTTCACTGTCAAGCTGTACAGCACCTGAACTTGGTGCGGTGACAATTAAAGAAGTGCTAAACCGTTCTGGCTTACAACCTGCTGATGTAGACGAAGTCATTTTTGGTTGTGTCCTTCCAGCGGGGCTTAAACAGGGCCCTGCACGTCAAGCAATGCGCATGGCAGGTCTACCAGACTCAACAGGTGCAACAACCATCAATAAAATTTGTGGCTCGGGGATGAAAGCCGTTATGCAAGCGGCTGACGCGATTAAAGCAGGTTCAGCCGAGATTGTGGTGGCGGGTGGTATGGAATCAATGTCAAATGCGCCGTACTTACTTGAAAAAGCACGCGCGGGATATCGTATGGGGCATGGTAAAACAACTGATCACATGTTCCAAGAAGGTTTGGAAGATGCTGAAACAGGTCTGTCGATGGGTGTCCTTGCTCAAGAAATAGCAGATAAAAAAGGCTATACCCGTGAACAGCAGGATCAGTATGCCATTGGTTCCTTAAATAAAGCCGTTGCTGCGATTCAAGGTGGCTACTTTAAAGATGAAATCGTGCCTGTGACGGTGAGTAGCCGTAAAGGTGATGTTGTAGTTGATCAGGATGAACAGCCACTCAATGCCAAAGTGGATAAAATTCCAACTTTACGTCCGGCATTTAAAAAAGACGGCACGATTACCGCGGCAAATTCGAGCTCTATTTCGGATGGGGCTTCTGCATTGGTTGTAACTTCATCCGAAGTTGCTGACGCGCGTGGTCTAAAACCATTGGCAAAAGTTGCGGCTTATGCAGGTAATTCTCAGCATCCATCTGAGTTCACCATTGCACCTGTAGGTGCCATTGAGAAAGTTTTAGCCAAAGCAGGCTGGTCTGCGAGTGATGTGGACCTGTGGGAAGTCAATGAAGCTTTTGCGATGGTCACAATGCTTGCCATTGATGGTTTTCACTTAGACCCTGCCAAAGTCAATGTGAATGGTGGCGCTTGTGCACTTGGCCATCCATTGGGTTCATCTGGTTCTCGTATTATCGTGACTTTACTGCATGCTTTGAAACGTACTGGTGGGAAAAAGGGTGTAGCTGCTTTATGTATCGGTGGTGGTGAGGCGACTGCTATTGCAGTAGAGTTGCTAGACTAAAACTTTAATATCCTTACTGCGGCTACTGGAAAAATGATTTAAATATCTATAATTCGGCATGGTTGATTTCATCAAAGGTTCGATTGATTCGGACCTTTTTTGTTATGTAATATACGTACAGATCATGCGACATAAATGTTCAGGAAAAGCATCCATTGTTCAGTACAGCTAAAGGTATAATTAATGTGCTTTTATTGCTGAAATGTCTGATATTAACCCAGATGCTTATAAAAGTAAGTTTTGAGCATTGGATCATCGCTATAATGGGTAGATGATGGATCGTCTACCATCACCATACATATAAGGAACATTTTTTTCGTGTTTGAACTGGACTGTAAATTACTCAGTATCTTTTTTTACGTTTATAAGTTTAAAAGTGTGTCACTGGCGGCTGATCATCTAGAAATGAGTCAACCGACGGTGAGTAACATTCTGAATAAAATTCGCCAACATTATAATGATCCGCTGTTTTTGCGGATTGGCAATGAAATGGTGCCAACTGAACTGTCGAAACAGCTATTTCCATTGGTCAGTGAAGCTTTAAACAAGGTTGAAATCATCAATAACTTCACGATTGATTTTGACCAAGCGACTTCACAGCAACAGTTTAGTTTGGCCATGACCGATGTTTCGCATTTGGTGCTATTGCCGAAAATTTCGCAATACTTAAAGAAACATGCGCCTCATATTCGTTTGAATATCCGTCCGATCACCTCTGAAACCAGTTATCAAATGGCCAATGGGGAGATTGATTTGGCACTGGGTTTTTTACCTCAATTGGAAAATGGCTTTTATCAGCAGCAACTGTTCGAGCAGTATTACGTGGTGATTGCCGCCAAAGATCATCCGCGTTTGACAGGGGACAGTATCAGCACAGCGCAGTACTTGGCTGAGTCACATATCGATATTGATGCAGGGATGGGACATTACCATATTGAAAACGAACTGCTTAATTTAGAACTAAAGCGTGATATTTTAATGCGTTTACCGAGCTATTTGGGGGTAGGCTTGGTGGTACAAGAAACAGATGCAATCGCCACAGTTCCATACTATTTGAGTGAAGTTCTACTTTCACGTGGCAATTTAAAGATCTTTAATGCGCCAATTGCCTTCCCAAGTTATGGGGTGAAGCAATATTGGCATATGTCCTGCCATCATAAAACCAGTCATCAGTGGCTGCGTCACATGTTCCATGAAATTTTAATGAAGTAATTCTTAAAATTTGATGCTTTTTAGTGCGTATAGCGAAAATATGCGTGCTTGAAATCTAAAGTGCCCATTTATTGCTCATAAATAGTATTACGAAGTTTAAAAATCGTAACACTAGATTGGCACAGCCTTTGCATTATCTAATCTGAAAGAGTGATCTAGGGTTCCGATACATTTTTGATGTATGTCTGCGACCGAGAGTTCACGGTTCGTAAGAACTACACGGAGGGATAAAAGCCCGGGAGGTAAACAGTTACGATTTAGGCAGAAGCGCATGAGCACAATAACTTATCACGACGATAACGCACTATGGACTGAACTTTTACCGGGTGGGCATCACTGGTCTGGGCGTATTCAACGCGGCACAGTGTTACAGTTCAGAGCATTGGGAGCACAAGCTAACGTTTCACTTTTCTGTGTCAACAGCGAAGACAAGCTTGAACGCTTTAATATGCCAGATAGCTTAAAGGCACAGCATACGGCATTTCTAAGTGCAGGACATGTGCTGTATTCAGACTTAGGTCGGGTTATGGCCTCAATTGTTCAAGACGATCATGGTTGGAATGATGCCTTATGTGGTCCGAGCCGCACAGAACAAATCCAAAAACAATTCGGCACTCAAACTTTTCAAGATGCAAGAAATGAGATGTATCGGAGTGGACGAGACAGTCTGTTACTTGAAATGACCAAGTTTTCATTAGGTCAAGCCGACCTGTCAGCTACGGTCAACCTATTCTCTAAAGTTTGTCCTGATGATGCGGGCAACTTATCTTATGTTGATACTGACAATACCCATCAAATCATTGAACTGCGTTTTGAGATGGACTGTTTGGTGTTCTTATCTGCCGCACCACATGGTTTAAGCCAAGTTGTAAAATATCAGCCTGCCAATATTCAAATGAGTTTATTCAAAGCCTCCACTTTAACAGCACATGATATTTGTCGTGACTCATGCCCACAAAACCAACGCGGTTTTCAAAACAACGCGCGTTATTACGCATTTGATGCTGTTTAAGCCCGAGGAGAGTACGCATGACCAGTTTACAAGCATTTGATCAAGCTGTTTTGAATGAAGTCTGTCCAGCGGGTGAGGCATGGATGGGTGAAGTCAAGCAAGGGCAGTATTTCTGCATTATTGATCTCGAAGGCAACCAAGCGGTCGATACTTTATTTATTTCTGCGAGTAACCCTGAAGAGCGTTACAGTGCAACTGATACTTTAGCTATTAACCAGCAGATTTATCTCGAAAAAGGCACAGCTCTATATACCAACTATGGCAATAAAATCGCCACGATCCATGATGATAACTGTGGTCGTCATGACACCTTGGGTGGCGCTTGTTCATGTGAAAGTAACACCGTACGTTATGCACACGACACATTTCCGATGCACAGCTGTCGCAATAACTTTATGACAGCTTTAGCTTTGCACCCAATTGCGAAAAAGCATGGACTGAATGTTCGTCATATTGGGCCGAATATTAATTTCTTTATGAATGTTCCTGTGAGCAGTGAGGGACATCTCAAATTTGATGATGGAATATCAGCGCCTGGTAAATATGTTGAAATTCAAGCGGAGATGGATCTTATCGTGCTGATTTCTAACTGCCCGCAGCTGAACAATCCATGTAATGCCTATAACCCGACCAAAATTCAACTGATTGTACGTGAAGGCAAGGAGTAATCTGCATGTTTAAAAAAGTTCTCATTGCCAACCGTGGTGCAATTGCCTGCCGAGTAATTCGGACATTAAAGAATTTAGGCATTCAGTCTGTTGCAGTGTATTCAGAAGCAGACCGTGATTCCTTGCATGTGACTTTGGCTGATGAAGCGGTATTTATTGGTGATAGCCCAGCCAGTCAAAGTTATTTAAATATTGAAAAAATTTTACAGGTTGCCAAAGAGACGGGTGCTGAAGCTATTCATCCGGGTTATGGATTCCTGTCTGAAAATGCCGAATTTTGTGACTTGTGCGAGTCACAGGGCATTGTGTTTTTAGGGCCAAATTCTGCACAAATGCGTAGTTTTGGTTTAAAGCATACCGCACGTGAACTTGCCATTCAGGCGGATGTGCCATTGTTACCGGGTAGCCAGCTTTTAGCAGACGAAGCGGAAGCATTGATCGAAGCAAATCGTATCGGCTATCCCGTTATGCTGAAAAGTACCGCAGGTGGTGGCGGTATTGGTATGCGTTTGGTGTGGAACGAAGTTGAGTTGAAAGATGCTTATGCAACCGTATCTTATTTGGCACAAGCCAATTTTAAAGATGCAGGTTTGTATTTAGAAAAGTTTGTGCAAAATGCGCGGCATATTGAAGTCCAAATCTTTGGGGATGGTAAAGGTTTGATTTTGGCTTTGGGAGAGCGGGACTGTTCAGTACAGCGCCGTAATCAGAAAGTAATTGAGGAAACTCCAGCACCGCATTTAAATGATGAACAACGTGATTATATTCAAGGTGTTGCAATTCAACTGATGCAGTCAGTGAATTACCGTTCGGCAGGTACGGTTGAATTTGTGATGGATACTGACACCCAAAAATTCTATTTCTTAGAGGTGAATACACGGTTGCAAGTTGAACATGGTGTGACCGAGCAAGTGTTTGGTGTAGACCTTGTGGAATGGATGGTCACTTTAGGTAGCGGTGACTGGACTGCACCAACAGAGGTGCTTAAATCTAAAGGCCATTCGATTCAAGTCCGTTTATATGCCGAAGATCCAATTAAGAACTTTCAACCTAGTGCAGGCTTGCTGACTTATGTCGACTTTGACCCACAAGCACGCAATGAAACATGGGTGGAAACAGGTTCAAATGTATCTTCCTTTTATGATCCGATGATTGCCAAAATCATTGTGACCTGTGAGAACCGTGAAAGTGCAATTCAGGCCATGAGTGATACTTTGGCAAAAACCTCAGTGGCAGGAATTGAAACCAATCTTGAGTATTTACAAAACATTATTGACTGTGAAGTGTTTAAAACAGGCACACAGACCACACGTTTTTTAAATACTTTTGCATGGAAAACCCAAAAAATTGAGGTATTACAAGCAGGTATCCAAACCTCAATACAAGACGTCAATGGTCGTTTGGGTTACTGGGATGTTGGTGTTCCACCATCGGGTGCGATTGATCCTTTGTCTTTAAATGTAGCTAATCAACTATTGGGGAATCCATTTAATACGGCAGGGCTAGAATGTACATTACAAGGCCCAACTTTAAAGTTTCACTGTGATAGCCAAATCGTGATTACGGGTGGCGACATTCTTGCAACATTGGATGGTGTTGATGTTGCTATGTGGCAGACCATCAATGTTAAAAAAGGGCAAATTCTTAAAACGGGTAAAATTACCACAGGTTGTCGTAGTTATATTGGCATTAAAGGCGGGTTCAATGTGCCTGCTTACTTAGGCTCACAAGCGACTTTTACTTTAGGTCAGTTTGGTGGTCATGCAGGACGCAATTTACTCATTGGAGATATGTTGCCCATTACAGCCTATACCTCCGCAGAAACTGTTGCACTCAGCGCAGCACAAGTACCAAGCTTTAGTAATACTTGGAACATCGCGGTGATGTACGGACCGCATGGAGCGCCTGACTTTTTCACCAAACGCGATATTGAGCGCTTCTTTGAGCAAGAGTTTGAAATTCACTTTAACTCAAGTCGTACAGGCATCCGCTTAGTCGGTGAAAAACCTGAATGGGCACGTGCCGATGGTGGTGAGGCAGGACTACACCCTTCGAATATTCATGATAATGCTTATGCCATTGGTGCGATTGATTTCACTGGAGATATGCCAATTATTTTAGGACCCGATGGCCCAAGCTTAGGGGGGTTCGTTTGCCCAGCGGTAGTGGTTAGTTCAGAACTATGGAAAATTGGTCAGCTTAAAGCGGGCGATAAAGTTAAATTTATCCCAGTTTCTTATGATCAAGCGCATGTATTGAATCAAAAATATAGCGCAACGTTAACAGTAGATACGGCTGAAAATGTAGATTTTGACCCAAGCTTCCATGCTGAAATGGACACACTCTCAGACGCAGTTTTGGCGACTCTAAAAGGTGTGAATGCTGCACCTGATGTAACCTATCGTCCCGCAGGGAACAGTTATTTATTGATTGAATACGGAGAGTTGGTCTTAGACCTCAATTTACGTTTCCGTATTCATGCTTTAATGCAATGGGTCAAAGGTCAAAGTATCGAAGGAATTATTGATTTAACCCCAGGAATTCGTTCGCTACAAATTCACTTTGACTCATTAAAACTAGATCAAAAACACTTATTGGCTCTTTTGCAGAAAGCAGAAAGTGAATTGCCTGACGTGACCGCAATGGAAGTGCCGTCGCGTACAGTCTATTTACCTTTGGCTTGGGAAGACTCGCAAACCCAGCTGGCAACTGAGCGCTATATGCAAACAGTACGTCCTGATGCTCCGTGGTGTCCTGACAATATTGAGTTTATTCGTCGCATCAATGGACTAGAGTCAAAACAAGCGGTGAAGGATGTTGTATATAGTACCAATTATTTGGTGATGGGCTTGGGAGATGTGTACTTGGGAGCACCCGTGGCAACGCCGCTTGACCCACGTCATCGTTTAGTGACGACCAAATATAATCCTGCACGTACATGGACACCTGAAAATGCAGTCGGCATTGGTGGAGCGTATATGTGTGTCTATGGCATGGAAGGCCCCGGCGGTTATCAGTTTGTTGGACGTACAACCCAAATGTGGAGTCGTTACCGCAAAAACCCCGACTTTGAACAAGGAAAACCATGGCTACTGCGCTTCTTTGATCAAATTAAATTTTATGAAGTGTCTGAAACAGAACTGATGCAAATGCGGGCAGACTTTAAAGCGGGGCGTTTAAAGCTTCGTGTAGAAGATGGGGTATTAAATCTAAAAGAATACAATGACTTCCTCATTGAAAATGCGGAATCCATTTCGAGTTTTAAAGCGGTGCAGCAAGCGAACTTTGAAGATGAACGCCGTCGCTGGCATGAGGCTGGTTTGGCTGAATATGTTTCTGAAAGTCTAGATACTGTTTTAGATGACAGTGAAATTCAAATTCCTGAAGGTGGTTGTGCAGTCGAGTCGCACATGCCTGGTTCTATTTGGAAAATTGAATGTAACTCAGGAGACATAGTGGAAGAAGGAGCAACTTTGGCTGTGATTGAAGCCATGAAAATTGAAATTCCTATTATTGCACCTGAACGGATGAAGGTTGAGACCATTACCATTGAAAAAGGGCAAACGGTAAAGACAGGTCAGGTGCTGTTTACACTGGCGCCTGTCGCCTAAAGTCCAATATTTCTCCCTACAAAAAAGACTGCTTAAGCGGTCTTTTTTTTATTTTGAAAATAGGATTTATCTGGTGCTGGCAATGAATCGTTTTGTTAAATTAAGATTACAACCCATAACAAAAAATAGATTGTTATGAAATGGTTATAAAATGATGTTTTGAATCAAAATATGCTAATTTAGTGAGACGCTTAAAAACATTATGGCTTGTATGAAAAAAACATTACTCGGCATGTTATTCATGTTAACTTCATCAGTGATTATGGCAAATACGCCAAGTCAGACTGAGGATACTCAAGCATCAAATCAAAATAATATTCGTGTAACGACTCGCCCTGAAATTGTGGGCTTATGGGGAATGGAAATTCCAAATAATCGTAAATGCGTTGAATACTATAATTTTAAAAGTAATAGTGATGTTGTGATTAAAAGTGGGGAAGAATGGTCTACCGGAATTTACGATTACCAACCATCAACCGACAAAAATGTGCAACTGCCTGCTTTGATTTTACAAGTTAAATTTGACAATAACCAAGTAGATTGTTCTGGATCGCAAGAAGATCAGACAGGTGAAATGTCTCAGTATTTTGTGAAATGGCAAGGTCCATCGATCATTAATTTTTGTGCTAATGATAAAGCACAGCAATGCTTTGCAACGCTACGTCGTGTATTACCTTAGTTAAATTGTTTTATAACTTAGATTCTCAAATGAAGTGCAACAGAGATTAAATTATTGGAAAGAAGCAAGATGAGCTAGCATTTTGCTTCCGACCGACCAAAGTCAAAGTTGCATCATGAACTATACTCATCTTACCCAAGAAGAACGATATCAGATTTATACATTGTTACGTGAAGGTTTTTCTAAACGTTATATCGCTTGGAGACTGAATCGTTCACCTTCAACCATTTCTAGAGAAATCAAACGTAATCGAGCTAGAAATGGCTATTTCGCTAAACATGCCAATAAAGTAGCTCGAAGACGACATTGTCCTAATCCTAAAAGAATCCCTTGTGAAATGTGGGCACATGTCATCTCTTATCTTGATCTTCAATGGAGTCCTGAACAGATTGCTTCTCATGTTCCAGTCAGTTTGCATTCAATTTATCGCTTTATACGACAGGATAAAAACAATGGCGGTACACTCTTTCATCACCTACGTTTCAGAAATCAAAGAAAGAGGAAATACGGCTCTCCTGAAACCCGTGGTCAGCTGAGTAATCGTAAAAGCATTCATGACAGACCTATCGAGATTGAGCGGCGGAATCGCTTTGGTGATCTGGAAATAGATACGATTGTTGGTAAGAACCATCAGCAATCATTGGTCTCTATTGTGGATCGGAAGACAGGTTATTTATGGCTGAAAAAGTGTAGCTCACGCAAGGCAGAGGAAATTTGCCAAACAACCATCAGCCTTCTTAAGCCAATCAAAGATCAGCTAAAGACTATTACCGCAGATAATGGTAAGGAGTTCAGTCTGCATAAGTATGTTGCTCAAGAATTAGAACTAGACTGGTATTTTGCTGATCCTTATAGCGCTTGGCAACGAGGCACGAATGAAAATACAAATGGTTTAATCAGACAATACATTAAAAAAGGCAGTAATTTAAATGCCTATACGGATGAATATATCTCAGAAATCACTCAACGTTTAAATCATCGCCCAAGAAAAAGACTCAGCTTTAAAAGTCCGAGTCAGGTATTATGGCAACAACATGGTGTTGCACTTCAAATGCTAATCTAAGTAAATAAAAAAACCGCGATAAATCGTGGTTTTTTTATTTAAGGATCAAGACAATTATTTGTCTTGATTACCTTCAATTTGCTTTAACAAATGCTTTTCAAGGTAGTGAATATCCATTGCTTGTTCACAGAATTTTTCATCTTGAAGAATCAAATCTTTGTGTAATGGAATATTGGTTTTAATACCAGTCAAAATCATTTCATCAAGCGCTTGACGCATGCGAGCAAGTGATGTTTTACGATCCTTACCATGTGCAATCAGCTTTGCAATCATCGAGTCATAGTATGGTGGAATGCTATAGTCTTGATAGATATGTGAATCAAGACGAATACCTGCACCACCTGGCACATAAAAATTCTCAATTTTACCTGGTGAAGGTAAAAAGGTCGTAGGGTCTTCAGCATTGATACGACATTCAATCGCATGGCCTTTGACTTCAACTTGATTTTGTTCAATTTCAAGACCTAAACCACCAGCAATGCGGAGCTGTTGTTCAATAATGTCGATACCTGTCACCATTTCAGTTACAGGGTGCTCAACTTGAACACGTGTATTCATCTCAATAAAGAAGAATTCACCATCTTCAAACAAGAACTCGAATGTACCTGCACCGCGGTACTGCATTAATTTACAAGCATTTACGCAAGCTTCTAAAATGTCAGCACGTGCTTGTTCAGGTAAATTCGGCGCTGGCGCTTCCTCTAACACTTTCTGATGGCGACGCTGTAAAGAGCAGTCACGGTCATAAAGGTGAATCGCGTGGCCATTACCGTCAGCAAGAACTTGAACTTCAACGTGACGAGGTTTTTGCAGGAAACGTTCCATATACACCGTGTCATCGCCAAACCACATTTCAGCATCACGCTGTGCAGCTTGAACTGATTCAAGCAGGGTGTCGACACGTTCTACAATACGCATACCACGACCACCACCACCAGAAGCAGCTTTCACGATCAATGGGAAACCAATTTCCTTAGCTTCAGCCAGCGCATTTTGGGGTGTAACCGCATTTGCAGAACCCGGTACGGTTGGTACACCTGCTTTACGCATTGCAGTAATGGCAGAAACTTTGTTACCCATCAAACGGATGTGTTCAGGGCGTGGTCCAATAAAAATGAAACCAGAATTTTCTACAATTTCAGCAAATTCAGCATTTTCTGATAAGAAGCCATAACCTGGGTGAATGGCATCTGCACCTGAAATTTCAGCTGCTGTAATAATTGCAGGAATATTCAAGTAGCTTTCACTGCTCGCACCTGGTCCAATACATACAGCTTCGTCTACAAAACGTAGGTGCATTAAGTCTTTGTCGGCATCTGAATAGATCCCTACAGTCTTAATCCCTAAAGTTTTGCAGGCACGGGTGATGCGCAGGGCAATTTCACCACGGTTTGCAATTAAAACTTTTTGCAACATTATGAGTCCCCGTCTATTACGCGCGATAGCGGAATAATGGTTGACCGAATTGGATCACTTCGCCGTTTTTCACTAAAATTTCTTCAACCACACCGCTTTGAGTTGCTTCAATCGGGTTCATGATTTTCATTGCTTCGATAATACCAAGTGTCTCACCAGCAGTGATTGTTTGACCAACTTTAACAAATGGTGCTTCACCTGGGCTTGGAGCCGCGTAGAACACACCAACCATTGGAGACGTTTCTACTGCGCCACGTGGTGTTTTAGCCACTGGAGCTTGAGCAACAGGAGCTGCCATAGCAACAGGAGCACCAGCTGCAACAACTGGACTACGACGAGTCAGTGCAATCGATTGATCGCCTTCTTTAACTTCAATCGCTTGTAAGTCAGATTCAATCATCAGGTCGATGAGTTTCTTGATTTTACGAATATCCATGTGACAGTATTCCTAATTATGATTGCGTAGAGGGTTGAATTTTAGTGAGAGCGTAATTGAGCGCAGCGCTATAACCTTGAGCACCTAAGCCACAAATAACGCCAACGGCTTTATCTGATAAATATGAATGATGTCTAAACGCTTCACGCGCATGAACATTCGATAAATGAACTTCAATAAATGGTATGGCCACACCAAGTAGAGCATCACGTAGAGCAACAGAGGTATGCGTGAGTGCAGCTGGATTAATAATAATAAATTGGATGCCATCTGCTTGGGCTTGATGAATACGGTCGACAATGGCACCTTCCCAATTACTTTGGAAAGTGTCGAGAGAAATTGAAGCATTTTCAGCTTGTGCAATGAGTTGCTGATTGATGTCATTCAGCGTTAGAGAACCATAGACTTCTGGTTCACGCATTCCTAGCAAATTTAGATTCGGTCCATGAATAACCAAAATGGTCGAACTCATTTAGCTTGCTCCATTTATAAATTGCAATAAATCTTTGCAAGATGGCTGCAAAGTTTGCGTATTATGGCATAAAGTTCTACATTTTTTTTATAGTTTGTTTGAATTGACGTAGATGCTTAGTGCCAAACTTCGGCAATATAATGTGAATTTTGCAAGGAATTGGCAATGTTAAAAGATTACAAATTTTCGGATTATTACTCTTTTTTACATTGTAAGCCAAATTGACCAAAAGCAGCAGATTTGTTTTCGTTTTTGCCACAATTGCAACTCAAGTCTTAAAAAGAGGGCAACTCAGATTCTTGAGTCGGTCGCTCAGTCTGCATCCCATCTAGATCAATTCTTATATGGCTAAAATGTATATCAAAATAAAACTGAAGTCTGATATGGTTTGTATCTGTGCATGATCAGATCAATTTATTCTAGCTCTTTTGGTTGGCTTGACGACCATGATTAATTTAGTTGCTTAGCTTTATTGAATCAATATTGAACTTGAGAAATATCACTTTCATCAATTAAAACATCAACTTGTTACGTGAAAGTGTATATGGATGATTTTGTCTGTTGTTAACGTCTATTGAGATGAAGTCGCGATCTTTTAGAAAAAAAACAAAAAAACGTGCAACAGTAAGAGATGAATTCAGCTTTTTAAAGGGGCTTTTCAGCATCCTCCTCGCTGAGAAATTTTGCTGTTAAATAAGTAAAAGACTGTAGAAAAATTGCTGAGTCGCAGAATGTATTGAAAAATATCCTCCTATTGCGTATGGCCTTTCGCTGTGCGAGAAAATTTATAAAAAAAATGATTGGCTATTTTGCTCATTTTAGCTATGTAAATTAGGCTTTACATGATGGGATCTAGTGAGTTTAGGATTGGCAATAAATGAAATTCTGAAGATATAATTTTGAAATCATAATAATTTCAGTTTGTTTTATATACAGTTTTTGAGTTTTGATGATTTTAAGATGAACAATAGAATGAGCCAAAGCCAACATCTTTATAATAACTACTTTTACGCATTCTTATCGTTTTCTTTAAATAAAAAAATAACAGCCCATTTTGGGCTGTTTTGAGTTCAGATCTAACGTATTAAGCAATAAAGTCTAAGATAGCCTGATTGAAGGCTTTGGGCTGTTCGATATTTGAAATATGAGAGGCATCGATTTCAAATAGGGCACTACTTCGAATGTGATTTACCATGTATTGTGCATCTGAGACTGTTGTTACTGGATCTTTACGCCCTGCAATCACAAGTAAAGGTACGTGAATACTTTCGAGTTTTTCACGTAAATCCGCTTTAGCCAAAGCTTCACAGCAGCTCGCATAACCTTCTGGGCTGCCAGCACCTAAGTCGTTTGAAAGCGCTGCTACAGTTGCTGCGTTGCTTTGGATAAAGGGTTCGGTAAACCAACGGCTCGCAGCCGTCGATGCAATGGGTTCTAAACCTTGGGTACGTACTAATGACGCGCGATCATTCCATGATTGTTCATTGCCAATTTTGGCTGAGGTATTACATACAATGGCGCGGTGAAAACGTTCAGGTTTATGAATGACTAACCACTGACCTGTAAGTCCGCCCATTGAAATACCACAAAAAATGGCTTTCTCAATGTTTAAATGATCCAGTAAATGTATCAGGTCTAGACCAAGTAGTTCAATATCATAAGGTCCTTGAGGTGCAGAAGACTGACCATGCCCACGAGTGTCATAGCAAATCACGAAATAATTTTTCTGGAAAAAATTAATTTGTGGTTTCCACATGTTGAAGTTTGTGCCTAGCGAGTTTGAAAAAACGATCGCGGGATTTTTTGAGTCACCAAAGGTCTGATAGTGAATTTCGGCATTATTTGAAGTAAAACTTGGCATAAGTTCTTCCTTAATTCATTAAAAATTTTCAGTGTTTCTACTGTTGTTATCAGCAAAACGTGTTATGAGCAGAAACACCACGTCAGATTAGAAGGAGAGTTAAACCCGCTGAATAATCAACGCAATACCTTGACCAACCCCAATACACATTGAACACAGTGCATAAGTGCCACCCGTCTGTTCTAACTGGTTTAAAGCCGTGGTGACTAAGCGAGCACCTGAAGCACCCAGTGGATGACCAATCGCAATCGCACCACCATTCGGATTGACCTGAGTCGTATCATCTGCCAAACCCAAATCACGGGTCACCGCCAATGCCTGTGCGGCAAAGGCTTCATTCAGCTCAATCACATTCATCTGCTCGATGGTGAGATTGGCTTGTTTCAGTAATTTCTTGATTGCAGGTGCTGGGGCAAAGCCCATGATGCGAGGTTCAACCCCTACAGCCGTAGAGGCAATAATCTTGGCACGGGGTTTAAGTTGGTATTGTTCTACTGCTGCTGCTGAAGCAATCAGTACAGCAGCAGCACCGTCATTGATGCCTGACGCGTTTCCCGCTGTGACGGTGCCTTCTGCTGTAACGACTGGCTTCAGTTTCGCCAAACCTTCTAAAGTGGTCGATGCACGTGGATGTTCATCCGTGTTGATCACAATCGGATCACCCTTACGCTGAGCAATACTCACCGGGATGATCTCATGTTTAAAAAAGCCTTGAGCTTGCGCGGTTGCTGTGCGCTTTTGACTCGTCAAGGCAAACTGGTCTTGATCTGCACGATCAATCTTAAATTGTTGTGCCACATTCTCTGCGGTTTGTGGCATGGTTTCTACACCATACATGGCTTTCAGCTTTGGATTGATAAAACGCCAGCCCATAGTAGTGTCTTCAATCTTCTGGCTACGTCCATAGGCTGTTTCTGATTTGCCCATGACAAAGGGTGCGCGTGACATACTTTCCACACCACCGGCAATGATCAGGTTGGCTTCACCTGCTTTAATGGCACGGGCTGCCATGGCAATCGCATCGAGTGATGAGCCACATAAGCGATTCACAGTCGTGGCAGGAACTTCAACCGGTAAGCCAGCAAGTAATGCCGACATACGACCCACATTACGGTTGTCTTCACCCGCTTGGTTGGCGCAGCCGTAGATCACGTCATCGACTTGAGTCCAATCCACTGTTGGATTGCGTTGCATCAAGGCTTGAATTGGCACTGCACCCAAGTCATCGGCACGAACTGGGGCTAAACCACCCGCATAACGGCCGAATGGAGTACGGATGGCATCAATGATGTAAGCGTTTTTCATATTTCATTTTCCCTTTATCTAAAATCCCTCCCAACCTCCCTTTATCAAAGGGAGGAGTTCCCCTCTTTTTAAAGAGGGGTTAGGGGAGATTTATTATTCCTGCGTCGCATCCACTAAAGTTGCACCCGTCATGGCCTGCAATTCTGCAAAGCTTAAACCGTCGACTTTCTCAATCACTTTTAAACCCTCTGCGGTGACATCAATCACACACAGGTCGGTATAAATACGGTCTACACACTTCAAACCTGTCGCTGGATAGCTCAGTTCAGCCACGATCTTCGGTTCACCTTGTTTGGTCACATGGTCGGTGGTGATAAAGACTTTCTTGGCACCGACCGCTAAGTCCATTGCACCGCCAACCGCAGGAATCGCATCAGGTGCACCAGTATGCCAATTGGCCAAGTCACCATTGGCTGCGACTTGAAAGGCACCGAGGACGGCTATATCTAAGTGACCACCACGCATCATGGCAAAAGAATCCCCATGATGGAAAAAGGCACCGCCTTGCAGCATGGTCACATATTCTTTCCCTGCGTTGATCAGTTCAGGGTCTTCTTCACCTGCGGCTGGCGGTGGACCAAAAGCCAATAAGCCATTTTCAGAATGTAAGAACACGTCTTTGTCTGACGGTAGATAACTGGCAATCTTGGTCGGTAAGCCAATCCCAAGATTCACATAAGCCCCATCGGGAATGTCTTGTGCCACACGTTCTGCAATTTGGTTACGGCTGAGTTTTTGATAGCTCATGATGTTCTCCCGATTACACAGCAACAGGTTCAGGTTGAACCTGCACCACGTGTTGAACAAAAATACCTGCGGTGATGATGTGTTCAGGGTCTAAAGCCCCTAAGTCCACCACTTCAGAGACTTGTGCAATGGTCACACTGGCAGCCATCGCCATAATCGGGCCGAAGTTACGTGCCGATTTGCGGTAGACCAAGTTACCCCAACGGTCGCCTTGCTGAGCTTTAATCAGAGCAAAATCGGCTTTGATTGGATATTCCAGTACATAATCTTTACCGTCGATGTGACGGGTTTCTTTGCCTTCGGCCAATAAAGTACCGTAGCCTGTAGGCGTGAAGACTGCACCCAGTCCCATACCTGCGGCTTGGATACGACAGGCCAAGTTACCTTGAGGCACCAGCTCTAACTCAATTTTGCCTGCACGATAGAGTTCATCGAAGACCCAAGAGTCGGACTGACGTGGGAACGAACAAATAACTTTTTTCACAGCACCCGCTTTGAGGAGCTTGGCTAACCCATAGTCGCCATTGCCAGCATTGTTACTGACGATAGTGAGGTCTTTGATCCCGAGTTGAATCAAGCCATCAATCAGTTCAGCAGGTTGTCCTGCTGTGCCAAAACCACCAATCATAATGGTTGAGCCATCCTTTATTTGCGAAAGTGCTTCTGTTAAAGAAGCTGAACTTTTATCAATCATAATATTGTCCTAGGTACAGCGTACCTATTAACTTTTAGAACTTGAATTGGAGCGTGAAGCTAAAGCTGAAACTTCAGGACTACGTTTGGTTAAAATCAGATGCGCAGTTAAACCAATGACGATGCCCCAAAAAACTGAACTTAGGCCTAAAAAATGCATACCTGAAGCTGTAGCCAAAAAGGTAATGAGGGCAGAATCGCGTTGAGATTCATCTTTCATGGCTACAGCAATATTGGTTGAAATCGCTCCCAATAAAGCCAAGCCAGCCAAAGCAGCAACAAGCTCTTTTGGCAGCAAGCTGAAGAGCAGAACGATACTGCCTGCGAACAAACCACCTAAAATATAGAAAATGCCGTTAGCAACGCCTGCGATATAGCGTTTTTCTTTTAACTCATGCGCATCTTTGCCCATGCACAGTGCAGCCGTAATCGACGCTAAAACAATGGTGATACCGCCGACACATGCAACAGCTAAAGAAGCAATACTAGTGGTGGTAATAATCGGCTTGGCAGGCATGTCGTAACCGCTCAGTTTCATGATGGCCATGCCTGGTAAAAACTGTCCTGTCAGGCTGACTAAAATTAAAGGCAGGGCAAGGTTTAAGGTGGAGTGCCAAGTCCATTCGGGACTGATGAATTGAGGAATAGCAAGTTGAAAATCTAAACTCACTGCATTCATTTCACCAAGCCCAAAGCTCAAGGCCACACCTGAAAGCAGAACCCAAAGCATGCTATAGCGTGGTGAAATTCGTTTTGCGACTAAAAAGACAAACAGCATGCTAAACACAATAATCGGCATACTGTTCGTTGCGCTAAATAGGCCTAAACCAAACTGAAATAAAATACCTGCCATCATCCCCGCGGCTACCGACTGCGGAATCCATTTCAATAATTTATCGAAGTAACCACTGATCCCGATCAGGAAAATTACCACTGCTGAGGTGATATAAGCGGCTACAGCTTCATTCAGGCTAATATTTGGGAACAGTGTGACCAATAAAGCTGTACCCGGCGCAGACCATGCGGTAATTACGGGGACTTTAAACTTAATGGAAAGGAAGATCCCTGCCACGGCTGCACCAATAGAAATACCCCAAATCCATGAAATCATCATGGTCGGGGAAACCTGAGCTTGTTGCGCAGCCTGAAAGAAGATAATGAGTGGCCCTGAATAGGAAATCAGCACGGCCAAAAATCCTGCGACAGTGGCTGAAATAGACCAATCTTCTTTCAAAGTTTTAAACAGGGTAGCCATTCATTTGCCTCCATGCAGACATGATCCTGTATATAAAGTTTTGTGACGATCAATTAGCCTTGATCGCCACCGCCTACAGGAACAACTGTACCTGTCATATATGACGAATCATCTGAAGCAAGGAATACAATTGCATTTACTTGTTCCTGAATCGTGCCATAACGGTTCATAAAACTACGATCAATGGTTTGATCGACCACTTGCTGCATCCACGCTTTTTCATTTTCAGACAGTGGATTTGCATTGCGTGGTACTTTGCGTGGCGGCGCTTCGGTTCCACCTGTAGCGACTGCATTCACTCGGATCCCATCTTTAGCATGTTCAAAAGCCAGCGATGCAGTAAGGGCGTTGACCCCACCTTTGGAAGCCGAATAAGGCACACGGTTAATGCCACGAGTCGCAATAGAAGACACATTTACAATTGTACCTTTCTGATTTTTAATCATTTCAGGTAACACTGCTCGACAACACCACAGCGTTGGAAATAATGAGCGATTCACTTCTTTGATGATTTCTTCTTCAGAAAATTCGTCAAAGGGCTTCATCCAAATCGCACCACCGACATTATTGATGAGTACATCAACGCGGCCATAGATTTCAAGTGCTTTATCTACAACACTTTGTGCGCCTGCAAAGGTTTCAAGATTGGCTTTGACTGTTATTGCATCACCTTGTTTCGCTTCAATTTCTGCTAATGTTTCATCGACATAGTCAGATAAGTCAGCTAAAACAACTTGCGCACCTTCGTCAGCCACTTGGAGGGCAACACCGCGACCAATGCCTTGAGCTGCACCAGTCACAATCACGACTTTGTTTAAAAATCTTTGACGATCAGACATGATAAGTAGCCCCAATCAGTTTGCAGAGAATTTTTCAAACAGGAAGTTTGCAGGCTTTACGCCTTCGCTATCTAACCAACCACGAACAGCATCGACCATAGGGACAGGACCACAGAGGTAGACATCAACATCACCGCCATTGAGCCATTCATTGTCAATGTGCCCAGTAACGTAACCTTTACGCTCATGTGCAGAGTCTGGACTTGCAACCACAGTACGATATTCAAACCATGGCAGTTTGGCTTGAAGAGCATTGAGCTGTTCTAAAGCCACTAAGTCGAAATCATTGGTAACACCAAACACTAAACGAACAGGGTGTTCAGCGCCTTTTTCTTCTAAAGTTTGTAACATAGACATAAAGGGTGCAATACCAGTACCGCCTGCAAGCATAACCACAGGACGAACCACATTACGCAGGTAAAAACTACCAAATGGACCAGTAAACGTCATTTTGTCGCCCACTTTGGCAGCACCACTTAAAAAGCTACTCATTTTGCCATTCGGCACATTACGAACCACGAAACCAGTTAAACGGTTGCCCGGTTTCGAGCTAAATGAATATGAACGCGTTTCCGCTGTCTCTGGAATGCCGACGTTGACATATTGACCGGCAAGGAAGTGAATGTCAGGTTGGCCTTCATCGAGCTGAATATCAAAAGTAATGGTCGATTCTGATAAATTTTCGACAGCGACTAAAGTGCCTTGATACTGGTGAATTTCGGTTTTGCAAACTTCAGATGATGCTTGAATTTGGAATACGGCATCTGAGGTCGGACGGCATTGGCAAGCCAAAATATAGCCTTGTTCCGCTTCTTCTGGTGTTAACGCATCTTCAATATACGTCTCTTCAGGCATGTCATAACGACCAGATTCGCAAAAAGCGCGGCAAGTCCCACATGCACCATCACGGCAGTCTAGCGGAATGTTAATTTTTTGGCGGTAAGCGGCATCTGATAAAGACTCACCTTGAGTCACGGTAATAAAACGCGTTACGCCATCTTCAAATTGAAGTGCAACATTGTGGTTTGACATGGCTGAATATCCTTTAAAAACTTTGAAACTTGGAACTTTCAGCCAAAACTCCATTTGGCTGAAAGCATACTCAGGATGTGTGGCTAACTTAGAGGTGATAAATATCAATTACTTGATTGATATAATCGTTTTTCAGTACCACGTATTTACTTAAAATTTGTGGTTTTTCACCTGAAAAGTCGATTTCATAACGCGACATACCAAAGTAGCTATAACTGGTTTTGTAGCGAAAACTCAGCGTATTCCAGTTAAAACGGACGGTAACTTTGTCGCCATCACGCTCAATTACTTCGATATTGTTCACATTGTGACAAGTACGCGTGTCTGGCATGGTCGCAGAGGAGCGTTCAGTTTTAATACGGAACACACGGTCTTCTAAACCTTGACGGTCTGGGTAGTAAATCAGTGAAATTTCAGACTGCGGGTCTGTAGTCAGGGTATCGTCGTCATCCCATGCAGGCATCCAAAATGATGCAGAAGGGGCATAACATGCAAGCCAATCGTCCCATTGTTCATCATCTAAAAAACGTGCTTCTTGATACAGAAACTGACTAACTTGTTCGATGCTAACGGTATTGAGTGTTGTAGGAGCATTCATACAACTTCTCCTTGTTCATTTGCAGTTTCAACAGCCAGTGCTTTTTCATTCGCAATGGCAATTTTCATCATGTCTAACCAGTGTTGGTGCTGTGCAAGATAGAGGCCTTCATCTTCAGTTTTGACACCTGAAAGTTTTGGCTTTAGACCAATTTCATTGGCAGCATCATCTGGGCCCTGAATCCAGTGTTTTGAACCGCGGCACATATCATTCCATTCCAGTTCAATGCCTGCGTAGCCTGCTTGGCATGCACGGAATTCTTCCAAATCATCTGGTGTAGCCATGCCTGAGGCATTGAAGAAGTCTTCATATTGGCGAATACGGCGTGTACGCGCTTCCGTGTCTTCACCCACAGGTGCGATACAATAAATGGTGACTTCGGTTTTATTGACTGAAATCGGGCGGAGTACACGAATTTGTGAACCGAACTGATCCATCAAATAGACGTTTGGATAAAGACATAAGTTACGTGAACGCTCAATCATCCACTTCGACATTGCTTCGCCAAATTTTTCAGAGTATTCGTCGGCTTTCGGGAAGTTTGGACGGTCTTCTGGGTTCGCCCATTGTGTCCAAAGCAGCATGTGACCATTGTCAAAACCGTATGAGCCACCGCCTTGTTTACCCCAAGCGCCTGCGCTCATGGCACGGATGTTGTCACCCGCTTGTTTTTCTTTACGCTGTTGAGTGGTCGCTGCATAGTTCCAGTGCACCGCAGAAACGTGATAACCATCTGCGCCATTTTCCGCAGTCAGTTTCCAGTTGCCTTCATAAGTGTAGGTAGACGCACCACGTAAAACTTCGAGACCTTGCTCAGACTGATCCACAATCATGTCAATGATCTTACTGGTTTCGCCTAAGTATTCTTCTAAAGAGGGTACGTCTGGATTTAAGCTACCGAACAAGAAACCTTTGTAGTTGCCGAAACGTGCGACTTTTTTCAGATCGTGTGAACCTTCGTGGTTAAAACAGTCTGAATAACCGGCGTCTGCTGGGTCTTTAACTTTTAAAAGTTTGCCAGAGTTGTTAAATGTCCAACCGTGGAAAGGGCAAGTATAGGTTGCTTTATTGCCACGTTTATTACGACAAAGCTGTGCACCACGGTGTGAACAGGCATTGATCATGGCATTGAGTTCACCATTACGGTTACGTGCAATCAGAATAGGCTGACGGCCAATATACGTCGTGTAATAGTCGTTGTTATTTGGAATTTGGCTTTCGTGTGCCAAGTAAACCCAGTTACCCTCGAAGATATACTTCATTTCTAGGTCAAAAAGGGCTTGATCAGTAAAAACTGAACGATGAAGTTTGAATTCGCCTGTTTCAAAGTTGTCGACAAGTAATTCGTCGATACGATCGAGATGGCTAGTATTAATAACTGGGATACGTGGCATGTCCGTTCTCCGACTTTCCAAAAGTGAGGAAGTCCCCGAAATGCAACTTTGCAGTGGCTATTTCGGTTCCAAGGGTAATTAAGCGCTAGCGCGACGACGCTCAACTTCAGTTGATGGTGCAGCCGCTTGGTCTTTCACCAGTTCAACATTGAATTGAATGTGTTTGAATGGACCTGTTAAACCACGGCGCGCAATTTCAGCCTCATCGGTAATATCGACAGCGGTAGCCACTAAGCCTTCACGGGTTGCAAATGCAAAGTCATCCCACAGGTATTGGTCACCCTCAATGTTGAATTGGGTGGTTAACTTGCGGTAGCCTGGCGCAGATACAAAGTAATGTACGTGCGAAGGGCGGTTACCGTGACGGCCTAACTTGTTCAATACAAATTGAGTTGTCCCTTCTGGTGGGCAACCGTAACCGACAGGCATCGTGGTGAGCGCAATGTATTTACCATCTTGATCGCTAATGATTGAACGACGTAGATTGAAGTCTGATTGGGACTTATCGAAGAAAGAGTAATTACCTAAGCTATTGGCATGCCAAACTTCAACTTTTGCACCTTCAATAATCTGACCATTCGTGTCGGTCACAGTCCCTTCAATAATCAAGGTCGGAATTTTGCCTTCTTCAGAACCATCATCCATACGTGCAAAACCAACTGATTCAGGTGCGCCAGCTACATATAAAGGACCTTCGATGGTACGTGGTGTTCCGCCTGTAATGCCTGCTTTGGCATCGGCTTCGTCTGCACGTAAGTCGAGGTAGTGCTCAAGGCCAAGCCCCGCTGCAAGTAACCCGAGTTCGTTGGCTTGGCCTGCATCCGTAAAGTATTCTAGGCCTTTCCAAACTTCAGTTTGACTCAAATCTAAGTCTTCAATTGCTTGGAATAAGTCACCCAATAGGCGAACTACAATTTGTTGAGTACGTGCGTCTACAGGGCCTGTTGCTGTATCCACATTCATTGTTTTGACTAGTGCATCAATCTGTTGACGATTCATACTATTGCTCCTTAAGTATGTTTGCTGTGTGGTGGCTGGCTTTATGAATAGGTTGAAAAGCTAGCTGGCACGCTCCTTGTTAATTTCTTTCACTAGATCATTCATCAGTTTCTAGTGATTAAACTGCATTAAATCTTTTTAAATTAGCGATCATCTTCGCGAATAGAAGAGGGATGTCGGTTTAAAGGCATCACTTCAATGTTCATATACGGGTACAAGGGTAAACCTTGCAAAATGTTGTGTAGCTCTTCATTGCTGTCTACATCAAAAATGCTGATGTTTGAGTACTGACCTGTAATGCGCCAAATATGTCGCCATTTGCCCTGAGCTTGTAGCTCTTGCGAATATGCTTTTTCGACTGCTTTAATTTCACTGGCAGTTTCAGCAGGCATATCCAGTGGAATGTTTACATCCATACGTACGTGAAAAAGCATGTATAACTCCTAAACGGTTAAGACGTCGCTTAAGCGCGGCGCAGCTGATCAATCTTGTTTTCATCTAACTCAATACCGAGTCCTTTGCCTTGGGGTAGATGTAAGGCGAAGTCAGTGTATTGAAGTGGGGTTTTTAAAATGTCTTGGGTTAACAGCAGTGGGCCGAATAGTTCGGTGCCATAAGCTAAATTTTCAAAGGTCGAAAACAAATGTGCCGAAGCAATCGTGCCGACCGCACCTTCAAGCATGGTGCCGCCGTATAGGTCGATTCCTGCTAAGTTGGCAATTTTCGCCACTTCATGACCTTCGATTAGTCCACCGGACTGCGCCACTTTGACTGCAAAAACAGAGGCTGCATTGGTTTTGGCTAAACGGTAGGCTGAGCTCGGCCCCATGAGCGATTCATCTGCCATGATGGCAAGATCAAAACGTCGTGTTAAACGCTGCATTGCATCAATGTTGTCGATTGCACAGGGTTGTTCAATCAGGTCAACACCACCATTTTGTAGCAGTTGAATGCCTTTAATCGCATCTAACTCAGACCATGCACGGTTCACATCAACACGAATGGAAATGTCTGAACCCAGTGCTTGTTTAATCGCAAGAACATGTTCAACATCTTCTTCCACACGGCGTGAACCGATTTTAAGCTTGAAAACATTGTGGCGTTTCGCCTCAATCATTTTCCGGCCTTCAGCAATATCTTTTTCAGTATCACCAGATGCCAATACCCAAAGTACAGGTAAGCTGTCACGTAAACGACCACCCAACACTTCAGATAGGGGTAAATCTAAACGTTGCGCTTGGATGTCGAGTAGAGCCGTTTGAATTGCACATTTGGCAAAACGGTTACCATTAATGTTTTTTTTCAAAGCACGCATAGTTTGTGCGATATTTGGAGCATTAAGAGACTTCAATAAAGGGGAAAAATAAGTTTCAATATTGGTCTTAATACTTTCAGGGCTTTCTTCACCGTAGCCCAGTCCACCAATCGTTGTTGCTTCACCCCAGCCGACAAAGCCATCTTCAGTGCTAATTTTCACCAATACAAGCGTTTGCGTTTGCATAGTCGCTACCGCCATTTTGTGTGGGCGAATAGTGGGGATTTCGACGAGTAAGGTTTCTATAGATTTATACATCTTAACTCTGCGCAGCCTTGCGTTGTGTACCTGATGTGATATACCTTAAAAGAATAAATATGAACTGTCGAAGATCAAATTAGCATTTTAATATATCTTAAAGGTATTAAGGGTCATGGAATTGAGACACCTCCGCTACTATGTAGCTGTTGTAGAAGAGCAGAGCTTTACCAAAGCTGCTGAAAAATTATTCATAGCACAGCCCCCGCTTAGCCGCCAGATACAGAATCTGGAAGCTGAATTAGGCGTGCAATTATTTGAACGTGGCAGCCGCCCACTCAAGACCACAGAAGCAGGACAATTCTTCTATCAACATGCGGTTAAACTTTTGTCTAATGCTGAAGAAGTCAAAGCTATGACACAGCGTGTAGGCTTGGTTGAAAAAACGGTAACGATGGGCTTTGTGGGTTCGTTGTTATATGGGTTATTGCCTAAAATTGTGTATTTATTTCGCCAACAGCAGCCGCATTTAAAAATTGAATTGATTGAAATGAGTACCAAAGACCAAATTCAAGCATTAAAAGAAGGGCGGATTGATGTTGGTTTTGGACGCTTACGTATTTCAGATCCTGCTGTGCGTCGGGTTTTACTGCGTGAAGAACCGTTAATGTTAGCAGCACATTCTAGTCATCCTTTGACGGCGCAAAAACAAGGTGTATACCTGTCGGACTTGGTCGATCAGAACTTATTTCTTTATCCGAGTCACCCCAAGCCAAACTTTTCTACTCAAGTCCAAGGACTGTTTTCAGAATATGGACTGGAACCTAAACACTTAAAAGAAGTTCGTGAAATACAGTTGGCACTGGGGTTGGTTGCCGCTGGAGAAGGAATTTGTGTGGTTCCAGAAAGTGCACGAACCATTCAACTGCCGCATTTGAACTATATTCCAATTTTAGATGATGCAGCGACTAGCCCCATATTTTTGGCTATTCGTTCCATGGATGAAAGCGAGGACATTCGTTCATTATTCGATTGTATTTATCAGGTCTATGACCTTGAAGCGATCAAATATGACCGTGCATTTATCTAAACTTGGGGATTTAAATTCCACGATACTTTTAAAGTCTACATTTTAAAATGAGCCATTATAGCCATCCTTGTGGATGGCTTTTTTTATAATCATTTTCGCTTGGTTTTGCTTATTTTCTGTCTCTTACTGTCATCATGGGTTATATAAGCTATTTATTTAAAACAATAAAAGCCTTAACCGACCTTAAAGGTATAAATATAGAGTTATTCGGTTTTGGACAAGAAAGCTACTTTTGCTGCAATGTGCACAGCAACAAACATTCGCAAGCAGGAGGCTTAAAGTGAATACAAATCCAGTTAACATCAACACGGTGGTCGATGAAGCCAAATTTACACCCTTTCATTGGAGTGTACTCATTTGGTGTCTACTGATTATTATTTTTGACGGTTATGATTTAGTCATCTATGGCGTGGCATTGCCACTTCTGATGCAAGAGTGGGGACTCAGTGCAGTACAAGCAGGTTTACTTGCGAGTACAGCATTGTTTGGCATGATGTTCGGTGCAATGAGCTTTGGTACGTTGTCTGACAAATTGGGCCGCAAAAAGACCATTATGATTTGTGTGGCTATTTTTAGTGGCTTCACCTTTCTAGGCGCATTTGCAAGCAATCCTATTGAGTTTGGTATTTTACGTTTTCTTGCGGGACTTGGCATTGGCGGAGTAATGCCAAACGTGGTCGCACTCATGACGGAATATGCTCCGAAGCGTATTCGTAGCACACTCGTGGCGGTTATGTTCAGTGGTTATGCCATTGGTGGCATGACGTCAGCCTTACTGGGTGCATGGTTAGTGACGGACTATGGTTGGAAAATCATGTTCTATATCGCCATCATTCCATTTCTGGCTTTACCGATTCTTTGGAAGTTTTTACCTGAGTCTTTAATGTTCCTGACTAAAAAAGGCGAAACTGAAAAAGTCCGTGAAATTGTGCAAAAAATTGCACCTGAGCAAGCGATTCAGCCTGAAACGACATTTAAACTTAATGAACCTGTTGCTGGTGATGATGCTCCATTAAAAGCATTGTTCCAACAAGGTCGTACCTTTAGCACCATGATGTTTTGGGTGGCATTCTTTATGTGCCTGCTCATGGTCTATGCACTTGGAAGCTGGTTACCAAAACTGATGATTCAAGCAGGTTATTCGCTTGGTGCAAGTATGATTTTCTTATTTGCTTTAAATATTGGTGGTATGGTTGGCGCGATTGGCGGTGGTGCGCTCGCAGACCGTTTCCACTTAAAACCAGTTTTAACAACCATGTTCACTGTGGGTGCTATTGCACTGATTCTACTTGGTTTCAACAGTCCACAAATGGTGCTGTACGGTTTAATTGCAATTGCAGGCGCTGCAACCATTGGTTCACAAATCCTACTGTATACCTTTGTTGCACAGTTCTATCCAGCTGCGGTGCGCTCTACAGGTATGGGTTGGGCTTCAGGCATTGGACGCATTGGTGCAATAGTTGGGCCTGTACTGACAGGTACATTGTTAACTTTTGAGTTGCCACATCAAATGAATTTTCTCGTGATTGCGATACCTGGTGTGATTGCGGCTTTGGCCGTGTTTATGGTCAACTTGAAAGTATCCGTAGATGGCGAAAAAACCAAATCAAAACAATCGTTTGATGTAGTTAAACCCACAGCAAATTAAAGAATACTGAACCCATGAGTCTAGTGCATTAGTAGTAGGCTCATTTCAAAAACTTTATGAACTGTTAAAATCAATTTGCTTTTTATAAGTTGTTTTTTAACGCGATTTTTAATGCGATAAAAAGTTTCATTTTAAAGTATTAAAAGAAATGCATTGCGTTAGAAAACAGCGATGAAAAAGAGAGCTAAATATTAAAGCGTAAAAGTCAGGACAGACTTAAATACACAGGACCCGTGTTAAATGAAACAATTTAAGAAGAACGTTTTAGTTGTCACTTTATCCATGTTAAGTAGTGCAGCATTACACGCACAAACCAATACGACGGCAGAGATTGAGCAACTTAGAAATGAAATTAATGCGTTAAAACAAATGCTTCAACAGAATACCCAGCAACAACAGCAGCAAGCTGTTCAATTGAGCGCTGTTGAACGTCAAGTGTTGACGACGCCAAAAACGGTTGAAAAAACGGGTTTGGGTTTAACCAAAGGTGGGGCAGAGTTCAACTTATACGGTAATGTTCGAATGGATGCATCGTATCAAGCTGAAGGTGGTGCTCGTGATATGCCCTATAACCAAATCAATAGCGTGCCTTTAGAAGGTAATGCTGAAAATAGCGATCGTTTAAGATCAACCCTTTCAGCAACGAGATTAGGCTTGGACTTTAAAGCGCCAGTCGCCGATCAGAACTTAAATGCCAAAATTGAGGTCGACTTTTTAGGTGGCGCAAACCTTGATAATTTACGTATTCGTCATGCGTATTTAAACTATGGTAACTGGTTAATTGGTCAAACTTGGTCAAACTTTGCAACTCCAGACTACATCCCTGAAACGATTGATGCTTTGGCATATGTGGGGGCTTCAATTAAACGTACTCCTCAAGTGCGTTATACCCATAAATTCACGCCAAATACCAACTTAGTCGCGGCAGTGGAAGACCCGAAAGATGCCAGCATAAGCCAACGTATGCCTGCATTTACAGGACGACTAAATCATAAATTCAATGATGCACTTTCAGTTAGTGGACGTGCAATGGCGCATGAGAAACGTATTCAAAATCAGGAAGAATGGGCGTATGGCGTAGGTGTTGGTGCTAAATTTGACATCACCCCAGTAACCTCTGTGAAAGCTGACTACTACCATGTCAAAGGTGATAGTAGCTTTGTATCCTTTACGAACCCTGGCGTAGTTGCAACAGGCACAAGTATTGAACAAAGTGAGTTTGACTCAATTACTGTGGGTCTAACACAAAAGTTTAATGACAAATTACGCGGCACATTGGCTTATGGTTATATGACTTTTGATAAAAATCAGGACTACCTTGATGCTGTAGCGGATGATACCAAAATCAATAAAAACTTATGGCAAGCATGGGGGAATTTATTCTATAGCCCAGTTCAGCCTGTTAGCCTTGGTGTCGAGTATGTCTACGGTGAGCGTGAAGCGTTTGCACCTGCTGCAAATGGTAGTAAGAAAGGTGAAGACAACCGTGTGAATTTGGTTGCGATTTATAACTTCTAATGTTTGAGACGATAGCCCGTTTTCGCTTTGATTTGTATAGATCGAAGTGAAATTTCACACAGAAACCGAAGGATAACCCCTTCGGTTTTTATGTTTTGCTGTCCAATTTGCTCCATACTCACTTTTAAGGAGACTTTGCCCATGTAGTGGAATAGTAGAAGTTTCATCAGAACTTAAGTTATTTGTCACATAAGAATAAGTCATGAAAATAAAGCACATGTATTGCCATCAACGGGTTACATTATGTGAGGTAAGTAACTGTATATAGAGTACTTGATGACAATAACATGGATTCTTTTTACGCTTATGGCTGCTTTTATGCAGGCTTGGCGCAACGCTTTTCAAAAGCAACTTAGTGCCACTGTAGATGTTTATGGAGTGACTCTAGCGCGGTTCATCTTTGCTTTACCTTTAGCACTGATTTACATCAGTTGTCTTTACCATGTTCAACCTGTGACAGATTCAGTCCATTTCAATCTCCGTTTTGCTATTTATGTGCTTATTGCTGCGTTAAGCCAAATTGCAGCAACAGCACTAATGGTGCAACTTTTTAAGCAAAAAAATTATGCAATTGGAGTGGGGCTTGCTAAAAGTGAGGCAGTACTTGCCGCAATTATCGCCGTGGTCTTTTTATCCGATCATTTAAGTCTTTTGGGCTGGTTTGGGGTCGCTGTAGGAGGCTTTGCGGTATTTTTAATGTCTAAGGGGCGTGACTTTTCTGATTTTTCCGTACCAACTTTATGTATAGGTATCGGTAGTGGTTTATGTTTTGCCATTACTTCGCTCTTGGTACGTGAGGCAAGTTTAGAACTAGATAATTTACCGTTTATTCACCGTGCGGCTTGGGTGCTTTTAATGGTGATTGGGACTCAGTGCTTTTTACTTTTAATGTATTTGGGTATATTTCGCCGTGTAACATTATGGGCCATGTGGCAGCGTATTGGACTTACATTTCGTGTCAGTTTATGTAGTTTTTTGGCGTCACTGGGTTGGTTTAGTGCCATGAGCATGCAGTCCGTGCCCATTGTAAAAACCTTGGGGCAGGTTGAGATTATTTTTAGTATGTTGATTTCAGCTTACTTCTTTAAAGAAAAGTTAGCACGTGCTGAACATCTCGGTATTGTATTGGTGGTGATTGCTGCATTTTTAGTGATTTGGGCTTGAAGTCTGATTTTTATACAGCATCTGTCATTCATTTGTAATGACATCAACCATTCAAAATATAATTTAACTGCCGTTTTAAGAGTATTCAGCTCAAAAAAATAGAGATTAAACCCATGTCTAGGTTTAATCTCTAAAGTGTGTTTTCTCGTGGAGTTTAATTTTGAGGTCCGAAGTTAGGTATTGATATTAGTGCAGAAAATTTCAGATTCTTACTGAAGAAGGTAATTTCGATCTGCACCGACAAAGAAAACTACACCTATACAAAAAAGCCCACAGTAAATTGCAAACCAGATAATCATATTTTTAAATGCTTTATCTGAAATTGAACTATCTGCATATTTTGCTGGTTTTTTTGAGTCTAGATCTTTCATGGTTACTGCACTCAACTGAGGTGATGAGCACATTATGTAAAGTAAAGGACTGATGAAACAGATACAAAAACAAGATTAAAAAAACATAACAGACGATGCAGAATTTCTCAGGGCTGTTATAGTCTAAAGCCTGTGGGACAGTATGCAGATCTCAGTATCTTGCTTTAGTTTTTAGAGTCCTAGTACTTGAAAATACAAAGAAAATAAAAATGATCTTATATTTAAAATACCACTCATGAATTTTATACATACTGAATCATTAGAAATGATCATTTCATTCATGACTGTAATTTTTGTACCTTAACTACAATAGACCTTGTCTACGCAAACAAAGTACTTGCCCCTTCAGCATGGCGTTTAGATTTAAAACGATATTTAGAGAGCATTATGAAAAATTTTGAAAATAAAGTGGCTGCGATCACAGGCGCAGGTTCAGGAATTGGGCAGCAGTTGGCGATTCAACTGGCTAAACAAGGCACACATTTGGCACTCAGTGATCTCAATGAGCAAGGTTTGGCAGAAACATTAAACCAGGTCAAAGATTATCCTGTTTCAGTCACGCTCACAAAACTTGATGTTTCAGACCGTAAGGCAGTAGAGGATTGGGCCAAACAATGTGAACAAGACTTTGGCCAGATCAATTTAGTTTTTAATAATGCAGGTGTTGCCTTAGCCAGTACTGTTGAAGGCTTGAGCTATGAAGATGCCGAGTGGATCTTTAAAATCAATTTTTGGGGTGTGGTGTATGGAACCAAAGCTTTTTTACCCTACTTAAAGAAAAGTGGTGCTGGGCATATTGTGAATATTTCAAGCTTATTTGGACTCACTGCACAGCCTACCCAGAGTGCCTATAATGCGACAAAATTTGCTGTTCGTGGTTTTACCGAAGCACTACGTCAAGAACTAGACCTAGAAAACTGTGGTGTCAGTGCGACTTGTGTTCACCCAGGTGGTATACGAACCAATATCGCCAATAGTGCTCGAATGAGTGACAGTATTCGTGCGCTAGGTATGAACCCAGAGCGTGCCAGCCGTTCCTTCAATAAAATGCTTAAAACTCCGCCAGATGTTGCTGCACAGGCCATTTTAAAGGCTGTAAAAAAAGACGATCGCCGTGTCTTAATTGGGACAGATGCCAAAATTATGGATCTGGTACAACGCATTACACCGACAGGTTATACACAAGCGATGAACTTTTTGACTGGGAAAAAGCGTCAAAAATAAAGACTGGCAAACTTGAAGGATGATTTTATTGTTTTAACCGAGTATGCTAAATCGAGTATTTTTTAAATCAAAAAAGCGTCGATTTCAATGCTAAAGCATTGCATCCATTAAAATGATAAGGAGTCCTACATGAGCGGTTCTCATAACCATGATCATAGCCATGTTGAAGTGACTGCAAAAAATGCTAAGAAATTAACGCTTGCACTTGCCTTGACCACGACATTTTTAATTGTTGAGGTTATTGCTGGATTTATCACACAAAGTTTAGCCTTACTGTCCGATGCGGCGCACATGTTTACTGATGCTGCTGCTTTGGCGATTGCCTTAGCCGCCATCAAAATTGGACAAAAACCTGCCGATGATAAACGCACCTTTGGCTATCAACGGTTTGAAATCTTGGCAGCTTTGTTTAATGCCATGATGTTGTTTGTGGTGGCCATTTACATTTTATATGAAGCTTATCAGCGTTTTAGTCAGCCACCCGAAATCCAAAGTATGGGCATGCTGGTCGTTGCTGTTTTGGGTTTAATCATTAACCTAATTTCAATGAAAATTTTGGTGTCGAGCAGTCAAGACAGCTTAAATGTGAAAGGGGCTTATCTTGAGGTGCTGAGTGACGCCTTGGGCTCTGTGGGTGTGATCATAGGCGCATTGGTGATTTATTTCACGGGTTGGATGTGGGTAGATACCGTTATTGCGGTGTTGATCGGCTTTTGGGTCTTACCTCGAACTTGGGTGCTACTGAAACAAAGTATCAATATTTTGCTCGAAGGTGTTCCAAGTGAAATTGATATCGAATCTCTACGTAATGACTTGCTGGCTTTAGACGGTGTAAAAGGGATTCACCAACTTAAAGTTTGGGCCATTACCTCTAAAAATGTGCATTTAACCGCGCATTTGATTGCACCTGATGTAGATCAGAGAGCTTTATACCACCAAGCTGTAGAGTTATTAGGGCATGAGCACGGCATTACCCAAGTGACTTTGCAAATCGAAGATGATGAATGCCATCCACACCAACATGAACATAGTCATTAAAAAAGGCTTGACCTTAGACTTAGTCTAGGCTTTACAATAGCATCACTTTTTTTCAGTACGACATTATGCGTTCTACCACGTGGATTAGCGTCTTAGTTGCTTTATTCATGTTCCAAAGTCTTTGGAACGTGGCGGCAGCTTTTTGCGTCCATGAAGAACAAAAAACTCAAGTCGTGACGCAACAAAATTTTCATTTTGGGCATCATCAATCCACTTTGTGTGTATCGGATGCGAAAGCACATCAACAAAGTAGTATTGATGACCATACTCAAACGGCAAATGATCAGTTTGAATTGGGTGAAGACCATCAAGATCATTTGCCTTCAATGGCACATTTGATTATTCCGAAAGAGAAAAACTATCAACTGCCGCTCGCGCTTGAGATAAAAGAACCGCCACAATTTTTTTGGCATAATGCCTATCAAGCCCCTGATTTACTGGGGCAACATCCGCCTCCTGAACTTTCCCCGCTAATGGTGGGGTAGCCTAAAATATTTCCCACCACTTCTTCTAAAAATTAGTGGGAAAAAGCATGTCGAATCAATTGAAGGCGTTTATACGCCAAGCCCTTGCTGTAGGCATAACAACAGCTGCGATGCAATGGAGTTTTGCCGAACCAGTCAAGACTTTGGATGAGGCTTTGGCAAAAGTAGAGCGTTATCAGAACCAAAGTGAAATTGGGCAACAGCGTCAAAGCATTTCAGAGCTGAACATCAAAAACAGTGGTTTATGGCAAAACCCTAGCTTAAATATCAATCAAGATGGTTTTGGTTCAAATACCGATCGTGAACTCAGTATTGCCATTAGCCAACCTTTAGATGTTTTTGGACAGCGTAAGCTCAATCAAAAACTCGCAGAAACAGCACACCAACAAGGCCAATTACAGCAACAACTGTGGACAGCACAAAGTCAATTGGTGGTGAAGTTTGCATGGTCGCAGTTGGCTTTGGCACAAGTTGAAAAATCGCTATATGCCGCACAGCTGAAAGTGAGTCAAAACAATTTAGACAGTGCCAAAAAGCGCTATCAGGCGGGCAGTATTGCTTTGGTTGACTATGAACGTGCGCAAATTGAAAGTTTAGATATGCAACGTTTATATCAACAAGCAATACTGGCAGAACAAGTGGCACAGCGTCAACTCTCAAACCTTTGGGGCGAAACCAAAGCTGATATTCAACTCAATGCGACCTCGATGCCATGGCCAGATCAAAGCGAAGTCACGGTACAGCGCTATATTGCGGAAGGTTGGTTGGAAAAGCTGTATGCCCTGAATATTCAACAGTCCAATTTAAACATTGAAAGTTTAAAAGTGCTGGCCCGTCCCAATCCGACCTTAAATGTCGGCATGAAACGGAGTCAAGCACCGAATGAAAATAGCGATACCACATTAGGTGTTGGTGTGGATATTCCGCTGAATATCTTTAACCGTCAGCAATACAGCATTCCGATGGCACAGCGTCAGCAAAGCTTGTTGAATCAGCAGCAACAGCGTGAGTTAAAACAGCAAATTTTAGATATCGCCAATGCCATGCATGAGCTCAAAGGACTAAAACAGCAGTTCGGTGCAATCAGTCAACAAACAACTTTGGCAGAACAAGTACAAGTACGTACATTACAAGGTTTCAAAGCCGGAAAGCTGTCTATTACCGACATTCAACAAGCCAACTCGCAACTACAAAGCATACGTCTTGGGCAGTTACAGTTATTGCGTCAAGCATGGCAGACCGCATTGACCGCAGAAGCGCTTAGCCTCGGCACTAGCTATGAACAGATCAGTAGTTCAGATGCTTATAGCCAAATTAGTAAAAACTCAATCGCACAAATACAAGACCTCATCCTTGGCGGAGCACAATAATATGCAACTTAAAAATCAATTTGGAAAAATATCACAGCCATTGATGATTGGGCTTTTGCTCCTCATTACACTCCTCATCGCTTTAGGGATTTGGTTTAGCTCGAAAGATAAAACCACCGATGAACATGAGCATGGGGAACATGAAGAATCTGAACATGCGGATGAGCCCGAGGGCGAAAAAGGACATGCCGAGGAAGGTGAAATTCAACTGACAGCGCAGCAACTGACAGAGCAAGGCATTCAGATCGCTTCGGCTCAACAAGGCGTGGTGTCTCAAGTCACGGTTCTGCCTGGAAAGCTTGTGGTGAATACCGATCAGCAAGCCCATATTTCGCCAAACTTTGGTGGACATGTGGAGCAGGTGAACGTGGAGCTTGGTCAAAACGTACAAAAAGGACAAACTTTAGCAGTACTGTCCGTACCTGAACTGATTGATCAACAAGCCAATTTACGGATGGCTCAAGCCAGTTTGGACTTGGCACGTCAAGATTATCAACGTGAACAGCAGTTATGGTCACAGGGTATTTCAGCTAAACAAGACTACCAACGGGCAGAAAATGCTTACCGACAGGCGCAGATTACTGTGCAATCCGTGCAAAGTCGTTTAAATGCACTGGGGGCAACAGGTGGTGTAAATGGTCGTTTTGCCATTAAAGCGCCCATCTCAGGGGTGATTAGCCAAAAAGATATCGTGGTGGGTGAAAACGTACAATTGGCCGATCAGCTTTTTGTGATTGAACAATTTAAAGAGTTGTGGCTTGAGTTTAATCTGCCTGCACAGTTATCGAGTCAATTACAAACCAATCAAAGTGTAACGTTCAAACCGAATGCCTCTGAGCAAAAATATGAAGCTGTCATCCAAAGCTTAACCTCTCAGGCCGATGCTCAAACGGGCCGCTTAGTGGTACGCGCTAAATTAAAAAGCCAAGCGGCTGAATTACGTCCAAATGTTTTGGTGAATATCTTTTTAGACAATACCAGTTCCAAAACAGCGCTTCGTGTCCATAAAAGTGCTATTCAAAACATTGAGGGTCAAACGTCCGTATTTGTAGTCGACGCTGAACAAAAAGGGCAAGTGCATTTGAAATCACAGCCTGTTGCACTTGGACAAGCGTCAAATGATGGTCAATGGATTGAAGTCGTTTCAGGCATAAAAGCAGGGCAACGCTATGTCAGCCAAGGCAGCTTTGTTCTTAAATCTGAACTCGAAAAAGGCGAGGCTGATCATGCACACTAATCATGATTTACCCAAGCCTGAAGGCTTGTTTGAACGAATTATTCAGTTCTCTATTCAAAATGCCATTTGGGTCATGCTCTTTGTCTGCACGTGGATTGCGGTTGGGGTATACAGCTATCAAAAGCTACCAATTGATGCAGTGCCTGATATTACCAATACGCAAGTACAAATTAATACCCAAGCCAATGGTTTTACCGCACTGGAGGTTGAACAGCGGATTACCTATCCAATTGAAACGGCTATGGCGGGTATTCCAGATTTACAACTGACTCGTTCGATTTCACGCTATGGTTTGTCCCAAGTCACCATCGTATTTAAGGATGGTACAGACATCTATTGGGCACGCCAGCAGATTAATCAGCGGGTACAAGAAGCCAAAGCGGATTTACCCAGTGATGTTTCTCCAACCATGTCGCCAGTTTCAACAGGTTTAGGTGAAATTTATCAATGGGTCATTAAAGCAGAACCGAATGCCAAAAAAGCCGATGGTACAGCTTATAGTGCGATGGACTTGCGGGAGATCCAAGATTGGATCGTTCGTCCGCAATTGCAACGTGTTGCAGGGGTTGCAGAGGTCAACAGTATTGGCGGGTTTAACAAAACCTACGTGGTTGCTCCTGACTTAAACCGTATGCAGCAGTTGAATATTTCCTTGAGCCAACTGCAAACCGCTTTACAGGAAAACAATGAAAACCGTGGGGCAGGCTTTATTGAGGAAAATGGTCAGCAGCTCACAGTTCGTGTGCCTGGCACACTCAACAGTCTTGCAGACATTGAAAATACAACAGTTGCCAGCCCAAATGGGAACCCGATCCGTGTTGCGGATATTGCGCAGGTTTCAATTGATCATGACCTCCGAACAGGAGGCGCAACCTATAATGGCGAAGAAACTGTACTCGGCATCGCTATGATGATGATGGGTGAAAACAGTCGAACGGTGTCTAAAGCTGTCGATGCCAAAATTCAAGAGGTGCAAAGCAGTTTACCGCAAGGCGTTAAAATCGAAACAGTTTATGACCGCACGACTTTAGTAGAAAAAGCCATTAAAACGGTGCAAAAGAACTTGGTTGAAGGCGCAATCTTGGTGATTGTGATCCTCTTTTTATTCTTGGGTAATATTCGTGCTGCGTTAATTACAGCCTGTGTGATTCCACTGTCTATGCTGTTTACTTTAACGGGTATGGCACAACAGAACATCAGTGCCAACCTGATGAGTTTAGGGGCATTGGATTTCGGGATTATTGTCGACGGTGCAGTGGTAATTGTTGAAAACTGTATTCGCCGTTTAGCCCATGCACAACAACTGCTCAAACGACCGTTAACTCAGTCGGAACGCTTTAAAGAAGTATTTTTAGCAGCGCGCCAAGCTCGCCGTCCACTTATTTTTGGTCAGCTGATTATTTTAGTGGTGTATTTACCGATTTTTGCACTGACTGGCGTAGAAGCCAAAATGTTCCACCCAATGGCTTTGACGGTTGTACTTGCACTCGTTGCAGCCATTATTTTGTCGATCAGCTTCGTACCTGCGGCTGTTGCACTTTTTGTTAAAGGTGACATTAAAGAAACTGAAAGCCGTTGGATGTTGTCGTTAAAAGAGCGATATCAGCGAGTATTGGACTGTGCCTATCAGTACAAAGCGGTGGTTTTAACCTTTGCACTGTGCTTATTGGTATTAACAGGTTTACTTGCAACGCGTATCGGTAGTGAATTTGCGCCGCAACTGAGTGAAGGTGACTTTGCTGTACAGCAACTGCGTTCCCCTAGTACAGGTTTAGAAGAATCACTTCGTATTCAGGAAAACACGGAAAAGCTACTTCTGAAAAAATTCCCTGAAATACACGCTATTTTTGCGCGTACAGGTACGGCAGAAGTGGCGACCGATGTGATGCCGCCTAATATTTCAGATGGTTATGTCATGTTGAAACCCCGTGATGCGTGGCCAAACCCGAAAGAAACATTGGATGAACTGCGTAGCCGTATGCAGGCGTATTTAGCGACATTGCCCGGTAACAACAGTGAGTTTTCTCAGCCAATTGAACTGCGTTTTAATGAGTTAATATCGGGTGTACGTAGTGATGTCGGTGTCAAAATCTTTGGTGATGACATGCAAGTATTAAATGCGGAAGCTGAAAAAATCAGTAAATTGATTCAACAAGTTTCAGGCAGTACCGCAGTCAAAGTTGAACAAACATCGGGTTTACCTTTGCTTAATGTTGAAATTGATAAAAGCTTGGCAGCGCAATATGGCCTAAGTGTTAAAACCATACAAGACTATGTGTCAGCAGGCATTGGTGGGCAAAATGTCGGTGAAATTTTACAGGGCGACCGCCGTTTTGACTTTGTGATTCGACTCAGTGAACAAGACCGTAGTGTCAGTGGGATTGCGCAACTGCCAATACAACTTCCAAATGGCGGCAGTATTTTACTCACCGATATTGCCACGGTAAAAATGATGGATGGTATTAACCAAGTCAGCCGTGAAAATGGCAAACGTCGTGTGATAGTCACTGCGAATGTGGAAGGGCGTGATTTGGGCTCTTTTGTCACAGAGGTACAAACTCAACTGAAGCAGTATCCACTACCAAGTGGCTATTGGATTGAATATGGTGGTCAGTTTGAAAATCTGGCTTCGGCACAGGCTCGAATGCAGATTGTGATTCCACTAGCATTATTGACGATCTTTATTTTGCTGATGGCTGTTTTCCATAACATTAAAGAAAGCCTACTGGTGTTCACGGGTGTTCCATTTGCTTTAACAGGTGGTGTGCTTTTCTTATGGTTAAGAGACATTCCCTTGTCGATGTCGGCGGGTATTGGTTTCATTGCCTTGTCTGGCGTTGCCGTCTTAAATGGTTTGGTCATGCTGACCTTCATTAAAGAGTTAAGAGGGCAATACCACTTACATGAAGCTGTTTGGCAGGGGGCGATTTTGCGCTTAAGACCTGTTTTAATGACTGCTTGTGTGGCGTCCTTAGGTTTTGTTCCCATGGCACTTGCCACGGGCACAGGGGCAGAGGTTCAACGTCCACTGGCGACCGTGGTAATTGGTGGAATTATTTCTTCGACGTTATTGACCTTGGTACTATTGCCAGTGTTGTATCGTTGGATGAATGCTAAAAAAGAAACGGAAATTTAATTCTTTAATCAACTGAAGCATGGGGAGGCACATATACCCCTCATGCTTTTTTATACTACTTGATATCAGCCTAATCGCATTTGGGAGTTAAAAATGGCAAATCTGTTATAGTCTGTTATATTTTTTTCATAAAGAACTGTATCTGTCCATTTATAGCCTAAACCTTAGAATAACAAATATAGATAAAGCGTTGAGGTATTGGAAATGAACTTTTTACTAAAAAAAAATAAAGCGTGGTTTGTATTCTTTATCATTACTTTATATTCATTTCTTGGATTTTTTCTCGGATTCATTATTTGGGAATATGTTCTAAAGCAAAGCTAAACATCACGATGCAAAGGCGCAACAAAAAATACTTTGTATGATGTTCAAACAGATATTTTTAAGATTCAATAAAAAAGAATGAGGCCTGTGTTGCTTCATTCTTTTTTATTTGTAGTCTGCATTTCAATCATCATCAGTACTAAATACATAACCCTGTGTATTTAAAATACATGATGCGCCTTACATCTTTTTCTATCAATGAGTCGATAAAGACTTAAATCACTTCAAAGCCAATACCTGCATGCTGTTTTAAGCGTTCAATATAGCGCTCATCAAACATCGTTGCAGGGGTCCAAAAACCGCCATTTCGTCCCGTTTTCTCGCCATTGTTATGATGATCCAAAACCAAACTTAACGCTGCTTGCCCCAACATTTTTCCTGTTGACCCATAACCTGGATCACGGTCGCCTGTGACTTTGATTCGAAGACTTTGTCCTGCATCTGACTTGCCAATAAATCGTAAATCAAAACGGCCAGAGCGTTGTTGCTCGGGTGTCGGGCCTTCGCCTGGTTTTGGGAGCATATAGCGCTCCATCAATTTACTGACAGGCTTTGTGACCGCTGCAAGCATGAATGCACCTAATCCTGCGACCAAGCTATAAGCTTTGACACGACCATTCCAACCTTGGCCTGTCAGCATGGCTTCGTTATAGCTAAAGTTTGCCCCATAGGCATTGTTTGCAAGTGCATTTGAACGGTGCACAACCCGTTCATTAACAGCAGACATAACAAAGGGGGCAATCCATGCATCAAAATCGCTGTCAAACTCAGCCGATTTTACATAGTGTTGACGTGCACTGAGCGTATGATTTTGTGGCACAAGGAGGTATGGGTTCACTAAAGCTTTGCGTAGTGCAGGATCAGCTGCGGCTTCTTGTATGACATTGATTAAACTGGCCACCGTTCCGCCAGAAGCGCCGCCTTTTAAAACTTTCACTCGCATTTTGACGTTGGTCGCTGGGGCGTGCCACAGTTGCTGTGCGTACTGTTGTAAAAAATACACGCCCATATCAGAAGGGACTGAATCAAAACCGCAACAATGTACAATCCGTGCACTAGAGTCTTCGGCTTGGCTTTGATAGTTGTCGATCATTTTTTTAATCCATTGTGTTTCGCCCGTAAGGTCACAATAGTCTGTACCTGTTTCAACACAGGCCTTGATCATCGGTTCACCGTAAAGTGCATAAGGACCTACGGTTGAAACAACCACACGGGTTTGTTCACACAGCTTGTGAATTGCGTCACTGTCATTGACATCTGCAATCATAATGTCCAAATTTTGTGCTTTTTCACCAAGCTTATTTTTTAACGCATTCAGTTTACTTGATGACCGGCCAGCGATTGCCCACTGAATTTGTTCACCTGACTCACCTTGCATTGAGAGGTAGTCGCTTAGGTAAGTTGTTAAAATTTGTCCAACAAAGCTGGTTGCACCAAATACCACCAAATCATATTTTTTGTTTTTTATTGCCGTCATGGAGAAACTCCTCATGGAATCATGCTTAAGGTCGGTAGTACACCTGTGTTTGCTATAAATACTATAAGCTTTAAGTGAACTTGAATGTCAAGTCGGGAAAGGTGTAAATATTTACAGACATAAAATTGCTATTTATTCGCAACCTTTTACATGAATCACAGCATTAGAAAAGATTTTCACATGCTGACATTTCAATATAACCTTTCTTTTTTCTGACAGTATGCTATGTCATTAACAATAGATATGCTGGATCTTAAGTACTGCTTTAAGCAGAGGCCAATGATGTCAGTAAGACACGGAGGGATTACATTCTTAGACATTCGTTACCCATCAAAATGTAATAAATAACATGGCTGTGCACATAAAAATGAGCGATTAAACGTATATTTAGATATTTTTAGGAAATGCTGACCGTGATCCTGAAACTATTGACTTTGAATTCTAGATCATTATGCAAAGCTAATCTAAAAATTTAGCACTTAGAGCAAAATCTACTTTAACTATGGATGACCTAAAGATTGCTCATTTTTATTTTGATCGCGTATAAAAAAAATCGCTTGACATTAAAGTTAACTTTAATCTTAAAGTAGTTATCAGATCAAAAGAGGTGATCATGATGAACATATTTGATGCATTAACCCTACCCAATGGGACAACGATTCCAAACCGCCTTGCTAAAGCTGCAATGGAAGAGAACATGGCAACTTTAGAGCAAGCACCATCACAAGATTTATTTAATCTTTATCATACTTGGGCAGAGGGTGGTGTCGGTTTGATCATTACAGGAAATGTCATGATTGATAGTCGGGCAATGACAGGACCTGGCGGGGTGGTGCTTGAAGATACCGAACATCTTGATTTGTTTAAAAAATGGGCAAATATTGGACGTGCTAAAGGTGCTCAATTTTGGTTGCAAATTAATCATCCTGGACGTCAGATGCAGTCGAATATGGGGCAAGACACTTGGGCTCCTTCTGCTGTAGCTTTAGATCTAGGCAAAATGTCGGATAAGTTTGCAACACCAGTTGAAATGACAAAAGTGATGATTGAAGAAGTCATTCAGCGTTTTGCACGTACAGCACAATTGGCTGAGCAGGCAGGTTTTACGGGTGTAGAAATTCATGCTGCACATGGCTATTTGGTCAGTCAATTTCTATCACCACTCAGTAACCAGCGCCAAGATCAGTGGGGTGGTTCACTGGAAAACCGTGCTCGAATTTTACTCGAAATTGTGAAAGCGGTACGTGCAGTTGTGTCTGATCAATTTGCAGTTGCGGTAAAACTTAACTCGGCCGACTTTCAGCGTGGTGGCTTTAGTGCAGACGATGCCAAGCAAGTGGTTGAAATGTTGAATGAGCTTGCTGTAGATTTGGTTGAACTTTCAGGTGGTAGTTACGAGGCCCCTGCAATGCAAGGCCAAGCCCGTGATGGAAGAACGCTTGCACGTGAAGCTTACTTTTTAGAATTTGCTACAGAAATCCGTAAAATCGCTCGAATGCCGATTATGGTCACAGGGGGAATTCGTCGTCAGCCAGTGGCTGAGCAAGTCGTACAAAGTGGTGTAGAAATGGTGGGGATTGGGACTGCGCTTGCGTTAGAGCCAAATTTACCTAATGCATGGAAAGCAGGTCAGAATCTTGCGCCTGAACTCAAACCAATAGAGTGGGAAAACAAAGCACTCGCTTCGGTTGCCAACATGTCAACTGTAAAGTTTCAGTTACGTAAATTGAGTCAAGGTAAGAAACCAAATCCTAAAGTATCACCATTTTGGGCATTGATTTTACAGCAACTTGCAATGAGCAAACGTACTAAGCAATATCGTCATCGTATGCAGCGCCGTGCAAAAGCTTCGGTATAAATCTAAGAGAGATAACGTCACATTGCATAAAATAGCAGCTTATGTTCTGAGTAGAAGAGAGTTTAAAAGTCATCATCGTGAGAAATATCAGTCCGTGAATAAACTCACTGGTATTTTTCAATACTCTCTACCGCATGCTTAAATATGATTGATTTTTGCATATCACAGGCTTTAAGTTCACTTGAATATAAAGAGGGTATTTCGTATGAATATTAGTGAGTTGTCGAAACTGAGTGGGTTGAGTACACCTACAATTCGTTATTATGAGCAAATCCAGTTACTGCCTAAACCTAAGCGTTTATCGAATGGTTACCGTCAATATTCAGAAGAAGATTTAAAACAATTGTATTTGATCAGGCAGGCACAACAAGTTGGCTTTTCCTTAGAAGAGATCAAATCGTTGATCCCTGCAAATATTGCTAACTGGAATCATGGCAAATTGATTCAGACCTTGAAGGACAAAGTACAAGAAATTGTGAAAATGCAAAAAATGTTGGCTGAAAATAAAAAGAACTTACTGATCCTGATTGATTCGATACAAAATAAGCCCCAAGACTTAAGCTGCGAAGAAAATGCACACCGACTACTCAATACATACTATGCCGAATCTGAAAGTGAAGCTTAGTTGAACACTTAAATAATGAAAAATCGAAAGCACAGATAAGGAGAGTGGTTTTTTAAGCGGTATTTTTTCCAGTAAAAAATCAATGAGCGTCCTTACACGTTTAGACTTTTGACTATTTTGTAAATAGTAGAGATAAACAGGAGGGAATGTTCTCCAGTATGGCTTGAGCACAGGAATAAAGTTTTCTTGATCAGGCTGTTGTTTTAAATTTATTAAAAAAATTCGACCTATACCGATTCCTTGCCGAATTGCATCCATATTGACTTCTATATCATTAGCAACGAAAGAGACAGGCATTTCAACACTAATTTCTTTTCCATCTTCTTGTAAAAGCAATGGAGAAAGCGTATTTGCTGTTGTAAAACGATAGCCGATTAACTGATGTTGTTTTAAATCTACAGGTTTTTGCGGAACTCCATGCTGTTCAAGATAATGTTTTGATGCGAATAATCCTTGAGTTTGTTTGGGTAAAATTTGACGTGCTACCACATGTTCTTCAATTTTATTACCAAAGCGAATACCCAGATCATAGCCCTCTTTTGAAACGTTGACCGTTCCATCGTTAATCGCAATTTCAAGTTGAATACGTGGGTATCGTTGATAGAACTCACCTAAATAGGGCTGTAAAACACTTAGATAGGCATAACGAGCTGCTGTGATTCGCACAATACCAGCAGGTTCACTCTTTAAGTCTTTGGGGCATTTTGGTCAACCTGATGATGTTGCTTCGGTCGTTGCATTTTTAGCATCAGATGAAGCCAGTTTTGTGACTGGCGCTGAGTATGCTGTAGATGGTGGTTTTACAGCTTAGTGAATCAATTTATTTGGCCCTAAATCTATAAAAATGACTGAGAAACCAGACATGATCTAGCATAGCTCATGTCTGGTTTTGGCTCTTAAAACTTCCATTGCACCGAGAGCGATGCATTTAAAGGATCGCCTGGTTGAATCCACATATCGCTATAGCTTGCGACATAGTAAGTTTCATCTAAAAGATTATGCACATTGAGCTGATAACGTAGCTGATCTGATGGGGCATAGTAAGCGTTTAAGTTGAGTAACGTATATTCAGGTAAGTTGAAGCCATTATCTGTGCTGTGTCCACTACGTTTACCCACATAGACTGCCGTTGCGCCAACTCCAACTTTGTCTGCATTGGCAAGGTCCCATTCGTAGTTACTACTCACAGAACCACTATGTCTTGGCACATTACTCAACCTCGAACCTTGAGCGAGGCTCTGGTCTTTTTCCACTTGGGCGTCTGTGTAGCTATAATTGGCACGTATAGAGAATTGATCATTGAGCTGTGTCTCTAGATCGAGTTCTAGCCCCTTACTTGAGACTTCTCCAGCGGTAATTTGATAGTTACTATCTGCTGGATCGGTGGTCAGTACATTTTCTTTATCCATTTTAAAAAGAGCTAAGCTCAGCAAACTCTGTGGGGTAATCCGATATTTCCCACCAATCTCATAGCTTTTGCCTTTTTCAGGGTAAAAAACATCGCCATTTCGGTCCATACCACTGTTGAGCGCAAAGGATTCTCCATAGTTGGCATACCATGACCAACGATCATTCAGTCGATAGTTTAAACCCAAGCGTGGACTGGTTTGTTGTAAATCTTTTTTACTGGATATGCCTGCAAGTTTATTTTGAAAGTCTTGGGTGATGTGATCAAAGCGTACACCAAACAGCACACTCCATTGATCATTCAGAAAAATTTGATCTTGTAGATTCAGTGCAAAATAGCGTTGCTGTTCTTCGGTGTTAATGAAAAGTGGAAGCTCGGGTAAGTATTGTCCATAAACAGGATCATAGATATCAATGCGATTTGGCACGCTACTGCTGTGATTTCGACGCAGTTGTAATTGACGATATTTCATTTGCCCAAGTTCAGTGCTCAAAAGTACTTCATGGCGTGCCCAGCCTTGTTGGATTTTCCCAAGCAGCTCCGTTTGAAAGAGAACGTCATCACTTTTATTGTCACGATAGCGACGCTGACGTTCTAATGTCCGTCCATCACTCTGAATACGACGAGGTTCACTGGAAAAGCCTTTGAGTTGAGTATCTTTTACGCTGAGTGCATTATTCATTTTCCAGTCATCATTAAATTGATGCGCAAGTCGAAGCTGATAAAAATGATCCTTTTGAATATGATCGCCATCATCAGGTTCGCCTGTAAATGTTTTTGGGTCCATCACAAATTGTTTTTGATAACTGCTCACACCACGATCAAAAGTTCCATCTTGTCGGGTAAATTCGCTGTCAAAGTCCAATTTGGTCGAATCTGAAATTTTCCATGTGAGCTGAGGGGAGAAAAACCAACGCTCACTGTGTACATGATCACGAAAACTTTGATTATCTTCATGTGCTACCGCAATACGATAAGCCACAGCATCACTGATTGGAGCAGTATGCTCAAAACTAGCACGGTATTTTTCTAAACTGTTAACACGTAAATTAACTTCTGAAGAGCTTTCCCACTGCGGTTTTTTGGTGTTGATATTGAGTAAACCGCCAGCTTCCCCACGGCCATAGAGTGCAGCCATAGGGCCTTTTAAAAAGTCGAGTGATTCAATATTCACCATATCTCGGGGAGCACTGAGCCCACGGTTGACACTCAGACCATTTCTTATAATTTGTGCCCCAATATTGGGGTCTGTACTAAAACCTCTAAATGAAAAATTGTCCCAAAAGCCACCACCATAATTGGTTTGACTATAGACCCCGCTCACTTGTGTTAATGCATCATCAATACGTTGCACATCTTGTTGCTGAATTAATGCTTTGGATAACACACTTCGACTAAATGGCACGTCTAAAATGTCATGTGAAAACTTAGTCATTGCGGTGCTTAGTTGAAGGTTTTCACCCTCAGTTTCGGCTTGTAATTGGATAGTCTGGAGTACTTCTGTTGAAGTTTCGGCCCAAGTGAAAGAACTCAGCAGGCTTAAATATATGCTTGAGGAAAAAAGAGAGAATTTATTCATCATAAAGGAGGGTAGTTTAGATATGTATTGTTATGTTATAACATTTTAGTGAATTTGTAGTTATAAAATCACTCTAAATTCAAAAAATGGTTTAAAAAATTGAAATAAATCAACCTAAGCTTTTAGGTTCCAATCCACAATACATTGTTTCAAGTCAGCTAAAGTCCCAATACCATATGCTGTATCAAATACGACTGAAAAGATGAAACGCATATCAAAGTTATTACTAAATCTTCACACTCAAAGCTATCGCCAGATAATTTTAAAAAAGCTGAGATATGTTGAATAATGTGCTTGTTCATTCTAAAAAAATTGTGAATACTCATGCCGCAAAATTCAGGCTGTAAATTTATCTTTTAGGGTTAGCAACGACAGTGAAAACGTATCCATTTTCTCGTTTACAAAAAGCATTATTGGCGGTTGGTTCATTTTCATGTCTAGGGATGAACTCGGTATGGGTACATGCGGCAGAAGACAGTGATGTGGCGCAACTCGCAACCATCACAGCGACTGCTCAAGCTGAACCAACGGCGTATTATCAACCCAAAGTTAATTTGTCTGGGTTTGGCCAGCAAAACCTTGCAGCCATTCCTGCATCTATTCACACCGTTACTGCTGAACTGATAGCAGATCAACATGCAAAAACACTCAGCGATGTAGTAAAAAACGATGCATCTGTTGGTGATGGCTATGCACCCATTGGTTACTATGCAAACTTCGTAATGCGGGGATTTAGCTTAAATGCGGGATCAAGTTATTTACTGAACGGTAATTCGCTTCGTGGTGAGCAAAATGTAGCGCTTGAAAATAAAGAGCAAGTCGAGATACTCAAAGGCATGAGTGCGATTCAAAGTGGGATGTCGACCCCAGGTGGAGTCGTGAACTATGTAAGTAAACGCCCCAAAGATGTCCAGTCTTTAACCCTTGAAGCAGATAGTCATGGCGGTAGTCGTGTGGCAACAGACTTTGGTGGATGGCTTGGAGACAATCAACAGTTTGGTTATCGTGTGAATGCAGCGTATGAAGACATTCATCCCTATGTTGAACATGCTGACGGTACACGTTTGTTTGGTTCCTTGGCTTTAGACTGGAAAATTTCAGATCGTTCAAAACTCGAATTTGATATTGAATCACAGCGTCAAAAACAGCGTTCGGTACCGGGCTATCAGCTATTGGGTGGTGAAACTGTACCGACAGGAGTGGAATGGGATCGTTTGCTGGGCTACCAAAGCTGGAGTAAACCGATCACCAATGAAAGTCTAAATACGAGTCTGAAATATAGCTATCAAATCAATGATAACTGGAGTAGCAATCTGTCGGCTTCACAAAGCCGTGTGGTCGTAGATGATTACTCAGCTTTTGCCTATACCTTTGACCAACAGGGTAACTATGACATTTATGATTTCCGCAGCCCAGATGACAGTTATCTCACCAATCAATTTAAAACAGGTTTGAACGGAAAATTCAGCACGGGAGCATGGCAACACAACCTGAGTTTAGAGTTGTCACATGCTTACAAACGCCATACTCAGTATGATGCAATCAATGAATGGATAGGTTCAGGAAATATTGATGATGATCCTATTACCTATATACCTACGGATAAAGCTTTAGGTAATCATTACAAATCATTAGATAGTCAACAGACAGCCCTCAACCTGTTGGATCAAATTGAATTGAATGATACTTGGTCAGTTTTGTTGGGTGGTAAGCTTTTGCATTTAAATGAAAGTGCATATGCTGCGGACGGTAACAGTATTCGTGACACTGACTTCAATCGCTTCTTGCCACAGTTCGCTTTGATGTATCAGCCTTGGCAGAATACTCATCTGTATGCTTCTTATGCCAAAGGGATCAGCGACGGCAGCCAAGCACCATGGTATGCTAATAATGCTTATGCCACCTTAGCACCAAGACGTTCAACTCAATATGAGTTAGGTCTTAAACAGCAGTGGCAAGATCTACTGTTTACTGCCGCTTTGTTTGACCTAACACAAGACCATCAATATACCAACTTAGACAATTACTATGTCACCGATGGTGAACAGCATAACCTCGGTTTGGAGTTGGGCTTGCAAGGTCGTATTGCTGAAAATCTAGATATGACATCGACTTTAGCAATGACCCGTTCACGTTTGGAAAATATACAGGTAGATGCTTATAAAGGGCATCAAACTCAAAATGTACCGACGGTTCGTTTTGCCAGTCATGTGTCTTACCAAATGCCTCAAGTCGAGGGCTTACGTTTACTTGCAGGTATGCAATACAGCAGCAGTAAATACGCCAATAAAACGGGAACAGTTAAAGTTTCAGGCTATAGTGTATTTGACGCAGGGGCTGCTTATAACTTCCGTGCTTATGGTTATGACAATATGCTGCGTCTGAATGTGGATAACCTGTTCAATAAAAAATACTGGCGCGATGCAGGCAGTTTCTTCGGGGATGATTACTTATTTCTGGGTACACCGCGTACAGCTCAATTTTCATGGACTATGAACTTCTAAATAGAAATTGCGAGGTTTGAGGTTTTCTAAATTCTCCAATGTTGGGTTGGAGGAAAACCTATTACTGGTGCGATTCATATTAGATTAGATGTAGGCTTATTTATTGGAACAATCATTCATATTGAATAAGTCAACAAAAAATTGGTTTGCATAAATAACTTTTGCAGCACTATGATTAAAACGTATTCCTAAGCTTGTAAATCAATATTCTAAAGCACTAATTGAAAGCTTGAACTCAAGCTCTTTTTACATCTTGAATTATCGTGATAGAGGAACACTTTATGTTTGATAAGAATAAACGTGCAATTGTGGTTGGTGCTTCAAGGGGAATTGGCCTAGGTTTAGTTCGTGAGTTGCTCAATCGGCACTGGAATGTTATAGCGACTATTCGAGACATAAACCAAGTCTCCACGGGCTTAACTCAACTGCTTTCTGAGTATCCAGATCGACTTGAATTAACCGAATTAGATTTAAGTCATATGCAAGCTGCTGACAGTTTACTCATTAATTATCATGAAAAATCAATTGATCTACTGTTGGTTTCTGCAGGTATTCTTGGGCCAGAACATCAACGAGTTGAACAGTGTACACCCAATGAGATTGCTAATCTGTTTTGGGTAAATAGTATTGCACCCGTGACGATTGCGAGAAAACTCCTTCCTTTAATGAAAGAAAAGAGTGTCATTGCATTTATGAGTTCTCGCATGGGAAGCGTTGCTTTAAACGATGAGGGAAGTATGGAGCTATATCGCGCAAGTAAGGCCGCTCTCAACAGTATCACACGTGGCTTTGCGATTAATGAGGCAATCCCAGTCCAAATAGGCGTGCTGAACTTACACCCAGGGTGGGTTCAAACTGAAATGGGCGGAAGCCATGCTCCCATCAGCGTAAAAGAAAGTACAACAGGTATTGTACGTGTGGTTGAGGATTTTATTGGCAAGAATGAACAAAAGTTTGTCGACTTTCAAGGTCATGAGATCGCGTGGTAATAGCCTCAGCTTAAATAATGCGACGCAGTTTCTCATTCTTTGAGGGACTGCATATTGCTTTCATTTTAAATAAAAAACAACATACTAAAAAGTGCGATAAACATTTAAGAAATAGCCGTACCATATTTTGACTCTTTTCTTGCAACTGTTCTGTATTGAGTAAATAGGAGTCATCTCAAAACTACAAGAGATACATCATGATTGAACGTATTTCAGAAATGTGATGGCCAAAAAATACAATTTCTACACCTATACAATCCTATCTTTTTCCAGTAATTTTACTATGGTATGAAAAATGCTAAGAATAAAATGACTCAAAAAGGATGACCTATGAAAAAAACGATTTCAGCTTTAACACTCAGTTTAAGTCTATTACTCCCATGTGCAGCATTTGCCAAAAATAATGTCGTTGTTGTCGCTACTGGTGGAACGATTGCAGGTGCTGGCGCAAGCTCTACCAACAGTGCAACTTATACTGCGGCAAAAGTTCCTGTGGATGCATTATTAAATGCGGTTCCCCAAATTCAAAACCTTGCCAATGTGACTGGTGTGCAAGCAATGCAAGTTGCATCAGAAAGTATTACGGATAAAGAATTATTATCCCTTGCACGTCAAGTCAATGACTTACTTAAAAAGTCTGATGTAAATGGTGTCGTGATTACACATGGAACAGACACACTAGAAGAAACAGCTTTCTTTTTGAATTTAGTGATTCATTCAGACAAGCCGATTGTATTGGTCGGGTCAATGCGTCCAAGTACTGCACTTTCTGCTGATGGCCCGTTGAACCTTTATAGTGCGGTTGCACTTGCTGCCGATGATAGTGCAAAAGCTAAAGGAACTTTTGTGCTCATGAATGACGACATTTTCGCAGCACGAGATGTTTCAAAAACAATTAATATCCATACCAATGCATTTGCGAGCCAATGGGGTGCACTTGGAACATTAGTTGAAGGAAAACCATACTGGTTTAGAAATTCGGCGAAACGTCATAATAAGAGCTCAGAATTTAACATTGAAAATATTAAAGGCGATAGCCTACCGTTGGTACAAATTGTTTATGGTTCAGGCAATATGTTGCCAGATGCATACACGGCTTATGCTAAAGCAGGGGCAAAAGCTATTATTCATGCAGGTACGGGGAATGGCTCTGTAGCTAATTATATTGTCCCAACCTTAACAGACTTGCAGAAACAAGGTGTGCAGATTATTCGTTCATCTCGCGTCCCTCAAGGTTTTGTGCTTAGAAATGCAGAACAACCAGATGACAAATATGGTTGGGTCGTCGCACATGACCTTAACCCGCAAAAAGCTAAATTACTTGCTGCACTTGCTTTAACAAAAACCAAAGATGCAAAGGAAATTCAACGCATTTTTTGGGATTACTAAGCTCCGAAACTGTGATTTCTTGTCGTAAAGTTTTCACCTCAGCACCTTAAAACTTTAGGGTGCTTTTTTACCGTCTATAAATAGATCAAATTCATCGATGCTATATCGAATAAATATTTAACAAATCAAGAGCAACCTATATTCACCATCCTTTTCGAGAGGCGCTCTATGCACACAGGGTAAAACCTGCTGTGTTGGATGATCTACTGCCAAACGCCAAAGATGGCCTGAGCCTAAATTCACAGGTTTTGCATTGGGTTTAGGCTGATAATGCAGATCAAAGAAATATTCTTCTAAGAAAGTTTCAAATTCAGCTTCTGGGCCATCATGTAGTTCTTTGAGTTTTTCTCTAATTTTTGGAATCAAAATTTTTTGTTCAACCTGATCGTTGGGCACGATATCGCTTGCAGCGCCGTGATAAGTACATAAGAAAGTATCTGTTTCTATCGGTGAACGATCAATATGAAACGAATAGACATCTGTTGAAATGAAGTCTAGTTCTTCATCTCGTTCATAACACTTTAGTAAATTAAGCGTAGGAGAAGCACCGAATTCAGTTAATCGCTGAATATCTTTTAGGATAATTTCCCTTGCTAAACTTCCTTGTTCTGAAAGATGTAGCCCTAAAAGATCTTCAACGGAAACTTCTGTAATATTTTCTTTTAACTCAAGTTTGGCCACAATTTCTTTAAAATCGCCAACCAAATCTCGATACCAGCAAAGTGCATTCATTTCTCCTTGAAAATTCGAATTTACAAGTTCAGAGAAAGAAGAAACCACGCTAATTTGAGGGGTATCAGAAAATGGATTTTTCATCTTAAAATTTAATAAATCATAAACTATGACCTAATAATAACCTAGCTTTATTAGAATATTGCATACCAACACTATTAAGTAGTTTAAAGAAATCAAATTTCAGGTGTAATGAATGATGTGAAGCAGACATTTTTATTGTTTAATGAGATAAAGACAGTTAAACCTAAGAAATTTGTATAAAAAGATTGGTGGTATCTGTACCGAAAGTTACAGGTAATGTAAAAAATTGGGGAAAATAAGTTGAGAATAAATCATAAAATTTTGATTGTAATGCTACTAAATGGAATATTTCTTCAGGCTTGCGATCTATCTACAGATAAAACTCCAAAAGTAGAGGTTGAAGAAAAGTCTTCTGATTTTACTCCTCCAATGGGACCTTATGGATTACCTTACCGCGTAGGAAATTTTGGAGGTAAACCCGTAAACTTGGGTGAAGGTGTGAGTGCAGATTATGAATTGTGCCCTGTATGGGAGTGGAGTAAAGCTGAACCTGAGTGTAAACCAAGACCAAAACGTAATTATGACTCAGTTATAAACTTTATAGCGTTCGAGATACGTTATACCGATGAGACGTTGCTTGTTACATATGTAAAAGCACCACAAGCTAAGACCTTATCTAAGGAATATAAAATACAAAAATCATTGCCAGACACACCATGGGTAAAAGTATTTGCATATGCTGGCAATAGATATGTGAAGGATGGAGATATGAAGGGCCTGCTTGATAGAACGGTAAATAATAAACCATTCACCAGTTCTTCAGGACGATTAAGTTACAGAGAAGTATATAAAAAAACAGATCAGTTAAATTATGGTTTGGAAAAATATATTCCAGATCCAAAGTGGATATCTAAATATGGATATGAGGAAACTGATGATTTATACGTATCTGTGGAAAAAAATAAGAATGAAGACATATCAATGATCAATTGCTCGAATCATCCTTTGCTACAAAAATGTACACTCAAATTTATTTTAGAACCCGAGTTGAAAGTGCATGTTGATGCAAGTTTTAGTAAAAAACATTTAAAGGATTGGAAAGAAATTCAACAAAGCGTTAAAGCAATGATTTTAAGTTTTACAGTAAAAGAAGCAGTAACTTCCCCATAATTAACAAAGGTTTTTATGACTAACCGTCAAGAAATTACATTAAATAAAAGAGTTAGGCTTTTAGGTTTAAAAAGTAAGTAGCTGAACCTGATCTATAACCTGAGTATCAATAAAACCTCATTTTGATCCTGCATCAGCTACTTACTTAATCAATTTTCCTTAAATTTAATGATCTTTACGAAGTTTTAATTCAAGCTCATCCCAACGTTGTATCGCTGCGTCCATCGCTTGCATTTTGACATGACCAAAACCTCGTACATCTGCTGGTAATTGAGCGATTTGCTCAGCTACAGATAAGTCGTAGCTTTTAGGTGCAGAGCTGATGTCTTTCACAAAAGTGATATAACGATCACGCCAAGCCAGTTCTCTTTTACGCTCTTGTTGGAAAGCAAATGGGTCAAGGAAAGTTCCTCTAAGCCATTGTAGACGAGCCAGAATCATCATCGGGAAACGTAACCAATATCCGAAAGCACGTTTGCGCACAGTTTCATGAGTACCCAAAGCTGGCGGTGCAAGGTGATAAGTTAAACGTAAACCTTGGCCAAACTGTGTTTCAATCGTTTGTTTAAAGCTTTTTCCTGTGAGTAAACGCGCAACTTCGTATTCATCTTTATAGGCCATGACTCTATAAAGTTGGGTCGCAATGGTTCCAGTTAATTCTTCAGGTAATACTTTGGCAGCTTGTTCCACCAGTGTGCGGTACTGAGTTGCATAATCTTGATTCCAATACTCGACAAGACGAGCAGAACGATCTTCAATTAATTCAGCTAGGGTTCTTGGTTTACTTGTCGCTGGTATAGTTGCAATAATCCGTTTGGCTAAGTCAGGATCACTCATTAAATGACAACCAATGCGGAATGCTTCTAGGTTTTGTTCAGCCGCAGTACCATTCAGATCAATTGCTTTTTCAATACTCTCACGCTTCAAGGGAATTTGCCCTGATTGCCAAGCCATACCAAGTAAGATTTGATTGGCGAAGATCGCATCACCGAGCACTTGTGTGGCTATACGTGTTACAGGTAAAGAGAAAAATTTATCTTGTGAAGTTCGACCACGAAGTCGATGAATTAAATCTGTAATCGGTGCGAACCAATCACGAGACTCAAGGAAATTGGAAGTAGGGGAACTATCTTCATTAACAATAACCACAGCACCTGATTTTAAACGAGATAGTGCTACCTTACTCCCTGCAACAATGGCATCAGCACCAATTAATAGATCACCTTGTCCCGCAGGAATCTTGGTTGATGAAATTTGATCATCTGCTGTTGCAAGTTGTACGTAGGAATAAACTGTACCGCCTTTTTGGGCAAGTCCAGCCATATCCATAATCCGTGCAGCTTTACCTTCCAAATGTGCAGCCATACCCAGTAAAGCACCTGAAGTCACCACACCTGTTCCACCTACACCACCGACCATAATACGCATTGGATCTTGTGCAAGTTCGGCAATGATTGGCTTTTCAGGCCAGCCAGCTTGAATGCCGTCAAATATTTCTGGGCGTTTCATATCGCGGGTATGTACGGTCACAAAACTTGGGCAGAAACCTTCGGCACAAGAGAAGTCTTTATTACAACTACTTTGATTGATTTGACGTTTAGTGCCTAGCGCTGTTTCAACAGGTTCAATCGATAGACAATTCGATTGTTTAGAACAGTCACCACAGCCTTCGCAAATTTCACTGTTAATAAAAACTCGCTGAGCAATATCAGGATAAGCATTGCGTTTACGACGACGGCGTTTTTCGCTGGCACAGGTTTGAACATAAATGAGCGCCGTAACGCCAGAAATATCACGTAATTTGCGTTGAACGCTATCTAACTCATTTCTGTGGTAAATCTCGACATGAGGTGCAATACCTTCTTCCGCATGAATTAACTCAGGTTCATCCGTAACAATCACTTGTTTGGTAATGCCTTCAGCATCAAGCTGTCGGGTTAACTGCGCAACACTGAGATGACCATCGACATGCTGTCCACCAGTCATAGCGACAGCATCGTTATAGAGAATTTTGTAGGTGATATTGAGTTTTGCAGCAATCGCTTGGCGTATTGCAAGATATCCTGAATGGAAATAGGTTCCATCGCCGATATTGGCAAAAATATGTTTTTCATTGGTGAAATGAGAGGTACCCGCCCAACTCACGCCTTCACCGCCCATATGCGAGAATGTTTCTGTCCCGTGATTCTGTAGAACTGCAATATAGTGACAACCAATCCCACCTAGGGCACGACTGCCTTCTGGTAATTTTGTGGATGCGTTATGCGGGCAACCGCTGCAAAAGAAAGGCTTACGTTCAGCAATATCCAATACACGTGCTGATTCTTGCTCTGCTTTTTGTAATAGCTCCACGCGATTTTGGATTTGCATTTTTAAGGTTTCTGGAAGATCTAATTTTAAAAATCGCGCTGCCAACATTTTGGCAATCGGTTCTGGTTGATATTCAAAGTAACCAATCAAAGGGGCTTCCTCAATCGAGGTACTCCATTCACCTTTTCCATCACAGGCTTTACCGATCACACGCGGGCGTTTACCATCTGGCAGTGCATAAAGCTCATCTTTTATTTGTGCTTCTATAATCGGGCGTTTTTCTTCTACGACAATCAGTTCTTCTAATCCCTCAGCAAATTTTCGAAGTCCTTGTGGCTCTAAGGGCCAAATTAGAGCAACTTGGTATACACGTAGTCCAAGCTGTTGGGCGATTTCACCTTCAATTCCAAGTATCCGTAAGGCTTCAATCGTATCTAAGTATCCTTTACCACTGGCAGCAATACCAATGCGGGCATCAGCACAATCCCAAGTGATCTGATTCAGTTCATTTTCACGTGCATAAGCGAGAACAGCAGGTAAGCGATATTTATACAAACGTTCTTCTTGCTGAATACCATGATCAGGCCAACGAATATTGACGCCATCTTCAGGCATTTGAATATTTTGGGGTAAAGCAGGTGTGACGCGATCTGAATCTACATGAACAGATGCAGAGGTTTCGACAATTTCACTAACCAATTTAATTGAAGTCCAGACGCCTGCAAAGCGTGACATTGCGACCGCATGAACACCTAAATCAAGAATTTGCTGGATTGAGGTCGGGTAAAAAATTGGAATGCCACAACCAATCATCACGTGTTCTGACTGATGTGGAATACTCGAAGATTTACAAGAGTGGTCATCACCAAAGAAGGCAACCACACCGCCTCGTTCGGATGTTCCTGCAAGATTGGCATGACGTAAAACATCTCCAGAACGATCTACACCAGGACCTTTACCATACCACCAAGAAGTCACACCATCATATTTGCCTTGACCTGAAAGATTGGCTTGTTGAGTACCCCAAATTGCAGTAGCAGCGAGATCTTCATTTACGCCAGGTTGAAAAACAACATGATGGTCTTTAAGTATGCCTTCAACTTGCCAAAGGAAATTATCATAATTTCCAACAGGGGAACCACGATAGCCAGAAATAAATCCAGCAGTATGATAACCGTTTAAAGTATCCCGCCGTGTTTGCGCTAGTGGTAAACGCACCATTGCCTGAATACCAGTCATGTAAGCAGTACCGAAATCACTGAGATATTTATCGTCAAGTGATACATCCTTGGTTGGAATTTTATTTGGAGTAAATTTTGTCGCTATATTCATTTATATCTCCTTGGAATTTTGTAGTCTTGCTACTTTCTTTTCTCAACATCCCGTTGAATATTTGGAGTAAATGACATACTCGGAAAAAAATTGATCAGTGCATTGAAGACAATAAAAACTGTTCAATGTATGTACATTAATGTCATTGTGGGTGATCCAGACTGGTGCAACAATGCGTAATTTAGAAAAACATATTTACGTTATGCGCAAAAATCTTGAGGGTGGATTACTCCATGCAATGCATGCTTTCCTAAAAGTCATTGATAGTGGAAGCTTTACTGCTGCGGCAGAGCAGATGGAACTGACAACAGCGCAAGTATCCCGACTCATAAGCGAGTTAGAAGGGCGTTTAGGTACAAAATTACTACAACGATCGACCAGACAGCATGCATTGACCGATATTGGTGCAACATATGCAGAGCAATGTCGTCAAGTACTCGCAATGGTGGAAGAGGCTGAAGCTCAAGCCATGGGAATGGCAAGCAAACCGCAGGGCAAATTGCGTGTTTTGAGTATGGCAAGTTTTGGGCATCATTATGTGTCGCCAATGATGGCTGAGTTCTGTCAAACCTATCCAGAGCTTACGGTTGAATATCGTACTTCGCAGAATGTACCAGACCTTTTAGCTAAAGGAATTGATGTCAGTTTATATCTCACGGAATCTTTGACTGACTCCAGATTTGTTGCTCGTCGCATTGGAACAATATTTTCATTACTTTGTGCATCACCTGCCTATTTAGAAAAATATGGTGAACCGAAATTATTGGATGATCTACAAAAGCATGCCTGTTTAAGATTGGTGAACCCATCGATTACACCACAATGGCATCTCGTAAGTGACAGTAGTTGTTCCTATCAAATTGATATTACAGGACAATTGATTGCCGACACACCAGAGCTATTACTGGACATGGTGCAACAAGATATGGGCATAGCATTACTTCCAACTTTTGCTGTGATTGAGGCTATACGTACTGGGCGATTGCGCCGTGTTTTAGCAGATTGGAGATCACCTGATATTGGTGTTTATACCTTACTGCCATCGCGTCATTTTATTGATGCAAAAACAAGAGCATGGTTAAAGTGGGTTGAACAGGACATTTCACCTAAAATTCAGAGTGATACAGACTATTTTTTATAATTCCAATTAGCAATCAAGATCATCAGTGCAAAATCAATAACTGCTTGGGCATCTATTCTTATTCCATCTGGGTATTTTTTCTGTTTAAGGATTAAATGAGTCTACATAAAGTCGTGTAACTTTGATTGTTTTATTGACCGTGGCACATAACAATCACTAAAAAGCCGTTTCGGTGCGCTGATCCTTAGAACGACCTTAACTAAGATTTTGATGTTTACCAGAAAAACTCAAGAACTACGTATAACGTGCATTATGTTAATTTTAGAATTTGTTGATAATATTTCAAAATCATCAATAATCCTTGTTAGTGTAGATCGCCCCAACCGACTCATCTCTGAGTTGATATATAGTTACTTATTTATCGGTTATACTATTATTAATATTATTAACTTTATGATTTTAAATGCAGATTAGATTTTCAAAATTTCAACATGAGCATATAAATGAGTGTGCAGATTTATATTGTAAGACCTATAACGCAGAGCCGTGGAATGAAAACTGGCAGTCTACTCAACCAATCGTTGAATTTTTATCTGCTCATTTAGCTAATAATTATTTTATCGGTTTTGTGGCACATTCCAATAATCAAATGCTTGCAGCAAGTATTGGTTTTAAAAAACCATGGAATCAAGGGGTTGAATATTATATTGATGAATACTTTATTCATCCCCAATACCAAAGACAAGGAATTGGACAGCTATTGATGCGTCATATTGAAACGCAATGTCAGGCAGAAGGCTTAAATGCAGTTATTCTGAATACAGAAAGAGGGTACCCATCAGAACTATTTTATAAGAAAAATGGTTTTGAAGAACATGAGGGGTTAATTATCCTATCTAAAGTATTTGAAACTTCATCTGCATAACTATTCCGAAATTTTTGGATAATTGACGTTCGCTGCTTTGAAATATGACTTTAGCCATGTTTCAAAATCAGGCATTTTCAATATTTTTTAAGATCAGTTCTGTGTTACAAGCAATAGAGATCAAGAATGATGAATAAGAAAGTTCTTTTTGAGAAATTTACGACTAATGATTTCAATTCCTATTTCAAACTTGTAAGTAATTACGAGGTCATGAAAATGATTACTGAAAAAGTTTTAACCCATGAAGAGGCTTTAAGGGATTTTAATAAAATTATAGAAACCAACTCTATTCATCCTATCTTAGGAACATATGATCCTAGACAGTATCGTGGACAGCATATCCCTCTAAATTCTTAAAATATTTATGTTCAAAGGCTTCAGGACTTAACCAGCCGTTTGCAGAATGTCGTCTGATTCGATTGTAGTAAACTTCAATATATTCAAACAAGACAGCATTGGCTTCTTTTCGAGTGGCAAATACACTGTCATGTATCACATGACCTTTCAATGTATGAAAGAAGCTTTCAGTCACCGCATTATCCCAACAATTCCCCCTACGTGACATGCTTTGAATACAGTTATTCGCCAATAATAGTGCTCTAAAATCACGACTACAGTACTGTGAGCCTTGGTCCGAATGCACCATGACACCTGTTGGATATCCCTGACGTGCCATTGCATAATTAAATGCATCACATACCAATTGACGATCTATCCGATGGCTGGTTTGCCAACCTATAATACGACGACTAAATAAATTTAGCATCACACATAAATACAGCCAACCTTCTTTGGTTCGGATATAGGTGATGTCTGTTGTCCAAACTTTATTTGGCAGAGTGACTGTAAACTGGCGATCTAATAAATTCGGTGCCGTCGGCAAACGATGATTTGAATCAGTCGTATGCTTATATTTACGTGCAATCTTGCTACGTAAACTGAGCTTTTTCAGCATCCTTCCAACTGTACGTTCACTCATGCAGTAACCTAAATCATGCATGTCGTGCACCAATGAAGGTGCTCCTAAGCGAGCATGGTGTTGCCAATATACAGCTTTTAAATCAGTGTACTTCTGATTGACGTAAATCTGTCTCTTTCGCCAAGCATAGTAGCCCGAAGTGCTGACACCTAGGCATTTACAGGCAGAAGAAACCGTAATTTCAGTCACAGTTAGGCCTTGGATTACCGTGTACTTTTCTTGGCATGATCTGTCAGGAAGTACACATGCGCCTTTTTTAAAATATCATTAGCTTCCCTGAGTTGTTTGACTTCTTTTTCTAAATCGAGAATACGCTGTTGTTCTGGCGAGAGCTGTCTTTTGCTGGAACCAGTGGGGTTGGTCTCACGAATCCATTTATCTAATGTTGAATAACCCACACCTAATTTCTGGGCGATAGCAGCCACAGATTCGTGCGAGTTTGAAAGTGCATAATCAATTGCTTGTTGTTTGAATTCTGGACTAAAGCGTTTAGCCATTTTTACATCTCCAAAGTTAACCTTACGTTATCTTTAGAGGGAATCATTGTCCATTATTTTGGCTAGGATCAAAAACAATCTAGCCATATATGTATGCTAATGTTCACTCAGTTTATGAAAAAGCTAAATTGGGGTTTCCGAAACTGCCGATAATAGTTATCAACCAGAAAAAAATCTTTAGAGCAGTTCTAATAATATTCCTTATTAAATTTTTGAAGCCGCTATCAAAATCGAAGATAACAATTCACTTTGCAAATTTGTGACAACACTAAATTACGTAAGTCACAGCCTGAGATAGGCTGTTTAACTTGGGTTTATCTAAAGTCTATTTCATATTTTTTAAAATACATCTGCATAAAAAAGATAAAACACAACTTTAGTAAGGTTTTCCAATCACAGCTGTTTGATAGAGTTCGATCTTTAGTAAAAGTGTCGTACTGACTTGGTATTTACTAAATTTTGATCACATCTTTACGTAGTTCGCAGGATTGAACTGTGAAAAATTGACTGTAATGCATTTAAAAATGGGACTTTAAAACTTGTTTACACAAGTCAGGCTTTCTCCAAGGAATAAATACTAGGACAAAAATGTTGAATTACTTAATTAATAACAATAGCGCTTTTTCTGAAGTCACTCCCGTTTTTAAAAGTCCAAAAACCAAAATAAGATACTGAATTTAATATTTTTTTTAAAACTTACTTAAGCAAACACTTCAAAGGAATATATATGAAGAGAAATAAGCATAAGCCATCGATACCAAAGCCACTGAGCCGTGTATTAACTTTAGTCGCAGCAATCGCATGTACGCATACTGCTTTTGCAACTACTGAAAATACAATCAATGCTAAAAAAAACATTGATAATTCACGTTTAACCCTGCCTCAACAGACACCTGAATTTAAAGGCGTTATCAAAGAAACCTTCGAAGGCTCTCAACAGGACTTTCCGCAACCTGCTAAAGCACCACAAGGTGCTCCTAACGTGGTGGTTATCTTACTCGATGACTTAGGTTTTGGTCAGGCAGGTACTTTTGGTGGTTCAGTACCTACGCCTGAAATGGATCATCTGGCTGACGATGGTATTATTTATAATCGTTTTCATACTACAGGCATTAGTTCCCCTACACGTGCAGCTTTATTGACTGGACGAAACGGTCACCAAGTTGGCATGGGAACCATTACAGAGCTTTCCACGGGTTATCCTGGCTACAATACTTTATGGCCGAAAGAAACAGCCAGTATCGCAGAAATATTAAAAGATAATGGTTATTCCACTGCTGCTTTTGGTAAATGGCATAACACTCCTGACTGGGAAACTTCCCCAATTGGGCCATTTGAACATTGGCCAACAGGACTTGGTTTTGAATATTTTTATGGTTTTTTTGGTGGCGATACAAGCCAGTGGGAACCACAGTTAGTCCGTGGAACTATTCCTGTCGAACCACCTAAAACACCTGAGCAAGGTTATAATTTAAATGTCGATTTAGTCGATGATGCGATAGGTTGGATCAATCGTCAGCGCTCAGTTTCACCAGATAAACCATTTTTTGTATATATGGCACCTGGTGCTGTACATGCACCATTACATGTTAATCAAGAATGGATTGATAAATTTAAAGGAAAATTTAATCAAGGTTGGGACAAAGTTCGTGAAGAAACGATAGCCCGTCAGAAGAAAATGGGGATTATACCGAAAAATACTGACCTAACCCCACGACCAACGAGTATTCAGGCTTGGGAATCACTTAGTCCAGATGAAAAACGATTATTTGCCAAGCATCAAGAAGTTTTTGCAGGCTTTGTTGCTCAAACTGACCATGAAATGGGACGTTTGATTCAAGCCATTCATAATCTTCCTGATGCCGAAAACACTCTGATTATTTATGTTGCTGGTGATAATGGTGCTAGCCCTGAAGGAAGCGTCACTGGAACTTCGAATGTGATGATGACTATCAATGGGCTTCCTGATAGTGTTGAAAATCAGTTAGCGCATATTGACGAACTCGGTGGTCCAAAACATGAAAACCATTATCCTGTGGGCTGGGCCTGGGCTGGCACTTCACCTTTTCAATGGATGAAACGTGTTCCATCTCATTTTGGAGGAACTCGTAATGGCATGATCGTGTCTTGGCCTGCAAAAATTAAGAGTAAGCATGAAATTCGCAGTCAGTTCCATCATGTAGTTGACATTGTGCCGACCATCTTAGAAGCTGCCAATATTCCTCAACCGACGGAGGTCGATGGCGTGAAACAAACTCCAATGGCTGGTATCAGCATGGAATACAGTTTTAATGATGCAAAAGCCGAAGGACAACGCCATACACAGTTTTTTGAAGTTGAGGGACATCGTGCCATTTATCATGATGGTTGGGTTGCAGCATCATTTCATGGCGTACCGTGGGAATTAAACGGTTCTACGGGGTTTAAAGATAACAAATGGCAATTATATAACATTGAAAAGGACTTTTCTCAGGCACATGATTTAGCGGAAAAAGAACCAAAACGTTTGGAAGAGCTGAAAAAGCTATTCGATCAAGAAGCCAGAAAAAATAATGTATATCCACTAGATGATCGTTTTGTTGAACGCGCCTTCAATCCTCAACGCCCATCTTTTATCCGGGGACGTAAACAGTTTACCTATTCAGCAGGCACTACACGTCTACCTGAAGGTAGTGCGCCACCAATGTATCAACGCTCGCACAGCATTACTGCGACGGTTGATATTCCTAAGCAGGGTGCAAATGGTGTCATCGTTGCTGAGGGTGGTGCAAGTGCTGGTTTCTCCTTGTACTTGGAAAATGGTATTCCTGTATATGAATACAACTTTTTTTCTCAATCGCACTACCGAATTGCAGGTAAAAAAGTATTGCCACCTGGTAAGCACACCATTGTCGTAAATTACCAACAAGCACCGCGCTCAGGCAGAAGCAATATAGGTGGTGATGTCACAATCAATGTCGATGGTGACCAAGTCGCTCAGGGTCGCGTAGAGAAAGTGGTGCCTTTTCGATTCTCAACAACGGAAACATTTGATATTGGGATGGATTTAGGCTCAACAGTGTCCAGTTCTTATTATGACAAAGCACCGTATGCATTTACAGGCACAATTGATAAAGTCGTAGTTGATTTGAAGTAATAGACCTTAACCTAAAAAATCCCCCAGATGAATGTCTAGGGGGGATTTTTTTAAACTGTATTGTCGTAAATAGATATAGATGTGAATAAGAAGTGCAATACTATTTTAAATAAGTGCTTGGTTTAATACTGAGCTAGGCAACCTGTACCAGTTTTATTGCATAAAGATTTTAAAGATAGAGCTTTCCTAAGTTTTTCAAATTTAAGTGATAACCTAAGTGTGGGTTCGGCCTAATTCTTTAAATTTATTTAACACGACTATACGTACATGGATTTCATTGACCTGACTGTCAAAACTCCTTGCACTGAGTTTATCGCTTAATCACTTGATGTAATTCATCCAAGTTCTGACCAAACTACAATTTATTATTCTCTAAAGTTCCTAATTTCTTATCTTTCCATGGCCTTGCATTTTTTCTTGGAGGAAGTCATGTTTCATGCTTTTTTGATAGCTGATCGCAATATCAATCTGTTTTGTCATCTGCAAAGGATGGAATAAGCTGTAGCACAAAGCCTGTGAGCATATGCAAAGAAAGTCGTAGATAGATTCGATCATCAAACAGCACTGAATTGCTGTATAAGAATAGGGTTAATTTCTTGCATGCTTAGCTTGTAGCTGAGTCTACCATTGAGTCTGAGGATCGAACCAAATTGAAATATTTCCTCGCTTGATTAGAGCTTGGTTAAACGAGGACCAATTCGTTGTACGATAAATTTTGGATGCAGGCTTCTTCATTTGGAAATTATATACTGAAGAAGCCTTTAAGAATAACTTTGTGCAACAAAGCCTTTCTTTATTGAAAATGGAGAGTATTTTGTAAAGTTAGATGAGACTTTAACTAGCTATCGATGTATCAGTAACACTACTTTGCAATTCAGACAAACTTGCAAGAAAGCCACGAATCGCCGCATTGACTTCAGTTGCATGTGTCATATTAGCAGCATGTCCAGCTCCTTTAATAATCTCTAGACGTGCATTAGGTAGAGCATCGTAAGTGGCTTGTACACGATCTAATGAAACGGCTACATCGCAGTCACCATATACAATTAACGCTGGCATATTCAGTTGATTTAGTTGGTCAATGATCTGATCTCGTGCACCCAGTGTATGGAATATCTGCAAGAGATTGCTCGGGTTAATCTTCTTCCACTTCTTGATCCAAGGAGCACCATCAAAGCCTGGCCCCCCAATAATGTGGCAAAGAGTAGCGGCAGTTTCTGCTGACAAGCCATTGCTTGCCCAGTTCTCGATTAAAGCTTGATAGCCCGGCATCAGTTCTGGGTCTTCTACACCAGCTTGTGAATCTAGAAGCACAAATGCACGTACCATATCAGGATGCTTAAGCGCTGCACGCAGTGATAGAAAACCACCTTGTGACATGCCCAAAAATACAGCCTGTTCGACCCCTAAATACTCTAACAGTGCGACAGCATCATTAGCCGAATCATAATAGCTAAAAGGTGCTGTAGCATCTCCTGTAAGTCCATGCCCACGCTCATCCCAACAGATACAGCGGTAATCACTAGAAAACTCTGAGACTTGGGCTTCGAACATGCTGTGATCCATGAGTAAGCCGTGTGAAAAAATTAGGACGGGTTTATTACCACCTGTATCGGTGTAATGCAGAGTCTGTCCATTGACGTGCACGATAGGCATGTTGTTCTCCCTTATAGGATAAATACTGAATTTTAGTTTGCAAGGGCACTAACCAGATACATCCAACCACATATATGGGGTTGGGTTTGCGATAAGTCCTTGCTACTTGGCGTCCCAGAACATCAAGTCACCAAACGTTGAACTATTTTTAACAGTTAAGTATCTAAAAGGGCACCTAACATAAGTTAGGTTAGATTATTCAGATAGGTTGCAAACTCTGTACCTTGGTCAATTTAAACTTAATTTTAGAGATATTATATTTCGCCTATTTGCGGCCTTACCTTGCTAAAAGAGTGATAAGTCATGGAAAATATATTTGAAAAAAATGGATAACAGATGACTGCTTAAATCATCTTTATTCCCTTTAATAAAATGGATCTTGTAGTGTTTTGTCCCGTCATCAAAACCTAACTTTTAATAGGCGACGTATTTGGTCGTTTATTCGATTATGTCTAAAGACCTGACCGAACCGATACAATTTCGATAATCGGTTCTTGCAAACCAAAGCTCAGGAACAATAGGAATAATGGAGAGATTTAACATGGACGAAAGAATGATCAAGTCTGAACGTGCATTCGGAAAAGTTGTATTGGTTACTGGTGGTGGTAGCGGAATTGGCAGACAAACAGCTCTACTCTTTTCAAGAGAAGGTGCAAAGGTCGTTGTGGCTGATATCAGTGTTGCTGGTGGTGAAGAAACGGTAAACATGATTCGCGGTGAAGGTGGCGAAGCTACTTTCATTAAAACAGATGTGACCAAAGCGGCTGATGTAGAAGCTATGGTGAATAAAACTGTAGAAACCTATGGTCGTCTTGATTGTGCTTATAACAATGCAGGCATTATTGAAGCGCCAGGTGTTTTTGGTAGCGCAGTTCATGACTATCCTGAAGATGCTTGGGATCGCATCCTAAACATTAATCTTAAGAGTGTTTGGCTCTGTCTTAAATATGAATGTGCACAAATGCTTAAACAGGGTAGTGGATCTATTGTAAATACCTCTTCTATGTGGGGGTTGGTTGGTACTGCTGGAGCATGTGGCTATGTTGCAAGTAAACATGCCGTTGTTGGTCTAACGCGTGCTGCGGCACTGGAATACGCAAAGTTGGGAATTCGTATCAACTCAGTAAACCCTGGTACGATCCATACACCTTTGGCAGGTACATTGGCTGCCGCAGTTCCACAAGAAGCCGTAGATGCGTTGACTTCAGCCCACCCAGTAGGTCGTTTAGGTCAGCCGGAAGAAGTTGCTGAGGCTGTGGTATGGTTGTGCTCAGATGCTGCATCCTTTGTGAATGGTCATACTCTATCTGTTGATGGCGGTTTTGTCGCGCAGTAATTGCGCGGTCATTTCTTTAAATACAAGAATTACAAGGCTGAATTAAACATGACGAATCAACCATTATACGACGCAGCAGCGTTAAAGAAGAAATATCAGGAAGAAAAGAACAAACGACTAGAACGTGGCAACCGTAGCACACTAAATCCAGTTGGTCAGTTCCACGAATTTGATCAAGATCCATTTGCGGGTCCAGCACCTGTCCGTGATGCTATCTGCGAAGATGTTGATATGCTCGTAACAGGTGGTGGTATGGGCGGTTTGCTTGCATCTGTCTTTGCTAAAAAATATGGAATTACCAATATTCGTATTATTGAAGAAGCGGGTGATTTTGGCGGTGCGTGGTACTGGAACCGTTATCCTGGTGTACGTTGTGATGTTGAATCATATATTTACCTGCCATTTCTTGAAGATGTCGGTACGGTGCCACCTGAACGTTATTCGAGTGGTCCAGAAATTTTTAAACATTGCCAAGCAATTGGTCGTCACTTTGGGTTGTATGAAAATAGTGTATTCCAGACCAAAATCAGCTCTGCTGAATGGGATGAAGCATCTGCACGCTGGATTGTGAAAACTAATCGTGGTGATGAATTCCGAGCGCGTTTTATGGCTGGTACCAGCGGTTTTCTGCACACTCCGAAATACCCAAATATTCCTGGCTTGAATACATTTAAAGGTAAGATGTTCCATCCAAGCCGTTGGGATTATGACTATACTGGTGGTACGCCAGAGGGTGATTTAGTGGGTCTAGCTGGCAAGCGCGTTGCGTTGATTGGTAATGGTGCTACAGGCATTCAGATTCTACCGCACCTTGCTAAAACTGCAGAGAAAGCTTATCTCGTACAGCGTACACCGGGGGCTGTTGATGCTCGTAACAACCAACCAACAGATGTGGAGTGGTTCAAGAATCAGGCGCCAGGTTGGCAGCTACATCGTCAAGGTAATTTCACGGATATCATCGCTGGAACACCAGTTCAAGATGAAATCAACGACTGCTGGACCCGTGCTGCCAAGAAATTGTTCGAGATTACCAGTCAAGCTGAATTGGAAAATTTCGCTGCTGTATACCAACAGCATGATTTTGAACTGATGGAGCGGTTGCGTAGTCGTATTGATGAGGTGGTACAGGATGAGAAAACGGCTGCCCAGCTTAAACCTTGGTACAACCTGTTCTGTAAGCGCCCACTTTACTCAGATGACTATTTAGAAGCTTTTAACATGCCTTCTGTGTCGTTATTAGATACTGATGGTCGTGGTGTAGACGCGATTGATGAAACGGGCATCATTGTGAATGGCCAGCATTATGAAGTTGACTGCATTATCATGGCCTCTGGCTTCCAATATGGTGCTTACGGTCCAGATACTGCAACGTATCCAATTATTGGTAAGAATGGTCGTCGTATGGCGGATGAATGGGCGCAAGGGTTCAAGTCGGTGCATGGTTTGTGGATGGAAGGTTTCCCGAACTTCCAATTCGTAGGTAACTTATTCCAAGCTGCTGCTTCGTTCAACTATATGCATATCGCGCAGGAACAAGCAGAGCATGCCGCCGATTTGTTCTCTACCGCACTACGTAATGGCGAGGATGTGGTTGAAGTAACTGAAACTGCCGTTAAAAATTGGTCTGCAAAGATGGCATCTAAAGCATCTAGTCAAGAATTTTTTGACGAATGCACCCCGGGTTATTTCAATAATGAAGGGGATACTTCACAAATCCCATTCTACCAACGTGCTTATGGTGGTGGGGTAAGAGAGTATTTTTCTCTTATTCGCGATTGGCGTGCGAGCGCTAAAGAGGATGAGTTGGTGTTTCGCAAACTCGATAATATTGGGTCTAAGCAATCCGTCGCTTAAATTCAAAAGTATGGAGGCAGGGCTGATCAGTCCTGCCTCTTTATGTTGCAGTCCTCAATCTTATTCCTCGTCAATTTACTCATTGGAAATATTGTCAGATAGACCAACAAGTTGGATCGAAGTTGTTTAATTCTGTTTGGACTACATTCAAGGAATATAAAAATAACCGTTGCAAGGAGCATCAAATGAGTCAATCTTGGTCGAATTTTCGTCTACGCAAAGAAGATTTTAGCAGTGTTGGGCAAGGTCTCACTCGTCCAGAATGTGTAATGTGCTACGAAGATGGTATTTGGGTATCAGACAGCCGAACAGGTGGTGTTGCACGTGTTGAGCTTGATGGACCTAATCCACTTGGTGCAGGTTTGCGTGTTTCAAATGGGTTTTCCCGTCGAAAAGATGGCACCTTTGTTATTGTGGGGCTTGAAGATCATGCAATTTCTGAAATATCCCCTGATGGTGTGACCCGTAAGCTAATCGACGATGTAGATGGGCAGTCACTTGGTGTGGTGAATTATCCTTATCTTGATGCTCAAGGGCGGATTTGGGTATCTGTCATGACAAATCGAGAGCGTTGGTGTGATGCATTTAATGCGGGGCCTGAAGGTTCTATTCTGTTAATTAAAAATGGTAGGGCGAAAGTTGTTGCAGATGGGTTGCATATGACAAATGAGGTTAAGGTGAGTCCTGATGGGCAATACCTTTACGCTTCAGAAAGCCTTGGGAGTCGTATCGTACGCTTTCCTATAAATGATGATAGTTCACTAGGACCTCGTGAATTGGTCGGTCCTGAGTGCCTGGGTTACGGTGCTTTTCCAGATGGTTTTACCTTCGATTCTCAAGGTAACGTTTGGGTCACACTGGTCGCACGTAATGCGATTATCGTGATTGACCGTGAAGGCAATGTACATACATTGTTTGAAGAAGTGAATGAAGAGGCTTTGAAAAATATGGTGGAAGCCATTGCTGCAGGTACTGCGACGCGAGAAATGATGGCAGCTTGTTGTGGTTCTACGCTTAAGTTGCCTTCCAGTTTGGCATTTGGTGGTGAAGATGGGCGTACCGTATATATTGGTTCAGTGGCAGGTACATCTTTAATGAGTTTCCGTAGTCCTGTTGCTGGTTGAATGGATTCTGACACAATCGGTTTGTAAGCTAGCTTGTACTGATTAGAATGATCGAATCCGTAGCTATTGATCTAAAAGATATGAACGCATGGTTCTCAGTTCAGGCGAAAGTAGGGGGTGTACAGCAATGCGTTTGAGATAGAATGAAGTATAAAGGAATATTCGAGAATAATTATGACAAAAGCAACTCTGATTACGGGGGTGCTAGAATCCAAACTCTACGCAGGCGTTGGTGCTGCTAAGGTCGTTGAGCGTCCGCAGTTATTACCACCAGAAGGATTGCTTGGTGGTGCGGTCAGGGTGGTCTGTATTAGTGCTCCCGCAGGGTATGGAAAATCGACTCTCATGAGTGGTTGGCATCGTCAGTTGCTGCAACGGAGTATTCAATGTGCATGGCTTTCAGTCGATACAGATGATGATAACCCAATACGTCTGATGCGGCATGTGATTGCTGCATTTCAGGGAGTTGATTCTGCAGTAGGGGAAGTAGCACTCGAAGAATTAGCAGCAGATTGTGCCGATGATGCGCGGGCAGCACTTGAATCATTGGCCCACGATTTGAGTCAGCGTAGTGATCGCATAGTTTTATTTATCGATGACCTACAAAGTATTAGCTCTGAGCATTCATTGAGTATTATCAATTGGCTACTCAACCATTCGCCACCAAATTATCAATATGTGATCGGTGCACGCGCAATTACTCACTTACGCCTTAGTACACTACGAGTGAATGGCCGACTGCTAGAGTTGACGACACAGGATTTGCGATTTTCCCGAGATGAGGCTGCTCGTTTTATTCAGGATCGTATTCCCTATTCACTTCAACCTGCCATGGTTGAGCAGTTAGTACAGAAGGTTGAAGGTTGGCCCGCGGCTCTCGAACTTGCGACCCTTGCATTACGTTCAGGTGATGACAGTGAACGGGTCATCGAACAATTCTCTGGGAGTGATCTGAATGTCGTCGACTATCTAAGTGAAGTGGTGCTTGATCGACTAGATGCACATTCACGTCGATTTCTACTGCATATTTCTTTGTTTGATCGGATCAGCGTATCACTCGCCATGGAAGTGACCGGTGAACGAAATGCACATGAACGGTTGAGTGACATTTATCGTGCAAACCTCTTTCTTATCCCTTTAGATCAAAATGCCAAATGGTATCGTTTCCATCCCATTGCAGCAGATTTTCTTCGTCAGCGTTTTAGACGTGATTTTGGTAACCCATCACCTGTGGTATGCAGTGGAGCACATTGGCTGTATCAGCAGGGTCAACTGGAAACTGCAATTAATGCGGTATTGGAAGTGCAAGATTGGGATATGGCAGCCAGATGGATTGCTGATTCGGTTGAAGCACTGGTATACCGCTCTGGTTATCACCACACCATTCTACGCTGGATGGAGCAACTGCCTGAGGAATGGGTCGATCGCTATCCAACAATCCGATTTCATTATGCGATTGCACTATCACTTTCTCCCTACCAACAAGAGAGCGATGCACAGTTACATTATCTCGAGCAACTTTGCGAACGGTTAAGTGAGAACACAGCACACGATAACCAGTTGATAGATCAGATTACAAGAGATGTGGCTTTACAAAAGGCAATGTCTGCGGCACTGAGAGATGATGGAAAGATGGCAGGAGAAGCGGCTGGAGTTTGGTTGGAACGCTGGCCCGATGCACCATTGACTAGAAGTGGTGCGGCAGCACTAGTCCGTGCATACAGTTTTATGATGGCAAGTGAAATTAAGCATGGACATCAATGGAATGATACTGCCAAAGGGTGGATGCATAAGGTCGATAATTGGTATGGACTTGCTTGGACGCAGTACACTGAGGCTTTACTGCATATAAATTCTGGTGATTATTTAGCAGCAAGACATGCGTCAGAGGAAGGACAGGAATTACTGCGCAGACATCTGGATGGTCATCCACGGCATATGGCTATGCTGCATTCTGTACTGGCTGCTGTTGCTTATGAGTTTGATGAATTGGAGCAAGCTCGCGGGCATCTGGAAATTTGCATGTCACGAGTGGGTGAGTCAGGGCCTTGTGACTCCTTATTGTTAAGCTTTCTTACTGCGGCCAGGGTTGAGCGATTGTTAAATGGGGAAGCTGCAGGGCTAGATATCTTACATAAAGGGCAAAGCTTAAGCGAGCGTCGGGGGTTACAACGTGCCACGCTCTCACTTGTAGCTGAAGAATGTCAATGGCACTGTCGAGCTGGACATTTTGAAGAAGCACTTCGTGTTGCTCGGCATTTTAAGGTTAATCTACAGAATACTCCTGTTGAGGAACTGACCCTATTGGCAAAATTGAGTTATATGTTACATACCCAACCAGATGAAGTATTACATGCCCTACAAACACCTCTGGCAAATAGTCTGGAACAGGGGCTGTATCATCGTTGGGTACAATACATGCTGTTAAAAGCAATGGCTCAGCAAAAAATTGGCAAACAATCAGCTGCATTAGGGTCATTGCTTGATGCTTTGAAGGTGGCATCCCAACGAAACTACTTTAGAGTAATCATAGATGGGGAGGGGAAACTCACGGATCTATTAGAACTTATTGATCTATCGATGTTAGGTGATCAAGAGTCTGTAGGTCTAATCAAACGCTTGCTCGATGCAATGGGAGGTCAAGCTACTCCTCAGCAGGATTCTCAGCCATTGACAGAGCCATTATCGAAGCGGGAACTGGATATTCTCAAACGTTTGGAGTCAGGTTTAAGCAATAAAGAGTTATCTGGGACAATTTTTATTTCTGAAGGCACGCTCAAATGGCATCTACACAATATTTACAGCAAGCTTGGAGCAAAAAACCGTACAGGTGCGTTAACTAAGGCACGTAGTCTAAGGCTGATCTGAGATGAAAATGGTTACTTCTGGTTAGCGGGTTGCAAAAAGAATTAATTGTTCTTGCGGGTTGTAACAATTGCTCACGTAGCATTTCAGCCAAGTTGCCTAACGTATTCGCATGAACGAAATTGTGTAATAAACTTGGGTTTTAAGTTAATACTTTAATTTTTTAGCAATTATGTGATTTAGCTGAGAAATAATTATATTTAATTGTTGTTTGCGCAAAATCACATTTCTAGTCTCAACAAAAATAAGCAGATTTAAAAAAGTCAGCTATGACAGATCAAAGGGCGTTTTAACCAAGGCTGATTATGTGTACATGCGTGATCTACTGGAGAACGTGCTTGAACAACTGCAAAATTCAGAATTAGACAACGATAGAGAAATAGATCAGCTCAAACAGTTTTTTATAAAACTCGATCATCACATTGATAGGTTTCGCGCGTAGATTTCGGCATAACGTATATTATGTTCATTAGCGTACTCGGCATTGTGAATATAATTTTACTTAGATTCACAATGTCGAGCTGTAGCACCAACTGAGGTTGCGTAGGCTACAGTCTTGGATATGATATTTAACATAATATACATTATACGAAATCAAGGTTATTTATAAAGTCATATCATTAATTGTAGCTTTTTATAAATAACTTAGATTACGTCAAATTCAATTCGACGGTTTTTTTTACGACCATCTGCAGTTGCGTTATCAGCAACAGGTTTGTTCGAGCCCAGTCCTTCAACACTTAAACGTTCTGCGGAAATACTTTTATTGATCAAATAGTTTTTTACAGTAACAGCTCGTTCTTTACTTAAAACAAGATTCTTTGCAGCGTCACCTGAGCTGTCTGTGTGTCCAATAATTTTAACTTTCTTCCCTCCAACCTTATTTAGTGCCACCGCCATTTCATCTAAGATCTGAGTCCCACTCGCAGCCAAAACTGCACTGCCAGATTCAAATTCTATGATTCTGTTTTTAAGCGCCGCATCTATAATTTGCTGTTCGGCCTGATTGACAGAAAGCTGCGCATTTAAACGATATGGTGGCGTTACTAGACTTTGGAATAAGTTTGTTGTTAGCTGAACGAGACCCTTGGGCGATGCGTGGCTATAAACTCTATGGCGAAGTTGCAGAATCTGTCGGTTTAACTTGGGGCGGGCGTTGGAAGTCGATCCAAGACTATGGTCATACTGAATATCGAATGCCAAATTTAAAGAAAACTGCTGAAATGGCTGAAAAGCTGACCTCTGAAGGACAACTCTCAGCTGCAAATTTTAATTAATCAGGTTGAAGAAGCGCTCAAATATTGAGTGATGATTTGCAAAACTTGTACAGTTTTCTCGGCATGTAACCAATGTCCTGCATCTGCAACTGTTTGAATTTGGGCTTGAGAAAACTGTGATTGAATAGTCGCTATATATTCTGGCTTTTCTACATAAGGTGAGTTTCCACCACGTATAAATAGTGTAGGCTTATGCCATGTTTCTATCTTCTCCCATGACAGAATTTGGGCATAGTTCTGATACAGTGCATCCACATTAAACAACCACTTTCCTTTACTAAAAGATTTCAGAAGAAACTGAATAACCATTTCTTCTTTGAGATATTCACGCATGATTTCTATAGCTTGTTGACGTGTTTCAATATTTGCTTTTTGTACGGCAAAGAGCGCTTTAAAAATCTGCTCATGATGATTTTCTTTATAAGCAATAGGCGTAATATCGAATACCACCAATTGATCTAGTCGATCTCTTGCGAGTTCTGTCACTTTCATCACCAGCTTTCCCCCCATAGAATGCCCGATTAAAGAAAAGTGTTCGATGTTGAGTTCATCTAAAGTTTCAATTAGATCGGCTGCCATGACCTCATAATTCATCACATTTGAGTGTGCAGATAGTCCATGATTACGTACATCTACCTGTAATACATGGTGGCTTGAATAAAACTCCCGTGCCAACATCCCTAAATTGCTTAAACTCCCAAATAAACCGTGAACAAAGACTAGTGTTTTTGCCACTGGTTGCTTATTTTGATGAAATTGATAATTGAGAATCATATAAAACTTACTGTATTTGATTTCTATAGATATTGAATTTTTAATGTGAATAAATCAAATGACTTTTTGCGTTTCATTAAAAATTGCTTAGGCTATTTTGAATTAGATATTTGCTTAGGCTAAATTTAAAAAAATCGTGTACATGTATTGTGACTAATATCAGCTTAAATTTTGGAAATAATTCAAAGTTTTGGGGTTTGCTATATTTCAGCTCTAAAAAAAATTTAACGGAAGCTTTAAATAGGAAATACCATTTTCTTCAGGTTGCGGAAATTTTCCTGCAAACATATTGATTTGAATGGCGGGTAAGATCAATTTTGGCATACTTAAAGTTGCATCACGGTGGTTTCGCATTTCGATAAAATCGGCTTTTTGTGTCTCGCTATCAATATGAATATTTTCATGCTTTTGCGAATAAACCGATGTTTCATATTGGTATTGATCACGACTTTCAGGTAAATAGTCATGGCATAAGAACATTCGCATTTCATCTGGTAATGTGTACAATCTCTTCACCGAGTCAAATAAAGCCGCTGCACTCCCCTTTGGGAAATCACAACGTGCTGTTCCATAGTCAGGCATAAACAAAGTATCCCCCACGAAAACAGTATCACCAATGACATAACTGAGACATGCGGGCGTATGCCCTGGTGTAGGAATATTATAAGCTTCTATGTTGCCTATCAAAAATGTCTCATGATCTGCAAAAAGATAATCAAATGACTGCATAGCGTTTAAACTTTTAATATCTAAGTGATAAATCTCACCAAAAATTTGTTGGACGATTTCAATTTTATGACTAATCGCAATTTTTCCACCTAGTTTTTGCTTTAAGTACTGTGCAGCACTTAAATGATCTGCATGGACATGTGTTTCCAATATCCAATCAACGCTTAGGCTATTTTCTTGAATATAAGTAATGATTAAATCGGCCTGCTCTGTTTTGGTCGTTGCGGATGCTGCATCATAATCCAGCACACTATCAATCACGGCGCAGCGCTGAGTTTCTGGATCACTCACCACATAACTAAAAGTGTTAGTTGCAGTGTCAAAAAAGGCTTTGACTTGAGCAGTTTGCATCATGATATTTACTCCATCACTTTACGGTGTAGCAACACGCCGATGAACATCGCAATTACAAAATAGATCGCTTGATAATACCCCAGCCCAATCAAAGTGAAACTCGGTGCAGGACAAATTCCTGCAATTCCCCAACCTATACCAAATAGCAGACTGCCGAGGATCAATTTTCGGTCGATTTTGGTATTTTTAGGAAGTTGTATGACTTCACCATAAAAGGTTTGTGGATGTGACTGACGTACAGCGTTCTGAAAAGGAATAAATGCAACTGCAATTGCACCCATCATCACAAAAGCTAGGCTGGCATCCCACTGCCCGAAAATATCTAAAAAGCCAATCACCTTCGCAGGATTCGACATTCCTGAAAGCATGAGACCAATTGAAAATAATCCACCCCAAATGAACGCCCAAACATTTTTCATTTTAGATTGCTCCAAGCATATGACGGACGACATATACGGTGATAAAACCTGCGGACATAAAACTCATCGTAGCGATGATTGAACGTTTGGATAAACGACTGATACCACAAATACCATGCCCGCTGGTACAACCCGAGCCTAAACGAGTGCCAAAACCTACCAATACGCCTGCAATAATTAACATGAAAGGTGTCGCTTCCATATGAATATCAGGTTGAACAAAAGCTGCGTATATAAACGGAATTATAAACAGGCCCAATAAAAACCATAGTGCAGGCGTATTTATGATCCCTTTTAAGTTTAAAACTTGAGAGACAAGACCACTGATTCCTGCAATTCGTCCATTGGTATATAAATATCCAACGGCGGAGATGCCGAGTAATATTCCACCGATAAAAGACCACGCAAAATCATGCATTGGTAAGTCACCTAAAACAATATATGTTTTTATAATATATTTAATTGCAAAATAATCAAGCCCCTTTGTATCTATCGATGTTATGTACGTCTATGAAAACGGATTAGGGGCCATTTCATCTAGCTTTAGAAATTTGAATGGGCACTACCTGTTCGCTCTCGACGCTTTTAGTCTTTTAGGTAACACCTTAAAGTATTTCTTTTACATAGTTATTCTTCACAATAACGTAAAAAGCTTAAATATATCCTCGAAGTATTTTGTATTCAGCCATTTTTTAGATTAGAAATACTTAACTTATATCGTTTTATTTCATGATAATTTTCATTTAAAGAAACTGAATAGAGTTAGGGGTACATCTCTACATCATGGTCATTATCCTAGGCTTATAAAACACATTCACGGCGTTTGAATATGTTTTTATACAGGCAGACACATGAAAAAAGATAAAATAATCTACTCCTTTTCTGAGCAGTTTATTGAAATTCTGATAATACCCGTTCTGCAAACCATCTTGGGAGCTTAGACACGGCGGCATTCATCTTTAAGGTTTCAGCGACTTCAATTTCAGCAAGAAAAGACGCTTGTATACCGTCAGAAGAGTTATCAAACAAGTAAGCACGATCGCAACACTCTATGGCTTGCATGAGCAGATCCATACTTCTGTAATAACGCTCGATAATTTTCTGCTCTGGAACAGGATGGCCGCCCACACTGACACGATACTTAACCCGAGCAATATTGATTTGTGGGTCTACTGTTGAGACATAATATAGATAGGTTTTATAACCCTGACGTTTCGCTTCTCGGAGAAACTCAACTTTGGAGATATGCGACATCACCGTCTCAAAAGTAAAACTGACTTTTAAGCGCAGAAACTCAAGCCGGATATAATCAATAATGCGTGCACAGAGATAAGAATCAATTTCTTCAGTTTTAAACTCGATCTTCCATTCATCCAGCGTAATAGGATCATGTGCAAGCAAAGGCACAAACTGCCCTGCTTGAGGACGTTTCTTACTTTTTAAAAAAGTGACTAACTCTGAAGTTTTTAAGGAAGGATGATAGGGCAATAAATCAAGGCGTTGGGTTTGTCTTAAGTTTTGTTCCAGTTCATCTGCATTTAAATATGCCCCAATATGTTGGGGCAAAAGGTAATCTTTAACAGTGCTTTTACCAGAACCATTCGGCCCTGCAAACATTCTTATTCTAGGTTGTCGAGGTGGCATATCAATCTATACGGTCGCGTGTTTCTTTTTACGTGTCAAAGTCGGTAAAATGCCTACATCGACATAAGCATTACTTAAGTCCTGTAAAACAGTTTCATTACCATGAATATCGCGTTCAACCAACTGTTCAGCTTTTGCATAAACCACAGACGAACGCGTAGTTGCTTTTTGAAAAGCATCATGAAAAGCATGAATGGCAAGCTTAGGAATCATATCATCCTCATATTTGCCTACTTTAATGTCGGTATAAGCTGCCATACACCAACTCCTACTCAAATGATGGTTGATTTTTATTTATCTTAACACAATCGAGGACTTTGTCTATTTATACAGCATCCTGAAACAATAAGTTAGATCTTAATATCTACACTCATTTCATGCTGTATTATTCGGTTACTTTACTGTTTACTCATTTCGTATCTTCAACATTTAAAGCTTTCGCCGTTGGGCAGAAGGCACTTTCATTCATACCAGCATCAGTCAAGCTTTTTTCTTGCTGATCAAGATAACGGTTGGCCACCATCAGCATCACTGAAGCGGTACTTAATTCAATATTGGCCTTGGAAAGCGCAGCAATTTGATGATATGCATCCATACGCTGACAAAATGCAGTTTTCATTTCTGTTGCTGTCGCTGGATTATCCTTTGCATCTAAAACGGTTTTGGTTGAATTCACCGTTGCGGTATATTCTGCCATCTTCTGATCATACTGCGCCTGAGTTAACTTCGTTGTTTCTGCATAACTCAGGGTTGATAAAAATAACGAAAGGCAAAGCAACGTCCATGTCTGTTTTTTCATGTCTTAAGACTCATCGCCTTCTTTCCATACGTCTTCATAGTCATCGCCATCAATCATAAAGCGATAACCTTCACTTAAAGCCAAATATGGAAGTACATCGGGTAAGATATCTTGTAGCTCACGTACAGTCATGGTTGTGAAAAAGTCTTGTCCTTCACCCAATTCACCACCGTAAATAAACCAAGCGACATTCTCTTCAGTTTCTGGTTTTTTACGTAAACCTACAATGGGTTCTTGATTTAAAGTCTGCACAGCAACAGCAACGACATCATCACCTTTTACTTCAACATAAGCCGAATCAAATTCTTCACACAGTAGTTTTTGTTCTGCAATCAGTTCATTCAGTGCAGATTGTTGTGACTTTTGTGCCATGTGATGCTGCCCCTTTTGAGCGTCAATCTATCGATAGCGCATTTTAAAACATATTTAAGCCAAAGGCTTTTTTTATTTAAACAATTAGCACTTATGCGAACACTCAATACCACTACAAGTTTGGCATTCATTTTGCTTAACAGTATTACGTTTTATAAAAAAAGTAATATCGGGGCTAAGCAACTATGGGTTATGTCGCGCGAGAACTCAGTCCTCAAAGCAAAGTATTGCTGGGCTTTGGATCATTTTTAATACCAATCCTCATTTGGTGTGCTGTGAGTTATTTACCATTTATTTGGCATCCTCAGGTACAAATCACAAACTCTGGCAGTGTCTCTTTTTTACAAGTCGGTAGCCGTGTAGACAAAAGTGTGTTCTATGCAGAAGCACAAAATGCAGTTGATCATGACTTGGCTGTTCCTCAAGGTAAACTGGTTAACCCAATCTACTTACCAGCCCCACATGAGGTGGTGAAAGCTTTAGTGACATCTTTTACGACGGCTCCAGCACAGGCTGATGCGCCATGGTTACATCAAAGCCTGTGGCACAGTATCAAAATTGTATTTAGTGCTTTCTTTATAGCATCACTCGTTGGTATTCCATTGGGGATTTTATGTGGTTTTTCCAACAAAATTTCCCAGCTCACTGAACCTTTTGTTGAGTTCTTTCGCTACCTACCTGCGCCTGCCTTTGGTGCACTGGCTGTTGCCATATTAGGCATTAATGATGCGCCAAAGATTGCCATCATCGTGATTGGAACGCTGTTTCAGCAAATTCTGATTATTGCTAATACCACACGTATGGTTGACCGAGGACTGATTGAAGCGGGTTATACCCTAGGGACGAATAAAGTAAAAAGTCTGTTTCATGTGGTCATTCCAGCGGCATTACCCGATATTTACCGAGATTTACGCGTTTTACTAGGCTGGGCTTGGACCTACTTGATTGTCTCTGAACTGATTGGCACCACCACAGGGATCACTTGGTTTATTACCCAGCAAGCTCGCTACCAGAACTTTGACAATGTCTATGCTGCGATTTTGATTATTGGCGTGATTGGCTTGGTCTGTGATGTGATTTTAATGAAATTCGGACAACTTCTCTTTAAATGGAAAGCGGGAGCAAAATAATGAAAACCACAGATATAAGAACGCCGGAGTTCAATGCTCGTCAGTATTTTGATCAAATTTATCAACGTCCTGTCATTTTAGAAGCTAAACAACTTAGTCAAGTTTTTCAGCATGGAAAAAAATCACGCACGATTTTAAATCAGCTCGATTTGAAAATTCATAAGCGGGAATTTATTTGTGTGATTGGGCCATCTGGTTGTGGAAAATCGACCTTTAGTCGTGTTGTTGCGGGTCTAGACCCATATAGCTCTGGTGAATTGCTAGTAGATGGACAGTCCATTTCAGGGCCTAGTCCAGAGCGAGGCATGGTATTTCAAGGCTATACCTTATTTCCTTGGAAATCGGTTAAAGAAAATGTGATGTTTGGTCCACTCATGAAGGGTGCAAGTCATGCCTCTGCCGAAGCGGCTGCACGAGAATGGATCAATATTATTGGTTTAGAGAAATATGAAAACCAATATCCACATCAACTCTCTGGCGGGATGAAGCAACGTGTTGCAATTGCCCGTGCTTTAGTCAATGAACCGAAAATTTTACTGATGGATGAACCTTTCGGTGCGCTTGACCCGCATACCCGTCAGAAAATGCAAAAACATCTAATGGATTTATGGCAAAATATTGATATAACTATCATTTTTGTAACCCATGATATGGATGAGGCTATTTTACTGGCTGATCGTATCGTCGCGCTTAAAGCCAATCCTGGAGAAATTAAAGAAATTATTGAAGTGGATTTACCCCGTCCACGAAACATTGAACTAATGTCTAGCCCTGCCTTTAAGCAACTTCGAGAGCGAGTCGATTTCTTAGTACATTCACAAGAAGAAGAAGTTGACCCAGCACTGGAGGATTTACCCAAAATTCCACGTATGACCCAAGTCAGTACGCACAAATAACTCATTGATCTAGCCTGAGGGACGGCCCTTAGGTTTTATGCACTGTTGGACGGCCAACGCGAGGATTTTACCATGCAAGATAAATATGCCCTTCCACTGGTGGATATAAGCCTTTTAAATAGCCCACATCTAGATGACCGTATGCAAGTTGCTCAAGCGCTTGATCGGGCCTGCAAAGAAGTTGGTTTTCTCTACCTCAAAGGTGATCAATTTCAACCTGCATTATTTGCACAGTTATGTGACATCGCGAAGCTCTATTTTGCCCAAGATGAAGCACTGAAAATGCAAAATTATATTGGCAAATCGGTGAATCATAGTGGCTATGTGCCTATAGGTGAAGAACAGTTTTCGAGTAACAGCTATGATTTAAAAGAATCTTATGATGTGAATTATGACTATCAAGGGTCTGCATTAAATTATCCCTTACTTGGCCCGACGCAATGGCCAACTGATCCAACATTTAAACGACATGTCTCACAGTACTATCAGCACTTAAAAGCAATTGGTCATCAACTGTTTCGCTGTTTTGCGCTGGCTTTAGAGCAAAAAGAAGACTTTTTTGATGTGCATATTCAACATGCACCTAGTCAGCTACGCCTCATTCACTATCCATATAATTCTCAAGCGATAGATGCAGAAGGCATCGGGGCACATACCGACTATGAGTGCTTTACTTTATTACTGCCAACAGCACCCGGTTTGCAAGTCCTGACGAAGCAAGGCGAATGGATTGATATTCCTCTGCTTGAAAATACATTAGTGATGAACATTGGCGACATGATGGAAATATTGTCGAATGGTAAATATTTGGCCACTAAGCATCGTGTCAAAAAAGTCCAACAAGAACGCTACTCCTTCCCTTTATTTTTTTCGTGTGACTATGACTATGTCATCCAACCGATTAGTACAAATGAGCCCCCTAAATATGCGCCACTGGCAGGCGGAGAACATTTGTTTAATCAAACGGCTCAAACCTTTCATTATTTAAAACAACGTGTAGCAAATGGTGAGTTGGTCTTAAAGAATGCTGTTCCGCTTTATTCTTTTGGTCTGACTGAATCACACATGGAGTACACACCATGAATTTATTCGAAACATTAAATCAACTAAAACCCATCATAGCGACCTCAGGCAGTGTGCCAACCTATTTAATGGGTGCATTTCGGCGTAAGAGTATTAGCTTCTACAATGGACTGACTGATGAAAATACGATTGTGTATTGGTTTCAGTCCAAGAGCTTCACCATTGACCTACGTCTCAAATCAGCGACAGATACACCTATCGTAGAGCGTCAAGCATGGGTCGGTCATACGTATTGGAATACACAAACAGCCTCACTGTCATGGGAGCTAAGTAGTAATTATCAGAACCATACCCAATGGCCTGAGCCAGCAACCCTGCATAACATTGGCAATTGTATTTTGGAGTTCTCTCCGAGTAATGCCTATGTGGAAGACTGGCGTCAACAAGCCTGTACGGGTTTATTTTTAGGACTACGCTTAGTCAACGCCGTACATGTTTCGACGCAGCAAGACATTTTACTCGATGGCGGTCTCATCATCTGCGGCAAGCATATGGCATATGCACAGTCACGTTTACCCCATATTCAACAGAATGTAGATGCATTAGGGGTTCTTTCTTATGTGGAGCAAAGTTCTTCTGACTTAAATCAAATTGAAAGCTATGAAGTATCAATTTCAACTCAGGATCAGCTCATTCAATATTCAAGTTGCACCCAAATGACTCAACAACAACTCATTCTAGATGGTTTTGAAGTCGTTGATGCCGAAACACTCATACAGCATAAATTGATCGCTGGCGAAGCATATCAGTTGAAGTTTGTCGTGGATGTGTATGAACCTGAGTACACTTTCCAAAATGTAACATCTACAACGGCGGACAGTCAGCATTGGCTGGAACAAGAACAACATCACCTCATGCATCATGCAACTGTAGTTGCGTAAGGGAGCTTTAATAAGTTATGGCTTTTCTCTATTTATTGATCGCCGTGATTGCAGAAGTCCTCGCGACTTCTGCATTAAAAGCGACCAATGGTTTCTCTGCACCTTTACCTGTAGTTTTAACTATTATAGGTTATGCAATTGCACTCTTTTTCTTAGGTCTAACGTTTAAATCCATCCCTATGGGGCTAGCTTACGCACTGTGGTCAGGTGCGGGCATTATTCTTATTTCAACAGTCGGTTGGATTTACTTTAAACAGCAGCTCGACTTTGCGGCGGTTGTTGGCTTAAGTTTTATGATTATCGGCATCGTGATTATTCATGTGTTTTCTAAAAGTACGCATTTATAAATACATGCCTTAAAATCTACTCTTTATTTAACATTAGATCTTTCTTTGCTTTTTAAACACACTCATACAAAAAAAAGCCCAAGTTAACTTGGGCTTTTAATTTCTATGAAGTCTTACTTTAACTCTTCAACTAAAGCTGGGTAAATTGCGCCATCAACATCCATTTCTGTTTTATAAATGCCATTTTCTACGTTGAATTTGTTTACGTGATAGCTTGAGCCATAAATCGAGTCAAAACCTGAACCTTTCTCAAAGACAGTTTTATTGGCTGCCAAATCGAGTAAATGCGTCCCGCCAATAAATTGTTCATACTGCTTCGGATCGACGCCAACACGGTTAGACATAATTTTCACGGCGTCGTCATGTGTTGCAGGGTCATTAATATATTTGACCGTTTTATCCCACACTTGGATCATCTTTTTCCAATCATCTTTATTGGCAGAAAGATGGCTCATATTCACGGTCAACGTGTCATAAATTAAACCTGGCTTATCTTTAGAACTATAAATAATTTTAGACCCTGCAACAGACTTCAATGCTTGATTGGCTACAGGTTGCCAGACCGCAATTGCAGCAATATCTGAACTGGCAAAAACTTGTGGAAGCTCATTGGTCATGGAGTTGACCAACTTAATATCACTGGTTTTAATTTTTGCATCTGTTAGTGCTGTACTTAGCAATAGATGGTCAACCAAGCCTTTTTCAGTTGCAATACTTTTGCCTTTTAAATCGGCAATGCTATTAATTCCATCTTTTGCGATAATTACGTCATTACCTGCAGAGTAGTCCGTCGCCATAATCATGACGCCTTGAGTGCCCCCAGAAGCTGTGACTAAATTATCCCCATTGGTCACCAGCACCGCATCTAACTGATTGGCTGCAAAAGCAGAAAGCGATGATGAATAATCAAACCATTTAAATTCAACATTCAGTCCCGCTTCTTTGAGCCAACCTTTTTCAATTGCCACCTGCCATGCAACAAAACCCGGCCAATCACTATAGCCAATCGTTATGGTTTTGGTGGCTGTGCTCTCAGATGCACTGTTTTTTGTTTCAGGAATTTTGGCGGTATTATCACAACCTGCCAATAAAATAGTCGAAACAATAGAGACTGATAAAAACGCTTTTTTAATCATGATGCAATTTTCCCGATGCTGTAAATGTTTAAACTTGCTATGTATGGAGTGAGCCATTGAGGACGGTGAACATAGTCACGATTTCAATGCTCGCTGTTCTTCGTTTTGTGGTATCGGTGGCATCACTGCATCCATCAGCTCCAAATGCCCTTTGATCACACCTTTCAAAGCAATGAATTGTTGGCTTAATGCTTTCAATTCAGCACTTAAACCCTGCAAAATCATCACTTCTAGAATTTTTTGCTCATCTAACTGAATATGCAGTGAGCTGACCACTTGTTCTAAAAACTGTTGCTGTAAGTCCAGCAATTGAACTCTAAGTGGCGTGACACTGGCATCATAGAGCAAGGTAAATGTCCCCACCATCACGGCGTTACGTTGCTCCTGATCCGCAATCAAATGTTTATTAATCATGTCGACAATGGCTTGAGAACGGCTTTCATAGTGCTGATCAACAATTTTTTGATCCAATGCATCGACAGTTAATTCAGGCACAGTGATGCTGATCCGTGCCAATTTATGTTTCGGCACACGCTTATCCTTTTTTGGGTGGATCTTGCTTGATATAAACGCCCGCTCTAGCACTTAAGATGGCGACCACGAACTGTTTAAATACAGTGAAGAATGCATTTAACTCGCCTTTGAATTGTTTAGACATTTTCTGCTCCTTTCGGTATTACCAAAAAAGGTTTTTGTAATACCTAGAACTAAGCAGAATACATGCCAATTTTTTTGATTAGATTGACAGCAACAACACATTAAAAAGTTTATTTTTTGTGCAAAGTGTATTTATGTTTTTAAAATTGATACATCAGAGTGCATTGTGGGCTATTCAGCTTGAGTTTTCATCTGTAAAAGAGCTAGGTGTTTACTTCCCGATAAGAAAAATACCTTTTGGAAGTGAAATCTTATGTCCTCGCAATTTTTAGTTTTCTCTGACTTATACGCAAAAAAAATCGCCATTTGGCGATTTTTCTTTTATTGATAAACTTTTTGGAACTCACCCAAAATTGGAGCTGAGCCCCCATCTTTATACACATATCGAGAGATAATACCCTGATCTGTATAAATATTCATTTTGATCGAATTTGTACCTTTTAAGCTACTCATTAAATTTACAGGCGCTAAAATATAGTTGGTCGAACGGTTGGTGCCTAACACATGATCATGCTCGGTTGGTCCAGTGACAGCAAAAGTTTGGCTTTTTTGCCCATTTGTAAACACGACCTTTTGAATGTCGTATTTATTGTACGTACTGCTCAAATGCATTTTTAACTTAAGCAGTTCTTTGTTGGATTCATTCCAGCTCACAGTGACCACTGGACAAAGCTCATTCTGCGCACAGATAAGTAAACCTGTGGTCCCCACATTTTGACGACTTGGGTCTGTAGAGGTTGTCGCACAACCTGAAAGCAACATAGCCCCCAAACTCATGAGTAGCAATTTTCTTGGCGATACGTTGGTTATCATTATATTTACTCCCAGAAACTTAAAAGGCTTTGAAATTCTAAAATGAAGATTTGATTTTTCCCAGTCCCTATTTTTGACGAATCTGTACCTAAATCAAGCTTTTTCGTTCATTCAGGTTATAAATTTTAAAATTTATACCTGTTTATACAAATATGAAAGAAAAGAATCCACTGAAAAGCTCGCTGCTGATCAAGCACATGTATTGCTTTCTAATATGCACTCTAGGCAAGCACTACCGCACTTATATCTGTATATCAAACAAACGACTAAAAATTTTTCAAATGATATGCAAATAAATACTCAACTTCGCAAGCCTATCAAAACAGATGACAGAACATGACGAAGGGAACCGACATCCTTTATACTGCTTCTAAAAGCTCACCAAAGACATAGCCGCCGATGAAATTCTTTAGTTGCGCATCCTGTCAAAACCAAGTCTTTTTTGCCAACTCGCAATGTGTGAGCTGCCAAACTACACTCGGTTATATTGCATCGGAAAAAGATATGGGGAGCTTTGAACAGCACAGCCCAGTTCTTTGGTTAGCGCTAAATGAAAAATACCAGACGAAGCGCTATAAGCCTTGTTATAACTATCAGCATCATCAAGTCTGTAATTGGGTTATTCCCGCAGAGAGCAACAACATCTACTGTGAGTCTTGTGTACTCACATATACCATCCCTACTCTCGATAACCCAGATCATATCGTCTATTGGTCACGACTTGAGCATGCTAAACGGCGCTTTCTGTATTTGATGCAACGCCTGAATATTATGCCAAGGCCCAAATATAGCGATGATGATCGCTATGGGCTACGTTTTAATTTTCTCATGCCTGAACCAGAGCATCCTGTGTTGACTGGACATGCTAATGGCGTCATCACACTCAATGCCAGTGAAGCCGATGTCATCTATAGGGAAACGACCCGTATAAAAATGGGTGAAAACTACCGTACTCTTTTGGGTCATTTCCGCCATGAAAGTGGGCATTATTATTTTGACCTCATTAAATCGCTACATCCTGAGTTAGTAGACGAATTCCGTCAGTATTTTGGAGATGAGCGTCAAGATTATAGCCTAGCACTACAACGCCACTACGAAGATGGTGCGCCACAAAACTGGGACAAGTTTTATGTGAGCTCTTATGCCAGCACACATCCTTGGGAAGACTGGGCGGAAACATGGGCACACTATTTACACATGATGGACACGTTGGAAACTGCATACTATGCAGGTTTAATCGTGCGTAATAATCGAAAAGATACGCATGACTTAACCTTTTATGAAAATCCAATCGGTGCTCAAGATTTTGATTTACTTCTCAAACAATGGATGACACTGACTTTTAACTTAAATGCGTTAAATCGCAGTATGGGTTTAGAAGATGCTTATCCGTTTACACTATCAGAGCCAGTACTCGATAAATTACGATTTATACATAAACATGTTTTGGGCAAAGCCTTTGCTCGCCAAATCGCTTAGATTGAATATGGGCATTTTAGGCTATATAGAAGGACGCAAAAGATCAGACCGAATCTGGATGTAACTCAGTAAAAATTATCTTAAAATGAAAGACATCTTTAGCCTAAATAGATAACGTCCGTGCTAAAAACTATGCTTTTAACGAGACATCATGCTTTCACGCGACTCATCATTTTAGGGCTAACGATTGTTTTATTGCCGGCCTGCCAGTTGGTCAAAGTCAAAGAAAATAACATCCATCAAGCTATTCGGAGCAAGTCTGAAAATATCTTAACCCACGACCAATTGAGTGCGGAAACCACCAGTTTACTCAAACTACTCAGCCTGACGCCACAGCAATGCACCGCTGAATTTGAAACATGTTTGCAACGCTTAAACACACAAACGGATATTTCTGCAGATGAACGCTATGCCGCTTTAAGTGAACTGTATTTGGCTCAAGCTTTAGAGCTCTCAAAACAACGCAACTGTACCCACGCGCAGCCACATAGTGAAAATAATCACTGTTTAGAACAGAGCCTTGAGGCCTTCGACCAGAGTTTACGCTATAGCTATGTGTATTTATTTAAAATGCGAGAAAGCCCAAGTACCCGGGTTTTTGATCAAAGACAAATGCATGTCCGCACTTTTTACAATGTTGCTTTGTCACGTTTAATTACCACGGCGTACCGTACGCAGCCTTTTCATCAAGTTCCCACTCAACTCAACGTCCAACAGCGTCAATATATTGTAAATTTAGAACACTATCCCGAACTGAAAAGTAAAACTATTGACCGAGTCCAATCCAGTTATAACTTAAATTTCTCAGGATTTTATCAAGTCAACCGTCAAGACGGTCTGGGCGCAGAGTTTGTGGTTGTGACTGAAGCAGATCCTATTCATAAAAATGATTTTATCCTTGACCCGATATCGTTTTATCAAAATCAAACCAATCCCAATATCCATCCTGCACACTATTTGTCCGTAACCGCAACGGCACAGCCATTAAACTCTGAAAGCAGCATTGAAGATGTGCTTAATGGCAAAGCCATTTTTGAGATTGAGCTATTTAATCCTTATACGCAAAAGTATGTAGACATTCATCAACAAAAATACATTCTCACAGCGAATTATTCTGTGCCTTTTGCCTACTGGCTGGCAGAAAATAAACTAGGCTCTACGGGCTACCTAACCTTGCTCGATAAAACTGAGCTATTGCGTATGCCACACGTCTACATGCTCGAACCTTACCAACCGAATAAAAAAGTGATTGTACTTATTCATGGTCTCGCCAGTAGCCCTGAAACTTGGGTCAATCTGACCAATAATATTTTGGGGGATAAAGTTTTACGAGAACACTTTCAGGTATGGCAAGTGTTCTATTCAACCAATATGCCGATTGTTGAAAGCCGCTATCAGATTCATGCACTACTTAAACAAGCCTTTGCACAAGTTCAACCTAATTCTCGCTCGGCCAGTGACGCCGTGCTGATTGGACATAGTATGGGGGGCATCATTAGTCGCTTACTGATTAGTGAACACGATATTTCTGAGCAAGTGATTCCACTGTTAAACTATGAGCAATACACCCGATTACAACAATACCCCGTAATCAAAGAACGTTTTCAATTTCACCCTGATTTACCCATTGGACGTGCAATTTTTATTGCCACACCTCACCGTGGCAGTGAACTGTCTGACCGCTGGTACATGGAGTTGGTGAAGAAAATGGTGAAGTTGCCGATTACTTTCTTTAACCAAGTGGATATACAGCTCAATGGTAGCTCAAGTACCAAAGGCATGGTGCAATCAGGCCCAGACGACTTAAGTCCAAAGTCGCGCTTTATGGCTTTGACTAGTAACATCATGCCTGTATCCACAGTTCCTTATCATTCTATTATTGGCAATCACCGTCAGACCCATGACACACATGGCATCAGCGATGGTATTGTGCCGTATTCAAGTTCACATCTAGAACAGGCAGTCTCAGAAAAAATCATTAAAGGCAATCATTCTGTGCATGAGGAAGCAGAAACATTATTAGAGTTGCGCCGTATTTTGAGGCTACATCTTGAACAAACTCAGGCTCAATAATCAACAGTACTAAAAATGTTTACTACTTGGAGATTTTTATTTGAATACTCTAACCCTGCCAAATGAGCATCGAAAGACTTGAAAAGCAGCAGTTTTAAGGCCTAGCGCATGGAAGGGTTTTGATATACTTACTTTATCTAAGAATACATGCATTTATCTGCTCGGAAATATCATGCACATTAAGAATCAAGTTGTACTGGTCACAGGTGGCGCACGTGGTTTAGGTCTTGCGATTACACATGCCTTAATCAATGAGGGCGCTCGTGTAGTTGTGAACTATTTCAATAGCCAAGTTGCAGCCCAAACCCTAGTTCAGCAGTATCCCGAGCAGGTTTTTATCTACCAAGCTGATGTTACGGACAATGCTCAAGTCAAATGTATGTTTGACGCAAGCTTTCAGCATTTTGGACAGCATATCAACGCCGTGATTAATAATGCGCTCATTCAGTTCGAGTTTAATGGTGAGGCCCGCCCAAAAGTTCATGAGCTACGCTGGGAAACCATGCAACAACAATTTGAAGGTGCAGTTAAAGCCGCATTAAATACTACCCAAGCGGCGCTTGAAGGTATGAAACAAAACCAGTTTGGGCGCATTGTAAACATCGGAACCAATCTGGTGCAGAACCCTGTGGTGCCTTATCATGACTACACCACGGCGAAGGCTGCACTATTGGCATTTACGCGTACCTCTGCACATGAACTTGGCCAATACGGTATTAATATCAATATGCTCTCTGGCGGTCTACTGCAAACCACCGATGCCAGCAAAAGTACCCCCAATGAAGTTTTTGATTACATCGCGAGTGCTACGCCACTGCGTCGTGTAGTTACACCTAAGGAGTTTGCCACAGCCATTTTAATGTTCTTATCGCCATACTCTTGTGCTGTGACAGGTCAAAACTTGATTGTAGATGGTGGTTTAGTCAAAGGCTAATTGACCTTAATACCTGAGCGTTGAATAAGCATGATTAAACCATTCATTTTTACAATTCTCAAAGCTTCATCGACTTGAAGCTTTGTTTTAGGTTCAGATCTTCTTCAGAATTTGCCCACCCAACCAAGGAATACAGTACGATGCTTTCTTTCCCCATTCGGCACCGACTGGCTGGCTTTTACTTTTTCTATTATTCCATTGTGGGCACCTTTATGCCGTTTTGGAGCCTGTATCTCGAAGATCAAGGCTTTAACTACAGTGAAATAGGTATCCTTTCCTCAATTGCGATCATTACCCGTTTTTTTGCTCCTTTTATTTGGGGGTGGATTGCAGATAAATCAGGGAAACGAATGCTCTTGGTGAGAGTCGCAACGTGGATGGAAGCCTGTATTTGGTTCATGATTTTTATCATTCCAAACTCCTTTCAGGCGATCGCTTTGCTCATGCTGATCTTTAGCTTCTTCCAAAATGCCATTCTGGCTCAGTTTGAAGGTGTTACCCTATTTTGGCTCGCGGAACAGCGCAGTGCTTTGTATGGAAAAGTTCGAAAGTGGGGCTCTGTCGGTTTTATTGTCGGGGTTTTTGGTATCGGAAGCTTATTAGAAATTTTACCCATCTCTATGCTGCCAGTTTTATTGCTGTGTATTTCTTTTTTGGCCTTTATTTGGTCATTTAGCATCAAAGAACCGACCACTGCACCCCATTCACAAGAGCAGCTCGAGCCATTGTTACCAATTTTGAAAAAACCCATTGTCGCTGCATTTTTCGGTATCGAGTTTATTCTGCTTTTTTCACATGCGCCCTTTTATAGTTTCTATAGTAACTTCTTAAAACAAGCTGGTTACTCAACAACAGAAATTGGTTTTTTGTGGGCTGTCGGTGTCACAGCAGAAATAATTATGTTTGCCATTGCTCACATTTTTTTCAAACGTTTTTCATGGCGACTCATGGTGTCTGTTTGTCTGATCCTCACGGCGCTACGCTGGTTTATGGTCGGTTCTTTTCCACAAATTTTCGCGATCCAGTTCTTCGCACAAACCATCCATGCCTTCAGCTTTGGTTTATTTCATCTTATCGCCATGCGTATCATTTTCCAAAACTTTAGTTTAGGACAACAAGGACGCGGTCAAGCCCTGTATAGCACCATGTGGGGACTGGGTGTAGCGTCTGGAAGTATTCTTGCAGGACATTATTGGCACAGCCTGTCAGGCGAACATATTTTTATTCTGGCAGGCTGTGCTGTGCTACTTGGTTTGGGTTTTGTTCGGTACTTACCCAAAGAAGTTCAAGCTTAAAAGCTTCTCTTCTGATCTTTACACATAAATTGCAGCAGTTTCATTCATTTAGTTTCTAAACTTTGATTTCATTATATTTATGAAACCATGGCTGGGCCTGTTCAAGCTGACGAGCCAACTGTAAGAGCCGATCTTCACGGGCAAAAGGCGCAATAAACTGCGAACCCAGCGGAAGATTGTCAGCATTCCAATACAAAGGTACAGACATCGCGGGTAAACCTGTGATGTTAGCTAACTGAGTAAAAGGCACCCAACGCAAATTGTCTTTCACAATTTTATCAACCAGTTTTCCTTGCGCCAACAGGTGCGCTTTACCGACTTTTAGTAAGCTTTTTAAAATTGGTTTTTGCCATGATGGAGTAGAAATTTGCCCATTTTTCGGTGCGACTGAAGCTGTAGCAGGTGTTAGGTAAAGATCATAATGATCAAAGAATTGGTTCATTTTGGTGACATACACGCCCCAATTATTCAGGTTATGAATGTATTCTAACGCAGTCGTTTTCGCACCAAAGGCAGCTAAAGCTAAAGAATCCAGCTCAAAATCTCCCGCTGTGGTTGGAACTTGTTGTTTGATCTGCTCTAACATATAAGAAAATTGACTAAACCACGTCGTGATAAAGTCTCTGGCCAAAGACATACCATCTATCTCAGGTTGTGCTTCAACCACTGTATGCCCTAAAGACTCCAACAAACGTGCAGTATGGTGTACAGCATCAATTGCATCTTTAGACACTGTGGTTCCGATAGGCGACTGAGTACTAAATGCAATTTTAAGTTTTTTTACTGGCTGCTGTAGGCAGGCCAAATAGCTTTGGCTAGGTAGCTGTATTTTAAATAATGAGCTATGCTCTGCACCCTGCGTTGCATCTAGCATGGCTGCACTGTCTCTTACACTTTTACTCAATACATGCTGTATCGCAGCCCCATGCATTGCTTCACTCATATCTGGGCCCCACGGCGTACGTCCACGACTTGGTTTTAAACCAAATAAACCGCAATACGATGCAGGAATTCGAATCGAACCGCCGCCGTCGCCCGCACCCGCAATCGGGACAATTCCTGCCGCCACCGCAGAAGCAGAACCACCCGATGAACCCCCACTGTTATGTTTTAAATTCCAAGGATTATGACAAGCTCCCCAAGCGTCTGATTCTGTAATGCCTTTGATACCAAACTCAGGCGTATTAGTACGTCCAAAGGTTAAAATGCCTGTGTTTTCCCAACGGTTTACAATTTCTGCATTATGCTCTGCAATATGACCTGTGCGTTTAAATGCTTGGCATCCATAAGATGTTGGATAACCAGCATATTCTTGAAATAAATCTTTTACTAAAAAAGGCACCCCTGCAAATGGGCCAGACAATGCATTTTGTGCTCTGTTCTTGGCGTAATCATGCATTGGAATAATAATCGCATTTAAAGCAGGATTGGTTTGCTGACTACGCTCAATTGCAATTTGTAATAATTCAGCGGGATGGATTTGTTTTTGTGCAACCAACTCAGCTAAACCCAGCCCATCATAACGAAGGTATTCAGAAAAATTCATTTTTATCCAAGTATCTATAGTTTTTATTGTTTTATACTTTTACTAAATTTTAACTTATGAGGCAAGTTGTACTTGATTGCGTCCTAAAGTTTTGGCCTCATATAACGCCCGATCGGCACGATTTAATAAGCTCTGTAAGCTATGTTGCGTTGGTAAAATTTGATGCACCACACCAAGGCTCACAGTCATACTCAAAACAGCATGTGCCACTTGAGTTTTTGAATTAGCGACAGCACGGCAAATACGTTCTGCGATGATTTGCGATTCAATCTCGGAAATATTATTTAACACCACCACAAATTCTTCCCCCCCCATACGTGCAAATAAATCCTGCTCACGTAAATTACGTTTTACCGTCGTGGCAAAGCTTTGCAGCAATACATCACCAATATAGTGGCCATATTGATCATTCATTTTCTTGAAATGATCAATATCCAATACAATAATGGTCATCGACTTAACCAGATTTTCCTTCAAAAAATTTTCAGTTTGGGTAAAGAAAAAACGGCGATTTCCCACTTTAGTTAAGGGATCGTGGTTGGCCAGATAAAGCACCTCTTTATATAGGTCATGACGATTACGGCTCACAATACATAAAAGTAAAGGTGCAATCATCAACATGCACAGCCCTATACGAACCGAAATAGAAGTAGCCAAGAAATTATCTGCTGTACGTGAAATATAATAGGTCGTTAAACTATGATATGTCACAAAACAAACCAAACTGTTAATGATACTCACATAAAATAAGTTATAACTCAAAGCCGCCCAAATCAGCCCAGCTAAAGGGAAAAGTAAGGCGCCTGGACCAAAGAAAAGATGAGTGCATGCCACAGAAATTAAAACTGAGAGTAAAGGTAAAACATCGACAAACTGGGTTTCACATTGTCTACGGTTAGTCCAAAGATACTTTAATTTCTTCGCTGCAGGAAAGGTCAACATGAGGGGCAAAAGTGAAATACAATTTAGAACTTCCCCCGTCCACCAAATATAAAAATCAGCCCAAAGGTCTTGCGTGCTCATAAAGGTATGTGGCATATACGGAACGATAGCAACGGCAAAGATCGCACTGGAAAAACACCCAAGGAAAACACAAACCAAGAAAAGATAAAGAAAATTTAAACCTTTGTTATATGCACGATAGTCAATTTGTAAATAATGGATAAAAAACAAAGACACGCCTACCGTCATAAAATTGGCGATTGTTAAAGCTAAAGTCAGCTCAAAATGATTCCCTGTGACTAAGTCTGCCGACATATAACCAATAAAAGCGCCCAACCAACCACCGACATTTCTGAGTGGCTTAAACCGTAAAAATAAGCCGATCAGTACTGCATTAGCTGGCCAAAAATAAGCAAAATATGCAATCGGTCGAGTGAATATCCCAAGCAAGCAACAGACAAAAATTACAGCAGCAACAATCAAACATGCTCGGCCATGCTGTTTAAAATCCAACGATACTTCTGTAAGCTTAACTACGTACAAAATATTCCCTCATTTTTACATGAGTTATAATTAAACATCATGTTTTCTACTGTCTCTTTACTTGCAATGGATACATTGATGAAAACATCACAAATTGACAATATTTACTAAATAAACTCTATCGATTGTTCGTTATGGTTTCAATATAATTTTTTGATTTATATCATAACTCTAAATATTTACGTTTAAATGCGGATATCACTCTCATCCATAAAAAAAGCCTCCACATCGGGAGGCTTTTATCATTTTTGAACTTATTTCGCTTCAGACGCTGCCGCTGGTGCTGATGCACCTGCTTCTTCAGACTCTAAAGGTGCAGCATCAATCATCTCTGGGCTAACTTCTATATTGGTCACTGGTGTTTCAGTTGCTGAGCTTTCCACTGACGCTTGTTCAGTCTCTTGTTTTTTGTCACTACACGCTGCAAGCGACAGCATTGTTGCAGAAGCTAAAACCACCAAAGCCATTTTCATGTTAATCATTATGCACCTTCACATTAGTCATCAATTGCGTGAAACAATACTACTTATTTTTGCTCAAGTTTAAAGTATTCGTTTGTGAGCAATCTTTTGAAATTAAGGCAGAATTATAACATCATTGAACAAAAATAATAAAAACAAGCTCGAAGCAAGCTTGTTTTTATTTATCCAAGGTTACACCCAATTAAACAGGATAAGCTGTGGCAACCTCTTGGCTAATCATGGCTGCTGTCGCCGCAGATAGCGTCCAGCCTAAATGCCCATGTCCTGTATTGAAGAACACACGTTCTAGCTTTCCACGGCGCACTACAGGCATCATATTCGGCATCATAGGGCGAAGACCCGCCCAAGGAACAGCGTGCTCTGTCGAAACTTTAAAGTTGCGATTGGTCCAGTCCACAAGAGGTTGAATCCGATCTGCACGGATATCACGATTATAACCATTAAACTCAGCAGTGCCCGCAACACGGAATCTGTCTTTACCTAAACGTGAAGTGACGATTTTGGCACTTTCATCCAGCAAGCTTACCCATGGCGCATTTTGCTGACTCTCTTCGTCATTCAACATAACGGTAATCGAATAACCCTTCACTGGATAGACATTGACACGTTCTTGGACTAACTCTGCCAGTTGGTAACTGCCTACACCAGCACAAACCACAACAGTATCGGCAGCTAAAATCTCAACCTCATTCGGTGCCAATTCAACATTTTCAGAACTCGGTTGTAATTTCAGTTCAACACCTGAACTTAAATGCTGAATATCCGTTACATCCATCCCAAAACGGTATTTTACACCTAACTTTTTGGTGACTTCAGCCAAACCTGTGGTGTACTTATGAATATCACCCGTGGCATCACCTTCACAGTAGAATCCTGCATAATAGTCACCAGTCAGGGTCGGCTCAATTTGCTTAATTTCTTCATTGCTTACACCGCAACGTTCAAGCCCACCTTTATTCAACATATCATTGACGCGAATAGCAACGTCATAATCTTGTTTATTATGATAAAAATGCAAAATGCCACGCTTCTCTAAGTTAAAGTCAATTGACTCTTTTTCAGCAACTTCAAATAAGCGTTGACGAGCCAATAGAGCTAAGCGGACTGTTTCGTGGGTATTGGCCTCATAATGTTTAATGTTACCCAGAAATTCCATCAGCCATGCATATTTATGCACGCTAAACGCAGGATTGAGCAATAAAGGGGCAGATTTTTGAGACATCCATTTCATGCCTTTCAGCACTGTCGATTTTTGGTTCCAAACTTCGGCATTGCATGCAGACAGTTGTCCACCATTTGCAAAAGAAGTTTCCATAGCTGGAAATAAATGACGATCGACAACTGTTACTTGATAGCCAATTTGACTGAGTTCGTATGCAGTTGTGACGCCTGTAATTCCAGCACCAATGACAACGACATGACACATAGACACCTCCTTTTTATTGTTTGATGTCAACCCCATCTGTCATGTGTACCTGAGAGCTTCGACCTAAAACATCCCATGACGTTTTAAACCATCCCCTTCGGTGAGTGATTGAACACTTCTCTCCAGAGTTTTTTCATTATTACAGTCCTTTTGCCTGAGAGTTTCCGGGGTCGTTGCTCCTTCGGCGAATGCAGAACATTTCTCTCCTGCAATAATGCTTATTATTCTATGAGCAATTTATATACCATGTAATGATCCGATTGGAAACTTCTCTTAAAGTATTATCTTTTGTTTATTGTTATAGAGCACAACCTCAGCTTAGGGCAAGCATTGCACTATACTGATCAAAATAACGCTGTCACTGCTTTAAAATAGGACATATCTACCGTACATCTGAGCTATTCTGAGGTCATCTAAACATCTTCGTACATGGGTACGGTCTATACTCTTCGGATGTTTCATTTTATTTTTACTCAGTATTAAAAGAATTAATTAATTGTTCTGCATTTTGATAAATTTCTTGCCAATGTGGCAGTAACTCGCTATGAAAATTGATCTTTACATAACTCGTATTAAACCCATAATTGGGCTGATGTGTATTAAATTCACAACTTGTTGCACCATCCTTAAAATAAAGACATACAATAGTGAGACTTACCCCTTTACCTTTACGCTCCTGCCAATACACCTTTTTTCCAACACCGTCATCACTTTTTACGTCTATTTCGTAGAGCCCCAAATCTGAGTTAAATGTTTTTGTTTCATCTATCCATACTTCACTCACCTCTTCCCCACTAGAAGAAAACATTCCTTTTCTTAATTTGCTTTTTAAATAACCAAAATAATTAAAGAAGTCTTTACTTCCCCACTCCTCTTTCCAAACGGAACGTTGGTTTAATGCGATTTTGATCACATCTTTATTTTCAGAATCTAGTTTAAAGCCCTCTCTAGATGCTTTCATTTCAGGCCATTTCACTTTCAAAACAATACTTTGAATTTGATCATCACAGCCTTTGGCCTCGTGTTCTTCTTTGATATTTTTCCCCCAGTAATTCACACCTTGATAATTCACTCTGCCATAATATAAATACTGCTTATCAATGAGCATGTGCCGATCACCAAATTTTCCACAAGCATATAAGCGCGCTTTGACTTTTTCAGGATCATGCATACTGTCATAGCCGTATATCAACAATGAAATAACCAAAACTGTGAGTAATGATAAAAATATAATGGTGCCCCGTCTTACGGTGCTTAGTTTTTCATTCATACCCCTTCCTTTTTATTTTAAAAATCAAATCTATAAAATACTTAACCCAATCCAAAGATAAGAAATCGACTTGAAAAGAGAAAGACTAGAGCCATTCGTTGGGTTAACACACTAAACTTAAAACTCTAGCTCTTATGCTCCTTGCGCCACATACGGCTCATACCCAATTATTCTGTGTTATTAGTAATTTTTCAGAAATTTAAAAGACCTAAACATTAAATTTGCTTACTCAGTAAGACCAAATGAAGGTTAATCAAAGGTTGTCCTAGATTGGCATCCAATGGGTAAGATTCCGTCTTATGAGTATCGTGATAACCATGACGTGCATAATATGCTAACAATTCTTTTCTTACATTTAAGACCAACATGTTTAACCTAGCAATATGTTGCTTTTGTTTCGCAAAAACTTCTGCAAAATTGAGTAATTTCTTTCCATAACCTGAATTTTGATGCATAGGTAAAATTGCAAAACTTCCAATTTCAATAGAGTCAACATCTTCGGTTAGGCCAATGCACCCCAAAATTTTACCATCCGCTTCTAAAAGCAAAGAGCTTAAAATTTTCTTTTTGTAGTTCGATTTTTAACTGCTTTGAAGATATACGATCTCCAGCAACAACATTAAATTCATGTGTCCAACCTTGGTTGGTACGATAGGCAATATTGATGACATCTACAACGTTTTCAATATCATTTAATTTTACCAAGCGAATTATATTGTCTTTCATATTCAAATAAAAAAGTCAGACCGAAGTCTGACTTTAATATGTACTTTCTTAAATAGGAAGAAAATTCTCTAGTATTCAATCGGTGCAAAAGGTACAACAACATCAGCATTTTGTGCACGATGGCGCATAAAGTGATCCATTAACACAATCGCAAGCATTGCTTCTGCAATCGGAGCCGCACGCACACCCACACAAGGGTCATGACGACCTTTGGTTAATACGTCAGTATCTTCACGATTAATATTGATCGTTTTACCTGGTGTGGTAATAGATGCTGTTGGTTTAAGCGCGATTGCAACACGAATGGTTTGACCACTCGAAATACCACCCAAAATGCCACCGGCATGGTTCGCGAGGAAGCCATCTGTGGTTAACTCATCTCGGCTCTCATGTCCGAACTGACCAGCAACGGTAAAACCATCACCAATCTCAACCCCTTTGACAGCATTAATGGACATCATGGCATGGGCAATGTCAGCATCTAGACGGTCAAAAACAGGCTCACCCCAACCTACAGGTACTTTTTCAGCCATAATTTCAAGCTTTGCACCACAACTGGTACCTTGTTCACGCAATGAAGTCACCAGTGCTTCAAAACGCGGTACGGCATCGACATCACCGCAGAAAAAAGGATTATTGGGTACTTCATTCCAATCCAATTTTTCAGCAACTTCAGTTCCAATTTGGGTCACGTGACCACGAATTAAAATACCAAACTTTTCAGCCAAATATTTTTTCGCAATCGCGCCCGCAGCCACACGCATAGCCGTTTCACGCGCACTTGAACGACCACCGCCACGGTAATCACGAAAACCGTACTTTTGTGTATAAGTATAGTCTGCATGTCCCGGACGGAAGCTTTGTGCAATGTTGCCATAATCTTTGGATTTTTGATCGGTATTGCGGATCAATAAACCAATTGGTGTACCTGTTGTTTTACCTTCAAACACACCTGAAATGATTTCAACTTCATCAGGTTCTTTGCGTTGTGTGGCAAATTTCGAGGTGCCCGGCTTACGACGGTCTAAATCTTTTTGCAAATCGTCTGCTGTAAGCTCAAGACCCGGTGGAACACCATCCACAATCGCCATTAAGCCTACACCATGAGATTCACCACAAGTCGTTACACGGAAGAGTTGCCCTATACTATTACCTGCCATGTCCAACGACTCCTTTTATGCTTGAACAGATTGAATGAATAAATCACGGAATTGACGGCACTGAGCTGCAGTCAATGCAAAGATTCCTGTACCGCCTTTTTGGAACTGCAACCAGTAAAAATCAACGGTATTAAAGTTTTGGCGCATTGCCCATTCAGAATTACCCACTTCAATCACGATGAGACCATCTTCAGTTAAGTAATCTGGTGCTTGAGCTAACATTTTACGAACCAAATCTAAGCCATCTTGACCTGCTGCCAGTGCCAATTCTGGTTCATGGTGAAATTCTTCTGGTAAGTCTGCCATGTCTTCAGCATCCACATAAGGTGGGTTCGACACGATGAGATCATATTGATTTTCAGCAGGAATTTTGGCAAACAAGTCAGACTCAAGTAAAGCCACTTGATACTGTTTGTCGTGGTGTTCTGAGTTAATTTGAGCCACTTCTAAAGCTTCTTTAGAAATATCAGTTGCATCCACTTCAGCATCTGGGTAGGCATAAGCTAAAGCAATCGCGATACAACCTGAACCCGTACACATATCTAAAATACGTTGTGGTGTTTTTGGATTTGGATTTTCTGGCAAGTTATTGACTGCCTCACCCATTTGACCATTTTCACCTAAGCAATAAGGTGCAAAACGGTTTTGAATCAATTCTGCAATCGGTGAACGTGGAATCAGTACGCGTTCATCGACATAATATGGTTTGCCATCAAAATATGCCAAATTAAGCAAATACGAAGTCGGTACTTTTTCATTAATACGACGTTCTAATAAACTTAAAACTTCTGTTTTTTCACTTGGCAGTAACTTTGAATCTAAGATTTCAGCATCCGCATTCCAATCTAAAGATAAAGTCTGTAACACCAACGCTGAGCTTTCAGCAAAATAGTCTTCTGTACCTTGACCTAAATGTGCATCGTATTGACGTAATGCTGTCACTCCAAAACGGATAAAATCACGAATTGTACTTAAGTTTTCAGCGGCTTCCTGTATATGTTCAGGGCTAATAGTCGGGCGATCCACTAAAGGCGTCTCCAAGGTCATAATAAAAACGCCTTATGATACCCTGTTTTTCTATGATTTATAATGTTTTGATGCACAGCAAACACATTTTCATACGCTTTGCTCTTATTTGCTTATACGGCCTGTACGTGCTTCGTACATATCTGCACGGGTTTGTGTCATTTGCATCAGGCACGAAATACGCTGTAATTCAGTCTTTTCATTTTTCACAATAGGTTTGTTATTACAAATCTGATCACGCTGTGCCAGCCATTGCTGATGGGACTGTTTAACCAATCCTTGCTCTTCTGCAGGAGCCTTCGCTAAATACGGCTTAAATACTTTCTTTAAGCGTTTCTTTTGTGCCTTATATTCTTTACTCATGCATGCATCAATTTCACTCAACACATTGCCAGTTTGCTTCATACATGCTTCATATTTTTTAGTTGGGCCCATTGCATAAGCTGAACCACTGAATAATCCCACAACAAGCAACGCACTGAATATTTGTTTCAATTCCTTTCCCCAAAGTAAATTTTCTTCATTCATTTTTAATCTAATCATTCACAACATCTACGTGCTGCAGCGCTTTAATATAACATCCTATTTTGTATGAACATACTAGCCCCCTATAAAATTTCCACCTTCACAGCTTTTTACATGAACTCACAGCCTTTGCATTGAAACCTGATCAAACAGCATTATTATAAAGTGAGTTCTTCTGCCAATATTGCCCAAACTTATGAGTTATAAACACAACAATTTAATGGCGATGCGTGAACGCTATTGGAATGACACCGAAAATAATCATGTCGACACTGAAAAAGCCTATTTCCAAAAGCTGTTACAGCAGCAAGGGATCTATGAATATGCAACCCTTGAAGATGCTCGATACTTCTTTTTTAGTCTACCGAGCATCATTATTGTTAAAGGTTATGCACATGGATTTATGCACCAACCAGTACAAGAAATGATCGTACAACACATACAAACATATAAAGATGAATTAATTCAGAAAAATACGCTTAAAGTAAAATTTCGCATGTAACAATCCAGATTAGACTGTATTTAGATGGTTACTTAACACTTATGGCCTTTTTTAACTCGAGATTCAGCAAGTTGAACTTTTTTAATACGTGAATACACGATATTATCCGTTACAATCTAAAATGCTGCCCTTGCTGATGAAAGGATTTTACTGAATTATGTCAGATCACAACGATAAGCTTAAACAACTGAAAACCTCCTCTATGGATCGTCGTTTATCGATTGCCAAAGCTTCGTTGCTTGCTGGAACACGTTGGGCAGCATCTAGCGCAACGTCTATGTTTTCTAGTGAAGAAGAAAAAGAAAAAAAACGCAAAAAAGCCATGAAAGAACAAGCCGATTATTTGGTATCTGAAATTGGCAAGCTTAAAGGTTCCATCGTCAAAATTGGCCAAATGATGGCACTATATGGCGAACATTTTTTACCAGAAGAAATCACACAAGCGTTAAATACTCTAAACAATCAAACAGTCGCTTTAGCATGGCCTGCGATTAAACAGCAATTACACAGCCAATTGGGTTCCAAACTGGATGATTTAACCATCGACCACGAACCTTTAGGCACTGCATCACTTGCACAAGTGCACCGCGCAACACGTAAGTCTGATGGTTTAGAGATGGTATTGAAAATTCAATATCCAGGCGTTGCTGAGGCCATTGACTCAGACATGAGTCTGTTCAAAAACATGCTTAAACTGACACGAATGGTGCCACAAACACGTGAGTTTGACCAATGGTTCGACGAAGTCCGTGAAATGATGCACCGTGAAGTGAATTATAAAATTGAGGCAGCAACTACACGCCGCTTTGCTGCTCGCTTAAAAGAAGACCCACGCTACATCGTTCCACAAATTATTGATGACTATTGCACAGATCAAGTGTTATGTATGACCTTTGAACGTGGCGTGCCGATTAACAGCCCAGTCATGCTGTCACTTCCGCAAGAACGTCGCAATAAACTTGGTGAAGCTTCACTTGAAATTGCGGTACGCGAGATTTTTGAATGGGGTGAAATGCAGACCGACCCGAACTTTGGTAATTACCTCGTTCGCTTAGGCAATGGCAATGACATCTTGGACAAAATCGTTCTGCTTGATTTTGGCGCAATCCGACAGTTTGATGAACACTTACTTGGCGTTGCACGCAAACTCATTCATGCGGGATTTAATCATAGTAGTGAAGAAATGGTTCAAGCAATGACAGGCTATGAGTTTTTCGACTCTATCCCTCAAAGCATTAAACCCGATATGGCTAAAGTCTTCTTACTTGCAACTGAAGCATTCAGCAGCCCAAGCAACAACCCAGACTTACCTGCTGGTGTTATGGATGATCACTTTGCTTATGACTGGAAAGCTAGCCAGCTTCATAGCCGTGTAATGCAACAAGCCTCTAAGTCGATGGCTTCTCGCTATTTCAGTGTACCACCGAAAGAATTTATGTTTATCAGTCGTAAATTCATAGGTGCTTATACCTTTATGACTGTGATTGAAGCGAAAACCAATGTTCGCGCAATGGTTGAAAAGTTCATCTGAAAGCTGCATGACCAAAATGACGCAATGTCATTTTGGTCAATTAGTCAATAAATTTAATTTCCAACGATTTAATAAAAACATTTAAAAACAAATTATTAAAAGAATTTAAAACACACCACCTACCGTTTATCTTTGACAATACATCATGTCAGCGATGACATAGTTATTCATGTTCCGCTATGTCAGCATAAAAATACAGAATAATACTGCTGGATGAAAATAATGACAAATATGGTAAATAAAGCGCAGGGATTTGGCTTATCACTGATCACAAAGATGGCAAGTAGTGACGTACTTGACCAATTAAAGCTTAGAAAATTTGTGGAGAAATCGCTTTATCAAGGCTCAAAAGCAAGCTTTAAAACCCTATCAAAAACGCAAAAAGCTTTTAAAGCCAATACAGGTCTGCATAAACAGCGGCTCAACAATCAAGAAAAATCATTATTTGATCTGAACTATTCAGAAGATCAGCAAATGACCATCGACACCATGTCTCAATTCGCTGCAGATGTACTTTACCCATTAGCCGCAAGTGCCGATCAAAATGAAACTTTTCCAACAGAACTTTGGCAATATATCGAAGAGCTAGGTCTAAACTTTTATGCTTTGCCTGAAGCACTCGGCGGTGTCGCTGCTGAGAAAAATATTCTGAGCAATGTATTTATTGCAGAGCATCTAGCCAAAGGTGATTTTAGTTTAGCTGCGGGTATGCTCTCGACCTTTAGTGTGATTAATGCCGTTACACAATGGGGTTCTGAGCAAGTGCAAGCTTTATATTTGAACAGTTTTGCTCAAGACAGTAGCATTCGTGCTAGCTTTGCAATTCAAGAAGCTACGCCTGCTTTTAATCCTTACCAGTTAAAAACCAAAGCCATTTCACGTGATGGCCAGTATCTTATTCAAGGCGAAAAGACACTTGTGCTATTGGCCGAAAATGCAGATATTTTCCTAGTCAGTGCCGAACTTAATGGTCAAGCTGAAGTTTTTATTCTCAGACGCGATGAAAGTATTCAGTTTAAAAAATCTCCTGCCATGGGGCTCAAAGCAACTGAAACAGCAACTTTAATGTTTAATCAAACCCCTGCTTTACGCTTAGGTGATGAAGACTTCAACTACACTGCATTTTTAGACCTGGGCAATTTAATGTGGTGTGCAATGGCGGTCGGCACATGTGAAGCAGTCAAAAAATATTGTATTGAATATGCCAATGAACGCACAGCCTTTGGTGAACCCATTTCTCACCGTCAAAGTGTTGCTTTTATGATTGCAGATATGGCCATCGAAATTGATGCCATGCGTATGCTTATCCTAAATGCAGCAAGTCTCGCTGAATCTGGGCAGACATTTCACCGTGAAGCCTATTTAGCACGTTTACTTTGCGCCGAAAAAGCCATGAAAATTGGCACGGATGGTGTACAGATTTTAGGTGGGCACGGATTCACCAAAGAACATCCTGTTGAGCGCTGGTATCGTGATTTGCGTGCAACAGCGATTGTCTACTCTGGTCTACATGCATAATAAAAAGGAAAACTAGCATGAATTTACAAAACCCTAAAAAATTTAAATTACTGATTGATCAAGCCCATCAAGTGGCCGTCAATGTACTTCGCCCTATCTCCCGAAAATACGACAAAGCTGAACACAGCTATCCTAAAGAACTGGATATGTTGGCCTCCTTAGTTGATGGTATGAATGAGGGAGGTGAAGGTATGAATGCTGGGGCTGCTGTCGGTAAGCGAGGTACCAATGAACAAGGCAATAAAAATGGAGTGAATCTCTCTACCGCTTTAAGTGTTATTGAAATGTGTTATGGAGACACCGCTTTACTTCTATCAATGCCCCGCCAAGGTTTAGGAAATTCAGCGATAGCAGCCGTTGCCAATGAAGAACAGTTAGAACGTTTCAAAAGCACATGGGCAGCCATGGCAATCACTGAACCAAACTGTGGCTCGGACTCTGCCGCTATTCGCACCACAGCAATTAAAGATGGTGAAGATTACATCTTAAATGGTGAAAAGATTTTCGTAACTTCAGGTGAGCGTGCCGATGCTATCGTCGTTTGGGCAACTTTAGATAAAAAATTAGGCCGTTCAGCGATCAAATCTTTTGTGATTCCTAAAGAAACTGCTGGCATGACAGTAGAACGTTTAGAACATAAGCTAGGAATCAAAGCCTCTGATACCGCAGTCATTCGTTTAATCGACTGCCGAGTGCCAGCCAATAACCTACTGGGAAATGCTGAAATTGACATCGCTAAAGGCTTTGCTGGCGTAATGGAAACTTTTGATAATACCCGTCCGCTCGTTGCTGCCATGGCCATAGGCTGTGCCAAGGCCTCACTAGAACGCATTAAAGAGATCTTCAGTGATTGTTTAGATCCTCAATATATAACGCCATACTTACAAACGACTCATATTGCGAGTCAAATTTATCGTATGGAAGCCGAATGGGAAGCAGCACGTTTACTGACCTTAAAAGCCGCCTGGATGGCAGATAACAAAAAACCAAACTCAAAAGAAGCTTCCATCTCCAAAGCAAAAGCTGGTCGAATTTGTAATGAAATTACCCTTAAGTGCGTCGAACTTGCGTCAACAGTAGGCTACAACGAAGATGAGCTTTTAGAAAAATGGGCGAGAGATTCTAAAATTCTAGATATTTTTGAAGGTACTCAACAAATTCAGCAACTCATCATCGCGCGCCGTGAACTCGGAAAGTCATCAAGCGAATTGAAATAAATTAAAGCATCTCTTTCGGACATGTTGAAGCCATGGTTTCTCTAAATAAGAAATCATGGCTTTACATTGAAAGTAATGTAAAATAAGAAAGCGTTGGACTTAAATTCATACTATCTAACAATGGCTGAACCTTTTTGTTGGGCTTCAAAAAATGTATCACTATGACAGAACTTAGATTTATTGAGTAAATTTAATATTAGATAAATGTTTTTAATTTTTTATGTATCTCTACTTTATTTTTAAACATTATCGATGAACATCATAAAACAAATATTCAATACTGTTTCCCATATGTGAGAAATACCCTTTTTGAAATTTAAAACTTTTTATAAGTCGTCAACCATGTCTTAGGCCTTATATCCTCATAATTTCAAACTTAATATTTGGAGCATAGCAAGTCTTACCAACTTAGATACTGCTTAGAATATTTGTTATAAGCAAAAAAGAATTTCTTTGACTTGCCCATGCAATCATCTATAAAAAAGCTAAATACGATGGTTTATATGGCAAAACTATATTCGCAAGTGGCTCTACTCACAGCATAAAATCTAGAATTTCGATTAATCACCTTTATTTAGCTTAAATAAAGTACGGATTTAACAAAACCATAAAATTGTACCTTCTGTCTCAACTTGACTGTAATTGCACAGCTCAATATGATCTTCTCAGACATTATACCCATGGATATACAGTTTGCTGAATTATCAACGATACTTGCCAACATCTCATATTAAAGCTAAATCTGTTTTAGTTTTAACAACAACTTTAATATTTACTGGTTGTACATCACTTGGTGGCGGTTCCGTAGAAAAGCGTTCAGCAAAATTAGCCAACGGCATTCAAAAGGCATACTCTGTTGAACCAACTACAGCACTACGTATTGCACCTATGATTGTACAAAGTGCTGATCGCTATAATGTCGATCCATTACTAGTTGCAGCGGTCATAAGACAAGAGTCTAGCTATAGAAATTATGCTGTTTCTCCTGCTGGTGCTATTGGACTTACCCAAGTTATCCCTCGCTACTGGCAACAAACCTGCCCTGGCGATTTATTTGAAGAAATTAATAATATTAATTGTGGTACGTATATTCTTGCCCACTATAACCAGAAAACAGAAAGTTGGCCCAAAGCTTTGGCTTATTATAATGTCGGTCCAACAGGCTATCATTCGAGCTGGAAAATGAAACGTCAAGGTAAGAAATATGCCAAACAGGTTAAAGCACATCAAAAAAACTTAAAAGATGCTCTGTAACCTCTTGTAAATAAGACATAAAAGCTAGAAAATTCTGGCTATTTAACGCTTATGCCATTATAAATGGCACATTCTTCGTTTTTCTTTATTATTCTAATCATTTCATGATAAAAAAACCCCCTCTGCATTAAGCGGAGGGGGTTTTTGAATTAATGAGCTGGCGATGACTTACTCTCACATGGATAACTCCACACTACCATCAGCGCTAAGAGGTTTCACTTCTGAGTTCGGGAAGGGATCAGGTGGTTCACTCTTGCTATTGTCGCCAGCACAACTGTTTATGGATACTCGCTAGGTCTTATGATTGCCTCGCTTTCTACCAAATCTTGCACTCGTTCAAAGCAGTGCTTTGAACATCGTTCATAACAGAACATCTGAGTTAATTTAATTTGCACATTCTACTTAGCTTTATAACTAAATCAAGTTGTTTGCAGTGATTTGAACCACAACACCAACTGTTTGGGTGTTGTATAGTCAAGCCTCACGAGCAATTAGTATTGGTCAGCTTCACATATCACTATGCTTCCACATCCAACCTATCAACGTCGTAGTCTTCAACGGCTCTTTAGAGGACATAAAGTCCTAGGGAAATCTTATCTTGAGGTAGGCTTCCCGCTTAGATGCTTTCAGCGGTTATCCCTTCCGAACATAGCTACCCGGCGATGCGACTGGCGTCACAACCGGTACACCAGAGGTTCGTCCACTCTGGTCCTCTCGTACTAGGAGCAGATCCTCTCAAATTTCCAACGCCCACGGTAGATAGGGACCGAACTGTCTCACGACGTTCTAAACCCAGCTCGCGTACCTCTTTAAATGGCGAACAGCCATACCCTTGGGACCTGCTTCAGCCCCAGGATGAGATGAGCCGACATCGAGGTGCCAAACACCGCCGTCGATATGAACTCTTGGGCGGTATCAGCCTGTTATCCCCAGAGTACCTTTTATCCGTTGAGCGATGGCCCTTCCATACAGAACCACCGGATCACTAAGACCTACTTTCGTACCTGCTCGACTTGTGGGTCTCGCAGTTAAGCGCGCTTTTGCCTTTATACTCTACGCGTGATTTCCGACCACGCTGAGCGCACCTTCGTACTCCTCCGTTACTCTTTAGGAGGAGACCGCCCCAGTCAAACTACCCACCAGACATGGTCCTCGTCCCGGATAACGGGACAGAGTTAGAACCTCAATATTACCAGGGTGGTATTTCAAGATTGGCTCCACCGAAACTAGCGTCTCGGTTTCAAAGCCTCCCACCTATCCTACACAAGTAAGATCAAAGTTCAATGTCAAGCTGCAGTAAAGGTTCACGGGGTCTTTCCGTCTAGCCGCGGGTACACCGCATCTTCACGGCGAATTCGATTTCACTGAGTCTCTGCTGGAGACAGCGCCCCCATCATTATGCCATTCGTGCAGGTCGGAACTTACCCGACAAGGAATTTCGCTACCTTAGGACCGTTATAGTTACGGCCGCCGTTTACTGGGGCTTCGATCAAGAGCTTCGCTTACGCTAACCCCATCAATTAACCTTCCAGCACCGGGCAGGCATCACACCCTATACGTCCACTTTCGTGTTTGCAGAGTGCTATGTTTTTAATAAACAGTTGCAGGGGCCTGGTTTCTGTGGCTGCCAATAGCTCAAGGAGTAAATCCTATCACCGTCGGCAGCGTACCTTCTCCCGAAGTTACGGTACCATTTTGCCTAGTTCCTTCAGCAGAGTTCTCTCAAGCGCTTTGGTCTACTCGACCTGACCACCTGTGTCGGTTTCGGGTACGATTCCTATGTAACTGAAGCTTAGAGACTTTTCCTGGAAGCATGGTATCAGCCACTTCACTGTACAAGTACAGCTTGCTATCAGTTCTCAGCATAGAGTACCCCGGATTTGCCTAAGATACATGCCTACAACCTTCCACCTGGACAACCAACGCCAGGCTGACTTAACCTTCTCCGTCCTCTCATCGCATTACATAGAAGTATTGGAATATTAACCAATTTCCCATCGACTACGCCTCTCGGCCTCGCCTTAGGGGTCGACTCACCCAGCCCCGATTAACGTTGGACTGGAACCCTTGGTCTTTCAGCGTGCGAGTTTTTCACTCGCATTGTCGTTACTCACGTCAGCATTCGCACTTCTGATACCTCCAGCATACTTCTCAATACACCTTCATCGGCTTACAGAACGCTCCCCTACCACTTGCAATAAATTGCAAATCCGCAGCTTCGGCATATAGTTTTAGCCCCGTTACATCTTCCGCGCAGGCCGACTCGACTAGTGAGCTATTACGCTTTCTTTAAAGGGTGGCTGCTTCTAAGCCAACCTCCTAGCTGTCTATGCCTTCCCACATCGTTTCCCACTTAACTATAATTTTGGGGCCTTAGCTGGCGGTCTGGATTGTTTTCCTCTTGACTACGGACGTTAGCACCCGCAGTCTGTCTCCCGGATAGTACTCATTGGTATTCGGAGTTTGCATCGGTTTGGTAAGTCGGGATGACCCCCTAGCCGAAACAGTGCTCTACCCCCAATGGTATTCGTCCGAGGCGCTACCTAAATAGCTTTCGGGGAGAACCAGCTATCACCGAGTTTGATTAGCCTTTCACCCCTATCCACAAGTCATCCCCTGGCTTTTCAACGACAGTGGGTTCGGTCCTCCAGTTAGTGTTACCCAACCTTCAACCTGCTCATGGATAGATCACCCGGTTTCGGGTCTACACCCAGCAACTAAACGCCCTATTAAGACTCGATTTCTCTACGGCTCCCCTATACGGTTAACCTTGCTACTGAATGTAAGTCGCTGACCCATTATACAAAAGGTACGCAGTCACCGAACAAGTCGGCTCCCACTGCTTGTATGCATGCGGTTTCAGGATCTATTTCACTCCCCTCACAGGGGTTCTTTTCGCCTTTCCCTCACGGTACTGGTTCACTATCGGTCAGTCAGGAGTATTTAGCCTTGGAGGATGGTCCCCCCATATTCAGACAAGGTTTCACGTGCCCCGCCCTACTCGACATCATCATATAAGCCCTTTCGTGTACAGGACTATCACCCACTATGGTTGCACTTCCCAGAGCATTCCACTAGAACTTATATGACTTAATGGGCTTTTCCCCGTTCGCTCGCCGCTACTGAGGGAATCTCAATTGATTTCTTTTCCTAAGGGTACTGAGATGTTTCACTTCCCCTCGTTCGCCTCGTATGACTATGTATTCATCATACGATACCTGCCTTATGACAGGTGGGTTTCCCCATTCAGAAATCTCCGGATCACAGGATATTTGCCGCCTCCCCGGAGCTTATCGCAGGCTATTACGTCTTTCATCGCCTCTGACTGCCAAGGCATCCACCACATGCACTTAATTACTTGACTATACAACCCCAAACAGTCGTTAATCCCTACAAGTAGGATTAAGACAGTCTATGATGATTCCTCATCACTTCCTTACAGTTTGTTGCTCTGTGTACTTAAACACTGTACAGCTTCAATTCAATTCACATACCAAAACGCTTGATTCAGTTAATTTCGCTAGTAACTCATTTCTCCAACCTTCATCAATCAGTAATAAATCACTGTTAATGTCGATCTTTAAAACGAGTATGAACAAATTATTTCAACTCAAATATATTCTGTTAATGATTTTTCCAGCCTTCGTCAGGTCAGGAAACTGTGATAAATCACAGAAGTTAATAAGCTTTAACTTACTAAATTCTATAATCTATGGTGGAGACTAGGAGAGTCGAACTCCTGACCTCCTGCGTGCAAAGCAGGCGCTCTACCAACTAAGCTAAGTCCCCAGCTTATCAATAAGTCAATGTTTCTGTTTTTCTGTATTCAGCATTTAATAATACCGGTTAGTCAGATTTGGTGGGTCTGACAAGACTTGAACTTGTGACCCCACGCTTATCAAGCGTGTGCTCTAACCAACTGAGCTACAGACCCTCAGATACATCGTCATGAAGAACAACTTGTTGTGGATTCTTACCAATCGTCAATCTTTCGTTAAGGAGGTGATCCAGCCGCAGGTTCCCCTACGGCTACCTTGTTACGACTTCACCCCAGTCATCGGCCACACCGTGGTAAGCGTCCTCCTTGCGGTTAGACTACCTACTTCTGGTGCAACAAATTCCCATGGTGTGACGGGCGGTGTGTACAAGGCCCGGGAACGTATTCACCGCGGCATTCTGATCCGCGATTACTAGCGATTCCGACTTCATGGAGTCGAGTTGCAGACTCCAATCCGGACTACGATCGGCTTTTTGAGATTAGCATCCTATCGCTAGGTAGCAACCCTTTGTACCGACCATTGTAGCACGTGTGTAGCCCTGGTCGTAAGGGCCATGATGACTTGACGTCGTCCCCGCCTTCCTCCAGTTTGTCACTGGCAGTATCCTTAAAGTTCCCGGCTTAACCCGATGGCAAATAAGGAAAAGGGTTGCGCTCGTTGCGGGACTTAACCCAACATCTCACGACACGAGCTGACGACAGCCATGCAGCACCTGTATGTAAGTTCCCGAAGGCACCAATCCATCTCTGGAAAGTTCTTACTATGTCAAGACCAGGTAAGGTTCTTCGCGTTGCATCGAATTAAACCACATGCTCCACCGCTTGTGCGGGCCCCCGTCAATTCATTTGAGTTTTAGTCTTGCGACCGTACTCCCCAGGCGGTCTACTTATCGCGTTAGCTGCGCCACTAAAGCCTCAAAGGCCCCAACGGCTAGTAGACATCGTTTACGGCATGGACTACCAGGGTATCTAATCCTGTTTGCTCCCCATGCTTTCGTACCTCAGCGTCAGTATTAGGCCAGATGGCTGCCTTCGCCATCGGTATTCCTCCAGATCTCTACGCATTTCACCGCTACACCTGGAATTCTACCATCCTCTCCCATACTCTAGCTTCCCAGTATCGAATGCAATTCCTAAGTTAAGCTCAGGGATTTCACATCCGACTTAAAAAGCCGCCTACGCACGCTTTACGCCCAGTAAATCCGATTAACGCTCGCACCCTCTGTATTACCGCGGCTGCTGGCACAGAGTTAGCCGGTGCTTATTCTGCGAGTAACGTCCACTATCCAAGAGTATTAGTCTCAGTAGCCTCCTCCTCGCTTAAAGTGCTTTACAACCAAAAGGCCTTCTTCACACACGCGGCATGGCTGGATCAGGCTTCCGCCCATTGTCCAATATTCCCCACTGCTGCCTCCCGTAGGAGTCTGGGCCGTGTCTCAGTCCCAGTGTGGCGGATCATCCTCTCAGACCCGCTACAGATCGTCGCCTTGGTAGGCCTTTACCCCACCAACTAGCTAATCTGACTTAGGCTCATCTATTAGCGCAAGGTCCGAAGATCCCCTGCTTTCCCCCGTAGGGCGTATGCGGTATTAGCATTCCTTTCGGAATGTTGTCCCCCACTAATAGGCAGATTCCTAAGCATTACTCACCCGTCCGCCGCTAGGTCAGTTACCGAAGCAACATCCCCCGCTCGACTTGCATGTGTTAAGCCTGCCGCCAGCGTTCAATCTGAGCCATGATCAAACTCTTCAGTTAAAATCATTAGTAGCTTATGGCTACAAATCTTGGCTCATCAATTTTCTGACATTAATTTCTCAAATAAACTTCGAGTAATTTCTACCATTCAATCAATGAAATATCTTCGATCGATCAATCAGTAAAAATCCACACAAGTTGTTCTTCATAATCTCTTAATGATCTTCTTACTGATTCGTCATCAGCAAGACCTTCGCCTTAAGTTATTCACTACGTTGCGTTGGTGTGCTGCGTATTCTATACAGTTTTATTTGCAGCGCAAGCGCATTTAAATAAATAATTCAAAAAAGCCATTTGATTGGTTATTTTTAGATCAAAAAATACTTTTTAGATTAAATTACAGACAATATCATCAAGTTATCCACCATGTAAATGCACTATCTAAATAAAAAAAACAGCTAACGCTGTTTTTTTTAGAATGTACTAGCTACTGTGCTTGTTCAGCAAGCCAAGCCATAAACGCTTGGCGTTCAGATTTAGATGCACTTTTCCAAGCATTAATTAATTGTTGAGCATTGCCAGAACTTGTTAAATCTTTTTGTTTCTCGATCCCAGCTTTCGAAACAACAGCTTGTGACGTATAAACCGGTGCAGGCTGTACCACTGTCGTTGCTTTTTGAGTTAGATCGGTTGGTGCATCGCTAAATAAATTTTGTAGAATACCTACATTTTGAGTTTTACCACCCTTTTGCTCAACCAGTAACTGATTCTTAGAATTGTATAGTCCAAAGATCGGCTGCTTGGCGTAAGCCTTGGCATCATCATGATTTTGAGGAGGATTGATCAGTGCCAAACGGTAAGACTGTTGGTCTTGTAAGATTGGGGTCTTAATATTCACAATCCCTGAGCGAACGATATCGTGTGAGCCAATACCTGGATGCTCTTCAAAAAACTGGGTATAGCGAACACTGATAATATTTTCACCTGCATCGATACTATATTTGTTGTCGGAACTGAATAAACGACTTTTAACCTCTTGCCCATTTAAGCCTTCAATTTTTATTTCCTCTGGAGCAGTAATAGTTACTGCTGAAAATACTGAAGTACTCAACATCAATGCTGCTGTTGCAAGGGTTATGCGTAAGGTCATTTTTACACTCTATCGATGGTTTATTAAAGTTTAGTTGCACTATGCAGTGTATAAATGACAATTTTATGACAATTTCTAAGCTTAGAACCAATTCATAGCTACAATATATATTGCTAAGCTTTTATATTTTAAAGATAAATACTCTTACAAAAAAAGAGCAGATCTACTCTGCTCTTTTTATTCTAAAAAACTAACGATTAATTGAATGTTTTAAAGCGATCCGCTTCCGCCATAAATGTTTTCTCACCCGCAGGTGCTTCAATAGAGCCAAAAACAAGTTGTGCACGAAGCTTCCAATTCGCAGGGATATCGAAGATTCCTGCAATCTCAGCATCTACGATTGGATTGTAGTGCTGCAATGACGCACCAATATTTTGCTCAGATAACGCAGTCCATACGGCAAATTGAGCAATTGCAGAAGAATGTTCAGACCACACTGGGAAATTATCTGCATAAAGTGCAAATTGTTCCTGCAATGATTTTACAACGTCTTGGTCTTCATAAAATAAAACCGTCCCATAGCCTGCAGCAAAGCTATTAATTTTTGCATTTGTGCCTTCAAAAGCAGCTTCTGGAACAATCTTACGTAAAGTTTCACGCACCACAGTCCAAAACTGTAAATGCGACTCACCAAACAAAGTTACAATACGAGAAGTCTGTGAGTTAAATGCAGAAGGACTGTGATTTACCGCTTCTTTAATTACAGATTCAATTTGTTCTGGTGTTAATGCTACGTTTTTACCAACAGCATAAATGGTGCGACGTTGTTTGATGTGGTCTAAAAATGACATGTTGTTTTCCTCAGCGATCTCACGATCTTGTTATATGTGATTCATATTCATCATAGCTAATATTTTGAATTTGAACATGCTTAGTTCAGCGACATAGTGTCTTAAAAATAGAACAATGCGCCATAACAATACAAAACTGGATCTAGAAACCACTAAAGATTATTCCGTGCCATTATGCATAGATCATGAAGCGCTCTTCATCTTTATCATATTCTTTTTCAGCAGCTTTTTCCTCTATCGAACCAAAGACCAATTGCGCACGTAACAGCCAATGTTTTGGAATCTCAAAAGCCTTGGTGATATCAACATCAATACTCGGGTTATAATGTTGTAATGACGCACCCAAACCTGCATCTGCTAAACAAGTCCATACAGCATATTGGGCCATACCTGAAACTTGCTCTGACCAAACTGGAAATTCTGCCGCATCAAAAGGAATTTTCTTTTGTAGTTGTTGAATGATCTGCTGATCTTCATAAAATAGAACCGTACCAAACCCTGCCGAGCATTGATCAACCTTCAGTTCTGCACCAGCAAAAATATGCGCAGGGACTAACTTGCGTTGCACTTCTTTTACGACATTCCAAAAGTGAAGATGCGCATCGCCCATTAAAATCACAATACAAGTACTTTGTGAATTATGTGCCGAAGGACAACTTCGCACGGCCTCTTGGATCAATTCAGCTAAATACACCTGACTTAAATGTACACGCTTCCCTAAAACATAAATACTACGGCGCTTTTTTAGTTGATCGATAAATATGGTTTGTTTTAGGTCTTCTTCGTGATTTTTTTTAAATTTTAAGTCTTTGGTTAAATCTGTTGTTAGAACTTGTCCAATTTTATGTAATAAAGCCATACCGTGTTCCCCAAAATGTACAGTGATGCCTATTGTGTTAGGCGCTAGTGTAATCGCAGGAGAATCACTTATATTCACTATGTGATTCCTAAATGTTTGTTTTTAAAGCAAACAAATTAAATTAAAAAATAAACTCCGCATTTAGCGGAGTTTATGTGACTGATCTAACACTTTAAAATTGTGCTGTTCAATCTTATTTTTCGGTTTCAAACAAAGCAGCGACAAAGGATTTTGCAGAGAAAGGACGTAAATCATCAATTTTCTCACCCACACCAATGAAGCGAATCGGAACATGCGTACGACTGGCAATATTAAACAGTACGCCGCCTTTCGCAGTACCATCGAGCTTGGTAATCGTTAGACCTGTTAAGCCAACCGCCTCATCAAACATTTCTACTTGATTAATCGCATTTTGACCTGTCCCTGCATCGACCACTAACATAACTTCGTGCGGTGCAGTCGCATCAATTTTTTGCATGACACGTTTTACTTTGGTCAACTCTTGCATGAGATGGCCTTTATTATGTAAACGACCTGCTGTATCTGCAATCAAGACATCAACACCTTTGGCACGTGCACTTTCAAACGCATCGAAAATGACAGAAGCACTGTCAGCACCATGGCCTTGTGCAACTACGGCAATATTATTGCGCTCGCCCCAAATTTGAAGTTGCTCAGTCGCTGCTGCACGGAAAGTATCTCCCGCAGCAAGCATCACTTTCTTGCCTTCACCTTGTAAACGTTTTGCCAATTTACCAATGGTTGTGGTTTTACCCACACCGTTTACACCCACCACCAAAATCACATAAGGCGTTTTGTTCGGATCAATATGTAAAGGTTTCACACGAGGCGCAAGTAAAGCCACTAACTCTTCTTGAAGTGCTTTATACAGCGAGTGCGAGTAAATTAAATCGCCACGTGCAGTACGTTCAGTTAAGTTGGTAATAATGGTTTTCGTTGCATCAACACCAATGTCAGCCACGAGAAGCTGTTCTTCAACCTCTTCAAGCAGTTCGTCATCGATTTCCTTACCGCCGATCAAAATATTGACCATACCATCAGCAAGGTTTTTACGGGTTTTGGTTAACCCTTCTTTCATGCGGCTAAAAAAACCGCCTTTTGCAGATGTATTTGCTTCTTCTACATTTGTTTCAGCAACCACAACTGGACTAACAACTGTTTGCTCTTTTGTTTCAACGATTGGCACATTGACCACAGGTAAACTTGGTAGTGTGACATCGTCATCCCCGATATCAGCATCAATCAAAAATTTGTTCTGCTCATTAGATTGCTGTTGCATGCCGAATCCTTGAAAAGCACTGCGTTAAAAAAGACGGATTCTACCATAAAAGATAGGCTTTCGCTTGGCAACAATACTTTATGTAAACACTTAACAAATCAATACTTCTGGTGCTTGATCTACTTCGCATTTTTCTTAAGAATGGTTATTTATTGAAATGCTTTCACTTCAACCTGGGCCCCAATTTTATATGCATCACTTATTAGTCGCGCATTCTTATAAAAAAAATTTAGTTGCACTGGGTTTAACCCTACTTTGTTTACCTATAACAAGCTATGCACAAATACGTAGTGAGCTTACCCGCAGCAGTTTTGAAACCACTTTAAGCAATGGCTTACAGGTGATTATCCGTGAAGATCACCGCTCCCCAATGGTCATGACCCAAATTTGGTATAAAGTTGGTAGCACTGATGAGTCTGGAAATATAACGGGTATTTCGCATGTACTGGAACATATGATGTTTAAAGGAACATCTAAAGTGCCGAACGACGAATTCAGCCGCTTGAGTCGAATCTATGGTGGCACTGTAAATGCTGCAACATTCACAAACTACACCAATTACTATCAGCTTTATCCTAAAACTTACTTCCCGATGGCTCTAGAGCTTGAAGCTGATCGTATGCGCAATCTCTTACTACGGAAACAGGACTTTGACCCTGAAATTAAAGTGGTAATGGAGGAGCGACGCTTGCGTACCGATGACAACCCCCGCTCACTCGCTTTCGAACGTTTCAAATGGATTTCGTACCCCACGAGTTACTATCGTCAACCCGTCATTGGGCACATGAAACACTTGCAAAATATCAGTCTAGATGATGTGAAACAGTGGTATCAAAAATGGTATAGCCCAAACAATGCAATCTTAGTGATTGTGGGGGATGTCAATGCAGAATCCGCCCTCAGACAAGTTCAAAAATACTTTGGTGACATCAAAAGTCATCCAACACCTGTGCGCAATGATGTGGCTGAATTTGAGCACATTGGCTACCGTCACATGGAACAGAATACCAATGTTGAGGTGCCAAATTTATATATGGCTTGGAATGTCAAATCACTTGCAACAACAACCAACCCAGAAGATGTTTACGCACTCACACTTATTCGAAGCTTATTAGATAGCGGGATCAGCTCTCGATTACAACAACGCCTTGTACGCGACAAAAAATTAGCGACCGCACTGAGTGTGAGTTATGACCCTTATAACCGTGGAGACAGTTTATTTAGTATCTCCGCACTTCCAGTCACTGGCGTGGAACTTCCTGAACTACAAAAAGCCATTGAACATGAAGTTGAGCGCCTCAAAACAGAACTTGTTCAACCACAAGAGCTTGAACGGATTAGCACACGCTTTGTTGCAAACTTAATTTATGGTCAAGATGACATTGTCGGGCAAGCAAAGATGATTGGAAACTTAGCCGTGAATGGCTTGAATTATCGACTGATGGATCAGCTTCCACAGCATTTTGAAGCGGTTACACCTGAAGATATTCAGCACGTTGCTCAAACCGCTTTTGTTCGTAATAACTTAAGTACGTTGTACCTTCAACCAGAAAAAAAGGCCGCAAAATAATGAAAAATCAAAAGCCCGCCTTTCGGCTGTTACTTATCACCATGTCTGCCTTTTGCACTACCAATGTAATTGCAGATGTAAGTACAAGCAGTATTAGCAATGATGACCCACGTACATTACAGTCTCTTACTTCTCTACAAAGCTTAAAACAAGTTCAAACTAGCGACCTTTATACAGCACCACATGTACACGAACTTAAAAACAGATACAAAGTTCGAAGTCTATTTGTTGAGTCACCCGCCTTACCTATGGTCGATATTCAACTTACCTTTAATGCAGGTTCTGCACGAGATGTAGAAGTAGAAAAAGGACTATATGGTGTTGCCAATATGGCGGCACAACTCATCGACGAAGGCACCACGCAACATGATGCAGTTGAAATCGCGAATGCCTTTGAACAAGTTGGGGCTCGTTTTAGCGTAGCAGCACACCGTGACATGTTTGTGGTTCGACTGCGTTCGCTGTCCGACCCTAAAAAACTAGATGCTGCAGTGAGTACGATGCTTGAAGTATTAAAAGACTCTACTTTTAAAAATAACAGTATTAGTTTGATGGTAAGCAATACCCAAGTAGGTCAGAAACAGTTAAAAGAAAGTCCGAGTCGATTGATGAGTATTCGCTTTTATCGCGCGCTCTACGGTTCACACCCTTACGCTGAACCCATTACAGGAACCAATGGTAGTATTAAAAAAATTACGACTCAGCACTTAAAAAAATTCAGAGATGATTTTTTGGTTAGTCAGAACATGAATATTGCACTGACAGGCCAACTCAGTGTGAAACAAGCTCAGAAACTGGCTGAACGAATAAGTGCAGCCCTTCCACAAGGTGAAGCAGCAAAGCCACTTGCTGTACCACAAGATAGATCCAACTTTGATATTCAGCATATTGTTTTTAATTCAACTCAAGCTCATGTCACCATGGGACACCTATCAACCACGCGGGATGATCCGGATCGTTTAGCGCTCGAACTAGCTAACCGTATGTTGGGTGGGGGTGGATTTAGCTCCATTTTAATGAAAGAACTACGCGTTAAACGTGGATACACCTATGGAGCAAACAGTGCTTTTACATTTAGCCAAGCGGCAGGAAATTTTAGTCTGAGTTATTCAACCCAGCAAAATCAGCTCATGGACAGCATACAAGTGGCACATAAAGCCCTAGTTGACTTTGTCCATCAACCAATTGATGCGCAGCAGTTAGAAGAAACTAAAGCCGGTATGTTACGCAGCCTACCTAACAGCTATAGCAGCAATGCAAACATCAACGCACAACTTGGCTCTATAGGGTTTTATCAGCAAGATGCGAATTATTTAGCAGACTACCCAAAACGTTTAGCAGCAATCACGCCTTTAGATGTCCAAAATGCGATACGTAAACACATTCACCCTGAAAGTCTGACCCTTGTGATTGTCAGCAACGCTTTAGATAAAGAGCAACTTCGTCATATTTTAGAATTGAATCTTGACCCGAATATTAAGCAAAGCATACCGCATCCTGATCAAATTCCTGCGATTATTGAACCTCTGGAGCCAATGCCGGAAGCTGCTTCGCCCGATTCTGCTCAAACTGATGAGCCTGCATTAATCTAAAGTAATCAATATAGGAAATCTGGTTTTCCAAAACCAGATCTTGAGCCATCTCTTGTGTTTCCGGAAAAGTCGCTTGATAAGATAAGCGACTTACATTTTCAAATTGGCTTGGAGAAATGGGTCGAGATAAAGCAATACTCGATAAAACGACAATCAGCATAATGATCGACGCCATCAAACCATTATAAATTTGTACAAGTGTAATCTGTGATTTTAATTTAAGAATTTTTTGGATCGCAATGTGCATAACCTACCTCTAGTGAAACTAGTGTAAGTAGCGAATTGCATAATCACAAGTTGAAATGCTGAAAAATGCCCCCATTAATGCTAAAGAGGACATAATTTCAGCAAGTCAGATTGTTTGTAAAGCAGAAGTCTAACCAACAATGCTACGAATAACTGCAAAATAGAGCACCAAGGCAATTACCCCCAATGCAATCATAATGGCGAAAGCCCCAACACCATTTTCTGCATCTGCAGGGTGAGCAGGATCGTCATCTGCAATACGTCTTAGCTCCCCATTATATGTTTCATAAAAATCAGCCCGTTGATTTTCATCAAGCTGACGTGTGAAATCATAAACTCGTTTACGTTGTGCCAAACAAAAATCCCCAAGATGAATTTCTTGATGGAAAACTGCTTCATCTAATAGTGTTCGGTGATATTGCGCCAACGCTACAATTTGAGAAACAGTTGGAGGCATATCAAAATCAAAACCATCTAATGTATTTGTCATGTTATTCTCCTTATAAAATACAGTTTCCTGTTTTATTATCATATTCAATCTTTTGATTGTTCATTGTTTAATCATGTAAACAAAATAAGATGAAGAACACTCGACAATATATTTGACAATTCCAGCAATTTGTAATAAATATTTAACATTAGCGTGATATTTATATCTAAAGGTAAAAATACCTTTAAGTGATCATAATTAGAATAAGGAGCTTAATATGATTCAACAAATCTCTCATCATGACTTAGAACATGCGTATGCGGATGCAGTAAACACCATTCAATCACAAATGAACTTCGTAGACGCAGTACAACAGTTAGAAAGCGTTGCACGTGCTGGCCACGGTAAAGCAGCACTGTTTTTGGCAGAACTTTATTATCAAGGTTTCCGCGTAGAACGTGACTCGCTTAAAGCACAATACTGGCAACAGCTTGCCACCATGAAAGCATAATAAAACGTCACCTAGGTGGCGTTTTTTTTGAGCCTAACATTTTGATATGACATATTTATTTACATAGTTATGCAAAGCTTACACTGAACTTTCATCTTAATTATTTAAAATAGCGTCATGTTCCTTAATGGCATAACGTTATGTACAAAATTTTGAAACTACAACCGATTTCAAATCATTTATATTTAAAAATCAATATTCTAAGAGGCATGATGTACTGCGGTATTCTTTGGGGGCTTTACAACGCTGAACAGCAAGGCTGGGCGATGACCTCAGATCACGATGACTATGTTTTCCCTTTTTGGCTCAATGGTTTACACGCACACCAATACGCTCAATTGCACTGGCCAAACTACATTCCTAAAAAAATCACGCCACAGGATTTCCAAAGCGCATTACTACCTACTCTGTCACGCTTAAAAGTCACCCCTGCGCTATGTAATGGAACAAAACGTATGAAGCTCAGTACGTCTCAAATGCGTCACTTTTTCTTCAATGACCGTATTCTGTCGCCAGCTTAAAGCTCATTAAGAACAATATGGCGTAATTAACTTGTTATTTTATTAAGAGCTCTGACTGTAAAGTATTTGCTTTTTTTCCAAATCGCGCTAATTTAAATATAAAACAATAACCACAACTGAGGATATGCTCTATGACCAATGTTGCTCAAGTCTTAAACGATAAAGTACATCAAGCAATCTACACCATCAGCCCTGAAGCCACGGTGCTTGAAGCAATTTCACTTATGGCAGATAAAGGCATCGGTGCTCTTGTGGTGACACACGAAGAACGCGTTGTAGGCATATTGTCCGAACGTGACTACATGCGCAAAGTCATGTTGATGGAACGTAGTTCGAAGCAAACCACAGTCAATGAAATTATGACAGCCAAAGTACTGACAGTCACAACAGCAGTTACGGTTGAAGAATGTTTAGACCTTATGACAGATCGCCACCTACGTCATTTACCTGTAGTTGAACATGATAACTTATTGGGACTTATTTCTATTGGGGACTTGGTGAAAGCGGCAATGGATGATCAAAAGAAACTGATTGAGCAACTACAACAGTACATTTCAGGTTAAGTTTTAATGTTTATGTGTTCAACCTTAAACGCATACTCAGCATTGGCTATTAATGATAAAGAGATAAAACCGAAATTATATAAAAAATCCCTGCTTAGAGCAGGGATTTTTTATATACGTAAATCTGAAAAGCTTAAACCTTAATTCAGACCTAATTTTGCAGCGACATAGTCTGCATCTTTGTCGCCACGGCCAGATACATTCACCACAATTTTAATATCCTTGTCCAACTTTGGGGCTTCACGAAGCGCCCATGCCACAGCATGTGAGCTTTCAAGTGCAGGGACAATCCCTTCAACTCGTGACAATCGCATGAACGCATCCAAGCACTCTTGATCAGTCGCAGTGGTGTATTCTACACGACCCAAGTCTTTCAACAGACTATGCTGCGGCCCTACGCCAGGATAGTCTAGACCTGAAGCAATCGAGTGTACTGGTAACGGCTCACCTTGATCATTTTCAAGTACATAACACGCCATACCATGAATTTGACTTGGTTTACCTAAAGTTAAGGTTGCCGAGTGCATGTCAGTATCTAAACCATGACCTGCTGGTTCGACACCAATCAGTTTCACATCTGCATCGTTTAAAAATGCGGTGAAAGCTCCCATAGCATTTGACCCCCCACCGACACATGCAACCACATAATCAGGATTCGCACCAAAGCGCTCATGAGTTTGTTCTTTAATTTCTTTACCAATAATCGACTGGAAGTCTCGTACCATCATTGGAAATGGATGTGGCCCAACAACCGACCCAATAGCATAGATATAATTAGTTGGATCTTTTAAATACTCTTCAAAAGCGCTGTCCACAGCATCTTTCAGCGTTGCAGTACCACGTGTCACTGAAATAAGTGTTGCTCCAAGTATTTTCATTTTGACAACATTGGGATGTTCTTTTTCAATATCGACCTGCCCCATATGAATTTCACATGGAATCCCCACCAAAGCACAGGCTGTTGCTAATGCAACGCCGTGTTGGCCTGCACCCGTTTCTGCAATAACTTTGGTTTTACCCATATATTTTGCAAGCAGCGCCTCACCCAAACAGTGATTAATTTTATGTGCGCCTGTGTGATTTAAGTCTTCACGCTTTAAATAGATCTGCGCCCCGCCCAACTGTTCAGATAAGCGTTTTGCATAAAACAACGGACTTGGACGACCAACATAGTGCGCAAACAGTTCAGCAAGTTCAGTTTGAAATTCTTCTGTTGCACGAATTTGCTCGTAAGCGACTTTAATGTCATCCATTGCCGCTTTTAAGTGAGGTGGGATAAACTGACCACCATAGTTGCCAAAAAAGCCCGCATCATTCGGCAAAGCAATACCATTAATTTGATGATCCATTTTTTATGATCCTTATTCTTAAAATGTGCTTTCTTTCAAGTTTTATCGTGCTAAATACTTAGTCATATCTTCAACGCCTTTAAGGGTCATTGGATACATATGGTCTTCAAAAATTTGCTTAATTAAACCAATCGTATGGGTGTAATGCCAATAACGATCTTCTTCTGGGTTCAACCATGCTGTTTTTTCAAAATGGTTGCGTAAACGCTGTAGCCAGACACTGCCTGCTTCATCATTCATATATTCAACCGAACCACCCACAGAATTGAGTTCATAAGGTGCCATAGACGCATCCCCGACCACAATTACACGATAGTCGCGTCCATAAGTATTGAATAAATCCCATGTATTCATACGGGTGCTTGAGCGACGCACATTGTCTTTCCATACATAGTCATATAAACAGTTATGGAAATAAAAATACTCTAAGGTTTTAAACTCAGTTTTCGCCGCACTAAAAAGTTTTTCGCATTGCGCAATGTGTGAATCCATCGATCCCCCCACATCAAACAACATCAAAACTTTAATACGATTACGACGTTCAGGCACGAGCTGCACATCAAGTATGCCTTGTTTCGCAGTTTCACGAATTGTACCGTCAATATCTAACTCTTCAGCTGCACCTTGTCTCGCAAACTTACGCAAACGACGCAATGCCATTTGCATCTGACGCGTTCCTAGAATTTGATCATCATCCAAATTCTGATATTTACGTTGTTCCCAAACTTTTACAGCAGAACGTTTACGTCCCGGCCCACCAATACGCACCCCTTCAGGATGATCACCATAAGCACCAAATGGAGACGTTCCTCCAGTGCCGATCATTTTGTTTCCACCCTGGTGTTTCTTATGCTGTTCGCGTAAGCGCTCTTCCAGCATTTTCATGAGTTCTTCTAATGAGCCAGCTTTTTTTAACTCTTCACGCTGCTCTGGGCTTAGATGCTTTTCTAAGAGTTCTAAATCGAACCAGTCTTTCGGTAACTTTTGAACTTTATTCAGTAAATCATCTAAATCAAAAGTTGAAATCCCATCAAAATAGTCCTTCATGCCTCGGTCAAATTTGTCAAAGAAGCGTTCATCTTTCACCATAATGGTTTTGGCGAGTTGATAAAACTCTTCTTGATCGGCAAAGACTAAACCTGAAGCAACAGCTTCATTCAGATCGATCAGTTCACGCGTCGAAACAGGAACACCGTATTTACGTAAGGTATAAAACAAGCGCACAAACATGCGTGTTTCTCCTTTAGCGACGTGACATAAAGGCTAAACGTTCAAGCAACTGTACATCTTGTTCGTTTTTAATGAGCGCACCATATAAAGGTGGAATGGCTTTAGACTTATCCTGATTACGCAGTACATCTTCTGGCATATCATCAGCCATCAGTAAGCTTAACCAATCAATCAATTCAGAGGTTGATGGCGGTTTTTTTAGACCTGGCACTTGACGTAATTTGAAGAAAACTTGTAGTGCTTCATTGACCAATGCTGTTGAAATTTGCGGAAAATGAACATCAATAATTTCACGCATGGTCGCTTCGTCTGGAAATTCAATATAATGGAAAAAACAACGACGCAAGAATGCATCTGGAAGTTCTTTTTCATTATTTGAAGTAATAATCACAATAGGACGTTGTGATGCAGTAATAGTTTCGCCCGTCTCATATACATAAAAAGACATCTTGTCCAATTCATGTAAAAGGTCGTTTGGAAACTCAATGTCCGCCTTATCAATTTCATCAATCAATAAAACACAGCGTTCTTCACTGGTGAACGCTTCCCACAATTTACCCGGTTTAATATAGTTTTTAATGTCATAAACACGGTCGTCACCCAATTGGCTATCACGCAAACGCGAAACCGCATCATACTCATATAAACCTTGCTGGGCTTTTGTGGTTGACTTGATATGCCAAGTCAACAATTTTAAGCCTAAGCTCTCAGCCACTTGCTCCGCCAGTAAAGTTTTGCCCGTACCTGGCTCACCTTTAACCAATAAAGGCTTTTGCAAACTACGTGCAGCTTTTACAGCAAGTTTCAAACCATCGGTAGCGATGTACTGATCTGTACCCGTAAATTGTTGTGTTTCAACAGACATGATTAAACCTTATTTTTATTAATTACAGTGGTGAATGATTGTTACTGACAACTGCTTTGGTTTTATTAGCCACATATTTTGACCAAAAGAAACCGATTACAAGCCCCACCCCCATGACAAAGAGAATCAGTGACAGATTTGACCAAATGAGTGCTGATTCTTTCGTTAGCACACCAAAAAGCAAGCCAAAAATAGCCGGTGCAATCGATGAGTTTGGACCTTCTGAAACCGTTGGCGTCAATAAAATGGCAAAGATCATCATCCATGTGATGCCACCCAACAGCTTAGGCAGACGTGTAGCAATCGAATACCAACACCACAAAATCAGCAAACTGCCCAAAAGGTAAACTGTGACAGCAATGCTGTCTTCAGGAATTGAATCGAGCATTGAAAGAAAACTATCCACGGTGCAACTCCTGAATTATGCTTTATGCGCCACGAAGGCCTTCTGGTGCCGCAGCATTTGGATTGATTAATCCTTCTGGCGGCATTTGTAGAAAGAAGCCTTGAGTTTGAATCGAATCCATGACATGCAATACATTTACACGGGCCAATTTACGCGCTTCACTCAGCTCTAATGACATCACAAAAGTCGCTCGACCAAATGCAACACGAACAGCTTCAGGCAAAACATTCAATGGGCTAAAATCTTCAGCGGCTTGATCAGCTTCAGTTGGACAAGCAATATAAAGATACATTTCATCTTTTTTACTTGATTTATAAATAGAACATTGCATATTTAAAACAGCACTCAAATAACTCAAGCCACAGGATACATCAAATAAAAGCAGCTGACATTAGTCATGATTAACGCATCAGTCGTGATTTTGTATAAATATTCAAACTTCAAGCCAATTGACCAATTATTAATCCCCAACTTTCATTTGCGTCGAAAGATAGCTTTCATCACGGCGTAGGAGTTGAATTAAGGGTTGGGTTAACAAATCATAGCGCCACCCTAATAAATAATCAGGCAAGTCTTTCTCATCATTATGAAAAACCACATGTTGATGTAGTGCATTCATCCACTTTTTGCGCATCAACACTTCTTTAGGAATGCTGGTTTCATCGACCACATTTTGAATTAAGTGATCAATTTTCTCCCCCACATCTTTTGAAGAGTGTCGGATGGGGCGTGCCATGCGTAGTGGCCAATCCGCTTGCTCAGGCAAGAACTTCACCAAGTCTAAAATGGTTTTGCCATGCTCACGGACGACGTTTTGACGTATGTCTTTTACACCCGATAACTGAAACGCATTTTTCGGATTTTTCTCAACCAAATCAATCATGCTTGAGTTTTTCAGAATAAAACTCCGTGGTGTATTAAGCGCTTTCACCATGTGTTCACGCCATACAGCCAACTGCTGTAACTGCATTAACTGACGCCGTGAATGTCGATAGTTACCAATATCTTGATAGAGTAAATGCAAAGGCGTTTCTGTCGCGATCTCTTGCGTCAGATGCTGACAGTCCTCAAGTGCAAAGTGTAAGAGTGACTTTGAATCTAGTTCTTGTTTAACTTTTTCTGAAAGATTCATCAAATACAGCACATCGTTTGCCGCATAGCTCAATTGCGCAGGACTTAATGGACGCGCCAACCAATTTGAGCGCGTTTCCCCTTTATCGATATCGACATCCAACATTTGTTTCAATGCATTTTGATAGCTGACTTGTAGACCATGACCTAAAAAAGACATGCCCACTTGGGTATCAAATACATTATTTAAAGTTTTATGCTGTGCATAGTGATAAATCAGATCGATATCTTCACTACAGGCATGAAAGACATTTTGCTGTGCACGAAAAAGTTTATTCCAAAATTCAGATAAATCGAGCGTCGTACCATCGAGTAAATAGACATTGTTTTCGACATTAATTTGAAATACGCCTAACTTTGGCCATAGGGTATCGACTTTAATGAATTCTGTATCGAGTCCATAGACTTTGTTACGATCCATTTTTTCTAAGACTGCTGTTAAGTCTTGTTGCTGCTGAATAAACTGAAACATATCCTACTGCGTCTAATGCTAGATGCTCTTTGGGCTATCTTACCTGAATAAGATGATTTAGCTATCAAGATTTCTAAGGGTTTTTTAATTATTTACCGTTTTTTGTGATTTTTTTATACAACTAAATTCAAATTAATATTTTTTTTCTCTTACTCAAAATTTCAATCTTTAGCACAACTAAAAAATGAAACAAGTATCGAAATACTTATTTCATTCGCATTCTATTATGTACAGCTTGACTTAAGGTATGACTATCGACATATTCAAGTTCACCACCCTGTGGTACGCCTTGTGCAATACGCGTCATTTGAATCGGTAAATGTTTCGTTGCCTCAACCAAATAGTGCGCTGTGGCCTGACCCTCTACCGTTGCATTAGTCGCCAAAATCACTTCTGTTACTTTACCATCGCCTAAGCGCTGGATCAGATAAGGAATACCGATCTCTTCAGGCCCAACACCATCAAGTGGAGATAAATGTCCACCCAATACATGGTATTTACCGCGAAAACTGCCACTTTGTTCAATCGCCATCACGTCTGCAGGTGATTCAACCACACAAAGTAGTTGATCATCACGTTCATGCGAGATACAAATATCACAAACTTCGTTTTCAGTCAGTGAGTGACACAAACTGCATTCGAGAATATAGCTGGTGGCTTCGTTCAAAGCATGTGCAAGACCCACAGCCCCTTCACGATTTTTCATAATCAGATGGAGCGCCATGCGCTGAGCCGATTTCGGCCCAACACTTGGCAAAATACGTAAAGCTTGTACCAGTTGATCAAAACGATCGCTAAACACTATACGTATTCCTTAATTAGAATAGACCAGCAAGACCCGGTGGTAAGCCTGCACCTGAATTCGCAGCTTTCATACGCTCTTCCGTGATTACTTCTGCTTGACGTGCAGCATCATTCATTGCCGCAGCAATTAAGTCCTCAATCATATCTGCATCATCTTGCAATAATTCAGGATTGATTTCGATACGTTTTACCACATTACGGCAAGTCATCGTTACTTTAACCAAACCACCACCAGCTTCAGCATGCACTTCAGTTTGCGCAAGCTCTTCTTTAGCTTTTTTAATGTTGCTTTCCATGTCTTTTTGCATGCGTTGAGCTTGCTGCATTAACATATTAATGTTCATTAAAATCTCCGAACATAAAGTTAAAAAATTAGATTAAGTCTAAACCACGTGTGATATCGCGAATAATATCATCAATATCTTCTAAACCAACAGAAACACGAATTAAACCTTCACGAATTCCTGCGGCTTGTTTCGCTTCTGGTGAAAGCTTGCCATGGGTAGTCGTTGCAGGATGAGTAATAGTCGATTTCGCATCGCCCAAGTTACCCGTAATTGAAATAAACTGAGTATTGTCAATAACTGTCCACGCCCCTTCGCGCTCGCCTTTCACTTCAAAAGAAACGATTCCACCAAAGCCTGTTTGTTGCTTCGCTGCAAGTTCATGCCCAATATGCTCAGGTAAACCTGCGTAATACACTTTTTCGACTTTCGGATGTGTATTTAAGAATTCTGCCAGCTTTTGCGCACTTGCTGAATGCTCACGCATACGTAAACGTAAAGTCTCTAAGCCTTTTAAGAATACCCATGCATTAAAAGGACTCATTGAAGGCCCTGTGGTACGCACATAACCAAATACTTCTTCGAGTAGTTTATGACTACCTACTACTGCACCACCAAGGGCACGACCTTGACCATCCAAATACTTCGTCGCCGAATAAATTACCAAGTCTGCACCGAACTCAATTGGACGCTGTAATACTGGCGTACAGAAACTATTATCAATTGCTAAAAGTGCGCCATTGGCATGTGCGATATCAGCAAGTGCTTGAACATCTGCCACTTCAGCCAAAGGATTCGACGGCGACTCAACAAAGAGCAATTTTGTTTCAGGCTTAACGGCATGTTTCCATGCGTCTAAATCTGTTAAATCGACAAAGTCGACAGTTACACCAAACTTAGCCACATATTTTTCAAACAAAGATACGGTCGAACCAAATACCGCACGTGAACAAATCACATGATCGCCCAGTTTTAAAAATGACATTGCCACGGCCATAATTGCGGCCATACCTGAACTGGTTGCCACTGCACGTTCTGCACCTTCTAAAGCTGCAAGGCGTTTTTCAAACATTGCAACCGTTGGATTGGTAAAACGCGAGTAGATATTCCCTGGCTCTTGACCTGAAAATTTTGCTGCGGCCTCTGCTGCATTTTCATAGACAAATGATGAAGTTAGAAAGATAGGTTCGCCATGTTCTCCCTCGAAACTACGCGTATGCCCAGTACGAATGGCTAAGGTATCTAATTGGTATTCAAATTCGTCTTGTAGGCTCATGGCTCTGGTTCAGTCGACAGACTGCCTTTGTAAAGAATTGCCAACATTTTGAGCGTCTAGGCTATTTAAGGTCAAGGTAAAATACGCGAATATTGATTAGACTTCGATCAAACTTTCTGCTTATTTGAGATCTAAGACCTATATGCACGCTTTAAAAACTAAAATTTCAACACATCAAAATAAATTAAAGAATCTTTCTACGCGCATTTTTAATGGAAAGTCACTCATTTTGTCACAAAGCACACCTTATGAAGTGATTGAAACATTTGATCTTACCCAAATTCGCTATTACGCACCTGAAGTGCGTAAGTATAAAGAACCCTTAGTTTTTGTGGTCCCGCTAGCCATCAATATGTCTATTTACGACCTTTATCCTTATCGCTCACTGGTGAAGTACTTCCAACAGCAAGGCTTTGCCGTATATGTGATTGATTGGGGGAAATTAAGTATTCATAACCGTTATTTCAACTTTCTAACGTTTATTGATCATTACATTCCACTCTGTATACAAAGTATTTTAAAACATAGTCAAAGTGAGCAAATTTCTCTGCATGGTTGGAGTATGGCTGGTATTTTCGTGACCTTGTATACCGCCCTGCATCAACCCAATTTTGTGAAAAATTTAATGGTTTTGGGTAGCCCAATTGACAGTTATAAATCTGGGCGAAATGGACAATTCTTTGCATATCTCAATCGAATCATTTCAAAAAGCAAAGCATTACAACAGCAGATTTATCAAGGCAAAATACCGAAACGTCTCCTTCATACCTCCGGCGGATTAAATACTTTTGGTTTTAAAATCATTGATCCTATCGGCTGGTTTCAAAGTCATAAGAATCTACTCCTGAACTTAGATGACCATGAAGCTCTGCATGAACATGCCACCATTGGCAGTTTTCTCAATCGTATGATTGATTATCCCGGTGGGATCAATCAAGACATGCTTTTTAATGTTTGGCTGCGCAATCCACTCAAAACTGGACTAATCACATTAAATGAGAAAAGCATAGCTTTAAATAATATACAGTGTTCATTGCTTGTAGCCGCGGGCACAACAGACCAACTTGTTACAGCAGAGTCGGCTCATCCATTAACCCAATTGACAAGTAGTACTGATGTCACGTTTACTCTTATCTCAGGGGGGCATTTAGGACTGATGTCAAGTAAGCGTAGTGCCGATGAATTTTGGCCACAACTGGCTCAGTGGTTAAGTGAACGTTCAAGTAAAATTTAAATACTAAGGTTTGACATGATTCAGTCAGTTGCATTTATCGGTCTAGGCGCTATGGGTTATCGCATGGCATCACACTTACCTAAACACTTTGAACACGTGTGGGTGTGGAATCGCAATTTTGATAAAGCAAAACAACATGCAGAAGCCTATGGCACGCAGGCGGTGGAACTTGCACAAGCAGTTCAGGCCGATGTAGTTTTCTCTTGCCTTCCAACTAGTCAAGATATTGAAGACTTACTTGCACAAATTGAGCTTAAAGCAGGCAGCATTTGGGTCGATTGCACCAGTGGTGTACCCTCTTCTGCAAAAAAAGTAGCTGAACAGCTTAGACAATACGGCGTCGACTTTTTAGATGCACCTGTGAGTGGTCAAACCATTGGTGCTGATAATGCAACGCTTACGGTTATGATCGGTGGTGATGCCGCAGCTTTTGAACGCGCACTACCAGCTATTCAAGCATTTGGCAAACTGATTAAACATGTAGGAGATTCAGGTGCTGGTTTTGCAGTTAAAGCCGTAAACAATATGCTTTTGGCTGTGAACCTCTGTGCTGTTGCTGAAGGTTTCACCACACTCAAGGCTCATGGCGTAAACTTAAACGAAGCACTAGATTGCATTAATGCATCGAGTGGTAAAAGTGGTGTAACTGAAACTGTTTTGCCTCAACGCATCCTCAACCGTAGCTTTCCGCTTACATTTGCACTTCCCCTATTGGCAAAAGATACGGGCATTGCAGTGGATTTAGTCCGCGAAGCAAAACTGTCCACACCTGTGATTGGACTAACGCAAAGTTTAATTCAAACAGCCAGTGACTTATCTGAAACGGACAGCGACTTTTCTTCCGCAGTTAAACTGTATGAGTCATGGAGTAAAATTACTTTAGAATAATGCTAATCGCAATAAGTCATACTTTAACGACAGTCAGACGTTAAGGTATTTCTATGAATGAACGAAAGCCTCTTTATGAGGCTTTTTGTTTATTTCTAATTTTATTGACGTTTTGATTCATTAAATGTCTGACTACATATTTAAAAACCATACGCTGTATCGAACTAAGTTCCTGTTGATGCATATTATAAAAATCATCTGGGCTATCAAATAAACCGAAATCTTGATTAATCCCCTTATCTTGAATAAAGGTATCATTCAAATTCCATTCAATAGGCGGATTTTGAAAGTTCTCAGTAAACACGCCAAAACCACAAAAAGTTTTTTCCTGATGCTTATTCATACTTTGTAATTTTTCTAGATAGGGTCGATCAAGAATAACACCCTCCAAAATATACCATTGACCATTCACATGAACTTCGACCCAACTATGTAAAATATTCTGGGGCGATAACGTGTACCAAATGCCTTTGATTGCACCTTTTTGTAAAGCTTTATCGATGGTAAACCCATGTATACGATTGGCTACACCCACCGCCCGAAGTAACGCCATCAATAGAGTTGCTTTGGTATTACACTGACCATAACCGTCGCTTAAGACTTGAGATGCCTGTATCGTATCGCCCGTGTTATAGCCAAATTGAACTTCATCACGAACGAAGTTATAAATATTTATTACCTTATCAACCTCATCAAGATCTCTCCAATTGCGTTGTTCAATCAAACTTTGAATCGATGGATGGTGATAATCTAAAATCGACGTCTGTTCTAATAGCCTTTGCATACTTTGCTCTCCAATATAGTCATTTTTATTTAAAACTATGGAGTTAGTCCAAGGTCAATATTTTTTAGTGCCCACTTTAATAATGAATCCAGACTAAATATTTTTTGAATCTTGATTAATCTTATAATACAGCGATGTATACTAAGTTAAATCATCACATATACTTTTTCTATAAAAAATAGTGAGTGAAATTTAAGATAAATAATTTATGCTCAAATTCATTACCCAGGATTTTATTAAACTAGAACATATTGATAAAGTTATGCCTTTTATATCGTGAACTTATAAAAAAAGGCTGAACCAAAATGTATATCCTATGACCTATTTATTGATTAGAAAGATGCTGGGCATTTTATATTTATTGAAGAATAGCCTGAGCGCAGAGCACTAAATACACATTGTGAAATGGAGCATTTTAAAAGACTAGTTTCGTTGATTGAGCAATACCAAAGTGCTACAGGTATTATATATTGATGGAGGAATTTTCACACCAAAGTAGCTCAACCTAGATTGAATATGGCATCGCAAAGTAAAGCCATCCAATAAATACATCCATGTAATATTACAGCGAAACATCTGTGTTAAATGTTTTCATCTTTCATTGCAGGCATGAGGATTTCTTTAACACAAGATGCATTACTGGTGGAAATGATAAATTTTATGGCCAGAATGACATCAGCTAAAGGAATTAAAGTATGCTTCGTCTCCGCCAAGACAGTTGCTGTTGGAACATCTGCTTCATATTCTGTCGCTAAATACCCTAAGTTTAAAACACTCACCCCAATCAAGTCATTACGCAAAATCTCACGCAATGATTGGGCAATTCCGCGCAGAGCATATTTCGTTGCAGAAAAGATCAACTCTTTACCATTATGATTGTCCACACCCCATGTAGAACCGATTAGTATGACTTTAGCGTTATCCGATAATTTTAAATTTTCGATCAAGGACTGAAGAGACTGAATACAGGTATTAATATTGGTATTAAGAATAGTATTTAACTCAGCAGATGAAACCTCTTCAAATTTATAATTCTCAGTAAAAGCATTATTCTCCCATATTCCAACATTATAAATTAGAACATCTATTTTCTCATCTTTGACTACTTTCTTTACTTTACTCACAGCATCTTCAGAAGCAGATAAATCCGCACAAATCCAGTTCAATTGATCATTATTTATAGGAATAGAACGAGAGACACCATAAACTTTATCCTGAGCTTGAGGCACTAAGTTTACAATTGCCTTTCCTAAACCTCTACTTGCGCCATAAATGAGAAATGTTCGACTCGAACCATTCATATTTCAATTCATCCTTTCATAAAAACTGCATAATGATTTAAACTCAAGTTAAATTTAGTCAAGTTTTATATTTAGCAGTTAAACTATATCTCACTAATTTATAAAAAAATATTTTCTGCCTACTCATTTCAAATAATCCCTTGTCACACAGCGCTAGATTTTTAAAACCACTTAAATAGTAAAATAGGGATTAAAAATGATACACAGGCTCTTAATTCAAAAATAATCTATACCTGAATCGTGGGTTAATAGTGTTATATCACAAATAAATTACATTGCCAGTCATATAAAAATGGCTGAAATAGGGCTTGAGATGAGGCTAATATTAAAAGTTAAAAAAGCTGATGCGCCGAAGCACCGTAGTCCATAAATAAACTTTAGAAGCATTTAAGCCTAAGGAAACTTGTAAAAACAGGCTAGGTTACATAAAAATCTTAAACACCCATTTTTATATAGTGTTTCAAAAGCTATTGATATATATAAATTTTACGTATGATATGCAGTAATTATGAAGTAAAATTACAATTGAGTAAGAACTCACCATTGAATAAATAGAACAAACCCCTATAAAGTAATAGCGTGACTACATACAATGTTACAAACTGAGGAAATTCTCATGAAAAAGTTGACTGTAGCGGTTTTTGCCAGTCTTGCAACATTAATCGGGGCGCAAAGTTTTGCGGCATCACCTGAGCAAGAGTGTCAAAAATTAAAAGATGATCATGATGTCATTTATGCATCTAAAGGTTTCTGTTTTAAGGATCCTGAAGCGAAAGCAAAATTTGGCAATGATAATTGCTACACCACTAAACCGAAATTCTCTGAAAAAGAGCAACAACGTCTTGACGCCATTAAAGAGCGTCAAAAAGAATTAAACTGTAAGTAAACCAGTTTAAGTAAAACATAAGGAATAGACATGGCTTACGATGAGCAAAACATTTTTGCACGGATTTTACGTGGTGAACTTCCAGCCATTAAAGTATATGAAGATGACCAAGTTCTTGCATTCATGGATATTATGCCTCAAGCAGACGGTCATACTTTAGTCATACCCAAAACACCTGCAGTGACATTACTTGACCTTCCTTCCGATGCAGCGGCCTACACCATTCAAGTGGTACAAAAAGTAGCTAAAGCCATTGAAATCGGATTGGATGCTCAAGGCATTGTCCTCATGCAGTTGTCTGGAGCTGCTGCTGGTCAGACCGTTCCCCATGTACACTTCCACCTTATTCCGAGTTCGGTACATGAGCTAGGTAAGCATGCATTACAAATGGGTGATCAAGAAAAGATCAAAGCACAAGCAGAAAAAATTCGCGCTGCTTTGTAATTCCACTCATTAAATCAAGGAGCCTCGGCTCCTTTTTTTAGGTCTAAAAATGAATAAGATCAATAATCTAAGTTCTAAAAATCCACCTTAACAATTTATCGCGGAAATACATTTGACATTAGATTGTTTAATATTTTTGTAATATTTCTTTAATATTAATGACTTATTTGTAATCAATAATGAGCGCCAAGAGACAGAAGTCTGATGAACAAAAAAGACGACTGAATAACCTTTTATAGACGAATCAACAAAAAGTCTTTCTTGGAGCTACACATGAAAAAAACACTTTGCGCATTAGCAGTTGGGGCAACTTTATTTACACCAGCTTTGGCAATGGCTGCTGACGTAAAAATTTATGGCCGTGCGCATGTTTCTTTAGACTATCTGGATGATGGCGCTGACTATAACGAAGTTGGAATTTCTTCAAACTCTTCACGCTTAGGTTTCAAAGTAGAGCAAGAACTTGAAAATGGCATGACCGTATTTGGTCAAATTGAGCAAGAAGTTAACTTCGCAAGCGGTTCTGCTGATGATAAAGGCGTAGATTTCGCAACACGTGATACATTCGTAGGTTTAAAAGGTAACTTCGGTCAAGCACGTGTTGGTCGTTTTGACAGCCCATTCAAGGCTGCGCGCGGTCCAATCAACTTCTTTGGTGACATGGTTGGTGACGTCCGTAACGTAACACGTGTTGGTGATTTGAAGTTTGATGAGCGTAATGACAACACAATTGAATATAAATCACCTAAATTTGGTGGTGGCTTCAATGTACTTGCAGCACTTTCAATGCACAAAGGTACATCTATCGCTAAAGATGGAACTACAAAAGAAGGCGTTGATGACAATAAAGCTTATGATCTAGCCTTAACCTATAAAGAAGGTAACGTTGACTTTGCAGCAGCATATGAGAAATACGAAGATAACGCTGCAACAACATCACAAAATGTTTCATCGACAGGAATTAAAGCGGAACGCGATGCATTTCGACTTGCTGGTTCATATAAATTCACGCCTGATTTTAACCTAGGTGCGATGTATCAAATTGCTCAATACGATCATGATGATCTAAGTGATTTTGATGCTCAGGTATTCGGTATTGCAGGCGAATACAAAATTACGCCAAAAACAGCTTTACGCGGTGAATACTTCTACCGTGATGTCGATGCTGATGATGCAAACTCAAGTTTAGTTGCAATTGGTGTTGAACACCGCTTGGATAAAGCAGTACGCGTTTATGCTAACCTTGCAACTATGCTAAATGATAAAAATGCTAATCTTACGCCATGGAAAGAAGGCCGTTCATACTCTGTGAGTGGTGAAAAAGACGAAAATGCTACAGCACTTTCTTTAGGTTTCCGTTACGACTTCTAAGTTGATACTCCCCTAAAAATTAAAAAACACGCTTTTGCGTGTTTTTTAATTTAGAGTTTTTAAGTAATAAAACAGCCATTCAACGATGGCTGTTTATTTCGGATTTAGCGCTTTAAGAACCCCGAAACCAAGTTCAACACCTGTTGGATATCTGCATTGGCTTCTTGAGGATTAGTTTGTCCTGCTTGCGGGGTGAGAGAATCAATAATTTGTGGTAAAACTTGTGAAATCGCACTATATACATCTTGTTTAGGCGCATTCGCTTGCTCTGCGACTTGCTCCACCGTGGCATCATCAAACAAGTTTTTCACTTGCTCTGGATTTACGCTGGCGTTTTCTCCTGGTACTGTAGAAACCCAGTCCTCAACCTGACTGCTTAAACCTTGCCCTTTGAGTTTATCTAAAGCTGCCTGCAGACCACCTTGCTGTTGAATCCATGCCAAAATCAAAGGCAAAACTGCAATCAATAAACTTTTTCCGCCGCCTGAGAATCCTGAGTTCTGAGAGTTTGGCGCCTGCTGCGACTGTCCACCAGTCAAGCCACCCAACACCGAACCTAAAATACCACCCAGACCATCCTGTTGTGTCTGCCCTGTACTACTCGCTCCGAGTTGTCCAAGCACCGAACCCAAAATACCACCCAAACCACTTTGCTGGTTTGACTGCTGCTGACCACCCAGAGCCTGCTTTGCTAAAATCTCTATAATATTATTCAGGTTCGTCATCACTTTATTCCATCTAGGTTTTTTAAACAGCATACGATGTTTAAAAAAACCCTATAGAGATAAATTGTTAATTTTTGCTATGAATAAAGCAATATGGTCGCCGTCGCATTACCAACGGAATTTATTCCAGTTTTCAGGATTCGCCCAAAATTTTGAATTGAACCAGTCAGGCACATGCTTATAGGTCAGAATATTAAATTGCCATAAAGCAAAGTCTTTACCATGCGTCGTTTTATCGATCAGTTGAGTAAAACCTAAAGCACGAAGCAGTTGCTCATCCTGCAATTGACTCACCACCACAATACGCTTTGCCATCAAATCTCTTAAACGCACCAATAGTTGTGATTTTTGTTGTGAGCTTATATTTTGCATTTCTGCCGTGTCAAAAAGTACAAAACCTAAATCATAGCGTTGGGTAAAAGGCAGACTTAAAAAGTCAGATACGCTAAAATATTGCCATTGAATAGATTGATGATGATTTGGGCTGAGATCCTGCCCAATGCACAATGCAGTTGAAATAGGCTGTTCTTGAGATAAATCGTCTAGCATAGAAGTAATGACGTTCAGTTCAGCCATAACCGCATCCTTAATATTGAGTGAGTAATTCTGTATGGAACTTCAAGGCATTTGCCATAAAATGCATGCAGGTCTTAAAGACCTTAGTGTAACTGATCAACATACACACAAGGCAAATGTTGAATATAAATTTATCTTAGATCGTTCAGAAGTTGACCTTCCTTTTAACTTAGGCCAAGAAATCGAGATTGAATGGACTGGCAAAATCTTCTGTGTTTCATGTGGTACGAAGACTTCTAAATCATTTTCACAAGGCCATTGTTTCAAGTGCTTTAAAACCAAAGCCTCTTGTGACATGTGCATTATGAAACCTGAAACCTGTCACTACCACCTAGGCACCTGCCGAGAAGACAGCTTCGCGCATGAAGTTTGCTTTCAGCCACATATTGTTTATTTGGCCAACTCAAGTGCTCTAAAAGTTGGCATTACACGGATTAGCCAAATGCCCACCCGTTGGCTCGATCAAGGTGCAACCCAAGCCCTTCCAATTATGAAAGTTGGTTCACGTCGTCTTTCAGGCCAACTCGAAATTATGTTTGGCACACAAGTGGCAGACAAAACTGATTGGCGTAAACTGCTCAAGGGCGAAGCAGAACCACTCGACTTGATTGAAGTTCGCGAACAACTCATCGAAGAATTTGCACCTAAAATCCAAACCATTCGCGAGGAATTTAGTCAAAATCTTGAATTCAATGAAACGGTTGAGCTTTTGGAAACTGAACAACCACGTGAGTTTGTTTATCCAGTTGAGCAATATCCTGAGAAAATTAAATCTCACAATCTGGATAAAACTCCCGTGATTCGTGGCAAATTACAAGGGATTAAAGGTCAGTATCTGATTTTAGATACCGGTGTGATTAATATTCGTAAATATTCAGGTTATGAACTCAAAATCCGTGCCTAAGCTTGTTTATCCTTAAATAAAATTTGTTTATCTACACACATAAAAAAACCTGCACAAATGCAGGTTTTTTTATGTCATATGATTATTTAATTTTCGCATGTGCTTTTAAGTATTGCACATAATCTTCAGCTTCTTGCTGACCACGAAGTTGTTGATATAACTTCGAAAGCTCAGCCAACTGCTCATCCGTCAACGCACTAGACGTCGTCTTATTTACGTTTGATACTGCCACTACCACCATTTCTGTTGGCAATAATGCGGTTGTTACAGACCACTGTCCTACTTTTGGTGCTGCTTGGCTAAACGCCGCACGCTCAACTGCACGTGGTAAGCCTTGTGAACGAATAAACACTTGCGGCGCAGTAAAGGTTAAACCACTTTTGGCAACAACTGATGCTGCTGGTTGAGTTTTAAAGTCTTTCAAACTTTGCGCAATTTTGGCTTTAGCAGCATCATAAGCTTTTTGTTCAACCAATTTTGCTTTCACACGGGGTGTTGCTTCTTGAAGCGTTTGTACACCTGCCGCATGATAATCACGTACTTTTGCCCAAACTACATCCCCATTTGGAAGTTGAATGCTGCTGGTCGCGTTACGATCACCATTTTTAACGTCATCATTAAACAATTTCACTTTTACGGCTGCATTGCTTAATACAGGATGCTGTGTAGATAAGGTCATTCCTTTCACAGTTTGAACTTGCGCACCCTTAACTTCTTGGGATACTACGTCTAAAGCATCTGAATCAACAACCAGTTCATTTAAACTGTTTACAGTATCTGAGAATGCATTGGCTGTCTTATTCTTTTGAACTTCCGCAGTCAAACGTGCTTTTTCATTTTCAAAAGATGGTAACTTCACAGCTGGCGCATCAATTTCAATGACATGATAACCAAATTCAGTTTTAACAGGCGCTGACACTTGACCTGATTTAAGCGATGCTACAGCTTGGTCAAAAGCATCACCAAAAGTGCCTTTGTTATAAACTGCTAAAGTACCACCATTCGCTTTAGATGAGGTATCTTCAGAATATTGAGCCGCAGCAGCTGTAAAGCTTGTACCTGATTTAATTTTTGCAACAACCTCTTCTGCACGTTTTTTCGCTTCAGCATCTGTCCGTGCATCGGTAGTAATCAGAATATGTTTAACCAAAGGCGCAACATTACCCTTTTGTGCTTCAACAAACTGCGTATAGGCTTGTTGCAACTCCGCCTCTGTTACAGGTGAAGCAACAGCAGAAACACTAGCAGGTGTTAACAACACATAGTCAACATCCACACTTGCCACTTGTTTAAACATAGTTGGGTGTTGCTTGTAATAGTTTTCAATCTCTTGTGCTGAAACCTTGACGTTCTTTTTATATTCATCAAGATTTACATTGGCAAATTGCACAGTACGTTGTTCTGTTTGTAGGTTAGCAATTTGTTGAATATCTAATTTACTCACCAATGCATAATCAACAAAAGTCGAACGCATCATTTTTAATGCATGGTCTTGACGTAAGTTTGCAACGAGCGCATCACTACTCATACCCACAGACTGCAAATAGCTTGAATAACGTGTTTCTGAAAATTTTCCGTTTTCTTGAAAGCTCGGCTGTTGAGCAATCATCTGTTCGATTTGAGTATCACTAAGTGAAATACCCAGCTTTTCAGCCTGTTGTAATAACAAAGTATTTGCGATCAATTGGTCCATCGCTTTGTCTTTAATAAAGCTTTGGTTGAGTAAAGTTTCATCCCCATTGGCATAAGCTAAGAATTGTTCTTTAAAGGAAGCGGTTAAGGTCTCTAATTCCTTTTCAGAAATATCTTGGCCATTGACTGATTTTACAGCGTCTTTTGATCCGCTACTAAAATATCCTTCAATACCTACAAGTGCTAAAGGGGTCAAAAACAAAATGAGCAAAGCTTTGCCCAACCAACCCTTAATAACTTTACGAAAAGATTCCATAAGTATTCCAATATTTTATTTGCCCGAGATTTTAACTGAAAAGCAGCAATGAATGAATGTGTTATCGACACATTTTCTAATGTTTAATAAAAAACGCGCCGAAAAGGCGCGTTTAGTATTTATTTAAAAGATTAAGCAACAGAATCTTTTAAACCTTTACCAGCTTTGAAGCTTGGTACTTTGCTTGCTTTAATTTCTAAAGTAGCACCAGTTTGTGGGTTACGGCCAGTACGTGCAGCACGTTCTTTTACGTTGAAAGTACCAAAACCAACAAGTGTAACTGTATCACCAGACTTAAGCGCTTCAGTGATTGAAGCAATTGTAGCGTCTAAGGCCTTACCAGCATCAGTCTTAGACAATCCCCCTTTCTCTGCAATTGCATCAATTAATTCTGATTTATTCATGTGGATCGCGTCCTCTTAATATCGTTTATTTAAGGTCCAAAAATTTAGTATAAATTACCGTAACGCCTTTATAGCAATGCTTTAGGTGAAAACGCAATACTCTGTATACGCTTTTTTGGAAAATAAATCACAAAAAAACGTTGAAAAAGGTACAAAAGCACAACCAGATCACTTTTTATTCACTTTTTCATTTAACTTCTTATTTTCTTCAATCAAAACATCGATTTTATCATTCAGTTGTAGAATCAGGTTTTCTAAATACTGAATGTCTTTAACTGTGACCAATCCAATCCGATTTAAGGAGTGATTTACCCCACGATCCACAATCTTCTCAACCTTGTCTTTAGTATCCGTCACCGATTCACGCGCTTTTTCAGATACTTTTTCAACCGTTTGGTCAGCAATCTCAGTGGTTTTAGATTCTAACTCTTCGCCAACTTGGACCAACGAGTCAAATAATTTATTACCCTCTTCTTCTGCACGTGAAAAAGCACCCAAACCAGCTAGCCATATTTGCTTGGTATACTTTCTAAAATCTAAACTATTTTTACGGTGAAAATGATGCTTAGTTTTTGTTTTTTTTAAGGTTTCATCTTCTTTTGAAATTTCATCCAACTCTATATCTGCTTTTTCCATTAGCACCATCTCCTGCATGATTTATGTGCAAAAACATCCAAAAAATCTTATAGATTGCACTATAATAGCAAATATTAGACTTGATCGATTTGTAAAACTGTTCTACAAAGCATCTTTATTACATTTTTATTTTTAAGTCTGAAGTTTTTGCGAGCAGGATGCTCATTTCAGGTCAGGATTTAGGTTACTACTTATGAGTGATTCTCAAAAAGAACACAATCAAACACATATGCTACTCACCATGGTGATGATTGTTCTTGAGACGATCTTTTCTCTTATTTTAAAACACGACCGCGTGGTTGCGCTTCACTCTAAAAAATTTGTTGAGCAAAATATTGCGATTAAAATAAATAGCTACCTGCCTTATTTCGACTTCTATATCACCTTCACTGCTCAAGGTGTTTTATTTGACGCTAAAGCACCCGAAAAACCGGTCGATCTAGATGTACGTACCACATTGATGGATTTAATAAAAATTTTCGTCTTTGGAAACCGCCGTAGTATTAAAACAATGCGTATTGATGGTGACATCACCTTAAAAGATGAGTTCCGAGATTTAATTTTACATTTTAGTGCACCTAAAGTTCTTGCTGACTGGAAGAACTGGTTAACCGAACCGGCTGATCCGCAAAATGTGGTTGCATCCAAAAAGCGTATTGCACCACTTTTAGAGAAAATTGAAGAACAACGTTCTAAAATCAACACTCTACAGGTTGAAGTGAAGCAATACAAAAATCGTATCCGCCGTATCGAGCAACGTCAAAAACGTATAAATATCACATTTTTTGTGTTTTCTATACTTTTGATTAGCTTATTGGTATATAATATTTGGCTTGCATAACTACATAATATTTCAAGCAAATTAAATACGCATAATCCCTATTAAAAAAACTTGACTATTTTAGTCAGGATTCTTAAAATCGGCACATCTAGTCTAATCATGTGTATCGAATCATGCGCTTAACAACTCGCGGACGCTACGCAGTGACTGCTCTACTTGATTTAGCTTTGCAGCCAACTGAACAAACGATCACGCTTGCAGAAATTGCAGCTCGTCAAACTATCTCTGTTGCTTATCTTGAGCAGTTATTTGCGAAATTAAAGCGCCACGGCTTAGTTTCTAGTATTCGTGGTGCCAACGGTGGTTACCATTTAGCTCGTCGCGCTGATGAAATTACGGTATTAGCAGTTATTGAAGCTGTAAACGAAACAGTTGATGCCACTCGCTGTGACCATAAAGGCAACTGCCAAAATGGCGCAATGTGCTTAACTCACGATTTATGGCAAGAACTCTCCCATCACATTGCCGACTATCTCGCTAAAATCACTCTTGCTGACCTTGTAGCACGTGACAACGTTCAAAAAGTTGCCATTCGCCAAAATACAGCACCCTCAGATTCAGCCCTTTTATCGGTAACAGGTATTTGACATGAAACGTCCAATTTATCTTGATTATGCAGCAACAACTCCTGTAGACCCGCAAGTCGCTGAACGCATGATGGAATGTCTGACATTTGACGGCACATTTGGCAACCCAGCATCGCGTTCTCATGCTTACGGTTGGCAGGCAGAAGAAAAAGTAGAGTACGCACGTGAACAAGTTGCGAACTTGATCAAAGCAGATCCACGCGAAATCGTTTGGACTTCTGGTGCAACTGAATCAGATAATTTAGCTCTTAAAGGCGTTGCACAATTCTATGCGTCTAAAGGCAAGCACATTATTACAAGTAAAATTGAACACAAAGCTATTTTAGATACTTGCCGTGAGCTTGAGTCTGAAGGTTTTGAAATCACTTACCTTGAGCCACTTCCAAACACGGGCTTAATTACCCCTGAAATGGTTGAAGCAGCTATTCGTCCAGACACTATTCTTGTTTCACTTATGATGGTAAACAACGAAATTGGTTCTGTGACTGATGTTGCGGCAATTGGTGAGATTACTCGTGCACACAAAATCTTCTTCCATGTCGATGCGGCGCAAGCTGCAGGTAAAGTTGAAATTGATCTTTCAACCATGAAAGTAGACCTTATGAGTTTCTCTGCTCATAAAATTTATGGCCCTAAAGGTATTGGCGCACTCTATGTACGTCGCACTCCACGTGTTCGTTTAAAAGCGCAAATGCATGGTGGCGGTCATGAACGCGGTATGCGTTCTGGTACACTTGCAACACACCAAATCGTTGGTATGGGTGAAGCATTTGAACTTGCAGGTAAAAACTTAGCTTCTGAACAAGCACGCATTCGCGTACTTCGTGACAAGCTTTGGAATGGCTTACAAGACTTAGAACAAATTTTCTTAAACGGCCACCCAACACAAAACGTTGCGAACTACTTAAACGTAAGTTTCAACTTTGTTGAAGGTGAATCGTTAATGATGTCGTTGAAAGATGCTGCTGTATCTTCGGGTTCAGCTTGTACTTCAGCAACATTAGAACCTTCTTATGTATTACGTGCACTAGGTTTGTCTGACGAACTTGCGCACAGTTCAATTCGTTTCAGTTTTGGTAAATACACTACTGAAGCAGACATTGACCATGTACTTACAGTAACACGCTCTGCGGTTGAGAAACTTCGTGAACTCTCTCCACTTTGGGACATGTACAAAGAAGGTATCGACCTTTCTACAGTTGAGTGGGCTGAACACTAATTTTTCCATTGAAGTCATTCACATACTGGATGGCTTCATTGAAAAATCAAGTTTTGACCCCATATTAATATTAACGCTGACCCCGAGGTTTGGAGACGCATCATGGCTTATAGCGAAAAAGTAATTGACCATTACGAAAACCCTCGTAATGTAGGTGTATTAGACAAAAATGCTGAAAACGTAGGTACAGGTATGGTCGGAGCACCTGCATGTGGCGACGTTATGCGTTTACAGATCCAAGTAGATGACAACGGTGTGATTGAAGAAGCACGTTTCAAAACTTATGGTTGTGGCTCTGCTATTGCATCAAGCTCTTTAGTGACTGAATGGCTAAAAGGCAAAACTTTAGATCAAGCTCAAGCGATCAAAAACATTGATATCGCAACTGAACTTGCGCTTCCTCCAGTAAAAGTACACTGTTCTGTACTGGCTGAAGATGCTATTAAAGCTGCTGTTGAAGACTACCGCAGCAAAAAATCTAAAGCTTAATTGCTTCGCATTTTAAAGAAAGATTAGGGAGTTTTCATGATCAACTTAACTGAAAATGCTGCAACTCATATCAGCAATTATTTAAAAAATCGCGGTAAGGGTGAAGGTATTCGCGTTGGCGTGAAAACTTCAGGCTGTTCTGGTTTGGCTTATGTGCTTGAATTTGTCGATTCAATTGATGCACATGACACCACCTTTGAGCAGTTTGGGGTGAAAGTATTTGTAGACCCAAAAAGCTTGGTTTATCTTGATGGTATGGAGATGGACTACGTGAAAAATGGTTTAAACGAAGGCTTTGAGTTTAACAACCCAAACAAAAAAGGCGAATGTGGCTGTGGTGAATCTTTCACCGTATAACAGTTCATCAACTTGCCTTTCAACATTAAAACAGTGTGTATCACACTGTTTTAATTGTATTTACATAGAATGTTTTTGCTTTCGCAACAACCCCCAATTTAGCGCGGAATCCCTCTCCTATGAATCATTTTGAGTTGTTTAACCTCCCAGTAGCACTCGATATTGATTTAGCAACCTTAAAATCAGAATTTTTAAAGTTGCAGCAACAATATCACCCAGATAAAGCCCTCGATAAAGATCAAGCCCTCATAAAATCAAGTGAGATCAATCAAGCATTTAAAGTTTTATCTCAGGTTGATAGCCGTGCAGGATATTTATTAGGATTAAAAAAACAAGATTATCATCTTGATCAATCCATCAATGATTTTGAATTTCTCCAGTCTGCCTTAGAAATTCGTGAACAACTTGATGAAGCGCATTCGGCAGATGAATTACAATCACTCAAATTAGACGTTCAACAATGGATTGATGGTTTAGTCCGCGAATTTAAAATTGATTTTGAAGAGGAAGATTGGGCTGAGGCACGTGATGATGTCCGCAAACTTCGCTTCTTTGTAAAAGTCATGCATGACATAGATAAAGCTGAAGATCGTTTTGAAGATGATGATAGCTTTGATTTAGATGATGAATTTTAACTTATTTTTTAATTTTTGACGCTCAAAGGATGTAACACATGGCTCTCTTGCAAATTGCAGAACCTGGACAATCAAGTGCGCCACATGAACACCGTATTGCCATTGGTATCGACTTAGGTACAACTCACTCTCTAGTTGCAACTGTACTTTCAGGCAAAGCAAAGGTTTTGCATGATGAACAAGGTCGTGTCTTACTCCCATCGATCGCGCATTATGGTGTAAATCAAACCCAATATGGCGACGAAGCAAAACCATTTTTGACTGCTGATCCTAAAAACACCATCGTTTCAGTCAAACGTTTTATGGGACGCTCTAAAGCTGACATTAAGTTTCAACACCCCTACACTTTAGTGGGTGAAGATAATCAAATGCCCGCTTTTGAAACATCTCAGGGCCGCAAAACCCCTGTCGAAGTGTCTGCTGAAATTTTAAAGCAATTGAAAGATCGTGCTGAAGCAAGCTTAAAAAATGAAGTCAATGGTGCAGTGATTACCGTTCCTGCATACTTCGATGAAGCTCAGCGTCAAGCAACACGCGATGCTGCACAACTTGCGGGTTTAAACGTATTGCGTCTTTTAAATGAGCCTACTGCTGCTGCAGTTGCATATGGTCTCGACCAAGACACCAATCTTGCACATGACCATAACTATGTAATTTATGACTTAGGTGGCGGTACGTTTGACGTTTCCATTCTACGCTTTTCACAAGGGGTGTTTGAGGTCTTAGCAACAGGTGGCCATACCGCATTAGGTGGTGATGATCTTGACCGTTTAATCGTAAAATGGGCGAAAAAAGAACTCAACATTAAGCAGTTCGATGATACTGAATATGCACATGTTTTGGGTGCTGCGCGTAAAGCCAAAGAGGCTTTAACAAACGCAAAAAGCGTACACTTGCAAGTGCTAGAGCATAGCTTAACGCTTGATCGTGCGACATTTGAAAGCATTATCAAAGTTGCTTTAGATAAGACGATTAGCGTGTGCAAACGCGTCCTCCGCGATGCGAAGCTTGAACTCAGTGACATTCAAAACGTGGTTTTGGTCGGTGGTTCAACTCGCTCTTATGCTGTACAAGACACTGTACGTGATGTGTTTGCTCAAGAGCCATTGTGTACCATCAACCCAGATGAAGTTGTTGCCATTGGTGCATCAATTACTGCTAACCAGTTGATTGGCAATACAGTCGATGGCGCATTACTGCTTGATGTAACTCCGCTTTCTCTCGGTCTAGAAACCATGGGGGGCTTAGTTGAACGTCTTATTTCACGTAATACCGCAATTCCAGTTGCACGTCGTCAAGAGTTCACCACCTACCAAGATGGCCAAACCGCGATGCTGATCCATGTGGTTCAAGGTGAACGTGATTTGGTTGAGCATTGCCGTAGCTTAGGTCACTTTGTGCTTCGTGGTATTCCACCAATGACTGCGGGTCAAGCACGCATTGAAGTAACCTTCCAAGTGGATGCCGATGGCCTACTAACGGTTTCAGCTAAAGAAACAACCTCTGGCGTACATGCGCAAATTGACATCAAACCATCATATGGTTTAGCTGATAGTGACATGGAACGCTTACTACTCGATGGTTATAAGTTTGCTGAAGAAGATAAGAATCTTCGTCACTTACAAGAAACCAAAGTTGAAGCAAAACGCGAACTCGAAGCTTTGGAACAAGCCTTGAAAGCAGATGCTCACCTACTCACGAGTGAGCAACAAGTTGCATTAAATGTGGCCAAAGCTTCATTAGAAGCGACACTTGAAACAACAGAAATCAAAGCAATTGAATCTGCTGTTGAACAGCTTAAAATACACAGTGATGCTTTTGCAGCAGCACGTATGAATCAGCATATCGATGCAGCGCTGAAAGGCACAAAACTCGACGACTGGTCAAACTCAAACTAATTTATAGGTAAAGACTATGCCACGTATTAAAGTTCTCCCACATGCGCAAATCTGCCCAGAAGGTGCTGAGTTTGAAGTTGAACAGAATGCAAACCTTTGTGAAAGCTTACTGAAAAATGGAATCAAGATTGAACATGCGTGTGATATGTCTGCTGCATGTACAACCTGTCACGTTGTGGTACGTAAAGGCTTTGACAGCTTAGAAGAAATGAATGATGTTGAAGCTGATCTATTGGATCGCGCTTGGGGCTTAGAACCTGACTCTCGTTTGTCTTGCCAAGTAAAGTTAGTGGATGAAGACTTAGAAGTTGAAATTCCTAAATACACGATTAACCACGCGTCTGAAAATCACTAATATTCAAAGCGTAAAAAAGCCACTCATCGTAGTGGCTTTTTTACGCTTTGAATCTCATATCATCAAATTAATGATATTCATTTTTCTGAACAGGCTCTATTACCTCATCTTCAAGATTGAGTTTGACGATACCTTGTGAGTTGGTCATCTTTTGTTGGGTTTGAATGCGTTGAATCATTTTCTCCAAGACTTGAATCAACTGCGGATATTCAAAATTTTGCACTTCATCTAAGTTCAGCAGTAAATGAAACCCTTTATATTCATAATCAAACCAGCGTTGATAGTCTGATTTTTGTGATGTATATTTTTCAACCACTTGCCAGGTCTTCACAGCACCTTTAATCCCCTTAAGAAAAATTGGCGCTTTGGGTGCACAAAGATAGTCGTTTTTAACCAAATTATGCGTATCGTCCGAAATTAAGATTTCATCCACTTGCGCTGCACTTTGTAAACGTGCAGCAAGATTTGCATCACGACCAACAATGGTATAAGCCATACGGTGCGATGCGCCATAGTTCCCTACGTGACAATACCCTGTAGAAATCCCCATACGAATATGCAATGGCGGATAACCCATTTTCACCCAACGCTCACGCAGGATTTTCATTTGCTGACGCATCGCCATGGCCATTTCCAAACAGTTTTGAGCATCACGCTCTACACCTTCGGAATTAGGATCACCAAAGAACACTAAAATTGCATCCCCCATGAATTTATCCACAGTGCCTTCATATTGCTTGGCAATCTCGGTCATGTGTTTTAAATAATCATTGAGTAGAAATGCTAAATCATCTGGAATTAAGCTTTCAGAAAGCTCCGTAAAACCCTGAATATCTGAAAAGAAAACTGTCAGTTTTTTACGTTTGTATTCAATTTTCGCCTCAGACTCACCTTTCATGATCGATTGCCACAACTGAACAGGTGCATAGCGACTCAGTTGATTGGCAAATTCCATGTAACGGTTCATTTGATCAAAATAATGATTTTTCCGGCAATAAATGTCTTGCATTTGGTTGCGCTGATAATAACTACCCACGCCAAAATAAGTGGTGAGGCACAAAAAGCCCAATACGATCAGTTCAGTACTGGTAGCCTCGAAGTATTCACCAAAACCAAAGACAAAGATAATTGAAATATAAAAGACAACCACCCCAATCAGGCTGGCCAAAGACACCATCAAAAAAGAAATTTTGTTGCTAATAGCTGTATAAAGCATAGCAAAAATGGTTAAAAATGTAAGTACGATACTAAGATGTACAGCAGCTAAAATGATCGCTGTAATGACAATATCAATAACAAACATCACACCACGTCGCATCGTATTATTGAAGCGATAACCTAACCACCTTGAAAATGGTGGTGTGATCAATAATACAATGAGCAACAGCAACGGCACGTAAATCTGGTATTGCGTATCAGCCATCGTATAATGATAGACGATAGTTATTAAAGACAGCATGCCATATCCCATCACACGATGGAAATATTCAAATTGTTTGGGCTCTTTAGATAACCAATCGTCTAATGGCACTGCTCATTCCCCACTATTTGCACGATCAAATCATCCCTGATTTGATTTCTCACGTGTATTAGTCCATACGCCAATCGAATGGCATATCACCTTGACCACGTAGTGCAAGCATTAAAGTTTGACGCATATGCGCAAGCACTTCATTGCTATAAGGAACAGCGGGTGTACCCCAAACTGGTTTTGGCCATGCGACGTCGTTTTGATAACGCACAACATGGTGGAAATGGAGCTGCGGAACCATGTTACCTAAAGCAGCAACATTCATTTTGTCAGCACGGAATACACGAGCCAATTGGCTTGATAACCAACTTGACTCACGTAAAAACTGTTCTTGGTCGGCTTGACTGAGCTCATATAACTCAGTGATGCCTGGCACGCGTGGAATTAAAATTAGCCACGGGAATTGCATATCATTCATTAAGCGACATGTTGAAAGTGGAAAGTCGCCTACAAAAAACGTATCTTGAGCAAGTTGTGGATGCAAACTAAACATATCTTTATAAATGATGCAAATTAGAATAATGGCTAATACTATCACATACAATCAGAGGTGAATATTGCAAGCAATGTGTTTCAACACAAATAAACTACGTTTTAATTTGAACTACATCACATTTATTACTTTAATAAATTTCATCAAAAAATCAAGTCTTTCTTTTTATAGCGTAAGTCCGCAAGAAAGACCTGATATCTGTATGAAATCACAGCAAATCAAAGCTAAATTTTAATGCAATTCTTTCAACAAACTTTCCAATAAGTCATTGATAAATTGAATCCGTTTTTCATATTCCTCTAGCATCACCATAACCTTTAATCGCTGGCCACCCTCCATCCTAAAAAAGGTCGGGTGTTTTTGCATCATCTGAATAATACTAATCGCCTGAACGGGAGTATCAGGTGAAAATTCAATCGCACCTCCATTAGCAGCAATATCCACCTTGGTAATACCCAATATTTCTGCTTTCAAACGCATCTGATGCACAGCAAAAAGCTGCTTCACAGGTTGTGGCGGTATCCCAAAACGGTCAATCAACTCCATACGAATGTTATCGAGTTTTTCCTGACTATCTGTATTACTAATGCGCTTATAGAACAATAAACGCTGATGAACATCCCCTAGATATTCATCTGGAATCAAAGCCGGCATATGTAAATTGATTTCTGCGGTCAGTGAGAGTGGCGCCTCGAAGTTTGGAGTTTTACCCTTTTGAATAGCTTTGGTCGCCTTTTCAAGCATCTCCATATATAAACTATAGCCAATAGCTTGCATGGATCCACTTTGTTGCTCGCCCAATAACTCACCCGCTCCGCGAATTTCTAAGTCTTCCGTCGCCAACATAAAGCCCGCGCCTAATGTCGACGCCCGCTGAATCGCATCTAATCGTTTTTCAGCATCACCTTTCAACCCTTTGATGGATGGCACCAACAAATAGGCATAGGCTTGGTGATGCGAGCGCCCTACACGCCCACGCAGCTGATGCAACTGTGCTAAACCCAGCTTATCTGCACGTTCAATTAAAATAGTATTGGCATTCGGAACATCAATCCCTGTTTCAATAATGGTTGAACAGACCAACACGTTATATTCTTTATGGTAGAACTGCTGCATGACTTGTTCTAACTCGCGTTCACGCATTTGACCATGTGCAACAGCCACACGTGCCTCAGGGAGCAACTCTCGAAGACTCTCCGCTGCACGTTCAATCGTTTCCACTTCATTATGCAGGAAATAGACTTGTCCACCACGCAGTAACTCACGCAAGATGGCTTCTTTAACTGAATCACCCGTATGTTCTTGCACAAAAGTTTTTACGGCTAAACGTCGTGCAGGTGGTGTGGCAATAATGGATAGATCGCGCATGCCGCTAAAGGCCATATTCAAAGTCCGTGGAATTGGAGTTGCGGTCAGAGTCAACATATCCACATCTGCACGCATCGCTTTAATCCGCTCTTTATCGCGTACACCGAAACGATGTTCTTCATCCACAATCATCAAGCCTAAGTCTTTAAATTGGACACTTTCTTGTAGAATTTTATGCGTACCAATCACAATATCGACTTTGCCCTCAACTAAGTCTTCGATCGTTTTGGTATGTGATTTACTGCTGCCAAAACGTGATAAAACTTCGATACGAATAGGCCAGTCTGCAAAACGATCTTTAAACGACTCGTAATGCTGTTGGGCCAGCAACGTCGTCGGCACCAAAACCGCCACTTGTTTGTTGTTCTGCACGGCTAAAAATGCTGCGCGCATCGCAACTTCGGTTTTACCAAAGCCTACATCACCACAAACCAAGCGATCCATAGGTTTGGTCAGTTGCATATCATACAAAGTCGCCTCGATGGCATTAGCTTGATCGAGTGTTTCCTCATAAGCAAAGCCACTGGCAAACTGCATATATTGACCTTGATCCAACTCAAAACCAAAACCTGGTTTAGCTTGACGACGGGCTTGGATATGCAATAATTCCGCTGCTACATCATGGATTTGCTCCAACGCTTTACGTTTTGCTTTACTCCAAGCATCAGTACCCAGCTTATGCAAGGGTGCTAAGTCTGGATCACCGCCACTATAACGGCTGATCAAATGCAAATTGGTGACAGGAACATAGACTTTGGCAGCATCGGCATAATCGAGCTGCAAGAACTCATAGTCTTGCTCATCAATACTTAAAGTGACTAAGCCCGCATAACGCCCCACACCGTAGTCGATATGCACCACCGGTGCATCCATACTCAACTCAGTCAAACTACGGATGAGAAACTCTTCGGAAACCTCTTGCTGACGTTTACGACGACGCTGTACAACACGATGCTCATACAACTGATTTTCAGAAATGATGCTAATACTGTCGTTTAATACTAAGCCACGTTCTAATGGTGCACTGGTAATTGCTATGGCATGTAAGGATTTTTGAAATTCCGTAAAATTCTCGACATTAGGAATCTCCCCCAATGTGGCACGCAAGGCATCTTTTAAAGTTTCACGACGCCCAGCGCTTTCAGCAACCAGTAATACTGGATGATTAGCAACATCAATATACTGTTTAACTGCATGAAAGGGCTTTTCATGCTTAGGATCGACCGCTAAACGTGGCGGAAGTGCGGTGTTTAAATTGATCACACCTGCTTTTAGATCAAAAGCATCAACTGAGGCAATAATGCGGGGAAAGGTATTGAGTTGTTCTAAAACTTGATTAGTCGAAATAAAAAGCTGGTTAGGGGCTAAAATTGGCTGGTCAACATTATGGCGACGGTCTTCATAACGGCGATCGACTTCTTTCCAAAAACTATCTAAACCATCATCAACTTGCTTGTCTGTAATTACAATAGAATGACTTGGTAAATACGAAAGTAGTGTACTTTGAGCTTCCATCTGCGCAGCACTGAAAAAAAGCGGAAAATAGAACTCAATCCCTGGGGATGCAATCCCTTCTAACACATCCTGATAAATTGGATTTTTCTTTGGATTTGCCGTAGGAAACATTTCTGCATAGCGATCACGAAACATGCTGCGAGCTTCTTTCAGCGGAAACTCTTTAGCTGGTAATACCGAAAATTGTTTTAAATTTTGTGTAGTGCGTTGTGTTTCAGGATCAAAAAACTTGAGGGTTTCAATTTCATCATCAAACAAATCGATACGAATTGGTGCAGCTTGACCTGAGGCATAGATATCCATAATGCTACCCCGAACCGCAAATTCACCATGATCATATACTGTGTCGACCAAATGATAGCCTGCTTGAATCAAACGCTTCTTCTGCTGTTCCAATTCAAACTTTTGACCAACATGAATATCAAAATGTTCTCCCAACAGCCACGAAGTCGGCGCTACACGCTGCGCCAAGGTCGAAGCAGAAATCAGTAAGACCCCTGTTTGCGGCATATTAGATAAAATTGCGAGACGCTCAGACACAATATCCTGATGCGGAGATAAACGGTCATAAGGCAGAATTTCCCAGTCTGGAAAAATGGTCGGTCGAATACCATAAAATTCAAATTCACTTTCGAGTTGTGCTAAGTGTTGATTATTTTTTGCCACAACGACAAAGAGCTTTTTATTTTGTGTACTTAGCGTTTGAATGAATAATGCAGCTGAAGAGCCGAGCAAATTTCCCAGCCAACGTTTTTCGCCTGCTTTTAGTTGTTGCACATTCAGTTGGGAGATTTCTTCTTGGAACATGGACATAGCTTTAGCGTTTAAAAACATGCGTCATATACTAGCATGATGTCCTCTCGCTGCATGTTATTTTTCACGACAATAACAACATCAATCTAGCGCTAAGTCCTTTTTACAATTCAGATTTATGGTTTTTTAAAAACTTACTTTTTGTCACGTATAAACTGGTAATAATAGTCATTGAGTAGCTTAATCATTCGCTTTAGCTCAGTTAAGTTTTCAAGATTATTGCCTAAACGTGCGACAAATCGTTCATTGGCAATTTCCAAGTCGATTTTTTCATTGATTAACATAGCACTATAAAAAAGTGCATTGAGGTCATCAAACTGACTAATTCTACGATTTGAAAAATAAGTTAAGCGCTCAGCATGTATAGCATTTAGCTCAATACCTTCAATGATGAAGCCTTTTTCATCACTATATTCAATATGATGCTGCTGTAAAAATAGTTGTTCTGGCGCATCTTTATTAAATTTAAATAATTGACTTAATTTACTCAGCATATACATCTAATCATGGTTATTCATTTGAGCTTATTGTAGGTCTAACTGCTACCTTTTGTTAGCATGGATTGCTTTAAAAGTATTAAAACAGCCGATTGACTACTTTTATACCTATATATAGCTATAAATTTCTTAGCTGACTTGTGCTAAAGGTACAATCTTCAGCATCACTTTATTTAGAAAGCAAATTTATAAAGGAGAAAATTCAACCTAACCGCTCTTAAGTCAACAACCCTTACTCCGATACCACTTGCTGAATCGTTTTGTTTTTCCGCAATACACTATTTGTCCATTTCATCACATTTCGCATAATCTTTGATTGGATTAAACAAAGTGACAATACCAAGACTAAGCATAACTGTATCAAAGCATACGTTTTCATTGGTTTAAATATATTTGCTATCAAAGACTGCAATACCACGATATTTTGCTAAACGTAGCGCCGTTAGATAGCCATCATTGCGATTTATGAACATACGAATTGAAGTGAATAACATCTTACTTACTTTTAGAAAGTAAAAAATATTTCCATATAAGATGGGATCAACACTTCGTTGCTATTTATTAAAATACTCGCTTCATCTTGATAGATCGCTAAAGGAAAAGCGTATGTCTGACATTTAGGAGTTTGGTTCCATGCTCCCACAATATTGGGAAAGATTTAGTCAAATTTACAGCTAATGTATGCCGATTCTATTTTCAATTACGCCAACGCATACAGAAAATGCAAATGAATTCCCACTTTCTAATAAAATATTTGAAAGTTTTCCAATGCATTTAAAGCATAAAAGTCTTAACAAAATTAGTTCAATGGTGAAATATTCATCTTTCCCACCTCTTTCATGACCATAAATACATTTCATAAATGAAACACTTTATATGTAAATACGTCTATTTTGCATGTAATGTAATTTTGCGTAAGCAATAAAAAAGCAAAAATTATAACTAGCCTGCTGATTTTATGAAATAAAAGCTTAGAATTTCACTCACCCTGTAAAAATGAATAACAATTGATCAATAAACAACATATTTTCAACAACTTATTGTTTAATTTTAAAAAACAATTAATAATTACATAAACCATACAAAAACACCCCACAACTGTTACAGAGTGTAATTTTATTTTTATGCTTGAATCGCCGTCTCAAACAAAGCGATTAAAAAATCTCCCAAGTTAGATTTTGCCAAGGAATGCCTATGAGTCAAATTAACCCCACCCTCGTCACATTTTTAGTTTATATCATTGCCATGGTTGGCATCGGTTTGTATGCATACAAGTCTACAAACAACTTTGATGATTACATCTTAGGTGGTCGTAGTTTAGGAAGCATGGTTACTGCGCTTTCTGCAGGTGCATCAGACATGAGTGGCTGGTTACTAATGGGCTTACCGGGCGCAATTTATTTGTCTGGTTTGTCTGAAGCGTGGATTGCTGTAGGTCTAATCATCGGTGCATGGCTAAACTGGTTATTGGTTGCAGGACGTTTGCGTGTACATACGGAAGTCCAAAACAATGCCCTCACCCTACCTGATTATTTCACGGGTCGTTTCGCAGATCGTAAACGTATCTTGCGTATGATCTCTGCGATCGTTATTTTAGTATTCTTCGCCATTTACTGTGCCTCAGGCATGGTGGCTGGCTCACGTTTATTTGAAAGCATCTTTGGCTGGGACTACACTACTGCTCTTTGGATTAGTGCAATTGCAACCATCAGTTATGTATGTATCGGTGGGTTCCTTGCTATTAGTTGGACCGATACCTTCCAAGCAGGCTTAATGATTTTTGCTTTGCTGCTTACACCAATCATGACTTACCTTGCGATTGATGGTAATGCCGCACAATTCACAATCCTGCTTGAATCTGCTCGCCCACAAGCAATGCACATTGTCTCTGAACTCAGCACTGTTGCCATTCTGTCATCATTGGCATGGGGCTTAGGCTATTTTGGTCAGCCACACATTTTAGTGCGCTTTATGGCTGCGGACTCTGTGAAAACAATTCCTGCTGCGCGTCGCATTGGTATGACATGGATGATTTTATGTCTAGGTGGTGCAGTCGGCGCAGGTTTCATCGCAATTGCTTACTTCCAACAGCACCCTGAACTGGCGGCTGTGGTTTCTCAAAACCCTGAAACTGTGTTCATGGAACTGACCAAAATTCTCTTCAACCCATGGGTGGCGGGTGTAATTCTAGCTGCAATTTTAGCTGCGGTGATGAGCACATTAAGCTGTCAGTTACTGGTTTGCTCTACAACATTGACAGAAGACATGTACAAAGCATTCATCCGCAAAACTGCTTCTCAAAAAGAATTGGTCTGGGTGGGTCGTTTCATGGTTCTTGCAGTTGCTGTTCTTGCAATTTGTTTAGCAAGCAACCCTGACAGTAAAGTTTTAGGCCTTGTTGCTTATGCATGGGCAGGTTTTGGTGCGGCATTTGGTCCACTGATTATCTTGTCTTTGTTCTGGAAGCGCATGACTTTGAATGGTGCTATTGCAGGTATTATTGTTGGTGCGGTAACCGTGATTGTGTGGAAAAATACATTAGGACACTTAGGTCTATATGAAATTATTCCAGGCTTTATCTTCTCTTGGATTAGCATTGTCGTTGTAAGCTTAATGGGTAAAGCCCCTGAAGCTGAAGTGGTACAACGCTTTGAACAAGCAGACAGCATGTACAAACAAGCAATGGCTGAAATGAAAGAAGAATCTACACAACGTTAATTGAACGTGTAGATCAACAAAAAAAGGGGCTTAAAAGCCCCTTTTTTTATATCTCATGTAATCAATTATTTCGACAAAGGTTTGTATTTAAGCTGAATACGTGAGCTTTCTTTGATCACTTCCATCACGGGATAACTGCGCGTTTCTTTGACGCCCGGCAGTTGCCACAAGACTTGACCTGAGATTTTACGGAACTCATCCATACTGGCACAGCGAATTTTCACTACAAAATCGAAACCCCCACTGGTCATATGGCACTCCACAATTTCATCATGTTGTAGCACGGCATGGCGAAAATCGTCCAAGACGTGTGGCGTGGTTTTATCCAAAAGTATCTCAACAAAAACCACAAAGCTGGCATTCAGCATGTTTGGATTTAAGCGTGCTTCATAACTCAGAATAAAGCCTTCCTTAGTTAATTTTTGCACCCGAGCCAAAGCAGCCGTCGCTGATAAGTTCACTTCTTCGGCAAGTTTAATATTCGATATTTTTCCATCTCTTTGAAGAATATCTAATATTTTGATATCTGTTCGGTCCAAGCTAAAAATTGGGCTCGTCATCTGAATTAATCTCTAAATAGCATACAAATTATAGTGAGTTATTCGGCATTCTTTCTGTAATCATAAATTAATTACTATAGATCTCTCAACACATTATTGTATGCACAGGATGTAGGCATGAATATGATGGAAAGCAATACGCACTTCAACGACGCTCAAACTCAATTTGAATATATTACCGAATTCAAAGAAAAAAGTGAGCTTGAAGTTGAAATCAATACCGCTTGGCGACGTGCCGAAACTGACTGTGTTCAAAACTTATTAGACCACAGCAAAATCTCTGACGAGATGAATCAACGCATTCATGAACTTGCGTTTGATTTGGCTCATACTTTACGTGAACGTAAAAGCGGCAGCGGTAAAGCAGGTATTGTACAGGGTCTCTTACAAGAATTTGCACTGTCTTCTCAAGAAGGCATCGCGTTGATGTGTTTAGCTGAAGCTTTGCTTCGTATTCCAGATATGGCGACACGTGACCTATTGATTAAAGACAAAATCAACCAAGGCAACTGGAAAGAACACGTTGGTCAAAGTAACCTGATGTTTGTCAATGCGGCTGCATGGGGTCTCATGTTGACTGGCAAGCTCATGGAAACTCCAAAGCAAAATAGCTTATCAGGCACTTTAACAGGCTTATTGGCACGTAGTGGTCGTGGCATCATTCGTAAAGCAGTTGATGTGGCAATGCGCATGATGGGCGAACAGTTTGTGACTGGCGAAACCATTGGTGAAGCACTACAACACGCTGAGCGTCTTGAAGAAAAAGGCTTCCGCTATTCATATGACATGCTAGGTGAAGCAGCACTGACTGATCATGATGCTGATCGTTATATGAAAGACTATACCGATGCCATTCATGCCATTGGCCAAGCGTCAAAAGACAAAGATGTTTACGACGGCCCAGGTATTTCAATTAAATTATCTGCTCTACATCCTCGCTATCAACGCGCACAAGTTGCACGTATGCATGAAGAGTTGTACGGCAAAGTCTTTACCCTTGCTAAATTAGCACGCGGCTACAACATCGGTTTAAATATCGATGCAGAAGAATCTGAGCGTTTAGAAATTTCTTTAGAAATGCTTGAACGCCTATGCTTTGAACCAGAGCTCAAAGACTGGAAAGGCATTGGTTTCGTTATCCAAGCGTATCAAAAACGTTGTTTCTATGTGGTTGACTACATCGTAGATTTGGCTAAACGTAGCGAAAAACGCCTCATGATCCGTTTAGTGAAAGGCGCGTACTGGGACAGCGAAATTAAAAAAGCACAAATCGAAGGGATGACCGACTATCCTGTATTTACCCGTAAAGTACATACAGACTTGTCGTATATCGCATGTGCGAAAAAATTATTGGCTGCACCAGAACAAATCTATCCACAGTTTGCAACGCATAATGCTCAGACTTTAGCAACCATTTATGAAATGGCCAACCCAGAGAAATACTACGTGGGTCAGTATGAGTTCCAATGCTTACATGGCATGGGTGAACCACTTTATGAACAAGTAGTCGGTGAAAAGCAAGATAAAAAGCTGGGTGTACCGTGCCGTATTTATGCGCCTGTCGGTAACCATGAAACACTCTTGGCTTATCTTGTACGTCGCTTACTTGAAAATGGTGCAAACACCTCTTTTGTAAACCGTATTGCAGACAAGTCACTCGCAATTGATGATTTGATTGAAAACCCAACTCAAACGATTTTAAGTAGTGCAAAACGTGAAAATATCGTAGGTCAAAAGCACCTTTCGATTCCCCTTCCTGCTGATCTTTATGGCCAACTACGTGCAAACTCTAAAGGTTTAGATCTTGCAAATGACTCTGCATTAGCTCAATTGAACCAAACAGCTCAACAGTTTGCTAAACACCAATGGTCTGCTGCGCCAATGGGTGAGCATATTCAGACCAATGAAGCCGTTGCTCCGCAAAGCATTATCAACCCAGCACGTCACTCAGATGTTGTGGGTTACGTACAAGAAGCGACAACTGAACAAGTTGAGCAAGCATTAAACAATGCACAGGCTATTCAAGACATTTGGGCACGTACTGCTAAAGACACCCGTGCGAGTTACCTACTTCGCGCTGCCGACTTAATGGAAGCTCGCTTAGAAGAACTAATGGTTATACTTTGCCGTGAAAGTGGTAAAACTTATGCCAATGCTATTGCAGAAGTTCGCGAAGCTGTAGATTTCTTACGCTACTATGCAACGCAAATGATTGATCTAGATGCGAATGCAGAAGTTGAGCCTTTAGGCACCATGCTGTGTATTAGCCCATGGAACTTCCCATTAGCCATCTTTACAGGTCAGGTTGCTGCTGCGTTGGTTGCGGGTAATACGGTGATTGCAAAACCAGCTGAACAAACCCCATTGATCGCAGCGCAAGCAGTTCAAATTTTATGGCAAGCAGGTGTCCCTCAAGCGGCTGTACAGCTAATGCCGGGTCGCGGTGAAACTGTGGGTGCACAACTCAGTGCAGCTGAACAAGTTCAAGGTATCATGTTCACAGGCTCAACTGAAGTTGCCAAAATTTTGCAAAAAACTGTGGCAAAACGTTTGAGCAAAACTGGTGAAAGCATTCCACTGATTGCTGAAACAGGCGGTCAAAATGCCATGATCGTTGATTCTTCGGCACTGACTGAACAAGTTGTACTTGACGTCGTCAGCTCAGCTTATGACAGTGCAGGTCAACGTTGTTCTGCCCTTCGCGTACTGTGTGTACAAGAAGACAATGCCGATGCTGTCATTCAAATGCTTAAAGGCGCAATGCAACAGCTTCAAGTAGGCAACCCATATCTACTTAAAACAGATATTGGTCCTGTGATTGATGCTGAAGCACAAGAAAACATTCAAAAGCACATCGACAAAATGCGCCAAAAAGGTCATCGTGTACACCAGTTGATGCGTAATGATACTCAAGACACTGAACTAGATGCAGGCACGTTCATTACACCAACACTGATTGAACTGCCAAATCTCAATGATTTAGAGCGCGAAGTATTTGGCCCTGTGCTGCACGTGATTCGTTTTAACCAAGGTTCACTCAAACAATTACTTGAGCACATCAACAGCAAAGGCTATGGCTTAACGATGGGTCTACATACCCGTATTGATGAGACCATCCAAACTGTAATGACCCATGCTGAAGTAGGTAACCTCTACATCAACCGTAACATCGTAGGTGCAGTTGTCGGTGTACAACCTTTTGGTGGCGAAGGTTTATCTGGTACAGGCCCTAAAGCGGGTGGTCCAATTTATCTATATCGCCTAATGCAAAACTGTTCGGCGAAAAAATTGAATAAACCATTTGCAACAGGTGCTGATTTGAACCCTCAAGTCGAGTTCAGCAACTCTGCATTGTTCCTTGAGTGGGCTGCTAAAACCTTCCCTGCAGTAAAATTGGCAAAAATTGAGAACTTCTGTTCTGGCCATCATTACGAGTTGCAAGGCCCAACAGGTGAAAGCAACCAATATATGGTGATCCCACGTCATGCAGTCTTGTCACTGGCTGAACAAGAAGCGGATCAACTACAACAGTTGAATGCGATTTTTGCAGTCGGTAGCCGTCCAGCGGTGCTTGCAGACAACAGCTTTGTGCTAAAACACATGCCAAGTATGCCTAAAGCATTGGCTCAAGCGTTCCATGTCATCAAAGACATCAAAACTGATGCTTTTGATGCAGTATTACACCACGGTACAACAACACAGCTTCTTGCGCTGCAACAGCAAATTGCCGAGCGTCAAGGTGCGATTGTCGGTATTACTCACCTTAGCCCATCACAAACCGCCATTCCTTTGGAACGTTTTATAATTGAGCGCGCGATCAGTGTTAACACTGCAGCTGCTGGTGGAAATGCAAGCCTCATGACTTTGAACTAAGTCTAATTTAAACCTGTAGTCTTCATCGGAGTTACAGGTTTATTCATATGTTTCCTCTATTGCCAAGTAAACATCTCCTGGTCGGTTTACTTGGCATTTTTTATGCGACTTGTTTTGACTTAATTTACTCGGAAATTTCCGATATCCTATAAAACATCAAACCATCTGTGGCATGAATAAACTCCACGTTTTTGCTGAATATCTTTAGGCTAATTCAGCAAACTTTGTTACCATCTCTTTTTTCAATATGTTTGCGATTTTTACTGCATATGACTTCTTCTTACCAACAACAACTTGACGCCAAAATTGAACGAATTACAGCTCAATTTGCTGAATTCACTCCACCTGTGCTTGAAGTTTTTCAATCTCCTGAAAAAAATTTTCGCATGCGTGCAGAATTCCGTATTTGGCATACCGAAGATGATATGTTTTATGCCATGTTTGAACGCGATGAAGACAATCAGAAAAAAGTCATTCGCATTGATGACTTCCCAATCGCTGATACCAGTATTAATCAGCTCATGCCTGTTTTATTGGCAGAATTAAAAAGCAATGATCTCCTCTCAAAACGCTTATTTGAAGTACATTTCTTAGCAACTTTAAAAGGTGAAATGCTGGTTTCACTGATTTATCGCTGCCCACTCGATGAACAATGGCAGGTTTTAGCCAAACAACTTTCAGAAAAATTAAATATTAAGTTGATTGGTCGTAGCCGTGGTCAAAAAGTGATACTCACCGATGAATTTGTGGTGGAAGAACTACAAGTTTTTGAGCGTAAATATCAGTACAAACAAATTGAAAGCAGCTTTACCCAGCCCAATGCGCAGGTCTGCCAAAAAATGCTCGAGTGGGCCTGTAATGCTGCACAGCAGTCAAATAAAGATTTGTTAGAACTTTACTGTGGCAATGGTAACTTTACCCTACCACTTTCCACCCGTTTCAACCGTGTCTTAGCTACTGAACTGGCTAAGTCTTCAGTGTATGCAGCACAGTGGAACATCGAACAAAATCACATCAATAATATTCAAGTCGCGCGTTTATCGGCAGAAGACTTCACACAAGCCTATAACGGCGAACGCGAATTCCGTCGCTTACAAGAAGCGAATATCGATATGAGCAGCTATGAGTTCGATACAGTATTTGTTGACCCACCGCGTGCGGGTATTGATGATGAAACCTTAAAATTGATTCAGCGTTTTGAACGGATTATCTATATTTCGTGCAATCCAGACACCTTGCATGACAATTTAAAAATACTCAACCAAACCCATAAGATTTCACAGTTTGCGCTGTTTGACCAATTCCCCTATACCCACCATGTCGAGTCTGGGGTTTTGCTGGAAAAAATTTAAACAATTTGTTGCAACTTAAACCATATAAAAAAGAAGTTTGAATGAGCTTCTTTTTGAATTTTCATGAAAAAAGATAAGCTTATATAAAATGCAAGTATTTCAACTGTCATAATAACGTTAATACCTTGCGCTATAATCGGAATTTTTCGACATCGATCGTTGCTTTTATCTCTCACGCTGACTTGCATTATTTTACAGATTGGTTATATTTCACCCTATGTTAGGTTGTAAATGAAGTCTATATGAGTTTTTGGCAAAAGCTGTTTTCAAACGAACAGCAAAACGAGCATAAAAATCAAATTGCTTGTGTTGAAAATGACTGCTCTTGTAAAACCAATGAACAGCTCATCGAAAAGCTTAAAACAGCGACCGATGAAGACGTGATTGTTGGGATTAAAAAAGTATTAGCTTCTCGTGGCTATGGCCGTAAGGAGTTAAATGAACTTCAGCATCGACCTCTACAGTAGTAGAGTCACTGAATATTCATCAAAAAGGCACTTAGATTACGCTAAGTGCCTTTTTTAATGTCTGTACGTCACTCAACCTATAAAAAACCACGGTATATGAAGCGCAGCACACTTTGCACGTTTAAATATTATACAACGACTTAAATTTTTGTTACCTTACAGGCTCAATATAAAATCAATAATGTCTGAAAATTAAAGGTTTAAGCAATGAAAAAATTACTTATGGTCAGCACAACATGTATCACACTTTTATCTTTAACAGCATGTAGTAAAATGCCAAAAGCTTGTGTGGAGTCTTGGGAAAAAATGGAGAAACTTGCCGAGCAAATGGGTTTACCTGAAGAACAACTCAAAGAACAAAAAAAGAAATTTGAAGAAGACGTGAAAGCAATGAATACTGAAGAAGCAACACGCATGTGCAATACCCAAAACTCACTTTTAGGTCTAGTGAGGTAGTGTTCAAAAAACTGTGTCATTTCCTTAAACTGTTAAAAACAGGAATGATGCACTATGGCAACTACATTTGATTTTGAAACAGCCTTAAAACAACTCCAGTCAGGACAAGCACTGACTGGAGAAAATGGCATACTCACCCCTTTAATTAAACAGCTGACCGAAGCTGCTCTTGAAGCAGAAATCGAGAATTACATTGAAGCGAATCCGAAACAAGGTAATCGCCGCAATGGCTATACTCGCAAGACAGTAAAATCTACATCAGGTTCATTTGAGCTTGAAACCCCTAGAGATCGAAATGGTGAATTTGAGCCACAGTTAGTTAAAAAGAACCAGACCAAATTATCAGAAGAAATTGACAATAAAATCATATCACTCTATGCACTTGGTATGAGCTATCGTGATATTCAAAAGCATGTTGCTGATATGTATGGATTGGAGATTTCAGATGGTGCTATCACCAATATTACAGATAAGCTCCTCCCTCAGTTACAAGCATGGAAACAACGCCCACTCGATACAATTTATCCCTTTGTTTGGTTAGATGCCATACATTACAAAGTGAAGGATAAAGGTGTTTATGTGAGCAAAGCGATCTATACCATTTTAGCTTTAAATGTTGAAGGTAAGAAGGAACTACTCGGCTTGCATTTGTCGGAAAGCGAAGGGGCGAACCATTGGCTTAGTGTACTGACAGACCTACAAAATCGTGGTGTTCAGGATATTCTGATTGCCTGTGTAGATGGACTAAAAGGTTTCCCCGAAGCCATAGCAGCGATTTACCCTCAAACAGAAATACAACTGTGTATCGTTCATCAAATCCGTAATTCTTTACGCTATGTTGCCAGTAAAGATCAGAAGGCATTTATGGCTGATTTAAAGCCAATTTACCGTGCTGATACCAAAGGGGCGGCAGAAGTAGCACTGGATGAGCTAGAAGAAAAATGGGGCGAAAAATATGGTGTGGTCATTCAGTCATGGCGTACCAAATGGCATCTACTATCCGCCTATTTCAAATACCCTAAAGCGATTAGGAAGCCGATTTACACCACCAATGCCGTTGAAGCCGTACATCGTCAATTCCGCAAACTAACCAAAACCAAAGGAGCTTTCCCCAATGAGGATAGTCTGATGAAATTACTGTATATTGGTATTCAACAGGCATCAGAAAAATGGACAATGCCTATTCAGGAATGGGGACAAACCATTACTCAATTATCCATTTACTTTGAAGGTCGATTAGATGATATAATTAAAATCTAGTCAAATTTACTGACACAGAACTTTGAACGCCCTCTCTAGTGAACCAATAAATATCGTCTTATCTCTAAAAGGGATGCTTGCATCCTTTTTTAGTGCAATCACACAAGCTAGATACTCCTTTCCAATCGGTCTCTCTTATTTCTGTCATCGTAAACTCAAATCACTGAAAACCTATTAAACAGTCGATTATTCCTAACAGAAGCTTTAAAATACAGTTAAAAGACAACTGTAATGAATTCGCACGTATTAAGCATGCAACAACAAAAAGTCCACTACCCCTTGGGGGCTCATCTTATAGTCAAACATTTTGGCTATACTCATCACGGCATATATGCTGGGCGTGGACGTGTAATCCATTATTCAGGTTTTGCACATCTTTTTAAAAAGCACCCGATTGAAATCACTTCCATTGAGAACTTTAGCCACGGACGTAGAATTATAGTCAATCACTACCAAGCCCCCAAATATAAAGGCCGTAAAGTGGTTCGCCGTATGCGCTCACGCATGCATGAAAACAACTACCATCTTATTATCAATAACTGTGAACACTTGTGTACATGGGCCATTACAGGCATTGAAAGCAGTCCACAAGTCATCAAAATGATGAACCGACTTACTACGATTGGTTATGTCAGCTCTATGATGAGTTTCATGAACAGCCTGATGTTAACGCTTACCACGACCTGTTTCGCTTTGGTGCTCTATATCAAAAAGAAATTACGTGATAAGGCTAAACAGCAGCTCGGCAACTATTTTGAGTTTAGAGAAGAACACTCTAAAAAAGATCACTGATGTGATCGCAGTTGAAAAGGCGGAAATTTATCTTCGACTAAGTTAAGCTGGATATCGTATTCAAGCCATGCCTTGGCACCATCTAACACGGTAGTAAAGCCACCCGTCGCATCCATCACATAATGAATCAACTCATTACCTTGTAACTCAATGTCATAATTTCGAATAATCACATAGGTATTCATGCTGTCAATTTTTTCAAATACAAAATCCACTTTAGTTTTAGGCGTGCCCCATTCGATAGAGATCAGCTCATTTTCAACGACTTGAAGTACATGAGTCGAATGGGTAATTTGGTATTTACTCCATGTCCAATCTACCATTGCGCCTTTTTCTAAATAACCTGAAGACTGACTAAACCAAAACTTGGTGGTTATGAGTGGATCAACAAAGGCGTTAAACACAATATTGACAGAACGCCGAATCAGCATCTGGGTTTCGATCACGGTAGTCATTGTTATAGCCCTATCACTTTTAAGCTTAGTGATAGCACATCTCAACAAACCAATCATATCGAAAATTTGTTATGGCTCAGGCAATCCGCGCATTTTATGTTATGAATTTGTTCACTGCTTTAACTTAAATTGGCTCTATACGCACTCACTGGTTCTGGCAAAGATTCATTTAAAGAACTGAGCATTTCACGCTCTATTTCCCGCACAATAGCATCTAAAGGCAAGTCATTTTCCTGAAGTCCAAAAGGCTCTTCTAACTCTGCACTCAGCGCATCTAAACCCAATAACAGATAGGCAATTAAGGCCACGATCACAGGCGACCAAAAACCAAGACTGGAACTTAAACTAAAAGGTAAAATGAGACAGAAAGAGTACACGGCACGGTGTAACAAAACTGAATAAGAAAATGGCAACGGCGTAGATAAAATACGATCACAACCAGCGTGAATATCCCCCATGGCCACCGTGTGCTTGGTCAACATACTGTAAATAATATCGCTAATCTCACCACGCTTATACAACGTCGCCAGATCTTTCTGCGTAATCTCTAATAGATATTGCGGTGGATTAATATGCGTAGCCAATACCCTCCACTGCTCCGCTGTCAGTTGTACTTTGGTTTGATAGTGGTCATAAGTATGACTTTGCTGCCGTAAGCGATCTCGAAGCAAATGGCTAAATAACATCACGCGATACATCAAAACTGTGCGATCTATATCATTTAAGACATAACTATCACGGATTATATGCCGCGCGTTCGCAATCATTGCACCCCATAGCTTACGCCCTTCCCACCAGCGGTCATAACACGCAGTATTTCGAAAGCTTAAGAAAATTGAAAGAATTACACCAAATACAGTAAAACCAATGACAGGCACTGTAGGAGCTGTCACGTAATGTTGAGTTGCTAGATAAACCAACAGAGTTGAAATTAAAACACCAACCATCAACGCAGGAAACACTTTCGGTAAAATGGTGCCACGCCAAGCAAAGAGTAATGCAAAGCTATTAGTTTTATCTCGAACGATCACAGTGTATTCCTATTAGTTTCGCTACGAAAAGGCTCAACCGAAGTTGAGCCTTATATCTATATGCACATCAAGATCAAGCAAACAGCTCTTATTTAGGCTTAAAGCTGTCTTTTAAGTCTAAAATACGGTTAAACACTGGTTTTTCTGCTGTATGGTCGTATTGATCTGCAACAAAATAACCTTCACGTTCAAATTGGAAACGGTCTTCAGGCTGTGCTTGTGCCAATGCAGGCTCAATCACCGCGTGTACAATTTTTAACGAATCAGGGTTCAAGTTCGCTAAGAAATCATCACCCACTTCAGGGTCCGACTCTGTAAACAAGCGATCATAAATACGCACTTCTGCAGGAATGCCTTTGCTTGCAGAAACCCAGTGAATCACCCCTTTAACTTTACGACCTTCTGGATTTTTACCCAAAGTCTCAGGGTCGATTGAGCATTTCAACTCAACCACATCACCGTTTTCATCTTTAATTACTTCATCGCACTTAATCACATAAGCATGACGTAGGCGAACTTCACCACCCGGAATTAAACGCTTGAAGCCTTTTGGTGGTTCTTCTTCAAAGTCTTTACGGTCAATGTAAATTTCCGATGTTAACGGAATCACACGCTCACCCATGTCTACATTTGGATGACGTGAATGGGTTAAATCCATATCGTTAGATAAGTTTGTGAGTGTAACTTTAAGTGGGTTCAACACCGCCATACCACGCGCTGCAACATTTTCTAAAGACTGACGGATGCAATATTCAAGCATTGCGACATCAACAATACCATCTGACTTCGACACACCAACACGCTTACAGAAGTCACGCAAGCCTTCTGGGGTAAAACCACGACGGCGCATACCTACAACAGTTGGCATACGTGGGTCATTCCATCCATTAACATAACCACCTTCAACCAACTTACGTAATTTACGTTTAGAGGTAATGGTGTAGTCAATATTTAAACGGCTAGACTCATACTGACGTGGTACTGCTTCCGAGTGAACTTTCTCAACCACCCAATCATAAAACGGACGGTGGTCTTGAAATTCCAAAGTACATAATGAATGAGTAATGCCTTCAATTGCATCGGATAATGGATGCGCGTAGTCGTACATTGGGTACATTTTCCATTTATCACCAGTTTGGTGATGCTCTGAATGGAGTACACGGTACAAAATAGGATCACGCATATGCACATTTGGAGATGCCATATCAATCTTGGCACGCAAAACAGCTTCACCTTCTGCAAACTCGCCATTGTTCATTTTTTCAAAGCGCGCAAGGTTTTCTTCAACCGAAGTATCGCGGTAAGGCGAGTTTTTACCTGGCTCAATAAAGTTACCACGGTTCAAACGAATTTCTTCAGGCGACTGCAAATCAACATAAGCATCACCCTGTTTAATTAGTTGAATCGCCCATGCATGAAGTTGATCAAAATAGCTTGATGCATAGCGCGGTTCGCCATTCCACTCAAAACCTAACCATTTAACATCATTGGCGATCCCATCTACATATTCTTGTTCTTCTGCATCTGGGTTGGTGTCATCAAAACGTAGGTTACAAAAACCATCAAACTCGTTGGCAATACCAAAGTTTAAACAAATCGCTTTCACGTGACCAATGTGTAAATAACCATTCGGCTCTGGCGGGAAACGCGTGACTACTTTTTGCGTACGACCTTCAGCCAAATCATCGGTAATCACTTGGCGCACAAAATCTAAGCCTGGCTGTTGTTCTTGCTGCGCTGCGACAGAGGCATTGTTACTTGGTGTCGGGTTATTTGGCAGTGTTGAAACAACATCATTCGGCTTCATAGTTTAAAAATCACTTTGATAAAAAAATTAAGGAAAAATAAGGTCCTGCTATACGAACACAATTCTAACTGATCTATCAGTCGATTTATGAATATTTTACAGCCCCTTAAACGGTATTTGATCTATTTTACAAAGAAAATAACGTTTTTACTTGCCTTGTAGTTTACAGTTTGCTTATGCTTCTCACAACCAAAAAACCCATGGCTTTGATGTCCATGATTAGGAGATTACACAATGAGTTTTCCTCAAGTCGAATTAAACACCAATAAAGGTCGTATTGTTCTTGAACTTAACAACGAAAAAGCACCGATTACTGTTGCTAACTTCTTAGAATACGTACGTGACGGTTTCTATGACGGCGTAATTTTCCACCGCGTGATCGATGGCTTCATGATCCAAGGTGGTGGTATGGATGAAAACTTCAAAGAAAAAGCAACACGTGATGCAATTGAAAATGAAGCTGATAACGGCTTAACCAATGACCTTGGTACAATTGCAATGGCGCGTACACAAGCACCTCACTCTGCATCTGCTCAGTTCTTTATTAACGTGGGTAACAACTCTTTCCTTAACCACTCTGGCAAAAATGCACAAGGTTGGGGTTATGCAGTTTTCGGTAAAGTAACTGAAGGTCTAGACGTAGTAAACGAAATTAAAGGCGTTCGTACTGGCAACCGTGGCTACCACGCTGACGTTCCACTAGAAAACGTTGTTATTGAATCTGCTAAGATTATTTCTGAATAAGAATCCCCCCTAACCACCCTTTAAAAAAGGGAGGAAGTCCCTCTTTTAAAGAGGGACTTAGGGAGATTAAATTAAAATGGAAACTTCCGTGACCTATTTGTTTATCGCAGATTTACACTTGTCACCAGATCACCCTCGACTCGTTCGGGGGTTTTTAGATTTATTAGATGCCTATAAAAACAAGAAGACCCAGCTGTACATCTTAGGCGATTGGTTCAATGCATGGATTGGTGACGACTACACAGCCCCTTGGCTAGATGAAATCATTCGCGCCTTAAAACAATTTTCAAATACAGGCAATCACATCTATTTCTTAACCGGTAACCGTGATTTTGCCCTAGGACAACAGTTCCTTGACCAATTTAATGGTCAACTGTTAGCTGAAGTTTGTACACTCAAACTTTCAGATCACACCATTCGAATTGAACACGGTGATCTACTCTGCACAGACGACGTATCCTATCAGCGTTTTCGTAAAATTATCCGCAATCCACTTCTGCTCAAGTTTTTAAAAAGTACACCTCTTAGCTTTAGACAAAAACTGGCCAATGGGTTCCGTAAAAAAAGTCGTCAAGCACAACAATTTAAAACATATGAAATCATGGATGTTAACCCAATTGCGGTTCAAGCTGCATTAAGCAATGTAGATTTACTGATTCACGGACATACCCACCGCGCAAATATTCATGATGTCGATGGCAAAAAGAGAATTGTACTCGGTGACTGGAGAGCAGATTCCGCTCAAATTTTAGAAATTAATGTAAATGATCAACTACAAAATTTGGCATTAAAAAAATGGCAGTATTAATGCCATTTTTTACTATACCAATCAATATTACACATAACGCTAACTCAAGTACTTATCGTCTTAACTCAACTCATTTAGACGGTACAATTGATTAACACCAGTATAAAAGCTCAAACCATCTAAGTTCATTGGAAGAGTTTCGCCAGATTCAAGTTGAATCATATGCCCGACTTCAACCCAGATTAAACCGTGATTTGTATTCTGTTGACGTTTAAGTGGCACCAATTTTACATTGATTTCACTACCATTTACGGCTGTAGCAACATGCCATGTATTTAAAGTTGTCAAAATTTTAACTCACTAAGTGAGCTTTTTGTGATGGAACAAAGAGATTAATAAAACGGGTTTTGAATAATAATTCTGTAGTTACAATGATGATATTCAAGTCATATACTTGAACTCAGATAGATCACAATCAGCTATATCATAGAAAAATAGGAACAATACCTATTCGTAGTCTTTATTATACTAGGTTGTCAAGATTTAAGCAAAAGTAACCAAATTTGGGGAAATGTTTACATAAACCAGAAAATGATTTGCTTAAGACATATGGGTATTTTGATTTTTTAAAGTTTTAATTTCACGTGCTAACTTATAATTCCAAATCATGGAAACTACAGCAATCAGTATAAATCGATAATTCCATTCACTATATTTTTGATATTCCGAGACGATAATCAGAACACTTAACCCAAAAACCAATACTGTAAAAACTTTCGTTAAAGACTGCTGTCGGATTTGTGCTTCTACACTTTTAGGTTCTATATCAAACATTTATACAGTCTATTCATTATTTTAATTAATAATTCAACCACTTCATAGGTTTCATTGCAACACAATTACTGCTTCAGTGTAACATAGAGGCAAAACAAGCAAATTACACCTAGCTTTTATGACATGCAAACACCTCTTCATCACCTTAAAAATTGCGTAGCACACTCATTGTTCCATAATGACAACGAACTGCGTCTGTATAGCTTATTCAACTAAAATCTAAGTCTGTTTAAGTTGAGCATGATCACAAGTCTCCACTCATCAGTTAGAATGAGGCATCAACAATAAATCGAGCGTGATTATGGATCTGCTAAACATTTCAAAAAGCCGTTATACCACCAAAGCTTATGACCCAAATAGAAAGATCCCTCATGAACAGTTTGCTCGATTATTAGAAATTCTCCGCTTAACACCATCGTCTATTAACATTCAGCCTTGGCATTTTTTCATTGCAGAAAACACAAACGCCAAAGAGCGGATTGCAAAAGCGCTAGTAGGTAAATACGCATACAATGCCCCTAAGGTACTAGATTCATCACATACAATTTTATTTTGCACCAAAGCCGATATTTCTGAGCAGCATTTGGAAAATTTATTGCATCAAGATGACTTACATGGTCGTTTTAAAGATGAAGCAGCGAAGCAAGGCCAAAAGGACAGCCGTTCAGGTTATGTGAACTATTACCGTAATGAAAAAGGTGACGTACAGCGCTGGGCGGAAAACCAAACCTTTATTGCTTTAGGTCAAATTCTACTGGCTGCAGGTATTGAAAAGATTGATGCGACACCGATTGGTGGTTTCGATGAATCTATTATTAGTGAAGAACTGGGTTTAGCAGAACAAGGGCTCATTCCTTCTGTCCTGCTTACACTGGGTTATCGTAGTGATGCTGACTTCAATGCAAAATTACCAAAGTCTCGTTTAAGTAAAGAAGATATTTTCACGCAACTGTAATGCTGTTTGTATATAAAAGGGACTTCAGTCCCTTTTATATTTTGGGCTTGAAAATTGCTTGAGCATATTCAATATCAAAACAAAAATAGTGAGGTTGCTGATGTCTGTTAAGCCCAATATACCGATGAAGTTTGAATGCGCACATTGCAATAAAATCTATTTAGGTCAGTATCAACATCTCATGCGCCCTCACTATCCCGATTGCCCTAGTTGTGAGCAACCAGGGCTGTTATTAGGAATTGCAGTAATTGAAGATCTGGTCAAGCACCCTTTTTTCTTTGTTCAGAACTATTTTAAACAGACATTGCGTAAGCTAAACAAGCCACACTTGTGATACCCAATACAAGTCCAATCGCTGTTGCGGGCCTCAGCTTTTCTTTAAAGAAAAGCAGCCCGCTGAATACGCCTAACAGCACCACCATAATATTCATACCCGCAAAGACCACTGCTGGACTGTCCTTGAATAGCAAATGAGCTTTGACATACAGTGCGATATTGGCAAAGTTCAACACGCCAAGACATAAACCTGCCACAACGTTTTTAGTTAATCCGACATTTTTCGTGGTCACGGCAACATAACCAACTGACAATAAAAACGCACAAATGAACATCAGGTTTAAGGCAACGGAAAACTGAACACCCAACCCTGTTGTATATTTGAGCAAGACATCAATCAGCGCATAACCAAACCAGACTAGCGCTAAATACCACACAGCCTGTTTTTGACCTTCTCCACCACCGGAGGTATTGGTAAATAAAATGCACATCACGGCGGTAAGCCCCAAGATTACCCCGACAATTTTGAGCTGATTAAACTGTTCTTGAAAAATAAAATAAGCCGCCAATAAAGATAAAATTACCGACAAACGCTGTGCAACTTCTGTTTTGACAATACCTGCATATTGCAAAGACTTGGCTAAAAATAAAAATACACTTGGCAACAAGACACCAAGCGCTACAATTAGCCACCATGGAGTATTGGAAATAGAAACGTGGCTTAGATCAGGCTTAAACCAGAAATAGCACAGTAAACTGGCTGAAGCATAATTCCAACTGATCATCTGGATTGGATCAAAACCTTTGTTTTTACCCCATTTTAAAAGAATGGAGACCACCACACTACAACAGGCCGCAGCAAATATCAGTTCCATAGCACACTCTTATTATGGTCGCCTTGAATATAGACACACATAGAAAAGCCCACGTCAAAGTGGGCTTTTCCAATATAAATGATTCAAAAAGAATTATTTATAACGATCAACCATTTTCTCTAAAGAAATTGGACGAATTTTGTCTGCATTGCCCGCAGTACCAAATGCTTCGTAACGATCAATACAGATTTGTTTCATTGCATCTACAGTTTTTGCAAAGAATTTACGTGGATCGAATTCGCTTGGTTGTTCAGCCATCATACGACGCATTGCACCAGTAGAAGCTAAACGCAAGTCTGTATCAATATTGATTTTACGCACACCATGCTTGATTGCTTCAACCAATTGCTCAACAGGAACACCATAGGTTTCTTTGATGTCACCGCCATACTGGTTAATGATCGCTAACCATTCTTGAGGAACAGAGCTTGAACCGTGCATAACAAGGTGGGTATTTGGAAGCGCCGCATGAATTTCTTTAATGCGGTCAATCGCCAAAATATCGCCTGTAGGTGGACGTGTAAACTTATAAGCACCATGTGAAGTACCGACTGCAATCGCAAGTGCATCGACATTGGTATCTGCAACGAACTGACGTGCTTCTTCAACCGAAGTTAAAAGTTGAGAATGATCAAGGACACCTTCAGCGCCTACACCATCTTCTTCACCCGCCATACCTGTTTCAAGGCTACCTAAACAACCGATTTCACCTTCAACTGAAACACCGCATGCATGCGCCATTTGTACTGTACGACGTGTTACATCAACATTATATTCATAAGATGTTGGTGTTTTACCGTCTGCACCCAATGAACCATCCATCATCACTGATGAGAAGCCCAATTGAATTGAACGTTGGCAAACGTCTGGATCTGTACCATGGTCTTGGTGCATTACCACTGGAATGTGTGGCCATTCTTCAATTGCAGCCAAAATAAGATGACGTAAGAATGGAGCACCTGCATATTTACGCGCACCCGCTGATGCTTGTACGATAACAGGTGAATTTGTCGCATCTGCTGCAAGCATGATTGCGCGCATTTGTTCTAAGTTGTTTACGTTGAATGCTGGTACGCCGTAAGCATGTTCGCCGGCGTGATCCAAGAGCTGGCGCAATGAAATAAGAGCCATAATGTCCTCCCAGTTGATGCGACATATTCTACATGCTCAAAGGTTTCAATTCAGCAACAAATAACACTATTTAAAAAAAATCCCCGCAATTGCAGGGACTTTTTACGAAATTCGCGTGTATTTAGTGTGCTGTAGCCGCCGAAGCCTCTACCGCAGGATCCGCCGTTGCAGCATCTGCTGGTGCATTTGCAACATCCGCAGGTATATCTTTGTTCTTATCATCTAACTCTGGCTGATCAATCGCATCAATTGCCGCTTGTTGTTCAGCCGTTACAGCTTCTTCAACTGCCGCTGTTTCAGATGCTGCAGCAGTTTGCTCTGGTGCTTCGTTTTTCTTACAAGCAGTCAGTGCCAATGGTGCTAACAAAAGTGCAGCAAGGGTCATTTTTAAATTCATAATGTTTTCCTAGAACAGATGATTTAATGCCCTGTATTTTATTTCAGCATTATTTCATTTTCATGACTGAATGATGAATAGATTTGTTAAGCTCATAAAAAAAGGTTGACCGAAGTCAACCTTTTTACAACAACATGAGCACACAATAATTATTGTGCACGCTCAATCAGCGCTGCAACTGCTGGAAGTGTTTTGCCTTCGACAAACTCAAGGAAAGCACCACCGCCAGTTGAGATATAACCAATTTTGTCTGCAACTTCGTATTTATCAATCGCAGCTAAAGTGTCACCGCCACCCGCAATCGAGAAGCCAGCCGACTCTGCAATCGCTAAAGACAATGTTTTAGTGCCTTCGCCAAATTGATCAACTTCAAATACGCCCACTGGACCATTCCACAGAATCGTTTTTGACGTTTTTAGAATGTCAGCAAATGCTTTTGCTGTTTCTGGGCCTACATCCAAAATCATGTCATTGTCATTCACATCTTCAACTTTTTTCACGACAGCTTTTGCCGCAGCCAATGAGCCTAAGAAGTCTGCAAAATCAATTTCAGAAGCATCCGACACGACAACATCCGTTGGAAGCGGTACAGAAACTTTTGCAGCAATTGCTTTTGCGGTGTCAATCAAATCATTTTCACACAATGATTTACCAACATTGAAGCCTGCTGCTGCCAAGAATGTATTAGCAATCCCGCCACCCACAATCAACTGATCGCAAATATCAGAAAGTGATGTCAACACATCCAACTTAGTCGATACTTTAGAACCCGCAACAATCGCAACCATTGGCTTTTCAGGTGTTTGTAATGCGCGACCTAAAGCATCAAGTTCAGCTGCAAGGAGTGGACCTGCTGCTGCAACTTTTGCTAAACGTGCTACACCTTCAGTTGATGCTTCTGCACGGTGCGCTGTACCAAATGCATCCATTACAAATACATCACAAAGCGCCGCATATTTTGCTGCAAGTTCTGGGTTGTTTTTCTTTTCACCTGCGTTAAAACGGCAGTTTTCAAGGAGTACCACTTGACCTGCTGTAACGTCAACTCCATCGAGATAGTCCGTCACTAATTGAACGTCTTGACCCAATGCTTCAGTCAAATATGCAGCAACAGGTGCTAATGATTGTTCTTGTTTTGGCTCACCTTCAACAGGACGACCAAGGTGAGAGTAAACCATTACGGCTGCGCCTTGTGCTAACGCTGCTTTAATTGTTGGTAAAGCGGCACGTAAACGCGCATCACTTGTAATCACACCATTTTTAACAGGAACGTTTAAATCTTCGCGAATAAGAACACGTTTACCTGTTAAATCGAGGTCAGTCATACGCTGAAAATTCATGTAGAGCTCTCTTTCTATATATAAAAATCGCGTCGATTTTAAATGATTATGCAGAAAAAGGTTAGCTTCTTTTGCAGAAAAGCAAACGAAAGGCAAAGTTTTGCTATCATAGTGAAAAGTCTCACTCGATTTATCATTTATGTCTATTCATCCTGATCCAAATCTGAACCGTTTAAACGTTTTGGGTGAACCTTTAGCGAGCTGCTGTTACTCCCCAATTACTGGTTATTTCCGTAATGGTTTTTGTCATACAGCACCCTCAGATTTGGGACAACACACCATCTGTGTTGAAATGACCTCTGAGTTTTTAAATTTTTCTCAACAAGTGGGTAATGACCTCATTACCCCTGTGCCTGAAGTTAACTTTCCAGGACTACAACCGGGAGATTTTTGGTGTATCTGTGTGACTCGTTGGGTAGAAGCTTATCAAGCAGGTTTTGCTCCTCCAGTCAAAGTTCAAGCTTGCCATCAGGCCGTACTGTCTTACGTACCGCTGAATGTGCTCATGGAATATGCAGTCGAATGAATACTTCCGAAATTATCTTGGCCTCCAGCAGTCAAACTCGTAAAGATTTGATGAATCGCTTACGCTTAGACTACCGTTGCATTGTCCCTGATATAGACGAATCGCCTCGTGGAGAAAGTCATGCGGATGATTTGGCTAAACGCTTGGCATTTGAAAAGGCGCATGTAATTGCTAGACAACATCCAGATGCGATTGTGATTGGTTCCGACCAAGTCGCATGGCGTGAAGGTGCGCCCGATATTTTTATTGGAAAACCATTGTCTGCTGAAAAGGCGATTAAACAATTACAAGCCAATTCAGACAAGATTGTCTACTTCAGTACCGCTTTGAGTGTTCAACAGCATTCTACTGGATTTGAACATAGTCTGGTTGAACACTATAAAGTTAAGTTCCGTAAACTTAGCCTGCCTGAAATTCAACGTTATATTGAACTTGAGCAACCACTCATGTGCGCTGGTAGTTTTAAATGTGAAAGCCTAGGGATCAGTTTATTTGAACAAATGATAGGACAAGATCAAACTACTCTTATGGGTATGCCGATGATTCAGTTATGCAATATTCTGCGCGAATTAAAAGTGCTTGTGCCTTAGTCCTATAGCAGTATTTTTAATTGATTTCCAATAAACTGAACAGCAGCAAATGTTGCTGTTTTTGATATTCAATTTGACAACATCATTAATAGACAATTGCTGAATGTTCTTTAGGCAAACTTACGATGAGATAAGCTTGAATGTGTCGTTTGAAATGCATTCGAATTAATAGGCTAAGATATAGCCCAGAGACCATAAAAAGAATAAGAAATGAAAATAGACCAATATTATTCAGGGCTAAGCTACTCACACTTTCCCTCTAATTCAATAGATATTTGACAAATAACAATTTTTATAGCAAATAGCCAGAGCACATTTTCTTTTAGAACAAATGAACTTCTACAAGACTTTCAGCTTGTTTGAACATATATCCATATATTACAGTGACTTAAAAATTTATAAGTCTCCTACCGTTTGGGAATAACTCTTTGCTTATTGGACTAACTTTTCTCTATTTATTATTTCAATATCTTATTTTCCATTTTCTCGTCATCTTCTTTACTTAACGTTATGTTCTTCACTATGTTTTATACTGATTATGTTGAAAAAATTGTAACGCAAACAAGGATAACAACTGTGAAAAACTCAACTTATTTAAATCAGCCAAGTACATTTAAATAAATCTAACGATACTTGCACATAGGCCTTCGATCATACGACAATAGTCACAATATGTTTTAAATTTGCTTAGGCTATTTTCATGTCTCAATCTCTTGATGTTCTTGGCGGCATTACAGCTGAACAATTCCTTACCGAATATTGGCAGAAAAAGCCATTATTGGTCCGCAATGCACTGCCTGAAATTATCAATATTTTAGAACCTAGCGATATCATGGAACTGGCTTTGGATGAAGATGTCACAGCCCGTCTCATCAAACAAAAAGACCGTGACCCAAATCAGTGGTCGGTCAAGTCTTCACCGCTGTTAAAAGCTGATTTCCAAAAGATGCCAAAACTCTGGACTTTATTGGTTCAAGCTGTAGACCACTACTCTTTTGACTTAGCAGCACTATGGAAAAAATTTCCTTTTATTCCACAGTGGCGCCGTGATGATATCATGGTGTCTTATGCGCCTAAGGGCGGCTCTGTCGGAAAACATTTTGACTTCTATGATGTATTCTTAGTTCAAGGTTATGGTCATCGTCGTTGGCAGTTGGGGCAAATGTGCGATGCTGAATCTGAGATTGTTGCAGGCCAGCCTTTAAAGTTACTACCTGAAATTGACGTACATTTTGATGAAGTATTAGCCCCAGGTGATCTACTTTATGTACCACCAGGTTTAGCTCATTATGGTGTAGCCGAAGATGACTGCCTGACCTTCTCTTTTGGCTTCCGTATGCCAAACGTCACTGACATGGTAGACCGTGTAGGCGACAAACTGTCTGATAACGCCCTACTGCGTAATCCATTGCTCGATATTGTCCGTGACCAACAGAGCCCGATCGGTCAATTAACACAAAACGAATTAGATTATTTAAAGTCAGAAATTCTAGCTCAGTTGCAAAATTCAACTTTACTTGAAGATGCAATTATGACCTTGATGTCAGAGCCAAAGTACCCTGAAAACATTCCTGAGGCTGAAGAAATTGGCACGGGAGATCTAGAAGGTATTTTAGATCAAGGCTATCAACTGATCTTAGAACCAGCTTCTCGCCTACTTTATACCCATGATGAAGATGAATTCCTATTTTGGGCCAATGGCGAAGGGTTATGTATTTCTGAGCAATTTGCACCATTGCTTAAGAACTTAGCAGACGGTGAAGCACTGTTACTTGATGAAAGCCTCTATGATGCCGATATTCTAGAAGACATTGCGATGCTAATGAATGAATCTATCTTAATGCTACTCCCACCCGACGAGGCCTAAGAAAACCAAGTGCTGAGGTAACTAATCTACTCAGCACTTTCTCCTTCACCAAACCTTAAACTGGCAATAATTTTGGTACAACCTTTTTCAGACTCAATATTGAGCTCAGCACCAATTTTTTCTAAACGCATTTTCATACTGCGCATACCAATGCCCATCCCGTGATTAAGCACGCACTCCACATTAAAGCCTACACCATCGTCCTGAATAATCATGACCAAGTGAGTTGTACTTGGATAATACATTTTTACATCAATATGCCGTGCTTGGCTGTGCTTCATAATATTGGTCAAACTTTCTTCAAGCACACGAATTAAAGTCAAACATTGTAGAGCTGTTGGTTGTATTTCCCATGCCTCAGGAATGCTCCAAGTCGCTTCAATATCTAACTCATCCATGATCTGACTAAAACGATGTCGAACTGGTGCAATCCATAACACTGGATTATCTGGCGTTTTGTTATTGGTTAAAGAACCACTATCAATAATTTGTCTTAAGTCATCTCGGAGCAATTTGAGGATGGATAAAAATTGTTGATTCGACATGGTACTAGCGCTCTGATCCACCAAAATCATGGAACGAACCAAAGATGCCCCCAAACCATCGTGCAAATCATGTGCTAAATGAATACGCTCCTGTAGACGAACATTTTCAATTTCTAATTGGTGTCGTGCATATAAACTAGAGGACAAATTACTGGTCACAAAGCTTACCCTCTGCTCAAGCTCAGTATTAAATCTTTGTATTTTTTTGATATTTCTATCTAAACGCGTCGCAAGAATAATCACGATAAAAAATGTAATCACCGGTGAGGTATACGGTGACAAGGGCTGATGGTCATTAATGTGGCCATCAAAAAGTAGTGAAATATCGTAAAGCATAACAATAAGAATCACACTTAAACAAACAGCCAATAATATATAATCAGGGCGCTTCGTTTTATAAGCACGATAAATCACAAAACAGAATGATGCGATAAAGAGCGCAATACACAATAAGAAAATCACCGCAGTTACTATATTAACCATCAAGCTCGGGATAAATAAGATGGTAACAATACACACAGCAGCGACTAAAAATAAGGTTTTTTCTAACTCAGCAAACTTTGTTCTTACGAAACGCAGCAGATAAATGCAAAAGCAAACATTGTATAAAACAAAAAAAGTCAGATTAGTTTTCATGACCCACAAAGAGTTTGGATAAGGAAACACTTCTCGATTGATGACATTCCAAATAAACAATACCCAAAACAAACAGCTAACAGAAAACCATAAAAATGTCGTTTCATTGCGTCTAAAAAACCAAATGACAAAACACACCAACCCTAAGGTAGTAGAAATAACTAAGTTAACTTGAAACAGTGCTCTCTTGTTCCAAATTCGTTTTTGTTGTTTATCATATGCTGTTGTGATATCAGAAAATTCTAGATTACCTAGCCCCGGACTTTCATAGCTATTGCCAACGACATAAACCCAAATGTCATTGTTTTTTTGTTTTAAGCTCTCGACAGGAAGTATCCAAAAACGCGGAGTATTCCAACTTTTTGATAGGGGTTCAACTAAATGCTTATCTTTCCAGAGTAAGTTTCGATTAAAAAAAACAGCACCCGCACTACTCATGCCTTCGACAGAAAATGCTAAAGGTTGCTTCATTTCATCACTATCTTTACAACGCCAATGCCAACTAAAATGGTACCAAACGCCACCATCATAGTGTGGCCAACGCTTGGTCCACACATCAGGGTTTTTGACCTCGATCCACCCCGTCTTCGGAACAACATCAATAGAACTTGTTTTCACTGCAGAAATTTTATCGATATTCACTTTACAGGTTGGACTAACAGTAAAGTTAGTTTGTGCGAAACTGGCAAAGCTAAGCACACACAAACATAGTGTGATGAAAATACTCAGCCAGCCATTTCTCATAAAATACCTAAAGAACGTGCAGTACTGACTGCTTTGGTTCTTTTTGTGACGGAAAGCTTTCGGTAAATATGCTTAATATGACTTTCGACGGTATATCGCGATACAAATAATTGCTCAGCAATTTCACGATTACTCAGCCCCTGCGCCACTAAATTAAGAATTTCAGTTTCTCGATTAGTGAGTTGGTCATAGTCCTGCCCATCTAACAGCTCTACACGTTCAGTTTGAGGGGTATTTGAGGTCGAGATTTGATTTAATATTTCACGAGCAATAAATGGATCAATCGGTGCACCACCGCGCAAAATACTCCGTATCGACATCAGGACTTCAGCATCATCACGTTCTTTTAGCACATAACCATTTGCTCCTGCCTTAATCGAGGCAAATAAGCTTTGCTGTGTACTCCATGCCGAAATCACTAAAATTAATGCGCTTTCATCTATGTCTCTGAGTTTTTCAATTAGAGTGATGCCATTTCCATCAGGCAACCCTAAATCGACTAAGGCTAAAGAAATGGGTTGTGAGGTAATAATTTGCATGGCTTCAGCTAAATTTTTAGCAAAAATCAGCATATCTTGACTATAGCCCAGTTCCGACAGGATCAGATCTAGACGCGAGCGAATCATGGCTTCATCTTCCACGATTAAAACAGGTGCAGGCAAAACAGTTTCCTTATTTTTCACTGAAGCTTCCCCTTTTTCTTATCATTCTTCAACGACACTATACCGATGCAAACTTAGCCTAACCTATCCCTAGAAGTAAGTAATTTATAATTTTTTCTTTTGAACAATAAGTGCTTATTCATATTCATTTTATATACTTTAAATTCTGAAAGATATCAATCTGTATAAAATTTATCCATAATTTTAATATTGGATTCCCACAGCAAAAAATAGCGGGCGTAACAACAATTTATTACTTGTAGATGAAACAGAGACTTGGCACATTAGTTTTAAACAATCTGGAAGGATGCCCAGCCATATGTCTAGCCCTGCTCAATCCATACGTCATAAATTACTGAATACATTTTTTTCACGGCACTCCATTTGGCTACTGTGTATTTTTATTTTTTTGAGCATTTCTTTTTTTCATTATAGCCGTACTCCTATCTATATTAATTACTTTATTTCAGACACTTTACTGAACAGTATTTGGCTGATCGCAGGTTTACTGAGTCTTGTTGGCTTGCATGATGTTTTACAAAATAAACATTCAATCTTAAAGAACTATCCAATTATGGGGCACTTTCGTTTTATTTTTGAAGATTTCCGCCCTGAAATTCGTCAGTATTTTATTGAGGCCGACCAAGACGCACTGCCTTTTTCGCGCATGCAACGCAGTTTGGTCTATCAGCGTGCAAAAAACCAAAATGCAGATAAACCGTTCGGTTCCATTATCGATGTCTATGCAGACAACTATCGTTTCATGACGCATTCATTAAGTCCATGCAAACCTGCCGACCCAAAAACCTTCCGTATATTAGTAGGCAATGCGCAATGCTCTCAGCCTTATAGTGCTTCTATTTTCAATATTTCAGCCATGAGTTTTGGCAGCTTGAGTGCCAATGCCATTCGTGCTTTAAACAAAGGCGCGCAAATGGGTGGTTTTTACCATGATACTGGCGAAGGCAGTTTAAGTCCGTACCATCTTGAGTATGGAGGCGATATTGTTTGGGAGTTAGGCAGTGGTTATTTCGGTTGCCGTACCCTCGATGGTCAATTTGACCCTGAGAAATTTGCCGTTCAAGCTAAACGACCTCAAGTGAAAATGATCGAAATCAAGCTCTCTCAAGGAGCAAAACCTGGTCATGGCGGGATTCTACCGAAAGATAAAATTTCTGAAGAGATTGCTGAAATTCGAGGCGTCAGTCGTGATCATGACTGTGTTTCGCCCTCAAGTCACTCTGCCTTCAAAACACCGATTGAAATGATGCATTTTATTCAAAAACTGCGTGAGCTATCTGAAGGTAAACCTATCGGTTTTAAACTGTGCATTGGTCAGCCTTGGCAATTTATGAGTATTGTCAAAGCCATGCTAAATACTCAAATAATTCCTGATTTTATTGTCGTAGATGGCTCCGAAGGTGGTACAGGTGCAGCGCCTATCGAGCTGATCGATAATATGGGTGTACCACTACGTGAAGGCTTACTTTTTGTACACAATACACTGGTCGGTGCGGGTTTACGTGATCAGATCAAAATTGGGGCCAGTGGGAAATTGGTTAGTGCCTTTGATATTGCCAGCACCATGGCAATTGGTGCAGATTGGGTCAATTCTGCACGAGGATTTATGTTTGCGGTAGGATGTATTCAAGCGCAAAGTTGTCATACCAACCAATGCCCTGTGGGTGTTGCAACGCAAGACAAAGAGCGACAAAAGGCACTACACGTGCCCACCAAAGCTGAACGTGTGCTACATTTTCATGACAACACATTGAAAGCACTTTCAGAAATGATTGCTTCAGCGGGCTTAAAACATCCAGCAGAAATTAAAGCACGCCATTTAGCGCAGCGTATTAATGACCGAGAAATTCGAAACTATGCGCAGCTACATTTTTGGTTAAAAGATGGTGAACTGCTATCTTGTGAAAATAAAGATGAAGAAAACTTCTATTTCCGTATGTGGAATATGTCCAAACTAGAACATTTCTAAATAAAAAGGAGGCTCTATTAGCCTCCTTTTTATTTTCGATAAGAAAAGTCACAGAATGTTAATAGTATCCACCTGATGAACCCTGCGCATGTAAAAAAGCTGGAATTAAACCTGTTAACGCCGCACGAATATCCGAACGTTCATTGATCAACTGATGCGAACCCTCTTCCAACATCAATAAGGTCTGTAAGCGAAACTTTTCACGAATAAACTCAATGTTATAACGCCAGTCTACCGTCTGATCCAGTGCACCTTGCGCTAACCAGACTGGAATGCGACAGGCTGGACGCTGTTCCATTTCCAACATCCATTTGGACATAGCCAAAATCCAATCCATACCCATCATACGAGGTTGCAAGGGATCTTTTAAACGGACAAAACGTAAGAACTCAGGGTTATGGTTATTCCGTCTGAAATGACGCGGCACTTGGCGTTTAATCCGTCGAATAATGCCTAACCCAACAGAGTTATGCCACCAAGCCGATTTCGCAGGACGAATAAGTGGCGACAACAACAGAACACGCTGTACATAAGGGTTTTCACGGCGTTCGGCAAATTCGAGCAAATGATGCATTAAAATTGCACCACCCGTACTCTGCCCGATGCCTAACCACGGTTGTGGCAACTGCTCTGCATGTTTAACATAACGTACCACAGCATGTAATACATCTTGATAATGGTCAAAGTTTTGGATATTCGCAGGCGATCCATCACTAAGTCCATGCCCTGGAAGATCATAGGTCAATACACTAAAGCCTTGTTCAAGCAACTCTTTAATGATGGGTTGATAAATTCCGCTATGCTCTAAATAACCATGCAACAGGCAGACTGAACCTTTAATTTTTTCAATTTTCGGTGCAAAAACTTGGACGTGCAACTTAAATAATGGCATTTGAACATAACCTTGCCAGTGATCACAGTCCAGTGCATCTAAACCGTATAAACGACGATAAGACACCATTTCCACCGATGCCTCATATGGCTGGTTTAGATTCAAAGGCATTAATAGCTGTGGTGTTGTCTCACGACTCGGTACAGGAAGTTCAAGCTGTTTGAGTACTGAAGGATTTAAAAAAGGAAGTTCAGGCATTATGGAATCTCCCTACAGTCACTTGAGCCGACAAGTACATCACGCACAGTTGCAAGCATTTCATAATTGGCACGGCGACTATGATCATAGTTTTGTTGACTTGGTCGCCAACGTGTTAATTGGGTCGGCATAGGTGCTTCTATCGGCTGGGTTTCTATACCATTTAAGGCAAATAAACGACGGGTACGTGGCATATGGTATTGATCTGTAATTAGAATCACTCTAGGTGCACCACCTTTTTTCTGTAGTAACAAGGAACTAAAACGCGAGTTTTCACAGGTGTTCATACTACGATCTTCCAACAGTTTTGCATCGACTCCTCGTGCCTTTAACCATTTTTGCATATACGGTGCTTCTACCCCACTCAGCACAATAGGCAGCTTAAACTGCTGTTCAACTTGTAATGTGGTTTCAAGCCGCAAACGGGTATATTCATTCACGACGATATCCTTACCATTCTTATCTAAAGTTAACCCGCCTCCTAGGACAACGATAGCATTCGGCATATTTAAAGCTGCTTTTTTCTCTTCATTTTGTGCATGGATTTGTGCGATGTCTTGATAGATTTGTTCATCTATCGGCTCTTCCTCTACAGCCTCAACCTTATGCGTTTTTAAGAACGCTAGATAATGCTCCATTAACGCTTTATTTTCTTTACTGTTGAGTTCTAATAGTTCTTTTACATTCTCTGTTGGGTCTACTTCTGAACTTGCAGTCTCAACCACCAAAGGAATTTGAGGCTTCTGTTCTTTTTCCTGTTCCTCTTTTTGCTCAGCAACAATCAACTCTTGTAAGGCTTTGTAGCGCGCCTGAATGGTGGTTAAGTTTTGTGAATTATGCTCTTTAATCTGTTCTTCCATGAGCTGTAAATAAGCTTGACGTGCTATCCACAAATCAGAACCCGGTTCTAAGCTTTCTTGCTCACTCAATGCTGCCATCTTTTGGCTCTGTGCGGCCACTTCGTTAACATCGACAGGAACAAAAGTATTAAGCGCAGCAACAATGAGCTTAGAATAAAAAGGCGTATAAATAAAAATCATTAAACAGCCGAAAAGTGCAAATAACACCGAAGCGATTTGCACTAAACGTACCATTTTATGGGTTTTACTCATACTTTTAACAATCCTAATGAGATTGGATTAAACCCGACGAATTAAATAGCACAGGTTCAGGTTCCAACAAAACCTTAAATTTATTATACACATCCTGCTGCACTGTACGGTATGTGCTCTGTACATCACTCAAATCTGCATTGGCATAATTCACTAAAACCAAAGCTTGTTTGGCAAACATCCCGACAACACCAAGCTGCTTACCTTTCCAGCCTGATTGATCTATCAACCAACCTGCGGCAATTTTAACATCACCATTCGCTTGCGGATAATGTGGCAATTTTTCAAATTGTTGGGCTAAAAGGTCATAAGCTTGCTGACTCATAATTGGGTTCTTAAAAAAACTGCCTACGTTAGGAAACTCTTTAGGATCGGGTAATTTACTTTGACGAATCTGAATCACTTGTTGTTGCAAATTAAAAGCAGTGAGCTCATCACCCATGGCTTGTTTTAAGTCACCATAGCTAATTTTCAAGTCTTCTTTTTTCAATAACTTGAAAGTCACATGTGTAATCACATAGCGATTTGGATCATCTTTAAAAATACTATGGCGATAACTAAATGCACAATCTTCAGCTTGAATATCACTAAATTGTTTCAGTTGTCTGTCATAGACCTGCACACTTTCAATGAACTCACCTGCTTCGACACCATAAGCACCGATATTTTGTACTGGGGATGCACCGACTAAACCTGGGATCAAAGCTAAATTCTGTAAACCAAATAAACGCTGTTCTGTCGTCCAAAGAACAAAGTCATGCCAAACTTGCCCTGCACCAACTCGTATGGTTTGGGTATTCGCATCTTCAGACAGATTCTCTATACCTAGAATATTCATATGCACAACCAAAGCATCAATTTGTGCAGGCAGCAACATATTACTTCCACCTGATAAAATCATGACATTCAGCGCTTGTTGCTGCGCATAATCTAGGGCTTTAACCAATTCATCTGCACTATGAATTTGAACATAATGAGAGGCTATCGCATTTAAGCTTAACGTATTAAAAGGTTTAAGCTGTTTTTGTGTTTCGATTTGCATGCGCTAACCCTAATTACTGTTCAAATTGTTGTTTAAAAATACTGACCCACGCTTGGCTGCTCGACTCACATTGGTCAAGGACACGCTCAAAACCATCAGATCCACCATAGTAAGGATCAGGTAAGGCTTGCTGTGGATATTGCGTATCATGCTCGGACATGAGAGCGACTTTAGCACGTAGTTGCCCCGCACCAAATTCACGTGATGCTGTTTGATACAGCATCTGAATCTCATCCAAATTATTGTGGTCCATCGCTAAAATTAAATCAAAATGGACAAAATCACGGGGCTGTAACTGTCGTGCACGTAAACCAGACAAATCATAACCACGTTTCAACGCATGTTCTTGACTGCGTAAGTCAGGTGCCTTATTCGGATGATAGTTACTCGTCCCTGCTGAGTCGATTTCAATATTAAGTTGATGCGCATCACAAAAATGTCTGAGAACCACTTCTGCCGTGGGAGAACGACAAATATTTCCTAAACAGACACATAACACCTTATAGGGCGTTGTGAATGACATATCCACCTCAAAACAGCTTTATTTTCAAGTGTCTTATGTTAAGTTATTTAGAGGATGAATCCTATAGAAGTACAAGACATTATTGTTGAATAAGATATAAAAAAGGATGCTGTATGAACTCATTTCAATTTCAAACTGTGCCGAATATTATTTCAGGCTTGGGCAGCATTCAGCAGCTTAGAGAACTTTTAACAACTCGTCCTTATCAACATCTGTTATTGGTTACAGATGCAGGCATGTTAAAGCATCAACTTCATCTTCCCCTCTTAGAAATTTTAGAAGATCTCTCGCTCACTTACAGTATTTACAGTGAGGTTGAAGCAGATCCAAGTGAGCAGATTGTTTTAAATGCGGTTGATTTTGCCAAACAGCAAAAAGTAGATATCATTTTAGGCTTTGGTGGTGGAAGCTCTATGGATGTTGCAAAAATTATTGCCATACTCAGCCATCCTGCACAGCAGCAACAGTTAGCTGATCTTTATGGGGTAAATAATGCCCAAACACCTCGACTGCCGTTAATTTTAGTCCCAACCACAGCAGGGACAGGTTCTGAAGTTACCCCAATTTCAATTGTTACCACAGGTGAAACGACAAAGACTGGTATCGTAGCACCTGTTCTTTTTGCCGATGTAACGATTTTGGATGCGACTTTTACTGAAAACCTGCCGCGTCATATTAGTGCAGCGACAGGCATTGATGCGATGGTACATGCCATTGAAGCTTATACCTCTAAAATCAAGAAAAACCCCTATGCAGACATGTTAGCGAAACAGGCTTTGAAACTGCTGAATCAAAACCTCAGTTTGGTGCTAGAAGATGGTCGAAATTTAGAAGCCCGACAAAATATGTTGGTCGGTTCAATGTTGGCAGGACAAGCTTTTGCCAATGCCCCAGTAGGTGCTGTACATGCACTTGCTTATCCACTGGGTGGACATTTTCACATTTCTCATGGACATAGCAATGCCTTAGTGCTGACCGAGGTTTTAAAGTTTAATCTCCCCCAAGCCAAGCAACATTATGCGGAACTGATCTGCTGGCTCGACCCAAAAAGTACAGGCTGTACTGATGGTCTTTCTGATCTCTTTGTCGATCATATGCAAAACCATTTAGACCGTAGCGGTTTAACCTTAAAACTCAAGGCGTTGAATGTTCCTGAACACAGTCTAGATCAACTTGCAACAGACGCCATGTTGCAAACACGCCTACTACAAAACAACCCAAGAGAACTAGAGTGGCAACAGGCACGCGAGATTTATCAAGCCATTTACAGCTAACCCATATAATTAACTTAGGCTATTTATAATCAGATTTTAAGGATGACGTCGATGAGACAAGCCGCAAAGACACGTGACCAATTTCATTATTTTTTACCGATTCAGACACGTTGGTCGGACAATGACCTCTATGGCCATGTCAACAACGTCACTTACTATAGCTATTTTGATACTGCCGCAAATGCCTTACTGATTGAAAAAGCAAATTTTGATATTCACCAATCCCCTATTATTGGCTTAGTGGTCGACTCAGCATGTAGTTTCTTACATGAGTTATCTTACCCTGAGATTATTGACGTGGGTGTGACTATTTCCAAAATAGGAAACTCTTCACTTACTTACGAGCTCGCCATTTTTAAATTTGGTCAAGAAACGGCTTCGGCTCAAGGACATTTTGTTCATGTTTTTGTGGATCGTGAAACACGAAAAAGCACCCCGATTCCATCTGAAATGCGGAGTACTTTGCGCCACTATTTAAGCCATGACATTACTTAAGCTGAATATTGTGTAATTCACCATCAAAAGTTTGCACTAGACTTTTCACTGTGTCTTCGTTTTGTAGTAATTCATGTGCACGTTGGAATGCCTTTTCCTTACGTTGCGCTTGCATCGTATATGGCGTAATGGTTTCAACTTCTGCATATTTCACATCAAAACGCGTCTGAGGCCATTCAGATTTGAGTGCATCTTCCAAAACATGACGTAATTGGGTGAGGAGTTGCTCATAACGCTGCGGAATCATAAACACAGACTCGGCATTAATTTGTCCAGCCATTAAACCTTGCTGAGCCAACTCTTGTACCGCAGGCGATAACCCACTGCTTCTGAACCAGTATTCCCACTTCTCCACTGTCCATTCACCGACTAACTGCTGTGCTTGTAGTTGCAAAATATCTTGTGGCATTAAATCGGTTGGTGTAGATGAGACCTGTTCAGGTTGAGCAAGCTCTACAAGGGCAGTAACAGTTTGTAGGCTTTCATTTTCTACGACTTGAGTATCCTCAACATTCGCGACTGAAAGCACTTCACTTGCTAAATCAAAAGACTCCTCATGTACAACCTCAACTATTGCTACAGCAGGTTCAACAGGTGCTTCATTTTGAGTTTCTGCTTCTAACGGTACAATTTCATCAAATAAGAAATCATCACTATTTGGTTCATCATCATTGCTTTGTGCATTAAATTCATCAGCTTCATCTAAATCGAATAAAACTTCATCACTGGAAGGATCGAAAACGATTTGATCGGATTGCTGAGATACTTCAACTGATGGTTTATTCTCTTTGGCGCTTTCTGAAAGATTCACATCATCAAGTTCAGAATTAAAGCCAGTCTCTGTATCCTCATTTATCGCAGCATCTTCAAATGTCGCGTCAATATCTAAGCTTTGAGCATCTTGTTGCAAAGCCGTTGCTGGAGCAGAAGTCGGTATTGGCGCTTGTTGTACAGATTCAACTACAGCACTATTGGCCTGAGCTACCAGTACCTCATTCGGTTGTAATGGACGGAACGCCAACATGCGTAGCACCGTCATTTCAAAGCCTTGCTCTTGTGTGACTGCTAGCTGTAATTCAGCACGTCCTTTACATGCAATTTGGTAATAAAGCTGTAGGTCTTGCGCAACAATCTGCTGAGACAATTGCATGATTTTTTTATTAATTTCAGCGCTATATTTGAGGCTTAGTTCTGGTAAATATTGTAATAATGCCAATTCATGTAAAGTCGAAATCAACTGATCCAAAACTAAAGATACATCCAGTGCTTGCTGGCGGAATTGCATCAGCAACTCACTCACCCGTTGTTTCTGGTTTTGATGTATCGCAAGGATCAAATCATAAATAATGGTACGGTCGATTAAACCTAACATCTCTTTGACATCTTGGTGCTGGATAGAGCCCTGACCATAGGCAATCGCTTGATCTGTCAAAGAAAGTGCATCACGTAATGAGCCTTGGGCAGACTCTGCAATTTGCCAAATCGCATCCTGCTCGGCGAGAATGCTTTCTTTATTTAAAATATTACCCAGATGCTCAGTAATTTCATCTACAGCCAACGGGCGTAGAGTAAATTGCAAACAACGTGAAATCACGGTAATTGGGAGCTTTTGTGGATCTGTCGTTGCAAAAAGGAATTTCACATGTTCAGGTGGTTCTTCCAATGTTTTGAGTAAAGCATTAAAAGAATGCGTAGACAGCATATGCACTTCATCGATCAAATAGACCTTAAAACGACCTTGCGTCGGTGCATAAGGAACATTGTCTAAAAGCTCTCGAGTATCTTCAACTTTAGTCCGTGATGCCGCATCAATTTCAATCAAATCAATAAAACGGCCTTCATTCACGGCAGTACAGGTTGGGCAAACTTCGCACGGCGTCGAAGTCACACCTGTTTCACAGTTCAAGCACTTCGCCAAAATACGGGCAATAGTGGTTTTTCCGACCCCACGCGTTCCTGTAAATAAATAAGCATGGTGCAAACGTCCGCGCTCTAAAGCACTGGTTAGTGCCCGAGAAACGTGGTTTTGACCCACAAGCTCATTAAAATTGCGAGGACGATATTTCCGTGCAAGTACTTGATACATGTATGCTCCTTTTTATAGGCCTAAGCATACTGTTTTTTTGCCAAAGAGTGAATGAATTACTTCACCCCGTTCTCGCTTTTCTAAGCTATAAACCTGATTTAGATCAATAATCCAAAAACCATTCGCTCCATTTTTATTCCATTCTCTATCTCAAGTTATTTATACATTTAGATTATGAATTTGAAATAAAGTGGGAGCTTTGCAAAAGTAAAAAGAGGTAAATATTAAAATGAATTCCTAAAATACAGTTATTTAGAAAATTAAGCTGGTTTCACCAAAACAAAATCACTCTGCATTTGGTATTTTTTACCAGTCACATCTTCACGTATTTCTAAAACACGATCTTCTAAATCGACATAAAGCAAGTTTCGCGTTGTCACATTCACCAACTCTACCTTGTGCTGATCTTTAGCATTAAAGCGAAGTGCTCCAGTCAAAGTTTCGACTTCGTTATGGCCACTCAAACTTTCTCGTTTTAGGGTATAAGTCATGTTTTCATGCAGCTCAAGTGCAACTGCCATACCCGGACAGTCTTCACAACGGGACAAACACCCCATACACGGCGTTGTGCCCTGATAACTCCCAACCCACGCAGGAATAATCTGCTTTTGTTCTGCCACTTGGAGTTTAGACTGATCATGTTGCGTTTGATTCGCCTCGGAACAACCTAACAATAGTCCTGTAGCAACCAACGGGATAAGAATGGGAGTCTTCATGTCACAAATCTTCAAAACCTAAACCGCGACGAACATAACATATTTTAGACGATGACTAAATCTCAGACCTGTCAAAACCAGCCTTTTTTACCTTTTAAGACTGCGTCCGCACAACGTAAACTTTCTTGGCTCAAAGCCCAAAGTCGATAATCCCCAGTTAAAGAACCTGTAGCAAAGTTATGTGTATAGGCAAAACTTAAGCCTCGCTCACTATCGCCCCAAGCTCCTGAACCATTAAAGCCCATATGACCAAAACCCTGCTCTGCGGTTTTGCCTAGGGTTAATATACGGTGATATCCCAAGCGCCAATGCATCGGTATCGGCATCACGCGATCTCGATAGCTATATTGCACTCGACTCAATTCAGAAAACACATCTGGGCGAATCAACTGCTGACCTTTCCAAACTCCTTTTTGAGATAGCATCGCATACACTTTGGCTAAACTATTGGCGGTAAAGACACCATTTGCCGCCGGAATAATCGCCTGAATCGCATCATCATGATAAAAGCTGACCTTTTTCATACCTTTGGGAATCATGCCATCTTGAAAGTCTTGTGGATCTTGCCCTGACCACTGCATCGCTTTATCAAGCAATGAAACTTTACGCACGTGCGTTGGACTTTTTTGATTTGGTTGGACAGGTACAGGACGAGCGATGGGCCTCGCGATACGTTTTAATTCATCACTGGGTGCACCAAAGTAAGCCCCATCAAGCTCAAGCGGCTCAACTAAATAGGTTTGGAAGAGTTCAGTTAAAGGTTTCCCCGTTGCTTTTTCCAAAGCACCACCGACAAGCCAACCGAAGGATAAAGGTTGATAAGCAGCATCTTCACCAATTGCAAAGCGTGGCTGCGCTTTTTCAAATATTTCTAACATATGCGTCCAGTCCAACATCTCTGTTGCATCGGCAATGTTATTACGGATATCAAATAATCCACTTTGATGACTTAGCACATGTCTTAGAGTCATCTTACCTTTGCCATTTTGGGCAAATTCGGGCCAATAATCCGCAATCGGTTGATCGTAACTTAGCACACCTTGACTGACTAAAATATGCACCAGGGTTGCAAGAACGCCTTTGCCTGTCGAGTAACACACCGACATCGTATTGGCCTGCCAAGGAGAGTCTACCGCTGCTAAACCTGTATAGATATCGACAACTTTTTTACCTTGAAAATATAAAACACAGGCCGCACCGCCATATGCTGAACGAGCATCCTGTAAGCGGCTAAAAAGGTAGGCAACACTTTGAAAACGTGGGTCAACGTAGCCTTGATAATGGTTCGGATTCGCTTGTAAATATTGTTTTAAACTTTTCATTTACATATCCATGTATTTATAAGCTGACATAAAAAAGCCCAGTGTAATCTAAACTGGGCTTTTTAAAATTATAATGCTTTGACCTGTCCCGTCACATGCGGTTTTTGATTCTTACTATTTCGAATTAAGAAAGCAGTATTTACACCTTCTGTCGTGGTCATAAAATCGACTGTTGACGGTAAATACATCGGCAGTTTGAACAAAACATCTGCTTCATAAGCATCAGGCAATGTGATCGAAGCTAATGCTCGTGCCTTACTCCACATGCCGTGCGCAATGGCTTGTTTGAAACCAAAGGCTTTTGCTGTCACTGCATGAATGTGGATCAGGTTAAAGTCGCCCGAAGTCATTGCATAACGACGACCTGTGTTTTCAGAGACTTCCCAGACTGCATTCGGCTGATAATCTGGAGTCGTTGCTTCAACTAATTTTGGTGCTGTTTTACCATCGGTCTTTTGACGTGCTAAATACGTGGTTAAGGCTTCGATGACTACTTCATTGCCAACTTTCACAGTGGTAATAAAATCAAACTGAACACCTTTATCATGCGGCTCAAGTGCACCATATTTACATGACAAAGTGAGGGTTTCATTGACACCCACTTTACGCATTTGTTTGACTTGATTGCGAATATGCACCAAACCTAGCACTGGAAATGGAAACGGCTCTTGGCCCATCATGTGCATTTGTAGGCTTTGCGATAATACAGCTAAATAAATCGCAGGAATATAGCCATTATTCTTAAAGCCACATACTTCATTATAGGCTTTTAAATGCTTTTGATCGATGTTAAAAGAATCCACCACATACTCAACCTGCGGTAAGACTTTTTCACCTTTTGGTTTTTTAAAGATCAAACCTTGAATGACTTTCGGATAAGCCATATAGGGTTTTGGAAGTTGACTAAAATGGCGAGTCTTCATACTGAACCTTTGAGAAGTTTTTATTTCAATATTTTAAAAGTGCCTTCTCCCTCAGAGAGAAGGTTGGGATGAAGGAAAAATGCCATCCCATTTATAATATAAAGAATTTATCTCCCCTCTAAAGAAGAGATAAATTCAAGTGTTTAAATTAAGCACCCAACAAGCTTTGACCACAAACGCGCACCACGTTGCCGTTTAAACCAGTCGATGCTGTCGCTGCAAATAAAGCAATCGTTTCAGCAACATCTACCGGTAAACCACCTTGGCTCATCGAGTTCATACGACGACCCGCTTCGCGGATTGCAAATGGAATCGCGGCGGTCATTTGCGTTTCAATGAAACCTGGTGCAACAGCATTGATGGTAATGCCATTCGTCAACGTTGGAGCAGTAAATTTAACCACACCAATTACACCCGCTTTTGATACAGCATAGTTGGTTTGACCGAGGTTACCTGCAATCCCTGAAATTGATGATACACAAACAATACGACCATTGGCATTTAAACCGTCGTTCGCAAGTAAATAATCATTTACACGCTCAATCGCTGACAAGTTAATATTAATGACCAAGTCCCAAAGCTCAGGCTTCATATTTGCCAAAGTTTTGTCACGGGTAATACCTGCATTATGCACAATAATGTCTAAACCACCTTGAGCAGCTGCCGCAGCTTTGATTTTCTCACCAGCATCGTTTGCTGTGATATCAATTGCCAGTGTTGAACCGCCGATCTCACCTGCAACACGGTCAAGATCTGATTGCTGCTGTGGTACGTCTAAACAAATCACATGCGCGCCATCGCGTGCCAAGACATGTGCAATCGCTTCACCAATACCACGGCTCGCACCTGTTACTACAGCCGTTTTTCCTGCCAGTGGTTTCGCCCAGTCCACATCTACAACATCAGCTTTAGAAACACGAATCACTTGACCGGAGACATAAGCAGAACGTGGAGATGCTGCAAAACGTAAAGTTGACTCAAGATTTGCTTCCGCACCTGCATCCACATAAATCAAATGTGCTGCAATCCCCTTTTTAAATTCTTTACCGACTGACTTCACGAAGCCTTCAAGCGCGCGTTGTGCAATCGCTTTTTTAACGCTACCCGCAGTTTCAGGGGTCGTGCCTACCACAATCACACGACCAGAAGCAGCCACTTGACGTGCAATCGGGTTAAAGAAGTTATATAACTCATTAAGTTGCTCTGATGACTCAATGCCAGATGCATCAAAAATAACAACTTTGAATTTAGACTCTTTGTCGCCTGCATTAAATGCACTTAAGTTTAAGCCCACTTGAGCCGCAACTTGTTGTAGTTGCGGGTTGTTACCCGCATAGCTATTGGCGTGGACATTTGCCAACACTTGCGCAATTGCACCAGATAATGAACTGTTTGCTGCTGCACCCAGTAAAACAGCACCTTTAATCACAGGCGTTGCTGACTCAAAACGGTCTAAAAAAGTTGGTGCAGGTAAACCCAAATTTTTAATGACAAATTTACCAATCGGAGATTTTGCAAATGTTTGGTATTGATCAGTCATGTTTTTATCTCTCATACAAATGAATTGTTGATGGATTCAAAGATATCCTTTTAACTTCAAAGTGATGTCTAGAGTCTTATATTTCAATAGTTCCATCGGTTTCAGTAGAATCATACTTGAGTTATAGAGGATATGTCTTGACCTGAAAGCCTGTTGCAATGTCATTCTAGTCAATTCAGCCCTTTTTATAATATGCTAATGTACACCCTAAGAATAGATTAACATGCTTGGAAAAGCCTTATGAGCAAAACAACTCAAGAAAATCCAGCAGTGGAAAATTCTGCTACGGAAACCGTGTCAAATACATCAAAAAGTACACCGCGTAGAACTAAAAGTACTGGCACGACAACCCAATCAGTAAATAACACGACTAAGCCGACTCGCACTCGTGCTGCGTCAACTCGTAGTAAAAGCCCTGCTTCTTCTACAAATGCTTCAAAACCAAAAACTCAAACTGCTGTTCAACAGGATCAAACCATGAGTCAAAACACTGTTCGCCGCGTGGCTATTATCGGTGGTAACCGTATTCCTTTCGCTCGCTCAAATGGCGCATATTTCACCGCTTCAAATACAGATATGTTCACAGCAGCGCTAAACGGTCTTGTTGAACGTTTTAACCTTCAAGGTCAGCGCCTTGGTGAAGTGGTTGCTGGTGCTGTACTTAAGCACAGCCGTGACTTTAACATGACCCGTGAATGTGTACTAAACACTGCACTTGCGCCAGAAACACCTGCTTACGATATTCAGCAAGCATGTGGTACTGGCTTACAAGCAGCATTCTTAGTTGCCAACAAAATCGCACTGGGCCAAATTGAAGTAGGTGTTGCTGGTGGTGTAGATACCACTTCTGATGCACCAATTGCATTTGGTGATGGTTTACGTAAAGCATTGCTTGAACTCAACATTGCAAAAACGGGTAAAGACCGTTTAAAAGCTTTAACCAAAATCAACCTAAAAGACTTAATGGATGCGCCTAAAAATGGTGAGCCACGTACAGGTTTGTCTATGGGCGATCACCAAGCCATTACTGCGCTTGAATGGGGTATTGCACGTGAAGCGCAAGACGAACTTGCTGCATCTTCACACCAAAAAATGGCTGCGGCTTACGAAGAAGGTTTCTTCGATGACCTGATCACACCATTCTTAGGTTTAGAACGTGACAACAACTTACGTGCTGACTCTACGGTTGAAAAACTTGCTAAGCTCAAACCAGCTTTTGGTAAAGGCGATGCCCGTACTATGACTGCAGGCAACTCAACACCACTTACGGATGGTGCATCTTGTGTACTTTTAGCATCTGAAGAATGGGCGAAAGCAAACGGTCACGAAGTCCTAGCTTACTTAACCTTCCAAGAAACAGCTGCTGTTGATTTCGTTGAGAAAAAAGAAGGCTTATTGATGGCACCTGCTTATGCAGTTCCACGTATGCTTGAGCGTGCTGGCCTTAAACTTCAAGACTTTGACTACTACGAAATTCATGAAGCATTTGCGTCGCAAGTACTTTCTACGTTGAAAGCTTGGGAAGATCCAAAATTCTGTAAAGACCGTTTAGGTTTAGATGCTCCACTCGGTTCAATTGACCGCACTAAACTCAACATCAAAGGTTCTTCACTTGCAGCAGGTCACCCATTTGCTGCAACTGGTGGTCGTATCATTGCCACTGCTGCGAAGTTGATTCACCAAAAAGGTTCAGGTCGCGTACTGGTTTCAATCTGTGCTGCAGGTGGTCAAGGTGTGACAGCAATTATTGAAAAATAATCTCGCCTTCGCTGTAAAAAAGCATCTCTTTTGAGGTGCTTTTTTACTGGTCAAAACCATCAATTTACTCTATAGATAAGAACATAAAACAACCAAATACAAACTATGCGAAATTCATCACCCTTTATTGTTTATCTTAATACCCCAATTCGCTATTATTATTTTTACCTCATTCCCTTAGTCATAGCACTTTTGATTGTCAGCTTCGACTTTCACTTTCAAGGCGTATTTCCAACCAGCATTGTATCCGACTTGTCCAGCCCGCATAAATTTCTCAATGACTTTTTTGCTATTTGTACTTTCATCTGTATTGCCCTTATTTTGATCAATTATTTTCGTGTACAACTCAACCGACAACAAGTTCAGCAGATCAGGCAAAACTACGCAAAACTGAATACACAACAACGCTCAATGTTTAATCCATTAGGCTTAGTATTTTTTATTTTTATGCTGTTCTTTTTCTGCTTAAGCTGGTTTTTGATCAGTGATGAAATCCCATACACAAATTCCAGTACAAAGAAAGGCGCAACAATGATCTATCTCAAAGGCTTTGCGCATCCATATATAAGCGCTTTCGCAAATAGTTTTCATGCTGCCATCACCGTCTTTTTTGCCTTAATGATCCCTTATATTTTAAATGTCAGAAAATTCAAATAAGAATCACATCACATTAAAAAAGCCACAACATTGCGTGGCTTAATTTTTAATTTGAATATTGCGCTTCAGCTTGAATACCCAATTTGGCCTCCACCATGTCATAACACCATTGGAAGATAAAGGTATAAACTAAAATACACATGGTTAAACTGAAGTCGAGTACGATGGCTTGCCAAATACTCATTTGCATTGCATATGCGACCATTGGAATGGTTGCAAGCATCAAACCACCTTCAAAACCAATTGCGTGAAGAACACGTACGCCGATGGTTCTTTTGAGTTTTCTTTTCGCTTCAAACTTTTCAAAGAAATGGTTAAACACCATATTCCATATGACCGAAGTGACTGCCATGGCAATACCGAGCACGCCTGTGACCTCTAAAGGCATATGGAATATGAAACTTAAAGCTACAGCAATGATCACCAATAGGATGATTTCATAGCTGAGCGCATGAATAATCCTTCTTTTGGAAATCAACATTTTTAATTACTCTTTCATGATTGGATGTTGGCTATTTTATTTTTATAATATTGATTAATCGAGTCAGGTTCTTTCAATAAAACTGAAAGATAGAAAATTATGAATATCAATCAAGAGCAACTGATCATTTTTAAAACCGTGATTGAGTCGGGTTCATTTTCAGCTGCTGCACGAAAATTGGGCAAAGTGCCATCGGCCGTGAGTATGTCAATTGCCAACTTGGAAATAGACTTAAACCTACAACTTTTCTTACGTGAAGGACGCGAGCCTATAGCAACTGCGCAAGCCATGACGTTATATGAAAAGACCCAGCAACTGCTGACCGAAATGAATCAATGGAAACAGCATGCCCATGCCCTAAGCCACGGTTTGGAGTCCTCGCTCAATATCGTCGTTGTATCTGAACTGCTACATATGCAATGGATCGACTACATCGCAATATTAGAAGCTGAATTTCCCAGTCTACAGATCAACATTTTTTCTGCACCTCAGGAAGATGCGCAAAGAATGTTACTCAACGGTACAGCGCAACTTGCACTGATGTTCGAACGTGAACAGCTAGAAAGCAGCGAACAGTTTGTTGAATTAAAAATGGAAACTTTAGTCCCTGTCGCAAACAAAGACTTTGAGCTGGCGCAATTTCCACAAGTCAGCTTTGAACAAATTCAACACAGTCGCCAGATCGTGGTTGCCAGCCGAGATAAAAGCATTAAACCTGAGCTACTTTTTTCTAAAGAATACTGGCGGACTGACAATCATCACTCTGCCTGCGCACTCATTATGCAAAATTTCGGTTGGGGTGTTTTACCCTTGGAAATGCTGAATGAAAACCCTCAGCTCAAAACCCAGTTGAAAATATTAGATCTGCTAGATTTCACTCCAAAGTTTGAATATTTTGTCGATTTGGTCTGGAGTCGTGAAAGTGAATTGGGTGCAGCTGCACGTTTTTTAATCCAAAACATCCGAAATCAACGTAAAAAATAGTGATAACTGCTGTTAAAACATCCGAATCCACTTGGGTTAGAAGCAGTTTGTGTTATAAATAATTTATGGGTAATAACTTTAAGAACTAACGATCAATGACACAAACTGCATTAAACCAATTAAAAAGATTAACCACCATTGTTGCTGACAGTAGCGATTTAGCGGCGATTAACCAATTTCGCCCGCTTGACGCAACGACTAATCCGTCGCTGATTACAGCGGCTGCTATTCAACCTGAAAATAAAGAGTTGATTGAGGATGCTTTTGCTCAAGCCAAAACTGAGGGCTATAAAGAAGACTTACTCATTGAACGCACAATCGACATTCTTACCGTCAAGTTTGGGGTTGAAATTCTCAAATTGATTGAGGGTCGTGTATCTACAGAAGTAGATGCTGCACTGTCATACGATACCGATGCTACCATTGAAAAAGCCAAAGAGCTGTTGGCACTATATAAAAACTACGGCGTAGATCAAAATCGTATATTAATTAAAATCGCTTCAACATGGGCGGGTATTCAAGCAGCGAAAGTGTTAGAAGCTGAAGGTATCCATACCAACTTAACGCTTTTGTTTGGTGTGCATCAGGCCCATGCTTGTGCGGAGGCAAATGTCACTTTAATTTCACCTTTTGTTGGACGTATTTTAGATTGGTACAAAAAAGCCGAAGGTGTGGACAGCTATGCAGTTGAAAAAGACCCGGGCGTACTTTCTGTGAAGCAAATTTACCAGTTCTATAAAGCACATGGGATCAAAACAGAAATTATGGGCGCAAGCTTCCGCAGTGTTGACCAAGTCTTAGGACTTGCAGGTTGTGACCTTCTTACTGTTGCACCTAACTTATTGGCAGCTCTTGAACAAGACACACGTGAAGTTAAAGCCCAACTGTCAGCAAGTGATATCACACCAGCAACAACTGCACTTAACACACTCAGTGAAGCTGAGTTTAGAAATCAAATTGAACATGACTTGATGGCAACGCAACTGCTACAAGGGGGTATTGATGGATTTATTAAAGCCCGTCAACAACTGAACACACTATTGCGTCAGTCTTTTGGTCTAGATGAAGAAATTTCAGCTTAACTTGATTTTTCTTCTTTTAAAAGCCGATTTTGCTATCATGCAATATCGGCTTTTTTATTGAGAATATGTTGTGTTTGGGATTATCGACATCGGTACCTATATCATCGGTACAATTTTAATTGTGATTCTACCAGGCCCAAATTCTCTTTATGTGATGTCCATTGCCTCACGTTTTGGTCCAAAGATCGGCTATTGGGGAGCATTAGGCGTTTTCACGGGTGACCTGATCCTCATTCTATGCACGGTACTAGGCGCAGCGTCTCTTTTACATGCTTTCCCTTGGCTGTTTATTTTATTAAAAATTGTAGGGGCTTTGTACTTATCCTACCTAGGTGGAAAACTCTTGATTGCTGGCGTCAAAACGTGGTATTCATCCCCACAGCACCTTGAAGCAAGCTCAAACCAGAATACTTTGCAAACGCTACACCCATTTAGATCAGCGCTGACTATTAGTCTTTTAAACCCTAAAGCTATTTTGTTCTATTTGTCTTTCTTTGTGCAGTTTGTTAACCCTAAATACGCTTATCCTGCACTCAGCTTTACTTTACTTTCAGTCATCTTGCAGATCATCAGCATGGCTTATCTTAGTATTTTGATTTTCTCAGGGATTAAATTGGCCAGTTACTTTAACCGTCAGTTTAAAGTTGCCGCTGTCGCAGTGGCAACTGTTGGTTTACTGTTTTGTGGTTTTGGTTTAAAGCTCGCACTTTCCACCCTGTAATTCTCGTGAATAATCTCGTTATTTTCGATAAAAAAACTATTGTGTACTGTTTTCTTTTTCAAGAACCAGCGTATGATCCTTGAACAATCGCTATTTTCACTCATTCAAATTATGTTTTGATCTTCATGCAAAAATTATTTCAAGATTTCTCAATTCCAGCAGTATTCGCAGGTTTTATTACCTTCCTCATTGGCATTAGTGTGTCTTCTGTCTTGGTCATTCAGTCCGCCCAAGTCTTAGGTGCAAATACTGCACAAATCAACTCATGGTTCTGGGCTTTAGGTCTGGGCATTGGTTTGAGTGGCCTGCTTTTATCTTGGAAACTTAAATATCCAGTATCGACCTCATGGTCTACTGCGGCACTGGCTTTAATTATTGCTACGGGCAGTGGTTATAGCTTGCATGAAGCGATTGGTGCATTTTTGGTCTGTGGTTTAGTTACCGCTATTTTGGGCTTTTTCGGGATCTTTGAGAAAGTTCTGACTTATATCCCGCAAAGCCTAACCAGTGCCATGCTTGCAGGTGTGCTACTGAAGTTTGGTATTTCATTGTTCGCCAGTATGCAAGACCATTGGGGGTTTATTTTATCCATGCTGGCGGCTTATATTGTTTCTAAGCGACTTAGTCCACGTTATTGTATTGTCATTACCGTGATTTCAGGCTTGTTACTCTGCCCATTGTTCTTAGACTTCCATACACCTCAAATCACATGGAGTCTAGCGCAACCTGTTTGGATGGTGCCTGAATTCAGTATGTCTGCTATTTTAGGTTTAGCACTGCCTTTGTTTGTGATCAATATGGCATCCCAATATTTACCAGGTATTGCCATGATTAAAAGCTATGGCTATAACCCACACGTCAATCAACTGATTGGCTGGACGGGTACCGCTCAAGCCTTACTCGCACCATTTGGTTGCTATAGTGTGAATACTGCAGCCATCAGTGCAGCTGTTAGTTTAGATGAACAAGTTCATCCTGACCCATCAAAACGCTATATTGCGGGCATGAGCTGCGGCTTCTTTTACATCTTAATGGGACTATTTGCAGCAACCCTCACCAGTCTGTTGTTGTCTTTCCCTGCAATCTTTATTACAGCCTTAGCAGGCATTGCTTTATTTGGCACGATTAGTCATAACATTGCAATTGCATTTGAAGCAGTCTCAGACCGTGAAGCTGCACTCATGACTTTCTTATTTAGTGCATCAGGCGTTCAGTTTTTTGGCATTGGTTCTGCCTTTTGGGGACTACTCTTTGGTTTTGCAGTTATGCTTATATTTAAGTTTAAAACCAAAAAAGTTTAAGCCTTCATATAAAAAAGCACCCATCGAGGGTGCTTTTTATTTTCAAATAGCGCTGTGTATAAATTAGTGCTGATAACTTCGCTGGATTAGCTCTTGCTTAAGTTGCATGGTCTCAGACAGATTTTCCACCTCAGTAAATGCTGTGAGCCAAATGCCATCTGCGGCATAGCGTAGAATTTTAAGCTCCAAATCATTGTCTGTATTCTGATGGCGCGCCAAACGTTTCTCAAGCCATTCAATCCAATACTCATTAAAGGTACGGTCCGTCAGCATGATCATCGAAATAGCTGACCAAGAGTGCTCTAAACCCAGCACCTGCTTTTCTAATGTAATTTCGATGTAGGCTCGCGTGAAGCATCCGTAATACTCTTGATCTTTGGCTATCAACTGATCCACCACTCGATCTAATTGTTCAAGCTGTTCGACAACCATTGCCTCAAGTAGCTTTTGCTTGTTTGGAAAATGATGAAAAACCCCACCTTTACTCACGCCAACCAAATCAGCTACGGCCTGTATAGAAACCCCAGTCACACCTTTTTCAGCAGCCAAACGGATGGCATGTTGCAAAATACTGTGGCGAACCTGTTCAGGTGCTTTTTTACGTGGAGTTGTTTGTTGCATCAAAGTTAATGCCCTGTCGAATTTGAAAATAAATTAATTACGATTACACCAGAAACAATCAACGCAATACCAATCATTGCGGCGAGATCTAAACTTTGTTTGAAAATAAAGTAGCCAATGAATGCAGTTAAAACAATCCCCACACCCGCCCAAATTGCATAAGCGATACCCAATGGAATCACTTTAATCACTTGTGACAATAAATAAAATGCCAGCGAAAATAAAACCACTACCGCCAGCGAAGGCAATAGTTTGGTAAAACCTTCCGACTTAACTAAAAAGGTCGAACCAATGACTTCAGAAATAATTGCCATCGCTAGCAAAGCATAAGCCATTAATACAGGATTCATACTAAACTCAATTATTAACATACCGATCGGCCGGTATGTTAATAAAACCCCAAAAGTTAAGCAAGTTTTTTAAACATGATTATTTGGATGAATTTATCACTAAATCTGAAGTTCTTTTTATAAAATCAATGGTTCGATCAAAGGTGATCTGACTCGCCTCTTTACTCATCATGAACTGATATTCATGCACCAAATACTCTTTAGAGTCTGGGTAAAAAGCTTCTGTAACTGCCACCTGATGCTGCTTCAGTACTTCAACAAAAGGTAAAGACTGGGTTTTGGTTAAAAAGTCTTTATTTCCACCGCTAATAAATACAGCAGGATACTGTGATGTAATATGTTCGCTATTTGAAATCGACTTTAGAAATGCAGCATCGTCCTTACGTTCGCCTGTATAAGCCTGTACCAAATTATATACACCCCATTCAATCAACTTTAACTCTTCAGGAGCAGTGTTCACAAAGCGATATAAGTCATAAATACCACAATGCAAAATTAGCCCTTTAAGCTGTTTCGGCTGAATGCTCGGCTTAAAATTGGATGCTTGAGCAAATGCGGGATTCGTCAAAAGCGCAGCATAATGGCTGGCAATATTGGCTCCGGCAGAATCTCCAGCAAGATACAATTGGTTTGCGTTAATGTGGTACTGTGTAGCATGTTTTTGTAAAAAACTAAGTGCTTGATTGAGTTGATGTAGTTGCGTTGGATAAATCGCCTCGGGGGCAAACTGATACTCAACTGAAATAACATTGAAACCTTGGTTAGCTAAAAGCTTGAAATACCCACGTGCATGTTCTTTAGAACCAGAAACCCATCCACCACCATGAACCCAAACTACTGTAGGCACTGTACCTAATTGTTCAATATTTTGGGGTTGATAAATATCAAGATTCAGCGCAGGACTAGCTTGATATGGAATATTATTGTGTATGATGACATCGGGAGGTGCAAAGCGGTCCAGCATTTTCATTTGAATATGGGTTGCTGTATTAAATGTACCCGCAATCAGTTTTGTATTCTTTTCTACACTTTGGCATGCGCTCAATAACACAATCATGAAAATAGTACTAAGCACTTTTATTATTGATTGAAAAATCATACTGTTCAGCCCCACCCTTTTTTCAAATGATTCTAATACAATCTTTATCGCATCGCATGGATTAAACAGGTCTCATTTCCGCCTTATTTAAACACTAGAAGCACCTTTTAAAGCATCTTGATTTAAATCTAAAACTTGAGTTTTTCACTCAAGATTTTGGACACGTAAATCGGCTTTTTTTTGAATTATTTTCTTTAAATTTCATGAATTTTCAATTTTTAGCCCGATCAAAATTGAACATTTAATGGCAGTGTGTTATCAATAAATCAAGAACTAAATCTTATACAAAAAGGAGTCCCTCTGATGGCTTACCAACATATTTTAGTCCCTGTTGACGGTTCACAAATTTCTTTTTCTGCGGTTAAACAAGCGGCTGAAATTGCCAAAGTTTTTGGCAGTCAACTCACATTGATTAGCCTAGTTGCTGAAGACCCTCTTAAAGATGCTGATTTTTACTATACTTCTCCAATCATGAAAGACTATTTCATACAAGCCTACAACAATGCTGAGAAAGCTCTTCAGGATGCGGTTCAAATTGCACAAGAGCAAGGTGTAACAGCACAGTCTAAAATCATTAAAGGTGAAGTCTCTGAAGATGCTGTGGTCGAAGCAGCCGCATCATTAAAAAATGACTTAATTGTGATGGGTTCACATGGTCGTAAAGGCTTTCAAAAATTCCTATTAGGTAGCTTTGCTCAAGATGTACTTAAGTCTACTGAGCTCCCAGTTCTCATTGTTAAAGCTTAATCAACTATAACGCTTCTTTATGTGAATTGCTTTCGCATGTACTGCAAAATGATTCTCATCAAGACGCACCAATAAGGAGAAGATAATGAGCTACAAACACATTTTGGTTGCCGTCGATGAATCCCCGATGTCTTATGCTGCTGTTGAACAAGCACTTGAGTTGGCCAAAGATTTAAATAGTCGTGTAACACTCATGAGCGTGATTGCAGTCGATCCATTTGTCGGAGTCGACTTTTATAAAGTAGCACCAGCCATCACTGACTATTTTCTGCATGCTGAGAAAGTCGCTCAAGACCGTTTAGCCGAAGTAAAGCTGTCATTCGACCGTGATGAAATTGAGGTAGATACCAAAGTGATCCGCGGCATCTCTCCTTCTGAAGGTATTATTCATGTGGCCGATGAAGTCGGTGCAGATTTAATTTTGATGGGCTCACATGGTCGTACAGGCTTTAAAAAGATGATGTTAGGCAGTGTGGCACAAAATGTTCTCACACAGTCTCCAATACCTGTGCTGATCGTAAAAGTTTAAACATTTGTTTAAAACAAAAAAGACTGCCGAAGCAGTCTTTTTTGTTTTGCAGAACTCGTTCATATCATTAGCTTTTGCTAATCTGCTGATGCAAATTTTGCAAATAATGCTCTGCTGCCGACTGTTGCATAAAAGTTTTTTGAAATAAACCCGAAGCCTGATGGTTATGCGGGCTATATTCAACATTGACTTGAAATGTTCCCAGTTCAGCACTCTTCGCAATACGAATAGCAATAATATGAACGGTATTTAAATAAAACCCATCTTCAATTTTAACTAACATATCTATTTACACTCTACATGTTTATCTGCTCAATAGCCTGTATACATAAGCCGAAAAAAATACAAAATATTGAGCTAATCATCTGTTATGCCATAACATTATACCCGATAAAATGCGATTAATTTCACACTATTCACATGAAAAGTCATTATTAAAATAAATACTGATATAAATTTACATCAAGCAGTCATTCTTCAGTTTTAATAAAAAAACCAGTCATATGACTGGTTTTTTTATTAAAAGAAATCGGTTAAATGCTTAACATACTGCTTAAAGTTTCACTGACATTCTTAGATTTCACTTGTGGTTTTAAAGCCTCAAGCTTTGCTTTCACTTCGCTACGCTGTGGCTCTGCCAATGTGTACCAACGTGATAAAACTTGCAATAAACGAGAGCCTACAATTGGGTTTTTCTCATCCAAATACTTTGCCAGCCCAATGAAATGATCCACACCAAAACTCCATGTATTCACTGGGTTTGCATTTAAGCCACCACTCACTGAACGGATGCGGTTTGGCACACCCAAATCATAGTCTGCATGTGAAGTAAGGTAATTAATCGTCTCTTCTGTCGCACAAGGATGTGCCGCTTGTAGCATAAACCACTGATCTAATGACAAAGCCTCATCTTTAAAACGTAGATAAAAATCACGTAATGCAGCTTCTGCTTGCGGAGCATCGTTCCACACTAAGACACGTAATGCACCTAACCGTTCAGACATATTGCCCGTGGCTTCGTATTGCTGGTACGCAAGCTCAAAAGCACTTTCATCACCTTGGCGAGCCATCATACTGAGCATGATATTTTTCAGTGCACGGACGCCCATCGCCTGTGAGAACTCTTTTTGCAAATCTGGGTCTAAAGCCAAATACATGTCTTTACAGAACGCCCCTAACTCACGTGCCAGTTTGTCAATCAGAGCATTACGCTGTTCTTGAACTTTCTCAGGTTCATAATCGGTGTCGATACGACTACCCAAATAACCTTCACTTGGTACATCAAATAAACGTGATGCCAAGAGTGGATCTTGCTCAACAAGCGCAGGCAATGTGTTTTTAATGGCTTGAATATAAATATGCGCATCATGACCATTGAGCAAAATACGCTCAAGCAGTGTTTGCGTTGCTTGCCATTGGTTAAATCCATTGGTTTCGTATTGAATCAAGAATGCCAACTCTTCATCGGTATAGTTAAACTCTAAGTTGACGGGCGCAGAAAAATTACGCAGTAATGACACGACAGGTTTCGTACTTAAACCACTAAACACAATGCTGGCTTGGTCTTGATCAAAAAGATACACACCGTCTTTGACTGCATTTTCAAATAAACTGTCTGAGTTTAAAAGCAATTGCTCACCTGTTGCAGCATCGAACAGTGCTAAAGCGACAGGGATTGGAACAGCTTTTAGGTTCGGATACTTAGGATGTGCTTTTAAACTTTGCTTAAAGTTTAAGGTATAAGTTTGTGCAGCCGCATCATAATGGCCTTCAGCTTCTAACTTTGGTGTACCTGGTTGATTATACCACGTTAAAAAGTTGGATAAATCTACGCCTGAACCCGCGGTCAAAGCAGCGACCCAATCTTCAACTGTCACAGCTTGACCATCATGGCGTTCAAAGTATTCATCGGTTCCTTTACGGAATTTTTCTTTGCCTAATAAGGTTGCCATCATGCGGTTAATTTCCGCACCTTTTTCATAGACCGTTGCAGTATAAAAGTTATTGATTTCCACAAAATGGTCTGGACGCGGTGGATGAGACAATGGTCCTGAATCTTCTGGGAACTGATGTGCTTTGAGTACCGCAACGTCGTCAATACGTTGAACCGCAGCAGACTGTAAATCTTCTGAGAAAGATTGATCACGGAAAACAGTTAAGCCTTCTTTTAAACACAATTGGAACCAATCACGGCAAGTAATTCGATTACCTGTCCAGTTATGGAAGTATTCATGGGCAATCACCGACTGTACACGCATGATCGCGGCATCTGTCGTGTATTCTTCATCAGCCAAAACACATGAGGTATTAAAAATATTGAGACCTTTGTTTTCCATCGCCCCCATGTTGAAAGCACTGGTCGCCACAATCATATAATTATCTAAATCATAGGGACGACCATAGTGTTCTTCATCCCAACGCATTGAATGCTTTAAAGCTTCCATCGCAATATGACATTTCGGAATATCTTTTTCTTCAGCATAAATTTCTAAAGCTACATCACGGCCTTCAGAGGTCACATAACGGTCTTTTAAAACAGCCAAATCACCAATCACACAAGCAAACAAATATGCTGGTTTTTTGGTTGGGTCTTTCCAAACGGTATAGTGACGACCTTCGCCTGCCTCGCCCGCTTCAATCAAGTTACCATTGGCAAGCAGCACTGGATATTTTTTGTCAGCTTCTACACGTGTGGTAAACACTGAAAGAACATCAGGACGGTCTGGATAAAAGGTAATTTTACGGAAACCTTCAGGTTCATTTTGGGTTACGAACAAATCTGATGCGGCTTGGTATAAGCCTTCAAGTTGTGTATTTGACTCAGGATGAATGATCACTGATGTCTCAAGCTTGATCTGATTTGGTGCATTGCGAATCACCAACTGCTCTGCATCAAGCGTATATTGCTCTTGGCTGAGTTGCTGACCATTCAGCACTACACTTTTCAACTCTAAATCACGACCAAGTAAAACCAAATCACCCTCAGTTTGGCGCGTCAGCTCCAGTACAGCATCAACTTGGCTATGCTCATCATAGACTTGAATATCAAGGTGAATGCTGTCTACTAAAAAAGATGGTTTTTGGTAGTCTTTTAAATAGACGGTTTGATCTGCTTCAATAATTGGATTTGCCGCAATATTCATGTCATGTCCTAATGCTATTGGTCTACAGCTTTATATTGTGTCTGTTTTGATCATACGACAAGTTTGCCGTACTGTCTGTGTATGTTGAATGATATTTATATGGGCACCTTGAACAAGCTTTTCAATTCTATTGTTCTTATCCGGCTCATATGACTGCGCCAAGTGAATAAGAAACAAGCACCCTTCTCATTGTGCTGTGCTTGTATAGCAATATTTGCACCAGTCTTTACACTTGCAGAGTGACATTAACTTTCGGTCATTCAAACGATGAGAAACTTAAATACATCGATAAGATATAAAGCCAGCTCTTTTCAAATATCTAACTTAATTTTCAAATTGGCTACATTTTGTGCACAGTTTTTGCTTGTATCTAAATATGCATAGCGCATGATAAAACTTAAGCAAAACAAATAGAGGTGTGAGATGTACTTAAAAGACCATATCGTCCGCGTCGAAAATATAAAAATGCTGCAAGCAATGCATGCTGCAAAAATTGATCATAAAGTGATTGCTATGTTTATGAGCTGTGAAGGAATGCCTTTACAAGCACATGATGTCAGCAGCATTTTAAATCACTACAACACTCTGGGAATTAAAAAGTTGCCAAGCAAAAAAGTGCAAGCCATGATTGAAGCTAAAAAATTAGGTATGGAAGACGACTCTCTGCCTTGCCCCGTTTAAATTCTACTAGTCCAAAAAATACGGTGCATGCCGTATTTTTTTTCCTTATAATCGTCACTGCATTGCTTCACCCTTCTACCATTTACAACGTTCCTCTGCTTGTTCAATTACACTGCAATTTACAACGCCTTTCTGAAATTTTAGCGTGTATAATTTGAGAAAATCCTGAGTTTCAGATTCATCTTATGTCGCTTCAAATTTTGCACAAACAACTCGATGAAAGCGCGCCCTGTCCACTTTGTCAGGCAGCCATGTTTTGGGTGGATGCAGAACAATACGACAAAGAAATTAACTTTCATGAATGTAGCCACTGCCAACATCGTGTTTTTAGCAATTCAAATCTGAATTGCCACTGCGACAGTTGTTTAGTGCAGCGAAAAAAAATATTGAAAGAAACTCGTCAGCAAGAACAGCGCAAAACTAAAAATCAAAAAGACATTTATGAGTTTGAGCTGGGCCAGCTCAGTTTTATGCAGAAATTATTTTTATTAGCCCTACTTGATGACTACGTACAAGAACATACTCAGCACCAAGAGTTTATTGATTGGGAACAGATCAAATATTTTAGCATCACCCCCAATTATCTGTTTCAAAATAGTCTCGTCAAACAACTGGTAAAAGAACAGATCCTTATTGCCAAAGATTTTGCCAGTGAAGCCCATCAATATTATATTAATGTGCGTTTAGATGGCTATTCTGAACCCAGCCTATTTAGTATTACGCAGCAGTTACGTTATTGGTTTTATGAAAATCTTAGCCTTGGTGTGCCTTTTAAGACAGCAGATGAAGTCAAAAATGCCTTGTACCAATTGCTCTATCAAGAAATCATCCAATTTATGCAATTTTACTGCCGCACTTGGGGTATTCAAATTGCGGGAAATAACAGTTTCCAAGTATTTTGTTATCGTTTACTCGATGTACTCGCGGTCGGACAAATTTATTATTTAATCCAAACCGCATTGGAGTATTTGTATGAACGTAAAGCCTTACAACCCAGAAATGAAAACTTCATCAACACCAACTTATTGAAAAAAACTTTACAACAATACCGAGAACGCAGTGTGGCTGAAAAATGGGAAACTTCAACGCTGCCTCGACCGCATAACCTACCATTCAGCAAAATGAGCGAAGTTTTATTTTTCCGCTTTTTAGGTTATGACGAAGCTATTTTCTTCCAGCCTGTCTCTCGTTCATGGCAAAAAATTGAGCCACGTTTAAGCTTCTATTCGCAAAAACGCTGTATGTACTGCGGTTCCAATGAACTCACCGTAGATTATGATGCCGATCAATATGTGACTTTATTTTGCCGCAAATGTAAGCACCAAGACCACTATTTCACCAAATAAGGGCACCCACTATGACCCAGCTTTTAGACCTGTCCTTGCTTAACTCAGAACAATCAATTCAAGACCAAACCGATGTCTTGGTGGAATATGTTGCTGAAGCTTGGACTGCGCTGCAAACGCAACAACCTTTGGTACAATGTATCACCAACAGTGTGGCTGCTAACTATACAGCCAACGTTTTATTGGCTGCCAGTGCTTCACCTGCCATGATTGATAATCCCTTTGAAGCAGAAAGTTTCACCCGCATTAGTGCAGCACTTAGTATTAACCTAGGTACGCCAACCTCTGAACAAATGCAAGCCATGCAAATCTCGGCACAAACCGCGCAGCATCAAAACATACCGTGGGTATTAGACCCTGTAGGATATGGGCCATTTTTAAAGTGGCGTTCTGAAATGGTTGATCAGCTATTGGCTTTTCAACCTACCATTATTCGTGGTAATGCATCGGAAATCAGCACACTTGCGGGGAATCAGATCCAAGCCAAAGGCGTTGACAGTACAGCAAGCAGTGCCGATGTCTACCATCAAGCAAAGACACTTTTAGCACAGGCTGAAGTCATTGCTATTTCTGGTGAGTCTGACTACATCCTTTCCAAACAACTTGATGCTGTAATCCAAGTCAATGGTGGTTCACATTTACAACCCAAAGTTACAGCTACGGGTTGTGCCCTCGGTGCATTAATTGCTGCCTATAGCGCAGTCACCAATCCTATCATTGCTGCGCTGTCTGCCCATGTCCACTTTGCCATTGCTGGGCAGCTTGCTTATACCCAAAGCCAAAGCACAGGAAGTTTTAATGTAGCATTTATGGATCAGATTCATCAAATGAAAGCTGAAACCATTTATGAATATGCGAATATACAGCTTATCCGCACTTCAGCCTAAATAATGCATGGCGAGAGTTTCTGCTTAAGCAACTTCTCGCCCTAAAAACATATTCATCGCAGCCTCCAGCAGAGTCAACACATCTAACTTACAAATACACATTAAACCCATACCGATAAAATAATCAGGTATATGTTGCATATAAAAGTTGATATGACGACTAACTCGATTTCGAAGTCGAATCAATTGTTCAGGTGTGGTCTGCGGCAGTACACAAGGATGCACAAACACATCCTCACTGCGCTGTTGCACATTCACATGACGGTTTTGTATTAAATCCAGTACCTGTAAATAATCCTCAGGCATTGGCACTTCTGCACGTGGATAAAAGCGTTTTGAAGCCGAAGCAAACAGCCGATATACTTTTGGCTGCATCAAACTCGAAACAAACCATAACTGACGCGTAGGATATTTTAAACGATAACCCAAGGTCACTCGAATTGCAGATAAAAGTGTTTTGTTTTGATTTCGGTAATCGGGTAAAAAAGCTGCACGCGAGCTCAGTATATATAAGGTTTGATGTGCTGTCTTAAGCTTCAAGATGGCAATAATATTTTGCCCAACTACTTTTTTACGATGATAAAAACGAATAATAGGTAATGCCACTACATCAGGGTTATACACCAATTGATGCAGTTCTGCTGGGATTGCATTTGGAAAAATTTGTCGATCAAAAGCTTCAAGTTCTTCAAATAGAACTTGTTTTTTCTCTACAGAAAGCTTTTTAAAATCAACGACCTTTTCTATAAGTTGCATGAAGTGCTTCCATTCTTATTTTAATCATTTGTTTTACTGCTATAGTCTAAATGCAATGCTTTGACGACCATAGGTATAGAAAAAACTGTCTTCACCAAACCGACAACGTCAAGGACCAAATACAACAGCCCAATTGCGGGCATAGAATAACTGCTTTTTATTTAAGTGCATAGCGCTTATTTTATAAACAGAAAAATGCCAGCACGGAGCTGGCATTTTTTCTCACAATCTAGTTTTGCAATGATTAAGCAGGACGATAAGTAATCTTCACGGTCTTAATTCGGTTTGAATCCAACTCAAGCACTTCAAAGTGAACACCTTGATAGTCTAGTTGAGTTCCAACGTGTACATCACCATGGGTTTTATCTAGGATTAAACCCGCAACACTAATATAGCCAGCATCATCTTCAACCAAATCGATCATCCCGAGTTCCAGTTCCAGCTGATATAAATCCAGCATACCTGTCGCCCTCCATGTCTGGTCATCTACTTTTACCAAATCAAGTTGCTCATCGGCATCGGGGAATTCACCAGCAATCGCTTCAAATACATCAAGTGGTGAAACAAGACCCTGCACATTCCCAAACTCATCGCTCACCAAAACCAATGAACCTTTAGAGGTTCTTAGCGTATTAATCGCATCAATGACCTTCATTTTTTCAAAAATGTAAATTGGACGATGACGTTTGATCAAATCTTTCAATTGTTCTTCATCATCTAAGACATCGAGCAATTCTTTAGCACGCGCAATACTGATCACTTTATCCATGCTACCACGACACACAGGAAATAAACTGTGCGGCACAGACAATACCTGCTCACGAATTTTCTCAGGTGAATCATCAAGATTGACCCATGAAATTTGACTACGCGGTGTCATGATCGATGCGATTGAACGTTCAGCCAACGTCAGCACACCACCAATCATATAACGCTCTTCATCCGCAAAAGTTTCTTGCGCTTGGATTTGATCAGGGTCTTCTGCTTGGATCTTACCACCCATAAGTTTTAAAATAGAATCCGCAGTACGATGACGCAGTGGAATTTTTGCTTCATGTTTTGCCGCATTGCGCTCACCAAACTGGTTAAAGGCTTCAATTGCAATTGCGACACCAATACCTGAATAGATATACCCTTTAGGAATGTGGAAGCCGAAACCTTCCGCAATCAAGCTAATACCAATCAACAATAAGAAGCTTAAACACAAGATAACCACAGTCGGATGACGATTTACAAAGGTCATTAAAGGCTTCGACGCCAACAGCATCACCACCATGGCAACGACCATAGCCACCATCATCACATTAATATTGTCGACCATACCAATCGCAGTAATCACCGAATCCAACGAGAATACCGCATCAAGGATTACAATCTGTGCTACAACCGCGGTGAAACTAGCATAAACCACATTGGTGGTCAGCTTAACTTCTGGCTTGCCTTCAATTTTTTCATGCAACTCGGTAACGGCTTTATAAACTAAGAATAATCCACCAAATAAAAGAATCAGATCTCGCCCAGAGAATGTCCAATCCAATACCGTAATCAGCGGTCGAGTCAGCGTAACTAACCAAGTGATGATAAACAACAAACCTAAGCGCATTAAAAGTGCAAGCGACAGACCAATAACACGCGCTTTATCACGTTGCTCAGGAGGAAGTTTTTCAGCCAAAATGGCAATAAAGACTAGGTTATCAATACCTAAAACTATTTCTAATATAATCAGCGTAAGTAAACTTACCCATATTGCTGGATCTAATAAAAATTCCATTATTTTATTACCCCAGAATTATGATTCTGTTTTAAAAGCATAGACCTGCACGGCGACGGATCCATATTTGTGACCTGTTCAACTAAAGATGAAATAATTATGCCTGAGATGTTTGGGTTGTAATAATTTTTTTATGATTTTTAACAAAATTTTAATATTTGAGCACTTATTATGCAAAAAATACATAAAAATATCGAAGTCCATATCTTAAATTTGTCACTTAATGCCAATTGTCGTATTCTATAAAGATTAGACGCTACGGTCACTTTTTAGTTTTTCTAATTAAAACACATTTAAAATAAAACACAAATTACTGTTTTTACTTGATTATTTATTTTAATAATAGTTAAAAAATATCAATTTACTACATTTATGATCACTATGAATGACACTTTTTGTTAAAAACACTAGTTCACAAATCCATTTTTTTCACTAAAATGAGACACGACCAACATTATTGTAAAATTGGTCAACAATTCAAACTGAGGATGCACGGATTGACCGTCCGATCAAAATAATCGAAGACAGGATTCATCGCTATGAACAATGAAAAAGCATTGACTTTTAGTAAGATGTCAAAAATGCTTGCTAATACTAGCTATGAAGGCGTATATCTGCATTTAGACTCCTCATTTGATCAACATCAAGTCAAAGTTGTGGTTTCGCATAATAACCAAAAGTTTGAAATGCACTTGCCTATCGTTCTACAAGACGGTGTCCCCATGGCTAAACTCTCTTTGGATTCTCACCAGAATGCTGAAGTCGAAGATGAAGTTGTACAATTTGCTCAAAGCATTGTGAGCTTCCATCAAGATAAAGACGGTTATACTCTGTCTCTTCTAAACAGCCACGCTTAAGTGTTCTTGATTACTGGCAAAGATTATTCATTAACGGATTTTCTTTATGATGAAAAATCCAGTAATTTTGTATTGATAAGTGTATGAGTGTTCACATAAAATGTGTTCAAATGATCTACAAAATAAAAATACGATTCACGGGGAATCCGTCACATGACCAAAAAGTACAGTAAGTTCCTACCAGGTTCTGAAGATTTTTCTTTAGAAAGTTTTCCATTTTACTGGGTAACGCAAGTACATGCACAGTATGTACTTAATGTCGATCACGCTTTAAAAAAGTATGGTTTAGATAACTCACGTCGTCGCATTTTATTGGCTCTACATTCAAAGCCACATGCCAGTGTTTCTGACTTATCTGACATGGTGGTCTCTAAAATGTCGACAACCACCAAAATTGTTTATCGTTTAAAAGATGAAGGATTGGTTGAAACTTATTCTTGTGAAGATGATGCACGTATCACTCGTGTCCTTCTCACCGAAAAAGGTATTGAAATGACGAATAAGATCAATGATCTTACAAGTGTTGTGCTTGAGCAATCATTTGAAGGCTTAACACCTTTGCAAATTGAAAAAATGATGGAAAGCCTCAAACACGTGTTTAAAAATTTAGCTCGCTAAACCATTTAAAAGTCGAAAAAGTTGAGTTGGGGACTCTCTTTTTCGACTTTTATTTTCGGCACATGAGAACATTCAAACTCTTCAACAGGAAATCCTTGTACAAAGGATTGAATATTGGGGGATTTCCAGCTGAGCCACTCCCCTAAGCGCTCATGCGGAATCACGATTACTGAGCGCTTCACATTCCCCGGCTCATGAAACTCTCGCATCATTAAATGGTCTATGGCATCCATTGTAAGCATGGTTGCGGAACGTATCACTTCACCTGCTATACGACAGATTTCATAAAGTGCAGCAACAAAAATAACTTGCCCATCCTGTCGTCTAACACCCCATCTCTGTGGCTTTTGTTCTATGTATTTAGACTCATAAAATTCAAAAACGGGAATCACCCCAAACTGATATTTGGAAGTGGCTTCAATAAAACTGGCCTTTTGCAGAAGTGTCTCACTTCGAGCATTATAGGTTTTGCTTGCAATACTCTTATCTTCTGCCCACTTTGGTATTAAGCCAAAATGTACCTTACGCCACTCAAAACCTAAATTTGATTTAAACAATAAGGGTAGCTCATATCCAGGGTAGACTTCTTCGACATAATCAAACGGAATTTCAGGTAGACCAAACTGTTGTACTTGATTAGGAGTTATAGGCTTAAAATTAGCGCACATGGATTTTCATCCAACTTGATGGTTAACAATAGTATGACGAGATTTATAAAGCGAATTGTATTAGGCTTTTATCCTCAGCGTCTAGTTGAGATACTTATTTAGCACTACGCTTAAAACCATTCATAACCTTGAGTAAGCCCAATCTATAGATCACTGTTATTACCCAAAATTAAATCAGTCTTATTGATTTCCTCTAAGGATACAGTATGACTTATTTCATCCAATAAAAAAGCCTCCGAAGAGGCTTTTTTAGATTTATAGGTTAGTCACCTGTATAACCTTTTAACTTCAAGCGTGCAGCATGCAGTAATGGCTCTGTATAACCTGATGGCTGCTCACCACCTTTAAACACTAGGTCATACGCTGCTTTATATGCATAACCATCGAAGCTTGGTGCCATTGGTGTGTAAAGCGGATCGTTTGCATTTTGCTCATCAACGATTTTCGCCATACGCTGCATCACTTCTTCAACTTGCGCTGCAGATACGATGCCATGACGTAACCAATTTGCAACGTGTTGAGATGAGATACGTAAAGTTGCACGGTCTTCCATTAAACCAACATTATTAATGTCTGGAACTTTCGAACAGCCTACACCCAAGTCAACCCAGCGCACAACATAACCCAAGATCCCTTGAAGGTTATTTTCAAGCTCTTTGGTTTTCTCTTCTTCAGTCCAGTTAGTGTCTGTCGCTAAAGGTGGTGTTAACAAATCGTCCAATGATAATGGTTGAGTATTCAAAAGTTCTTTTTGACGCTCAGACACGTTGCATTGGTGATAGTGAATCGCGTGAATGACAGCACCAGATGGAGATGGAACCCATGCACAGCTTGCACCTGCTTCTGGATGTTCAATCTTGGTTTTGTACATGTCTAAAAGCATATCTGGTTTTGGCCACATGCCTTTACCAATTTGTGCTTTACCACGTAAGCCCGCTTGAAGACCGATCATCACGTTACGGTTTTCATATGCTGGGAACCAAATTTGTGATTTCACTTCACCCTTACGAACGAATGGACCTGCTTCCATAAAGGTATGGATTTCATCACCAGTACGATCCATGAAACCTGTGTTAATGAAGATGGTACGGTCTTTCGCCTGAGCGATACAGTTTTTTAAGTTTACAGAAGTACGACGCTCTTCATCCATGATACCGATTTTTAAAGTTTTTGCAGGCAAGCCAAGTGCTTGCTCTGAACGCTCAAACAACTCAACCGCAAAAGCAACCTCTTCAGGGCCATGCATTTTAGGTTTTACGATGTACATTGAACCCTTACGAGAGTTCTTGTTTTCGTTTTCACCTTTAATGTCTGCAAAAGACAATAGCGGAGTGATTAATGCATCCATGATACCTTCGTAGATTTCAGCACCATCTACAAGGATCGCAGGGTTGGTCATAAGGTGACCCACATTACGAAGAAGCATCAATGAACGGCCATGAAGTTTCGTTTCACCACCGATCAAGTTTTTGTGCGTACGGTCTTTGTTCAAAGTACGCGTAACGGTTTTACCATTTTTCTCGATAGACTCTGAAAGTGTACCTTTCATCAAACCTAACCAGTTACGGTAGCCTTCAACTTTCTCTTCTGCATCTACAGCAGCGATCGAATCTTCTAAATCCTGAATAGTCGTTACAGCAGCTTCGAGAACCAAATCTTTTACGCCAGCGGCATCTGTTTTACCAATTGGGCTATTCGCATCAACTTCAATCACAACGTGTAGGCCGTTGTTTAAAAGTACGATTTCTGTTGGTGCAGCTTCATTACCATTAAAACCAACGAATTGTGCTTCGTGTGCTAAGCCTGTTGTTGAACCATCTTTCAAGGTCACAACTAACTTTTTGCCTTCAACTGCATATTTTGTCGCATCAGCATGCGAACCATTCGCTAATGGGAAAGTTTCATTTAAGAAGTTTTTAGCAAATGCAATAACTTTGTCGCCACGTACAGGGTTATAGCCTTTACCTTTTTCCGCGCCACCGTCTTCAGGGATCACGTCAAAACCGTAAAGTGCGTCGTATAAAGAGCCCCAACGTGCGTTTGCAGCATTTAAGCAATAACGTGCATTACGTACAGGTACTACCAATTGCGCACCAGCCAATAATGCGATTTCTTCATCTACATTTTCTGTGCTGATTTGGAAATCTTCTACTTCTGGTACCAAGTAGCCAATTTCAGTAAGGAAAGCTTTGTAAGCTCCAAGTTCAAATTTGTTGTTGCGGTGCCATTCATCGATCTTCGCTTGAATGTCGTCACGCTTAGCCAATAGTGCTTTGTTCTTTGGGCTAAGATCGACAACGACTTGTTCAAAGTTTTTCCAGTAAGTTTCACTGTCCAAACCTGAACCTGGAAGTGCTTCATTTTCGATGAAATCGTAAAGTTCTTTAGCAATCGCTAACTTGCCTTTTTGAATACGTGCAGTCATTGTCTTTCCTGATATTGCTACTTTTTATACAAGAGATTCTAGTATACCGATTTAAACTTGGCTGAATAGTAATATCACCGTGCGAAATAGTGATCATTTTTTATTTAATAAAGTATACAAACTACCAAATAAAATACCGCTCAAGGCACAAGCATTATCAATTTACAAAATGCTCTTTAGTAGTTTATTAAGTTTCTGAAATGCCGAAATTAGACTTAAGTGCAGTTTTGAATATTTTTTACACTTAAAACCAATATTCTCCCTCTTTCCTACACTGATTAAGCCATGATTATTCAAAAAAGTCGATAAATTAATCGATGAAAATGCACATAAAAAAAGCACCCTTTTAGGTGCTTATATTTTTAAATTTCTTCTTGTTGCTTACTTGCTTCAACTTGTATTTGACGATGGGCTTCATTCAAGTAATCATCTGACTGCATTTCCAATAAACGTGAACGCGTGCGTTCAATTTCAAAGGCTAATTTATCACCAGAGTATAAATCAATAATTGTATCTTCTGAAGTTAAAATCAGTTTTACCCCACGGTCATAAAACTCATCGACCAAATAAATAAAGCGGCGTGTCCCTTCAGAAAGATAATCAGTTAAATGCGGAACATTACTCACCAACACAGTATTATAAATATTTGCAATTTCGATAAAGTCAGCAGGACTCCGTGGTTTTAAGCACAGCTCTGAATACTCACACCATAAAACATCTTCGGTATGGCCGACCGTTTCTACAATACGATTATTAATAATAATCGGCTCATCTGAAATGGTTTGGGTCTGAGTTAGTGCGCTAAAACGCTGTGCGATCCAACGTTGGTGCTCATGTGTTAAGGGTGATTTAAAGAGTTGTGCTTGTTTTAAAACACGTAAACGGTAGTCCACGCCCGCATCTACATTTAAAATCACACACTGCTGTTTCACCATTTCAATGGTTGGAATGAAACGGTCTCGGTGAATACCATTTTTATATAAACCATCTGGTGCAATGTTTGAGGTCGCAACCAAGGTAATGCCACGTGCAAAAAGCTTTTGAAACAAATCACTAAGAATCATGGCATCTGTGACGTTCGAGACGAAGAACTCATCAAAACAAATGACCACCGCTTCTTTATAAATTTGATCCGCAACCGCATCTAAAGGGTTACGCTGACCTGAAAGCTTGTTAAGCTCACGATGTACATGTTGCATAAAGTGGTGAAAGTGCATCCGTGTTTTACGACGAAACGGAATTGAGTCATAAAACTGATCCATCAACCATGTTTTACCCCGACCTACACCACCCCACATATATACACCACGAGGAGAGGTTTGACGGCGGAAACGACGGAATGCTTTTTTAGATGCCTTAAAACGTTGAATTAATTCATGCCAAACGCGATCCAACTCATGAACGGCCTGAGCTTGTGCCTCATCAGACATAAACTGGCCAGATGCTAAGGCTTGCGCATAGCGCTCTGCAGGAGATAAAGGACTGAATGCTGTAGGTGAATTAAAATCTGACATATCATTTAATACTGTTTTTAGGCTATATCAATTATAGCGGAGTGGAAAAGTTAATATATAACACTTTGGCATAATTATGCTTAGGCTATTTCCCATATTGTCGTGGACTGTAACCAAACCACCGTTTAAACGCATGATTAAAGGCTGCAGGCTCCGAGTAACCCAATAACTCTGCAATCATTTCAATGGAATATTCCTGATATTCCATCAAATGAAGTGCACGGTCTTTCATTAATTGCTCACGAATTTGTTTATAACTGCTATTTAACTGTTGCAACTGGTGCCTTAAGGTTCGCTCTGGCAAATTCAGCGCTTGAGCTGTTTCAGCCATGGTCGGTAATAAACCACGTTGCAACTCCAAATAATCTTGTACTCGCTGAATCAAACTCGGCTGCTCTACCGTTTCCTCCAAACGCTGCAATTCCGCCTGACATTTGCCTGCATAAACGTTAAATGTCATCAAATCTGCAGAAGGTATCGGTACGCTTAAAACCCATTCATCAAACCAAAATTCAGCTTGTTGCGTACCAAAACTGACTTGTTGGCCATAAACCTGCTGATAGAGCACCAGTTTTTTCGCATCATCAGGTCGTGCAATAGGTAAAGTAATTCGAATCTCAGGCATTTCTAGCCCAATCATCTTATAAATATCTTGTAAAAACTTATAGGTACCCGCGATTTCAGAATGTGCACGCAACTGTCCCACAGGTGTTTGCAAGTCACGCGGTAGATAACACAGTGCAACTTGATCATTTTGTTTTTTCAAACCCAATAAGCCACTCAAATGCGTCAAACTTTGATAGCGAATACCCTGCTCTAATGCCGTGTGCGTCGTTGGGCTAGTCATCAATAACATCAGTAAAGGGCCATATCCTGCCAAGACATAATGCTGACCAATGAACAAGCCTTGCTCAGGCTCAACATCCTCTGCAATGATTTTCAAAATATCCCACTCAAGAGCAGGATGAATGATCGCATTCGGATCAAGCGACTCTACACGCAAACCAATGCTTTGTAACTTTTGATCGACTGCGACTCCAGCTTTACGCATTCCTTGAATTAAATACATCAAGCCAAGTACAGAACGTTTCATAATCAATTAAAAGCAAAATATTGGCCTATGTTTTACTACAACCATCCAACACTCAACAATTGCCGAATCTATCAATTTTCTTGTCAGGGCTATCATAGACCTTCTGGAAAGTTACTCTACAATGAAGAAAAACAAGAAGGAAATAGCAAATGCAGGTAGCAAACTTAACAGCTCCTCAGGTAAAAATCGCCATTATTGGCGCAGGTTTTGGTGGCTTAGCTATGGCTATTCGCCTTTTGCAAAACAATATTCGTGATTTTATCATTTTGGAAAAAGCCAGTGAAATAGGCGGAACTTGGCGTGAAAACCAATATCCCGGTGCTGCTTGTGATGTACAGTCACACCTCTATTCCTTGTCTTTCTCACCCAAGACTGATTGGTCTAAACGTTATGCTGAAGCACCTGAAATTTATCAATACATCCAAACACTCACTGCTGAACATCAATTACAGTCTTATATCCGCTTTAACACTGAAGTGAGTGCTGTACACTATTTAGAAAATCAGTGTTTATGGCAACTTACTCTCAATCAAACTGAAACACTAACCGCTCAATTTGCCATTTTTGCATCTGGTCCGTTGCATGTACCGCAAATTCCGCGTATTTCGGGTATCGAGAAGTTTAAAGGCAAAGTTTTCCATTCATCACAGTGGAATCATGACTATGATCTCAGCAATAAAAATGTTGCCTCTATTGGCACTGGGGGGAGTGCGATTCAATATATTCCTGAAATTGCAGAACAAGTGAAACAACTCTACGTACTGCAAAGGACAGCCGCATGGGTTATTCCTCGGGATGAACGTCGTTATTTACCGATTGAAAAAAAACTATTTGATCGATTTGATTGGTTTCGAAAAATTCATCGAGCACGTTTGTATTGGACAAATGAATCCCGTGTAGTTCCCATTATGAAACCACAGGTCATGAAATATGCACAAAAACTGGCAGAAGCTTATATTCGCCATCAAGTCAAAGACCCTGTAACCGCAGATAAGTTGATTCCCAACTATATTATGGGTTGTAAACGTATCTTGGTCTCCAACAAGTATTATCCGAGTTTTAACCGTAAAAATGTTGAATTGGTTACCGATGATATTTTGGAATTAACAGAGGACAGTATCATCACCAAAGATGGGAAAAAGCGTGCAATTGACTGCCTCATCTATGGCACAGGTTTTGTGACTGACCCACGTATTTATCTTAAATCCTTTAGCTGTAAAGGAATAAACCATGTTGAGCTTACAGACGCGTGGAAAGATGGGGCTGAAAGTTACTATGGAATTAGCACCAAAGGCTTCCCAAACTTATTCCAGCTTTTAGGGCCCAATACAGTCTTAGGGCATAACTCGGTTATTTTTATGATTGAGTCACAAGTGAATTACATTCTACAGCTCATCGAGATGGCAGAAAAAACCCGATCTCAAGCAATCGTTGTGAAAGCAGATACTCAAGATCAGTTTAACCAACATTTACAAAGTCAATTTACCAACACCATTTGGCAATCTGGCTGTGTGAGTTGGTATCAACAAGAGGATGGAAAAAATTTCTCTTTATGGCCCAGCTATACATGGAAGTATTGGCTAAAAACACGAAAAGCTAATCCAGCAGACTATCGTTTTTTAAATTCCAAGCAAGATAGTCAAGCAATAAATTAAGATCACGGTCATAATAAGTTAGTATTTTTTCACACTTTACTTGACATGCAATCATTTTGGTTGATTTTTCAGCTTCTTATTTGTTTAGCACTAGGATTTATTTTGGCACGTCGTTTACCCAAATGGCTTGAACGACTTGCCTTTCAAATTCTGCCCTATTTTACTTATATTCTCTTAATTGCAATTGCGATTGAGTTCTCAACGACTTTGCATAGCATTGCCGAACCTTGGCAGATACTCAATCATGCATCTCTTTTAGCAGTTATGACCAGTATCGGTGCTTTTGTCTGTTGTTACATATTATTTAAACTTTTGGGCTACCAACCGAGTCACGGCAAAGTGTCCATGAGCCTTGTGAGCAAATCCTTAATCAATATCAGTTATGCATTTATCGCACTGGCCTTAGGTTATGGTTTGGCAGAGCTATCTTCAAATTTCGGCTATACGCTTCATATCAGTACGTGGAACTTGTTACTAGTTTTCATGTTTCTGATCGGGCTTGATTTGGCCTATTCACCACTAGATCGCTCATGGTTGAACTGGCAAATCCTGCTCGTTCCACTTGGTTGTATTCTGGGTTCAATTATTGGGGCTTTTGTAACAGCCTATTTTGTACCGAGTATTCAACTAAAAGACTTGATTATGTTGTCTCAAGGTTATGGTTTTTACTCTATGACTGGCATTGTGGTCACGGAGTTAAAGAATGCACATTTAGGCAGTATTGCACTGATGAATGATTTGTTCAGAGAAATTTTTGCGATTGTGTTTATGTACATCATTGGCTGGCGTTACCCTCGCTCTGCGATTTCATCTGCAGGAGCCACAGCAATGGATGTCACCCTACCGATGGTCAAACAAGCCTGCGGGAATGACTTTATTCCACATGCTATGGTCAGCGGTTTTATCTTGTCTGTCCTGGCGCCTATTGTTGTCAGTGTTTTGGCAGCAGTATAAGTCATCTTACGATCATCATGCCTCTTCACATGAGGTGTGATGCTACACTCAATATTTATCTTTTCATCTTTTAAAATAAACAGCCCCAGTTTATATCAATCTTTTTCACCAGATCACCCACCGCCTCAACCATTGTTACACCTAGTTGATAGCTGAACAACAGCTATGGCTGATACCCAAGCAGATGAATTAGTGGAGTCTTCATCTTGTTCTTTTAAATCCAGATTCATTTCAGTGGCTTCCTTTACAATCGCACTGCGTAATTCAGTATTTTGCTTTGGTATAGTCAGTTTAAGCTCAAATGCTTCTTTTTTTAAAAAAATGTATAAAAAAGCCTTTCAAATGAAAGGCTTTTTAGAGTTTTATATTTAGAGCGTTGCGAGAATGTCTTTAAGCGTTTGACATGGGCTAGCGGACTGTGTAATTGGACGACCAATGACTAAATGAGTTGCGCCATCTAGCATGGCTTGCTTTGGCGTTACGATACGCTTTTGGTCATCCGCACTTGAGCCCTCAGGACGAATACCTGGTGTCACCAATGCAAACTCTGAACCCAAAGCCTCACGCAGCATTTTTGCTTCTTGCGCTGAACATACCACACCATCTAAACCACTATCTTTAGTCAATTTCGCTAAACGTTTGACTTGTTCAAATGGTTCAATATCCAGACCAATATCGGCTAGATCTTCACGACCCATCGAAGTTAACACCGTTACTGCTATCAGTTGAGTGCTATAGTTGCCAGCCTTTAAGCGCTCAACACAGGTTTCCATCATTTTACGGCCACCTGAAGCATGGACATTTACCATCCAAACTCCCATATCTGCAGCAGCACATACCGCTTGCGCAGTCGTATTTGGAATATCGTGAAATTTTAGATCTAAAAAGACTTCAAAGCCTTCACCATGTAAAGCTTTAACAATAGATGAGCCTTCATGGGTAAATAATTCTTTACCGACTTTTACACGGCATAATTGAGGGTCTAATTGCCCAGCAATCGTCATTGCGTCATAATGACTTTTTGCATCTAAGGCAACAATAATACTCATGGGGAGACCCTTCAAACTCACAAAATTATGGCATTATACGGATTAAGCCTAAAACGACCAAGACTATTTTTCTAAAAACCATTTAAAATTCAAACTAAGTTCTTTATTCATATAATTTTTATATAGTTATCAATATTTTAAATCACAATAAAAAACGCCTTTAGCTATATATCCAAAGGCGTTTAAATCAAACTTGCTTCAATACTTTTAAGATAGAAATCTTACTTGATATTGTGGCTTAAAGCGGTGTAGAAGGACGATCATTAGGATTGATATCTAACACCGTTTTCTCATGTCTTGTATGTGCCGCAGCTTCAGCCGCAGCCAACTGAGCGGATTGAATCTGCTCTTTACGAAGGTGATCAATGTCTTTACGTAGTCGCTTAATTTCCCAACCTTTCTGGAATACACGAAATACCTGAACACCAATTAACAAACCCAACACAATCCCTAAAGCCATTGTCAATAATAACAATAGACCTAAACGCATTGCTGGAACCTGTATAAACAACAGATCAACGGTTAGCTCAGTTCCGTTTTGTAGTACCAAAGCTAGACAGTAGCCAAACAGTACAATTAATAATGCGAATAATACGTAACGCATAAGCACCCCAATAAATTTTATTCGCCTGCAGTCTCGTTTACTGCATCACGTAATGCTTTACCTGGTTTGAAATGTGGGACAGCTTTAGCAGCCACTTCTACCGACTTACCCGTTTTAGGATTACGCCCAACACGAGGCTCACGATGATGGAGTGCGAAACTACCAAAACCACGAATTTCAATACGATTATCTGAAGACAAAGATGCAATCATTTGATCAATCATAATCTTAACAGCTTCTTCCACTAATGGCTCTGCTAAGTGCGGGTTTTTAAGAGAAATACGCTCTATTAAGTCAGACTTATTAAGTGCTTCAGTAGTCATCTGCGACCTCTTTAATTATCAAGCTACCTTGTAGATAGATTGATAATAACCTGTTTAAATACAAAACTGTAGCGTAATAAGTGAATACTACGCTACCGTTTATTGTATTTGTGTAAAAAGTATTAGTTAACTTACATTAACAATACAATTCAAACATCTACTTAGTTGCCCATTTGAGCTTTGATCAAATCACCAATAGTCTTAGGACCATTGTCTTGACCAGTAGTCGCTGTCTTCAAGTTAGCAACTGCTTCTTTCTCTTCAGCTTCGTCTTTCGCTTTGATAGACAAGTTGATAGAGCGAGATTTACGATCTACGTTGATGATTTTCGCTTCAACTTCTTGACCAACTTCAAGGAACTTAGTTGCATCTTCAACGCGGTCGCGGTTGATTTCAGATGCTTTAAGAGTCGCTTCAACTTCGTCAGCTAACTTAAGTGTTGCGCCACGAGCATCAACAGCAGTTACAGTACCTTTTACAAGTGCACCGCGTTCGTTAGCAGCTAAGAAATCGTTGAACGGATCGCTGTTCATTTGCTTGATGCCAAGGCTGATACGGTTGCCTTCAGCGTCTACAGACAAGATAACAGCTTCAACTGTGTCACCTTTCTTGTAACGACGGATAGCTTCTTCGCCTTGTTCGTTCCAAGAAATGTCAGACAAGTGAACTAGACCATCGATACCGCCTGGTAAACCGATGAAGATACCGAAGTCAGTGATTGACTTGATCGTACCTGAAACTTTTTCACCTTTGTCGTGGTTCTTAGCAAACTCTTCCCATGGGTTAGCACGAGTTTGTTTGATACCAAGAGAAATACGACGACGTTCTTCGTCAACTTCAAGAACCATAACATCAACTTCATCACCAATCTGAACAACTTTAGATGGGTGGATGTTTTTGTTCGTGTGGTCCATTTCAGAAACGTGTACTAAACCTTCAACGCCTTCAGCGATTTCTGCGAAACAGCCGTAGTCAGTTAAGTTAGTTACGCGAGCTTTAACGATTGAACCTTTAGGGTAACGATTCATGATCGCTAACCATGGATCTTCGCCTAATTGCTTAAGACCTAAAGATACGCGGTTACGTTCTTTGTCAAACTTAAGTACTTTAACAGTAACTTCTTGACCAACTTCAACAACTTCTGATGGGTGCTTGATACGTTTCCAAGCCATGTCAGTGATGTGAAGAAGACCATCAATACCGCCAAGGTCAACGAATGCACCATAGTCAGTAAGATTTTTGATAGTACCAGTAACTGTTTGACCTTCTTCAAGCTGAGCAAGAAGAGCTTCACGGTCAGCTGAAGATTCAGCTTCCATAACAGCACGACGAGATACAACAACGTTGTTACGTTTAGCATCAAGTTTGATTACTTTAAATTCTAACTCTTTACCCTCTAAGTGAGTAGTATCACGAATAGGACGAGTATCAACTAAAGAACCTGGAAGGAACGCACGAACTGGACCGATGTCAACAGTGAAACCGCCTTTAACTTTACCAGAGATAACACCAGTAACGATTTCGCCGTCTTCAAAGATTTTTTCAAGTTTAGTCCAAGTTTCAGCACGTTTCGCTTTTTCACGTGATAAAACTGTTTGACCCATGCCATTGTCAAGTGCTTCAACAACAACATCAACAGTGTCGCCAACTTGAACTTCAAGTTCGCGTTGTTCATTTAAGAATTCAGCGCGGTCAACAATACCTTCTGATTTAAGGCCAGTGTCAACTGTTACCCAATCAGAATCGATGTTTACTACAACGCCTTGGATGACAGCACCCTTTTCAACGTTGAGGTTTAATTCGCTTTCTTCAAAGAGGGCTGCAAAAGATTCGGTCATGATATACCTGATAAAGTCAGCGGTCTTGGATCAGACAAGGCCGGTTTAGTTAAGCGTCTACATAGTCCATATTGAACTGATCAAGCTATGCTTCTGCTGAATATAAAAATTCGTTAATTTGCTAATTGCTTATCTATATAAGCCGTCATGAGCTGAAACACCTCATCAATGTTCAATTCAGAACTATCAATGATGTAGGCATCAGCCGCTGGTTTGAGTGGAGCAACTTCTCGCTCCATGTCACGTTTATCACGCGCCTCAATATTAGCTAAAATATCGTTTATTTTAGCATCCAGCCCCATACCCTGCAACTGCTTTACTCTGCGTTCAGCACGAGATTGGGCTGAAGCGGTTAAATAAATCTTGGCTTGAGCCTCTGGAAAGATGGATGTTGCCATATCTCGACCATCTGCAACCAAGCCTGGCGCTTGTGCAAAAGCATGTTGACGATCGATCAATGCAGCTCTAAGCTCAGGAATTGTTGCAACTTTTGATGCAAACTCACCAACCTGCTCAGTTCGAATGGTTTGGCTAACATCTTCACCATTAAGCAAGACGTGTGTGCCTTGTGCAGAACTTAAAAATTGTATGTCTAAATGTTTAGCAATTTCGACACATTGACTTAGCTCACTTGACAAAGCATCTAACAAATCATGTTGATGCAATGACAGGCCCAACAAGCGATATAACGCTCCTGAATCAAGTAAATGGAATTGATAATGGGCTGCTATTTTTGCAGCCAGAGTGCCCTTACCCGAACCACTTGGACCATCAATTGTGATTATTTGAACTGTCATTGCTTACCCAAAGTTTGTTATACAGATTTAGCGAGTTTTGAAAATCCTAGTTTAATCGCAGATTTAAGCTGTGCAAGGATTAATTTACTTACAAAAGGTGCACGTGCCTGTAATTCAATCGTATAGGTCACTAACGTTTTATTCGAGTCAATCGGTTCAAACTCAATAATACCCAAATGATGTTTGATGAGTGGATTTTTAATAATCTTGTATTCAATACGCTCATTCACATTCATTAATGTGATTTGCTCTTGTAACGGCTTAATTGGCCCAAAACCCATACGACGGATTGAACCAAGCCCATCTGGACGTCCAGGATCTGCTGAGTCTTTCACACGCACCACTTGGACTGGCGCAAAAGCGACGTTATAGGTTGAGTGTTTAGACAGTAAATCAAACACCTGCTCTACAGGTGCATTAAATTCTTTTTTAATCTGAATATTATTCATAGTTATTCCAGCGCCTTATTTGACAATAATAATTGTCATTTTATTTTACATGAAATTATTATTTTACAAATGGATTCATCCCTTTTCTTGTAGACGGGAGAGTCGCTTTTGTTCGCGGCGCATTTTAAAAAAATGACTGAGCTGCTGCGAGCATTGCTCATGCAAACAACCTGATTCAACCAAGAACTGATGATTATAATAACCTGTTTCAAATAATTTACGTGCACTTACAAGAGAGCCCGCTTTCGGTTCTGTCGCACCAAATACCACTTTTGAAACGCGTGCATGCACCAAAGCACCAACGCACATGGTACAAGGCTCAAGCGTCACATACATGACCGCATCATCAGGCAACCGATAGTTTTGTATATTTTGACAGGCATCACGCAGTGCTTGAACCTCAGCATGTGCGGTAGGATCATTGAGCGTAATAGGCGCATTAAAGCCCGAACCAATAATTTTGTTTTGACTCACAATGACCGCCCCAACAGGGACTTCATCTTTTGACGCTGCAATAGCAGCCTGCTCTAAAGCAAGCTGCATCCATTCACTATCTGTTTTTAAAACATCAGTCATAAAGATTAGATTACATCATAATGTTTAAGGAGTTCATTCCAGCTTTCAATACTAGTTGTCGGTGGATTACCAGCAAAAATACCCTTTAAGCTGTTACTAGCCCCCTGTTTCCATGCTGGCGACAAATCTTTATCCACTAAACGCGCACGTACACCTTCAACAAAATCGGCATGGCGAATTTTCCAGTCCGAAATTTGGGTTTCAAGCTCAAATATTTCATTCCAAGAATGAACTTGCTTGCCCCACTGCCATAATAACCATGTTAGCGCAGCAGTGGTTGGTGAGCCTTTTTGCAAGTTTTCACTGGCTTGACGAAGCCAATCACTACGTGCATCACTTAAACCAACAATAGCATCATAATCATGCTCGAAGTTCACACCCCGACATACACTATGGATGACATCCAAAGAGTTCTGCAATGGGCCTGGGCCTACAGGACGATGCATACTGTTTAATGTATCATCAATGGCTCTAAAATCACCTGCTGGATAATGACTCCAATCAATATTGATGACTTTCTCCAGCACCGTATTACGCTGCGCATCACAAATGTGTGTTGCCCAACCAATACCATATGCACCCGCGGCCGTCATGATTGAACCCGTTAAGCCCGTGAACAAACCAATCGCTCCACGATCCGCCAAGAAACGCGTTGCACCCACATCTGGGTACAAACCAATATTGATTTCAGGCATCGCTAAACGTGAATGCGGTGTCACTAAACGGAATGGCGCTGCCATAAACAGACCTAAACCACCGCCCATGACATAACCTTCACCCCAGACCAAGACAGGCTTAGCATAGTTGTGTAGTAATAAATCTAAAGCATATTCTTGCTCAAAGAACTGATTCGCTGTTTCAACTTCATCGTTAATCACTAGTTGACGAAGTTTACGTACGTCACCGCCCGCACAGAACGCTTTTGGTGTAGTTGAATCCAACCAAATGGCTTTCACTGCGTCATCACTATGAAAATCTTGAAACACCTCAAATAAAGCAGAAACAATAGTTTCATCTAAAGCGTGAAGTGATTTTGGTCTATTCAGACGAACAATGCGCCAACCATTTTTTGCTTCTTCTACAATCAAATCTGGATGGTAGTTTTTAGAAACGGGAGAATATGTCATGCGTCCAGCTGCCAATCTATAGGCTCAATGCCATGTTGTTTAAGATAATTATTGGATTTTGAAAAAACTTTACAACCGAAGAATCCACCACGGTTTGCTGCTAAAGGTGACGGATGTGCCGCCTTCAACACCAAATGCTTTTCTTGATCAATCCGTTGTCCTTTCCGCTGCGCATATGCTCCCCAAAGAATAAAAACAATATGCTCACGCTGTTCATTTAAAACATCAATCACATGATCGGTAAAGTCTTCCCAACCTTGTTTTTGATGTGATGTGGGTTGACCAGCTTCAACGGTTAATACACTGTTCAACAGCAAAACGCCTTGCTGCGCCCAACGCGTTAAATCCCCATGTTTAGGAATGTCAATTCCTAAATCTTTATTTAACTCATGGAAAATATTACGTAAAGATGGAGGTAATGCAAGCCCCTTTTGCACAGAGAAACTAAGCCCATGTGCCTGATTTGGCCCATGATATGGATCTTGTCCAAGTATTACCACTTTTACATTTGCCAAAGGCGTCCTATTAAATGCATTAAAAATCAGCGCATTTGGCGGATAAATCACTTTATTCGCCTTGATTTCTGTAACAAGAAATTGCTTTAACGCATCCATTTTTGGACTCAGTAAAAAATCACTTAATCCATATTTCCAACTGGCATCCAGCTGAATTTTATCAAGCTTGGTTTGCTGTTGTTCTGTTAAAGACATACTTGCGCCTTATTCCTTGACTTTATATTCTGTGACAAATTTCACAATTTGACTTGCAATTCTACATTCGGATTATGAAATTTGATACCTTCTTTTAACCTGCTATACATTTCAGTATCATTCCATTCTGCTTGAATTTGCTCTGAAAATTCTATTTCATTAAGAGCTAAAAGTCCCATCTGCTCATTTTCAATATCTTCAATAAAACTCTGCGCATAGCCCGTATCGGTCTCATGCACAATCACTGAATACACTTCTACATCACCCTCACCGTTTTGAGTCACGGTCGACGCAAGCACCTGCTGTGCAAGATAAAAGAAAATGCGTGAAAATTGCTCAGCCGATGGCGAAACAGGCAGCGATACCCAACGCGCACTAAACGTTTTACACGCTTGGATGTATTCTGGATTATCGTTTTGCCAAAAACAAATCGCATGATCAAAAGAGTCATAAAGGTCTTTAATCACTCCTTTCAGCAAGCCAAAGTCATAAACCATTTGACCATGATCTAATTTCGATGCTTTGAGGAGTAATTCAACTTTATAACTATGGCCATGAATAGAGCGTTTACAGCGATCCGATGTACAGTTGCGTACAATATGGGCATTTTCAAACTTAAATAACTTACGAATTAACATATGCCGTAATGCAATCAAACTTTCTGAGAATTGACTTTAATTATAAAGCAAAAGTAAACCTATGCTCATTTATTTTATTGTTCAATCCAATTGGTAAATCATATCAGTCTTACATTTACCCTTTAAAACGGCGACATGCTCCGATAAGCCACATATACCGCTCGATCTTTTCGCACCAAATCACTACTAAACTGACGCTTCCGTTCATTCAACAAGACTTCAATTCTCGCTTTAAAATAGTTCGATTGAACCCCAAGAAAATCATTAACAGCAGCCCGCTGAGCCTCGTCCACCTGTTTAAACGGATCAATTTCCCACAGTTCATTTACATTGGAAAAATGCTCCAAGTTAGCCTGTCTTTGTTTTTGTAAATTTTGAATGGTAGAGACATCCAACTTAGGATCAATACTGGCCAACACCAATGCAGGTGCAGTGTTGATATTCACCTTTAACTCATTGCTCGGCAAAGCACTCACATAAGGTGCAATCAGTTGATAGTTGCGCCCCTCAAACCCCCGCACCAACTTTAATTGTTCAATATTATAAAAAGCACGATTTGATGCCAAATACCCCTGAGCTAAACTTTGATAATAAGCAGATTCAGCCCCCATCGGCCCACTGACTTCATCATCTTCATCTTGCCAATCAATCACTGCTTCTGAAAGCTGCGCAGGTAACCCAACACGTACCAACAGCTTTTCAAACCAAAGTTTTGCAGCCTCATTCGGCTTTTTATCCGACTTAACTAAAGCATTTAAATTAAATTTTCCCGACTCATCTTCTAAACGCCCAGAAACAAAACCATCCTCCACTGGAAAAGCAGGCATGGGCTTCGCCCACGTTTCTTGTAGATGATCAACCTCTGCTGCATTTTGAGCATCATCCACCAACAGCTCAGAAAAAAAAGCTTCAGCACTTTTTGCGTATAACAGAGCTTGGTTTTGTCGCATTAAATAAGCCGTACTCTCTGCGGTATTGCGCTGATGTTTCGCAATTGTAGCTGCAAGGATCGTTGCTAAAGCCACCATCACCAAAATGGTGATCAATGCAATGCCATGCTGAGAGTGCTTCAAAAGATCCCCCTATTTACAACGAATACATTTAAAGAAAAAAGGTTTTGCATACAGTCCTTGAGTTTCATATCCTGCAACTTAATTTTTTTGTTTTAAAAAGTCTGTATTTAATAGACTAAACACCCATTCATAACTCACCTCATTGACGGTGAGGTTTATTTTTAAACCACGCGGTAGTATTTTTGCTTGAGTCACATCATTTTCACTCAATGCTACCTTAGGCCATTGTGCCATTTCATTTGGATTGAGCACCATCACTTGAAATTGATCGACCGACTCCATTAAGACACTGGTTTCAGGTTGGTCATGACCTATTTGATTTAAATTTTTATATTTATAACGGTACAGTTTTTTTTCATCTGCTTTATAAATATATTCCACTCGCTCTTCAGGCGGTATGCCCTGCATTAAAGGATCAGTCACGCCAGTTTTACTAAAGGTTAACTGACCATTTTGCAACATGACTGCGGGTTGAATTTGCCCCGCAACATTGGCAGTAATTGGAACAATTTGCACAGTGTCACGTAACACTTGTTGATATGCTTCCTGTAGCTGACTTAAGCGCTGTTCATGTTGAGTGTTGCGTTCTTTAATCTTGATTAGATAATCAAAAACCTTCCACCCCAAAGCTGAAAGTACAGCAAAAATAGCGATTGCCACCAATAACTCGACCAAAGTAAAGCCTGAGCGTTTTTTCATGGTTGGCTTCCATCACGATGGTTAAAAAAAACTAAACTCGTAACACCCGAATCTACTTTTCCAGTTTCAGGATTCACCAAGCCCACTTGCACATTGACGCGTTGGACATTAGCACTGATCGTTGCTTGCGCTGATTTATCAATTTGCCAAGTTTCACCTTGTTGGCTGATTTGTTTAGAGGCCGTGCCTTGTAGCCAATCACGATTAATTTCCATCATCGAAATTTCATTCAGGGCAACAAATTGTGCCTTAGTACGTAAAATCGCATGTGCAGTAGATTGAGTATATTGCACACCCACTTTAGTTAAAGCGACCGCTGCCGTGGCAAAAATAGCCAACGCCACCATCACTTCCAGCAACGTAAATCCTGAGCACGGATTAATGAAGTAGCATTTCATTCGAGCACAAGACGGCAAAGTATTCTTTAAATCTTTAGCTCGCATTTATTTTACCCAAATGATCAATTTCAATTTCGGCACCCACGGGCTCATTGGCATAATAAAATTGAATACGAACAGGTTTTGCTTCGCCATTTCCCAACCAAATCAGTTTATGAGCGCTCTCTTGGATTAAATCACCATTTCGGGCTTGGGAAACATCATAATCTAAGGATTGCACAGCAAAAGAAACATTTTTAGCTAACACTTGCTGCGGGAACTCATTATATTTTTGCCATTTTTGTTGATTCAGCATTACATTATTTTGTTGTTCTGTTTGCATGGTGAATTGAGGTTTTTTATATTCAACAACATTATAAGAAAAATCAGTTACATCGGTTGCAGGATGAATTTCTAGTGCCAAAACACGTGCTTGGTCATTTGCCTCACGTGCAATTTTCTGTACATCCATGATAAAAAAATCACGGGCTTGCGCTGCTTTACGTTGATCGACCCCATCTATATTCAACATCACCAATGACGCCATAATGGCCATAATAACAATAACCACCATCAATTCAACCAGTGTGAATCCTTGAATCCTTGAAGGTGGTTTCAGTTTCATACATCCTATCCGCTAAGCAAGATATCCTGCTGCACCCATTTGTTTAGGCATCGCCAGAGCTTGGTCGATGTAGGCCACGCGTAAAGTATCACGCGAACCCAAATAACGTTGATAAAAACTAGAGTTCAAAATCGCCGCGGCACCATGCGTCAAAGACCAAATCGATGCTAAATAATCACGAACTGTCATTTGACTCTCTATCGACTCCAAATACCGCTCGGTCATACGGATAATTAAACGTAGACGTTGCTTTCGAATTTGATAAAGCTCAGTAAATAAATGATAAATCCCAACACCCGTGGTGGATAGCCGCTCTTCTATTTGATGAAACAACACCGTACGTTCAGGATGATGCAAATGATGTAACATAAAAAAAGCTAGATGTTCAGGGAACTGTTTATCTGTATCTTTAATCATTTCAAGCAACATTTGCTCATTACGAATAATGAGCAACATATAGAGTTCATCTTTACTTTGAAAATGTTTATAAAGCGTACCTTTTGCTAGATCTAATTCTGCAGCCAATGCATCAAGGGTCATCCCTGCTTCGCCATTTTCTAAAAGTAACTGTTCAGCCACTTGGAAAATTAACGCTTCTCTTGCTCGAAACTGAGCCTGACGATCCATTTTCACCCTAGTACTCTCTTATACGCTTTTATCGTTTCAATTTATTTACTTCATGTTGAGAAGGTTTTCAAAGTTCTGTGTTGTGATGAAAGCCATCTCTTCCAAGGACTTATCATATACATCTGCCAAGGCTTTGGCTACATAAGGAACGTACTTTGGCTCATTCGACTTTCCTCTATATGGCATCGGTGCTAAATAAGGACTATCCGTCTCAATTAATAAGCGATCTAAAGGAACTTGCTTTGCCACATCACGCAGGTCTTGCGCATTTTTAAAAGATACAATCCCTGAAAATGACACATAATAACCGCAGTCAAGAACAGCTTTGGCGGTTTCCCAGTCTTCTGTAAAACAATGCAAAATACCATGTGTAGATTTTTCAGCGCGAATAATATCAACAGTATCGTGTTTGGCAGAACGAGTATGCACAACAACTGGTTTTTTTACGGTTTGTGAAGCATGGATATGTCGTGCAAAACAGTCTTTTTGCTCAGCAATGAAATCTGTACTATGAAAATAGTCGAGGCCAGTCTCACCTATCGCCCAAACTTTTTCAGGCTGTGCCAACTCAATTAAATAGTCTGTACTCGCGCGGGCCATGGTTTCAGGATCTTCACAAGGATGTACCCCGACGCTGTAGCCCACATCGTCATGCCGTGCTGCAATTTTTGCTAGCTTAATATGATCATCAATATCAACCGAGATACTCATAAAGCGATGAACGCCCGCTGCACGTGCTTGCGCTAATGCTAAATCCAAATCCCCACCATAAGGAGTTAAATCTAGCATGGTTAAATGGCAATGCGTATCTACAAACACAGGCGTTTCCTACTTCATGTACTTAATTACATAGTGTAACTAGTTCGCCCTTCAGACTTAAGACCTGCAAGCAACTTTTCCGCTTCTGATTTGTAATAAACCCCTTTCTCCCCAGAAAGTTGAATGCCAAATCCTTGGAGTTTAATTCCATTTTGCTTTTGCGAAATCCAAATCACTTTACCTGTGAGAGGAATTTTCTGTGCTTGTTCTGGCAATGTTGCCAAAACAAAGACTTCTTCTCCCATTTTTACAGGTTGTTTGGATGGAATAAATAAACCACCACCGACTACAAAAGGCATGTAGCTTGCATATAATGTGGCTTTATCTGGAATATTGGCTTGAATGATTCCGCCCATACGTGGTTGCATAAAATTCCCCTGTTTTAAACATCCATCAACCGAATACACAATTGGTCGAGCACTAAATTAGTTTGTACGTTTTGTTCAATATATTGTTTTGACTGTTGTAGCTCAGCATAAATTGAAAATAAAGTTTCAAGTGAATACCGCTCTGCCAGCACACTAAAATCCAAATCAGTATTTTTTAACTGCTGATTTAGCTTGACACAAATCAAATCTGACAACAAGTACTCAAACATTTGACTAAAATCACTAAATGCCAGCGCTTTATTCCACTTAGTCGCAATTGCCATTGGCGTATTTTTAGCCACCACCAACTTTTGCCAATCCTTTAAGAATTCAACACGTTGAGGAATCCATTCACTCTCAGACAACCTAATTGCCTGCAATGGCATATGATTGGACAAATTCATCAACAAATGTTGCTGCGCCAAATCACTATGAGGCAAATGCTGATTCAAAAATTGCTCCGCTTGCTGCTGATTAATGCGATCCAAAGCAAAATGCTGCAAACGACTTCGAATGGTCGCAGGCAGTTTTAAATAGTGTTCTGCCAATAAAATGATAACAACACGATCGCCCGGTTCTTCAAGCGTTTTCAATAAAGCATTGGCTGAAGCTGTATTTAAAGCCTCAGCAGGTTCAATCATGATGACACGCCAACCGTCCACCGTTTGTTGCACAAAAGGCAGAAGATCACGAATTTTCTCAATTTTGATTTTGGCATTTTGTTTCTTATTGTCTTCATCAGTAGTAATGTACACATAATTGGGGTGTGTATCCGCCTTTAACCATTGACAACTTCCGCACTCCCCACAGGCCAAATGATTTGGCTGCCGCTTAGCACATAAGACCCATGCAAGGAACTGCTCAGCAAAAATCTCTTTACCACAACCTTTTTTACCATAAAACAATAAACCATGGCCAATATTGGGAAAGCGCGTGGTTAAAGTTTCCCAAACATTTTGATGCCACGGATAAATCTGCTCAGGCAGCGTTTGCTTCATGTAGATGACCTAAGTTCTATTATGCAAAATGAGCCACATCCATGGCATTTAAACGATCTAAATCTTCTTGTGTATCCACACCCGGTGGTAAGTTTGCTTCCGCAATATCGATAGCAATACGATGCCCATTCTCCAAAACACGCAACTGCTCAAGACTTTCGAGCTTTTCGAGTGTACCCATATCCCATGTCACATACTCTTGAAGCAGTTTCACGCGGTAAGCATACAAGCCCAAATGACGAAAGGCCTGATTATGCAACGTTTGTTCCAGTTGTTTTGCAGCATCGCGGTCATATGGAATGGTGGCACGACTAAAGTAAAGTGCTTGCTTGTACTTTGACATCACCACTTTAACAATACTGTCACGTTTAAATTCATCTAAATGCTGAATTGGTTCACACAAAGTCGACATTGAACAATCAGCTTGTGACTCTAAAAGTTGCGCGACTTGCTTGACCAAAGCCGCTGGCAATAAAGGCTCATCACCTTGAACATTCACAATGATATCTTCGCTGCCCCAGCCCTTAATTTTTGCCACTTCACTTAGACGGTCTGTTCCCGAAGGATGATCCGCTGAGGTCAATACCACATCCACGCCTTCAGCCATGCAGAGGTCATAAATTCGCTGATCATCTGTTGCAACACAGAGATCATCAAAACCCTCAACTTTCTTTGCCTGATCAACGACCCGTAAAATCATTTCACGGCCATGAATTTTAAGGAGTGGTTTTCCAGATAAACGTGTGCTTGCGAAACGCGCTGGAATAACAATATGCTTCATAAAAGACCTTAAGAAATTTCAATACCTACAGCGGTGAGCTGTTGATGTAAGGTGTCATAACACGCCGTCGATAACACCGCATCGACAGGAACAACCCAAATATCGCGGGCAAAACTAGGATTTTGTTTGAGCAGCGCTAAAATTTTCACTGCATCTTTTTCAGTGGTAATGATGGGATTGGCATCATCAAAGACCAAATCCTCTAACTCATATTCATAATGATCGGCAAACTCATGACACTGGAACTGCTGCACTCCCATACGCTCTAAAGTACGATAAAAGCGTTGCGGAAACCCGATCCCCACGACCGCATAAAAATCATCTTGCGGATTGAAAGCTTTTGCCTCTGTACTATTCAACAAGTAAGGCTCTGCAACCTCTAAGTGCATGTGCATTGTACGAGTTGGATGATCTGCATGCTCGATCACTACGCCTTGATCCAGTCTAGACTTTGGCTCTCGTAAATAACCTTCGGGCAATAACTTTTCATTGCCTAGTCCGCGATTATTGTCCAGAACAATCCATTCAATTTGGCGATTCAAAGCCCAATGCTGAAGCCCATCATCACTAATAATCAGATCAATGGGATAGTGAGATAAAAGTAGCTCAATACTTTCTTGGCGATTTGGACCCACTGCCATTGGCACATCTGTAGATTGCACGATAAGAGTTGGCTCATCACCTACATTTTCAGGTAATGAGTTAAGATCCACCATAGTCGGAAATGGGCCTTTAGCACCATAACCACGACTGATTACACCCACTCGAATATTCTTACTTTGTAGATAACTCACTAAGTGAATAAGTAGAGGGGTTTTACCACTCCCGCCCACGGTAATATTACCAATCACCATGACAGGTATTGGAGCCGTATAGGCTTTTTTAATATTACACTTATACAACTTACGGTTTAGAAGAAAACCGCCTCGATATAACCAAGACAGCGGACGAAACACAATTAACCACTTTGCCTGTGAGTTCCAAGCATCCTGAATAAACTGCGCACCTGACATGACTTAGTTTTCCTCAAAATTACGCTGATGGAGTTGGTAGTAAGCACCCTGCTTAGCAATAAGCTCAGCATGTGTACCTTGCTCTACTATACGCCCTTTATCCATCACTACAATACGGTCCGCATTCTCAATAGTGGATAAACGATGCGCAATTACAATCGTGGTCCGATCTCGCATTGCAGCGTCGAAGGCACGCTGAATAAAGTACTCTGATTCATTATCAAGCGCGCTAGTGGCTTCATCCAATATCAGTACAGGCGCATTTTTCAAAATCGCACGAGCAATGGCTATACGCTGGCGTTGACCACCTGATAAATTGAGACCTTGCGCCCCCAACTTGGTGTTGTAGCCTTGCGGTAAAGCCATAATAAAGTCATGTGCATAAGCTGCTTTTGCCGCTGCAATCACCTCTTCATCCGAGGCATTTTCAAGCTGACCATAGGCAATATTGTCACGAACAGTGCGGTTAAATAAAACCACTTGTTGATTGACCATTGCCACTTGGGTACGCAGACTATTGATTTCAATATCGTGAATATCGATACCATCAAAGAGAATTTGGCCCGAGGTCGTATCTTGAAAACGCACCAGTAAATTCACTAAAGATGTTTTACCAGCGCCAGAACGCCCGACTAAAGCAATCGTCTCACCTTCTTTTACGCTCAGATTAAAATCATGCAATGCGTGATGGCCATCGGTATAAACTAGGTTCACATGTTTAAAGTCAATATTACCTTTCAACACTGGCGTTAAAGCCCCAACATTTTTTTCTTCAGGTAAATCTAAAATTTCAAAAACTGAATGTGCTGCCGCCATCCCCCTTTGAATTTTTTCATTCACGTCTGTCAACGCCTTAATTGGCTTACTCAACATACCCGCTGCAGTAATATAGGCTACAAATTGACCTGCACTGGTATCTTGTAAGATCTCTGGTCGTAGTGCGATCCACATGACGATGCTCAGAGCAATCGACATAATTAATTGGACAACAGGACTGTTCAGCTGTTGCACAACCACCATTTTCAGGCCACGACGTAAATTTTCTAAAGATGTATCTCTAAAGCGTTGTTGTTCATAAGTCTGTCCGCCAAAGCCTTTCACCACCAAGTGACCATTGACCGTCTCTTGTACCACGTGATTGACATCACCCATAGTATCTTGGACTTGAATAGAAAGCTTACGCATGCGCTTTGCCGCTTTACGGATAAGTAAACCAATCAGCGGTGCAAAAATCAAAATACACAAGGTCAGACGCCAATTGCTATAAATCAAGTACCCCAACAGTGCAATGGTGATTAGACCTTGTTGAACAATAGTTTTTAATGATTCTGAAGATGCAGCGGTAAGCTGCTCCACATTAAACATAATCTTCGCAGTGATATGACCACTGTTATTATCTAGATAATACTGTGCAGGAAGGCGCAATAATTTTGCAAAAACTTCTTGGCGAATATTAAAGACCAAGTTTCTAGAAATAACAGCCGTAAAATATCCCCCCATGAACAAACCTAGCCCACGGAAAAACATCACAACAACAACTAAAATTGGGAACAAGGTTGTAAAACCTTGATCACGGTGTTGAATCGCTTCAATAATTTTTTCAAGTAATTTAGCAACAGAAACTTCTGTCGCGGCATTTATAGCAAAACCGACCACCACAAGAATTGCTACGCCCCAATAAGGTTTTAAATAGCTAAGTAGACGTAGATAAACTTTAAAATCGTGTTTCACTAATAACCTCGAGAAGGCACTTTGGTACTAATGTTGATATTTACAAATCCTAACTGACCAGCCACATCCATCACTCGGATCACATCCTGATGGGTTGCTTTTGCATCCGCAGCAATCACAAACATTAGATCACGACGGTCATTGGAAATCTGTTTAATTGCGGTATTTAATTCTGAAACATCTTTCGATGCGATAGACTGACCATTAATTGAATAATGCCCTGTGGAATCCACCACCACTTCGATTTTATGATCAAATGTTTTCGGCGGAACCCCTTGCGCATCGGGCAAGGTTAAATTCATACGACTAAATTGATTGAATGTAGTGGTCAGCAATAAAAACACCAAAATAAATAATAAGCAATCAATCATTGGTGTAAGGTTAATATGAACATCTTCAACTTGCGTGCGTTTGAATTTCATACTTCACCCTAGCTCGCTTGTTTCACAACAACATTATCGTGGCTTTCAAGCACAGTTTCTGTTTGCTTATAAAATAAAGCCGCATGAAACAACGTCGATTGCTGCTCTAATTCAGCAACGTACTCTTGAACCAAACGCTGAAAATAACGATAAGCAAATAATGCAGGAATCGCTATGAACATTCCTGCTGCAGTTGTAATCAGTGCTTTAGAAATCCCCGGAATCATCAGTGTTGGATTACTACTGTTACCAATATCAATCATTAAAAATGACTCGATAATCCCAAGTACCGTCCCCAATAACCCTAAAAGAGGCGCGACAGCGCTCAATGTTCCTAAAAAATTGATATTTTTTTCAAGATAGCCAATTTCCTGAGAAGCGGTTGCTTCCATCTGCGCACGTGCAAACTGCTCACCTTGTTCCTTACTTTGATAACCCGCTTGCAAAATACGACCCAATGTAGTTGCCTGTAAATCTTGATTTTGTTTAAGTTTAGGCAAAACCATTTGGACACTTTGCGCTGGGTTTAATAGCAAATCTTTCGGTAAAATAGTGGATTTCTTCAGGCGAATAAAACGCTCTAAGCTAATCGCAACAGTAAAGATCGAACAGAGTACAAGGGGCAGCATAAGCCACCCACCTGCTTTTACCAATTCCCACATAACACTTCCCCAAGTATTTAGAAATAGAAAATAAAATTATTCAGCTAAGCAAATATTCAAAATACCATCCAACTCATCGAGTGAGTGATAATGAATCGTGAGCTTGCCTTTCCCTTGTTTATTATGATCAATTTTGACATTTGCACTAAAACGATCAGTCAATCGCTGTGTCAATTGCTGAAGATCTGGTGCAATTTCAGTTTTGGCTTTTTCTTGTTTAGGCGCATTTAGATCACGGACATATTGTTCAGTTTGGCGAACGGATAAACTTTTCTCTATCACCAATTCTGCGACTTTCAGTTGGTCTTTCCCTTTCAAAGTCAAAATGGCACGAGCATGCCCCATGTCCAACAACCCTTGCTGCATAAAGTCTTTAACTTGCTCAGCTAAACTTAATAAACGCAGCAAATTACTTACTGTAGTACGCGCTTTACCTACCGTATCCGCAATTTCTTGATGGCTTAAACCAAACTCTTCATGAAAACGCTGTAATGCCATCGCCTGATCGACAGGGTTTAAATCTTGACGTTGAATGTTCTCAATCAACGCCAGTGCAATTGCAACTTGGTCTGTTAAATCACGAACAATGGCTGGAACTTGTGTTAAACCAGCAAGTTGAGCCGCACGCCAACGGCGCTCACCCGCTATAATTTCATAAGGATGCTTTTCATTATCAATTGGACGAATCACAATGGGCTGCATTACACCATGTTTTTCAATCGATGCCGCTAATTCTTGTAAGTCTTGCTCATTAATAAAACGACGTGGTTGATATTCACCACGTTGTAATAGATGTACATCAATTTGTTTTAGCTGACCGTGATCAAGAGCTTGTGCTTCAAGTTGTAATTTCTCTTTTTGGATGGAACCGAGTAAGGCATCTAAACCACGACCTTTTGCCAGTCCACGTTTTTTAACGGTCATGCGTTACTTCCTTTTTTCACTTTGCTTTTCTTAATCATTTCAGCTGCTAAATGTAAATAAGCAACTGCACCCTTCGAACTTTTTTCAAAATAAATCACTGGTAAACCATGCGCAGGTGCTTCAGCTAGACGCACATTACGTGGAATGACGGTGTCATAGAGTTTTTTGCCAAAGTATTGTTCTAATTCTTCAGATACATCACGTGTCAGTGCATTACGTGCATCATACATGGTGCGTAGAACACCAATAATTTTTAACTCAGGATTCAATGCTTGTTGAATACGATCAATGGTCTGTGTTAAATCTGCCAAGCCTTCCAAAGCGTAGTATTCACACTGCATTGGAATCATCACACCATCCACCGCTGCCAGTGCATTAACTGTGATCAAGCTTAAGCTGGGCGCACAGTCCACAATGATGTAGTCATATGCTTGTTCAATTTCTTGCAACGCATCACGCAGAATAAACTCACGCCCTTCTTGCTCGGCAATCGCAAGTTCAACTCCCGCCAACTCACGGTTTGCACCCAAGACCTTATAACCTACCTCCGCCTTGGTAATCGCAGTCTCTATAGGTACTTCACCCAGTAAAACATCGGTCACTGAATACAGTAAGTCATTTTTTTGAATGCCCGAACCCATGGTCGCATTGCCTTGCGAGTCCATATCAACCAATAAAACACGCTTTTTAAGTACTGCTAAAGATGCAGCCAAATTTACTGCGGTTGTGGTTTTACCTACACCACCTTTTTGGTTCGCAATCGCAATAATTTGTGCCATGACCCGCCCAATCCTTTGATTTTTTTTAGATACGTTTTAATAAAAGTAAGTGTCGTTGTTCGTCCAAACGTGGAACTTTTAACGCAATAATGTCACAACTAAATTCGTTTTTGAATGCTTCAACTTCGTCATGCGGAACCAAACCTTTCATAGATGCAATAATACTGTCTTGGTGCATATAAGGCTTCGACGCATTAATAAAATCAGTTAAAGAAGCAAATGCACGACTGGTAATCACATCAAACTGACCTAAATCATGGATGCTATCTTCATTTTCAACACGCGTTTGAACTGCAATTACATTGGTTAATTTTAAGTCTGCAATAAACTGTTTTAAAAAACGAATTTTTTTACCATTGGAATCGAGCAAAACACATTGGCGCTCAGGTTGGCATAGAGCAATAATCATGCCCGGCATACCACCGCCAGTGCCAATATCCAGCAAACGACCTTTCGGTAAATCTTTTAAAATACTTAAACTATCTAATAGGTGCTTCACCAGCATTTCTTTTGGATCGCGAATCGCTGTTAAATTGTAAGCTTTGTTCCACAGCACAAGTGCGTCTTGATACTTCAGCAATAAATTTAATGCTTCTTCACTTAAATCTAAGCCAAGCTTTTGACTACCTTGCTTTAAGTCTTGAAAAAATGGATGCATAAAGAAGACATCTCAATAAAATTAAACTGAAGTATACCGATTTCTCAGCCGTGGAACAGTAGCTAACGCTTAGTGATTACGCACTTAAACATACATACCTTGACGAATCTGTAGATCTAGATCACTTAATCGTTCAGGTGTGCCAACATCCACCCATGCGGCTTGCATTTTTTCGGCAGAAATTTTTCCAGCAAACATTGCTTCTTTTAACAATGGAGCCAGTGGACGCTTACCTCCTCCCAAACCTTCAAACATCTGTGGATGAATAACAGCAACACCACTATAAGTCAGCGCTTCACCTGACTGCTCTTGTTCAAAGGTATAAGCCCGCCCTTGATTCAAAATAAAGTCACCTTTGGGATGCTGTATCGGATTCGAAACAAAGATAAGATGCGCCAAATCGACATCCAACTGCACATCAAGTAAAGATGCAAAATCAAAAGTGGTCCAAACATCGCCATTCACTAAAATAAACGGTTCTGCCCCTAACAGAGGGAGAGCATTAATAATACCACCCGCTGTTTCAAGCCCTTCTTCTTCGCGCGTCCACAAAATTTGGACACCAAATTGTGAACCATCGCCTAATGCGCCAATTAAGACATCTGCCAACCACGCAGAATTGATCACAATTTCAGTAACACCAATTTCTTTGAGTTTTTCGATATGCCACACAATCAGTGGCTTACCACCAACTTCAAGTAAAGGTTTCGGTTTATAGAGCGTTAAAGGACGCATGCGGTTGCCAAGTCCCGCTGCTAAAATCATTGCTTTCATGCTGCAACAGCCTCATATTTGCCATATTTTGCTTCAAATTTTGGCATCACTTTATCGCAAATAAATTGCATAAAAGGTTGTAATTCTGCATATGGCTTGCTTTCTTCCAACAAATACCACATCACGCGTGGCAAGTCCTTAAGATAGCCCGACTTACCATCACGCTCAAACAGGCGCACAAAAATACCTAGAATCTTAATATGACGTTGAATTGCCATTAAATCGGCATCTTGCTTAAATTGATCGAAGTCACGTCCTTCTTTCGCTGAAGCCGGCAACAAGTCATAAAATACTTTAAACCAACGATAAACCCGCTCAGGATTCCACTGCACATACGCATCACGTGTAATTGAGATCAGATCATAAGTATCTGCACCAATCACCGCATCCTGAAAGTCAATCACGCCTTGCTCTTGCTCATCGGCCAAAAGCATGAGATTACGACTATGAAAATCACGATGTACAATCACCTGTGGTTGGGCCAGCGCTGCGTTAGCAAGAATTGCAAATGTTCTTTTAATCAGTGCAGACTCTTCATCCGTCGGTTGAATCTGCAAACTTGGTAATAACCAATCTGTCAACAACGACATTTCAGTCATTAACTTTTCATAAGAATAAGCTGGAAAATGACCTTCACCATCAATAGATTGCAATTGAATCAACTGCTTAAAACTTTGCTCATAATGTGTATCGACAGTCTTGTCATCAAGCTGCGTTGACAGTAACACATCACCAAAATCTTCAAGCAATAAGAAGCCTTGATCCAAATCTTTCGCCACAATATGTGGTACACGAACACCATTCGTATCAAAAAATTCATCAATCGTCACAAAAGGTACACAATCTTCTTTTTCTGGTGGTGCATCCATCAGCATAAATGTTTTATTATTCAACTTGATTCGTGCATAACGACGGAAACTTGCATCGCCTGCTAAAAAGTTAATTTCAAATTGATCTGAACCAAGTACAGATGAAATCCATGTTTGTATCAATTGTTCACGTTGTGTATTCATTTGCGATAAATTCTAATACAGGCTGAGTTTTTAAAGTGCTAAGTGTAGCCACTTATCAACTTTTTCTCTATGATGCGACAATAATTAATTGCGTTTTAAGCATACTTGGTAAATGAGACACATGAAGCATCAGTTTAAATTTAATCCTTTAGCGACTGCGATATTTACTCTTCTTTGTGGTAGCTCAATCACAAGCTATGCTGCAACACCAACCAGGTCTATTTCAGACGAACAACAATCGCTAAAACAAGCACTACAAGAAAGCTATCCTGGGCAAAAGTTTTTTGAACAATATTATGTCGATAAGTCATCTCCTGAAGCTCAACAGCGCCAAGGACGTTACTTAAGCTCCGCGTATTGCCAAGGTACATGGCTAACCCCTGTAAGCCCTGAAACCAAAGCCGCTGACGCCGCCAATGCGACATCCACCATTACAGCGGACTATGGTCACTACAACCCACAAGGTGACTCTGTTCTTGAAGGTAATGTCCTGATCGATCAAGAAGGTCGTCAAATCCGTGCCGATAAAATCACCATTGACCAAACACAAACTTTTGCCAATGCTGAAGGTCGTGTGCAAATGGCGCAAAATGGCTTATTAGCGCAAAGCGATCAAATTAATTACAATCTAAAAACGCAGCAAGGCGATCTGAAAAACAGTTTCTATATTTCAGAAGAACAACATGCGCATGGGCAGGCTGACCAAATCCTACGTGAGTCACAAACAACCACCACCCTAAAAAATGCAACTTATAGCACCTGTCCACCAGAGCAATCGCCAACGTGGAAAATCCAAGCAGACGAAATCAAGTTAAATCAAGAAACTGGCCGTGGTGAAACCCGTGGCACAAAACTTTATATCAAAGATGTACCCGTTCTCGCTGTTCCTTATTTCAACTTTCCAATTGATGACCGTCGCACTACGGGTATTTTGACACCAAGTTTTGGCTTCACCAATGATGGTGGTGTCGAGCTTGCAGTGCCTGTTTATCTCAACTTAGCACCTAACTACGATGCGACCGTTACGCCACGCTATATCAGCGACCGTGGCCCAATGTTTGAGGGAGAATTCCGCTATCTGACGGAAAATTTTGGTTCAGGTCAAATTTGGGGTGGATTTTTATCATCTGACCGAAAATATGACGACGAAGACCGTAAAGATTTGCACTTTTTACATAACTGGCAAATCAATCAACAGTTCTCAACCAACCTTGAATATAACTATGCATCAGACAAAGACTACTTTACTGACTTAAGCAACAACCCAAACACCAAAACGGACTTAAACCTGCGTCGTGCTTGGGAGCTCAACTATAAAAATGGAATTCCTGGTCTAAAAGCCCAACTGAAAGTTGAAGACTTCCAAACACTAGATGAAACTACCCCCTACGTTGACCGTCCGTATGCACGTTTACCACAGTTCTTACTCAACTATAAGGCGGGTAATGCACTAGGCTTAGAATACGAATTCAACAACGATACAGCTTACTTTAAAAAGGACTTTGGGACTATCAATGGTGACACCAATGATAGCTTTGAACCAAGCGGTACCCGTGTCTATAATGACTTTTCTGTACGCTATAACTACCGTACACCGTGGGCTTTTGCCATTCCAGAAGTATCTATTCGTAATGTGAACACATTCTACGATCAAGACACCATCAATGAGTTTGACAACACCAACCGCTCATCGAACGACAAATCTTATGTCGTACCACAGGTGACTTTTGATGCAGGTTTAACCTTTGAAAAAGAAGGTACTTTCTTACAGACCTTAAGTCCACGCATGTTCTATGCCTATGCACCCTATAAAAATCAAGATGGTGCGCCTAACTTTGACTCTGCAACAGCATCGATTAACTATGATCAGTTGTTTAGTGCAAATCGCTTCTATGGTCATGACCGCCTAGAAGACAATAACTTCTTGTCACTGGGTTTAAGCTATAGCTTATTTGATACGGTGGGTTTAGAGCGTTTAAAAGCCAGTGTGGGCCAAAGCTATTACTTTGAAGATCGCCGCGTAACGCTTGACCAAACAGCAGATGTCTTTGACAGAGAAAACCACTCTGGTCCGATTGTCAGCGTATCTAGCCAGCTCTCTCAAAACTTTACCCTCGGTGCAAACTCAGCATGGATGGCAAATGGCGATAATGCTCAACGTGACTTACAGCTTTACTTTACGGGTGATAAAGGCAACCTTTATAACGTTGGCTATTTCTACCGTAAAGAAATTGCAGACCGTCAAGAACATTACGACCAAGTAGTTGCATCTTTTGTACAACCAATCCATAACAACTGGCGTATTATGGGCCATGCTCAATATGACTTAGACAACAATGTCGCTCGTGAATACCTCCTTGGTATCAATTATGAGTCTTGCTGTTGGGGCATCTCCGTTTATGGTCGCGAGTACTATAACGACTTGGATGATGTCAATGCTGCAGGCGTAGAACCTAAACGTGCAATTATGGCCGAAATTACGCTTAAAGGTTTAGGCGGACTCAACAGTAAACTTTCATCATTACTAGAAAATCGTATTCTAGGCTTCAACAATATTAATCAGACTTGGACAGACCGTTAATGAAGACAAAACAGTTCAAACAATTTTTTAAAGCGAGTGCTTTGGCTTTAGCTCTCGCAACCGCTATTCCAACTTTTGTACATGCGTCGGATGAAGTTGTTGCTGTTGTCGATAACAGTGTCATTTTAAAAAGTGACTTAGAAGCAAGTATGGCTGAGCTCAAACATCAACTTGAGAGCCAAAAGAAACAAGTCCCACCAGAGCAATATTTGGCACAACAAGCATTAGAGCAACTAATTATTCGTCAAACTCAGCTTGAACAAGTGAAACGTTACAACATTCAACCTGATGAAAAAAGCTTGAATGAAGCAGTTTTAAATGTCGCAAAACAATCTGGTAGCACAAGTCTAGAAGCATTCCAACAAAAGCTCGATCAAATGGCCCCTGGAACCTATGCTTCTTTACGCAGTCGTGTTGCTGAAGATTTAGCCATCAATCGTTTGCGCCAACAAGTCGTTACCTCTCGTATCCAGATTTCAGATCAAGATGTTAAAAACTTCTTAAATACACCACAAGGTCAAGCAGCACTCGGAAACCAAGTGCATGTGCTACATGTGCGTGTTTCAGGTGACAATGCTGACACTGTGGCGAAGCAAGTTAAAGCTGCACTAGCAAATGACAACGATGTCGCTGCAATTGCTAAAAAGTTCAGTACTACTGGCACTAAAGTTGAAGGTGCGGATATGGGTTTTAGAGCACTTTCTGACATTCCTAGCGAGCTTGCAGCACGTGTGAGTCCACTCCAAGTGGGACAAACCACAGATTTAATTACAGTACGAGATGGCGTACATCTTTTAAAGTTAGTTGAACGCAAAGGTGCTGAGCAAAAAGCGATTGTGCCTCAATACAAAGCACGCCATATTTTGATCCAACCATCTGAAGTGGTTAGCCCTGAAAATGCTAAACAAATGATTGAAAGCTTGTATAACCGTGTTCAAAAAGGTGAAGACTTTGCCGTCTTAGCTTCCACCTATTCTAATGACACAGGTTCAGCACGTGATGGTGGAAGCTTGGGTTGGGTTAGCCCAGGTGTAATGGTTCCGCAGTTTGAGGAAACCATGAAAAATACACCTGTAGGTCAAACCAGTAAACCTTTCCAAACCCAATTTGGCTGGCATATTCTTCAAGTGACTGAAACACGTCAACAAGACATGACTGCTGAATACCAAGAGCGTATGGCACGTCAAATTTTAGGTGAGCGTCAATTTGATGCAGAGCTTGATAGTTGGTTACGTGAAACACGCAACAGAGCTTTTGTCGAAATCAAAGATCCAAATTTAGACCGCAAGAACAATAAGTCATAAGTTTGAACACCTAAAAAGACCAGCATTTATGCTGGTCTTTTTTCGTTTGGACGGAAAATAAAAATTAGACATAAAAAAGCCTCTCATGTGAGAGGCTTTTTTAACAATCAATTAACGATTATTTTCATCATCTTGAGTGTCTTCAAATTTTGATTCGCCATCAAAACCAGTCGATTGACCACCGAAGCCACCTTGACCACCGAAGCCACCTTGACCACCGAAGCCACCTTGACCACCGAAGCCACCTTGACCACCAAAGCCGCCTTGACCACCAAAGCCGCCTTGACCACCGAAGCCGCCTTGTTGACCGCCAAAGCCGCCTTGTTGACCGCCAAAGCCGCCTTGTTGACCACCAAAGCCGCCTTGTTGACCACCAAAGCCACCTTGTTGACCAGCGCCAGCAGGAGCACCAGCAGGACGTGGGTTACGTGCAGGAACAACTGTAGAAATTGCATGCTTGTAAACCATTTGGCTTACTGTATTTTTTAATAAAACAACATATTGGTCGAAAGATTCAATATGACCTTGTAACTTAATGCCGTTTACAAGGAAGATAGATACAGGAATACGTTCTTTACGGAGAGAATTTAAGAACGGATCTTGCAAAGTTTGACCTTTAGACATGTTATAACTCCAAAAAATTTTAAAAATCAGCGCAAAAAACTATCTTTATTTTTCAATTAAAAATTATAAAAAAGATAGTAGCTAAATTTTGCTTTATCCGTAGCAGTTTCGCAAGTCTTCTTGTGCCTGCGTGATAGTAGAATACGTTGTAAATTTATGCACCTCTTGCAAAGATCTTAACCAAGTGTATTGACGTTTAGCAAGTTGTCGTGTCGCAAAAAGTGCTTTATCCTCCATTTCACGTTGTTTTTCGACAGTTTTATCTCCTTTTTGTAAAAATTCGAGTGCTTGTCGATACCCCACTGAGCGCATAGAAGGTAAATTTTCATCTAAATCGTATTTTTTCATAAGTGTTTCCACTTCATTCAAAAATCCGATGTCCCACATAATTTTCAACCTTTGTGCAATTCTTTGGTGCAATTCAGCACGGTCTGGCATCAAAGCATAATTATGAAAATTATAGCGATAAGGTACATTTTTAGGCTGTTCAGCTTGAAGTTTAGTAATGGGCTGCCCAGTCAATTTGTAAACCTCTAAAGCACGAATAATCCGTTGTTTATCACTTATTTTAAATTTTTCGCCCGCTAGTGGATCCACAATACATAATTCCGCATAGACCGCAGACCAACCCTCCCTTTCACCTTTTGCTTCTATTTCTGCACGAATAGCATAATCAGCACTTGGTAAATTACTCGAAAGGCCCTCTAATAGTGCTTTAAAATAGAGCATGGTTCCACCGACTAAAATCGGAGTTTTGCCTCGTACATGCATGTCATCTATTAAACGACATGCATCTTCAACAAAGTTTGCAGCCGAATAGACTTCTTCTGGGCTAATAATATCGATAAGGTGATGGGGATATTGTAGCAGCTCTTCTTTGGTCGGCTTTGCTGTACCGATATCCATATCCTTAAAGACCAATGCTGAATCTACAGATATCAGTTCAAAATTTCCTTGCTCATAGAGCTGACATGCCAAAGCAGTTTTACCACTTGCAGTTGGCCCCATTAAATTGATGACCGGCAATTGAGTTGACATGTACAACTACTCTCCTCGAGCAAAAAGCTTATCTAGTTGAGCCAATGGAAACGCACGCCAAGTTGGGCGACCATGGTTACATTGGCTAGCAAATTCAGTTTGTTCCATTTGACGAAGCAAAGCATTCATTTCAGAAAGACCTAAAATGCGATGTGCACGAACAGCTCCATGGCAGGCCATACCCGCTAGAATTTGATCACGCTTTTGCAGTAAGCCCTGTGCTTCATCATTTGGATCCAAATCGTTAAGTAATTCAGGTACCAACGCCTCAAAATTGGCTTTGTGTAAAATCGCAGGCACACCACGAACAATGACCTGCTCATCGCCATATTGATCAATTTCAAGACCCAAACGCGCCAATTGATCTTTGAGTTCTTCCACTCGCATCGCTTGCATTCGCGTGATATTAATCACTTTGGGAATGAGTAACTGCTGAGAAATCCAAAACTCTGGTTTATCCCATGCTGACTTCATTTGCTGTAGCAGAATACGCTCATGCGCTGCATGCATATCAACAATAATCAGCCCTTCTGTATTTTGAGCCAACACATAAATACCATGCAGTTGCGCAATGGCAATTCCCAACGGATGTTCGTCGATTTTAGGGCTTTGCAATGTAACATCATGAGCTTGATCAACAGCAGATGAAGTACCACGCAGAGGTGCTAAATAGCTTTGCAAGGCATTATTGAGCTGTTGTGAGCCATGATAGCGTGAAAGTTGCTCCGAATAATGGACGCCTTGCGGTTGGCTTGAACTAAAGTCACTGAGCACATCCATTGTGACTGGCTCACTGGCTTGTTCAGGTTCAACACAACGATGCAATTGCAAAGGCTCTTGATAGCGAGGCTGCACAGATATCAAAGCTTGATTCTCTGCGATCTTCATTGCATCCGAAAGATCTGCGGTTGCCGTTTGAAACTGCGATAAAGTCTCTTTAGCATAATGACGTACAAATTCATGTACTTCACGTTGATTCAAAAAGCGAATTTCATGTTTGGTTGGATGTACATTGACATCAATATTTTCAGGGTCGACTTCCAGAAAAAGCAAATAACCCGCATGCTGATGTCCATGCAAAATACCATCATAAGCCATACGCAGCGCATGAGCGATGGTTTTATCTTTAACAATTCGACCATTCACATAAACATATTGCAAGTCAGCCTGAGCCCGCGCATCGGAGGGATGTCCCAACCAACCTGTTAAACGCATGTTGATGCTATCGGCATCCATCCAATAAGCATTTTCAGTAAATGCGCGCCCTAGCAACTGCTGTACTCGCTGAAAACGTAGTTCACCACTATCTGCAATCGGCAAGTTCAGTTTGATGCTTTGATTATGTTCAAGTACAAAACGAATATCGAAATGCGTCAGCGCTAAACGCCGGACGATTTCCTCAATGTGACCAAACTCTGTGCCAGGTTTTTTAAGGAATTTTCGACGTGCGGGCACATTGAAAAATAAATCTTGTACCCGAATATGCGTACCTTTCGGTGCAGCTACAGCCTGAATCTCTTGATGGTCAAATGCAGTTCCATTGACTTCAACTTGATAGCCAATTCCATCATCCACTTGACTACTGGTCAAGGTTAAACGCGAAACCGCTGCAATAGAAGCCAAAGCCTCTCCGCGAAAGCCTAAACTGACAATTGCATGTAAATCTTCAGCAGATTGGATTTTACTGGTCGCATGGCGCATCACCGCCAAAGGGAGATCTTCAGCGTGAATCCCTCGACCATTGTCCATGATTTCAATTAAAGTACTGCCGCCTTGCTCTACCCGAATAATCAGCTCTGTTGCACCTGCATCAATCGAGTTTTCAAGTAACTCTTTGACCACAGACGCTGGACGCTCAATGACTTCGCCTGCTGCGATTTGGTTGGCTAAAGCAGGATTTAAAGTATGAATACGACGTATCTTTAAATCATCACGCATTGTTTAATTGGCTCTCTAAAGCTTGTAATAATGCTACTGAATGAAAACGTAAAGTAGCAGACCGTGTCAGTTCATCTTCAGATTTTTGAATATCAATAATTAAGTCTGCCTCAGGGATCTCATCGCCCCCTTTAGACGGCCATTCAAACAAAAACAGCGCATTGGGCGTTTCCAAATAGTCACGGATGCCCATTAACTCCAACTCATACGGATCGTTTAAACGATACAAGTCAAAATGGAAAATATCACGTCCTTGAACTTGGTAAGGTTCAACCAAGGTATAGGTGGGGCTTTTCACGGAACCTTGATGGCCTAAATGCTGTAAATAGTGACGTGTTAACGTAGTTTTACCCGCACCTAACCCCCCAATTAAATACACTACACCCGTCGTAAAATGCTGTGCCAAAATTTGCGCTAAATTTTGGGTATCTTGTTCATTATTGAGCGTTAAATTAAATGAATACTGCATAATACTCACGACAAGTGACAAAAGAGCAATTATGATAGCATCGCACCCATAAAATGCCCAAGTCGCAAGTTTGAAAACTCGTATTTTCCTGTATCAACCGTCTAGATATTACCTACAAAAAACATGTCCAACCACCAAACTTCTGAATTTTGTCCACCTATGCTCAATGGCGTCACTGCCAGTAAGGTGTACTTACCTAAACTTGAACCTATGCCTAAAAGCATACTTGCTTATTTATGTGCGCAATTTCCGCATATTGAAGCAACTGAGTGGCAGCAACGTTTTCATGATGGCTTGATCTATGATGCTGTAGGTAATGTACTCAGCACAGATTCGGCATATCTTGAAAATCAGCATGTGTTCTATTACCGATTTTTAGCGCGTGAAATTGAAGTACCATTTCAGCATGACATTTTATTTGAAAACGATCATTTCTTAGTGGTAGATAAGCCTCACTTTCTGACTATCAGTCCAACGGGACAATATGTGCAACAAACTCTTTTAGTTCGCCTAAAACAACAGACAGGTATTGAGCATTTAACCCCTATCCATCGCTTAGACCGTGAAACTGCCGGCTTAGTACTTTTCTCCAAGTGCATTAAAACACGTGGGGCTTATCAACAAATGTTTGCGGAACGGCGGGTGCAAAAGACCTACCATGCAATTGCACCTTTTAACACAGAACTTAATTTCCCACGAACAGTAAGGTTACACATGCAAAAAGGTGAACCGTTCTACACTATGCGGGTATTAGACAAAGCACCCAATAGTGAAACAGATATTTCCCTGTTGGAATATGACTCAACATGGGCAAAATACGAACTTAAACCACATACAGGAAAACAGCATCAACTCCGTGTACACCTTAACTTCTTAGGCCTACCGATTAAAAATGATCCGTTCTATCCTAAAGTTGTACATAAAGCCGACGATGATTTTAATCAGCCTTTACAGCTCTTAGCCAAACATCTTTCATTTAAAGACCCAATAACTCAAAAACTTATGCAATTTAGCTCCAATCTTGAATTGACATTGTAATCTGCTTGTCATTACAAAATTTTTTAAAATTCCATTGTATGAATATTGAAATTACAACGGAATTGATTAAAATAACTTCTACCCTTAAGTCGTTCAAATTATTTAAAAAATCATGAGAAAAACAGAAGTCTATCAAATTCGACTCGATTCCCAAGAAAAGAAACAAGCTTTTGCAGTGTTTAAACAACTGGGAATTACACCTGCACAAGCCGTTCGTTTGTTCTTCAAACAAGTGGTTTTAACTAAATCTATCCCATTCTCAATCGAAAACCAGAACATCAATCTTGAACAGCTGATTAAGCTACGTAAGCTCAAGCAAGAACAAAAAGCAGTTGAACACATCACCAGTGCAGACTCAACTGCAACCAATGATTTATTTGCAGACGATGAACATATCGATCTATTTGAGGAGTTAGCTGCAATCTTGGGAGAAAGTGACAAAACTTAACAGTGTTGCATTTCTAAACAAATTTTAGAAATATCCCTTTCAAAACTTAGGTATGCTTCATGTAAACATTATAAATACAGCATGGAGTAATACATGATCGTAAGACGTGCCACTTTAGAAGACTTAGAAAAACTTGCTGTATTATTTGATGAATATCGCCAGTTTTATGGTGCATCTTCCAACTTAGCGCTTTCCCAAAAGTTCCTTAAACTTCGCCTTGAAAACGAACAAAGTGTCATCTTCATTCATGTCAAAGATGATGCGATTACAGGTTTTGTGCTGCTATATTTGGGTTTTTCATCTATGGCCTGCGCAACCTACTATATTTTAGATGATGTCTATGTTTCGCCACCGCATCGTCGTCATGGTTCAGCAAAACAATTGATTGATACCGCGATTTTATTTGCACGACACGAAAAAGCCATACGTATTACGCTTGAAACACAAAAGAATAATTATCAATCCCACAGCTTATATGAAACCATGGGCTTTGTAGCGGATAATGAATTTAAGACCTATCATTGCTTTCTTTAGCAATCAACGTCTAAAGACCTTATCTCTCAAAATCATTGCGTATCTTGGCTAAAGCCACTTGTTCGGCATTTAAATAGATCCAACGTCCCTCGACTAAATCTGGTATACCCGTTAAGTCGAGCGCCCCAATTTGCTGACGATGCAAACTCTCAACTTTATTTCCCACTGCCGCAAGCATACGTTTCACTTGATGATATACCCCCTGATGCACCGTCATTTGCAGTTCACATTCGGCTAAGCGTTTTACATCTGTTGCTGCAAATATCCCTTTTTCATTACGTAACTCAACGCCTTGTTCTAACTGCTGGATTTGTTCATCTGTAACAGGGTCGGCAGTTTTCATCCGATATACTTTTGCCACATGCTTTTTAGGATGTGTCAATGCCTGTAAGAATTGACCATCATCAGTAAGCAACAACAAGCCAGTCGTGTCTTGATCCAGACGTCCAACACACTGAATACCACGATTCAAGAGCACATCATCAAACAAATCGAAAACACTAAAGTGATGTGTTGCCTGATGTGAACATTCATAACCCTGAGGTTTATTTAAGGCAATATAGACTTTTTCACGATATTCAAAACTCTCATCATGTACTTTGAAGTGCAAACCATCTAATTTGAGTTTATGTTTAGGGTCTGTAATGATCTGCCCATCAATTTCGATGGTTGCATTTTTAATCAACTGTTGGCAATGCTTCCGCGAACCGAATCCTTGCGACTGCAACATTTTTTCCAACAGCATCAGCACACCACATTTTTAAATAAAGGTTCATTTTATACTGAAATACAAGAACATCAATCAAAGGACTCGGATCATTCGGCAGACTGGCTAAAAAAACGTTACAATGCACATGTTTTTTTGACCAGCCTCTCCCCTATGCCGAACTTAGATTTGAACCTGATCGTCCTATTGATCCTGCTTGCTTGCGGTATTTTCAGTCACAACTCTGCAGTAACCATTGCTGCTGCTGTACTCATTATTTTGCGGATGACGCCACTAAGTGAATACTTACCTCTAATTCAACAACATGGATTAAATATCGGGATCATCATTTTAACCATTGCAGTTTTAGTGCCTATTGCAAGTGGTAGAATTAGCGGTGAAAGTATTTTTAAATCTTTTTTAAGTGTTAAATCGTTACTTGCTATCGCCATTGGTGTTTTGGTTGCATGGCTAGGTGGTCGTGGTGTGAAACTAATGTCAAACCAACCCGATGTTGTTGCAGGCTTGCTGGTTGGAACCGTTGCAGGGGTTGCTTTACTGCGTGGCGTTCCAGTCGGCCCACTCATTGCTGCTGGTTTACTTACCCTAATCATTGGTACAGGACAGTCCTAGCCTAGCAAATCCAAACTCTCAGGTCAGGTTAATCTTATTTGCTGCTTTTAAATTTAATTTTTTAAAAAATGGGCACTCAATCTAGCGCTATGAATAAATATGCATCATGCAGAATCTTCAGAGTTCATATAAATATTACGCTTGCTTAGTTCACTTATAACTTTTTTAGAACAACCAAATTTTCATGTGATAAAGAACGTATAATACTTTTCATTTTCTCCTCTGCTTATGTCCTCTCAAGAAAATAGCCCCCCGCCAACCCGCCACTTGTTTGTCATTATTTTGGCATTGGCACTCGGTGGTTTTTGTATTGGTACAACTGAATTCGTTGCAATGGGACTCATCCAAGAGATCTCACAAAGTTTCAAGCTCAGTATACCTATCACAGGGCATTTCATTAGTGCCTACGCTTTGGGAGTGACTATTGGTGCGCCAGTGATTGCCATTCTAGCAGCAAAGGTTCCGCGTAAAACGCTCTTAATTGGACTTATGCTATTTTATGGTATCGCCAATGCCAGTACAGCACTCGCAAATAGCTATGAGTCTATGTTGGTTTCACGTTTTATTGCTGGTTTCCCTCACGGCGCTTACTTTGGTATTGCAGCTTTGGTAGTTGCAGAGTTTGCAGGAAAACAAAAACGTGCTTCGGCTGTTGCAATGCTCATGATGGGGCTGAATGTTGCGACCGTGATTGGTGTGCCTTTTGCGACATGGCTGGGTCAGCTGTATGGTTGGCGGGCAGGTTTTGAGTTTTCTGCATCTATCGCATTTTTGACTGTGGTCGCAATTTGTTTTGGCTTACCAAAAATGCAACTGGATCACACAGCCAGCATTCAAAATGAACTGCGTGGGCTTAAAAATACACAAATGTGGCTCACGCTTGCTGTCGGTGCAATTGGATTTGGTGGGCTGTTTTCTGTTTATAGTTATGTATCGCCTATTTTGACTGAATATACCCATGCCAGCATTCAAGTCATTCCATTTGCACTGGCATGTATTGGGCTCGGGTTGGTGGTCGGCGGTGTCGTCGCAGGACACTTTGCCGATAAGAACTTAAATAAAGCGATTATTTGGGTCCTAGTTTCCAACGCCTGCTCTTATGTGCTTTGTGCTTTATCTATGGATCACCTTGCCACTGCTTTTATTGCTCTTTTCTTGGTTAGCTTTAGTATTGCTGGTTTGGGGCCTTTACTACAAACTCGCTTGATGGATGTCGCTGGCAACGCACAAGGTTTAGCAGCCTCGCTGAATCACTCCGCATTTAATATTGCCAATGCTTTTGGTGCCTTCCTCGGTGGTTGGTTAATTAGCCAAGGTTTAGGCTGGCTAGCCCCAATCTGGGTCGGGGTTTTACTGAGCTTAGGTGGATTGATTATTTTATTGTTGGCTTTTCAGCATGAGAAAAAGTCGATATCCACATGTAAAAATGATGCAAATCAGACTTGTTAAACCCCAATTAATGACTTCATCTAAAAACAATCAGCGTGTATAAAAGTTCAGACGTATTTTTATACACGCTTTTACAATCGGTCATTCAGATTAATGTCAGACCATAAAGAATCCTACTGGCATTTTCTTTTTAAACACTAGATTTTATTCGATACGCGATAACGTCATCCACAATAGGAAGTTAAATACGAAACTCCTTAACTGACTGGCATAATTCATTCGGGTAGTTTTTTACCGCAGTGCGGACAATAGGCATATTGGTCACGCTCTTGCCTTAAAGACTCTTCTTTTTGTTCACGAATGAGTTGTAGAATAATATCGTGTGTTTGTTCTTTGGTTAGCCCAACTTCTTTACGAACTTCATCAATTTTTTCTGTTTCTAAGACAAAATCAATATCGCTATTTTGGATTAATTCTCGAAATCTAAGTTCAAGTTTTTCTTTACGCTGCTCCAATTCATTGGCTAAACCATTCGCCAAAATACCCGCAGGTAATGCGGCTAAACCTACACCTAAGATGGTAATAATCGCTCCAAGAAAACGTCCTAACGGAGTAATAGGTGTCACATCGCCATAGCCCACGGTGGTCAGTGTAACTACGGCCCACCACATTGAGGCGGGAATAGAGCTGAAAACTTCAGGCTGGGCCTGACTTTCAATCAAATACACCCCTGCAGCCGCCATAATGATCATAATTACTAAAATGAAAATAACTGCTTGAAACGAGCCTTTTTCGCGTTCAATAACCCGTAATAAAATTTGTAACGAGACAAAGTAGCGGGTTAATTTGAGAAGTCGGAGTAAACGAACAATTCTTAAGAATCGTAAGTCGAACTGAACAAAGAAGTTTAAATACGCAGGTAGAATAGCCAAGAGGTCGATAATCGCCCCACCACTTTTGACCCAATTGAGGCGGTTTTTCCAATCTGACTCAAAACTATTAGATTCGGCAATCGACCAAAAACGTAAAAGATATTCAACACTAAAAACAATAATAGAAAAGATTTCAAAATAATAGAAAAAGTCTTGATACGATAGATAGTACTTTTGTACCGACTCCAGTAAGACTGCAACAGCATTACTCATAATCAGTGCAATGAGAAAATAGTTGAACCCTCGACTTAAGGGTGTCTCATAGTCTTCATTATGCAAATTGTTATAAACAAATTTGCGTAGCGTGTACCAAGCTGTCAATTTCATTACGATTCTAAGTTATTCTTATCCCTTAAAATTCAGTTTAACTGAAGTTCTGGGCAAAGTAAGTAAGAAATTTCTGCACGAGCCTCCCTGCCTTTAAGATGCTATTCAATATATAACAGCGCTAAGCGAACTTGGTCATAGCCCATACGTGGATTGGTTAGTTCCACAATAGGGCGAAGCTTAATCGCACCATCTTCACTAAAGTGTTCGGCTTGCTGACGTTTCATGAGACGTTTATAAATTTTTCGCACTTGCTCTACCACTTCTTCGCCTGGATGAGCTACAGAAATGTCTAAGCCCTGTTCTTTATGTAGCTTCGCCAAATGGTTGATAATCGTTGCAGCCGTCAACCCGCGCTCTTGTGCGATATCGGCAATTTCATAACCACCTTCAAAAAGTTCACGTGTTTCATCGAGTGTTGCAGAAGCATAGTTGGCTTTACCTGCATTACGGGCAATTTTCTTTTCGTTACGCTCAATCTCAACTTCATTGAGCGTTCCGCCACAGTGACGAATAAAGGCCTTGTGTTGTGGCTCTAGATCAATGAGCTCAAAGTGTGTTTCGGCTTCATCGGACAGTTCTTGGAAACGGCGGTCTGCTTTAATGGCTAGACTATCTAGCTCCAAAGCTTGTTCATTAAAACCCAGTAATCTTAAACCCTCTAAAGTCTTTAAACGCGACAAAGCCACATAGCCCTGTCCTTTTTCAAAAGTATGGCTCAGGTTAATTTCTGCTGCCGCTAAAGTCATGCCTTGAGATTTGTGAATAGTTATGGCCCACGCTAATCGCAATGGAATCTGCTGAAAACTGGCAATGGTTTTGCCTGCATCATTGTCCACCGACCATGTTTCAGGCTCGACCACCAGTACCGTACCATCAGTCAGTTTGACCTTCGGCAAGATCCCAAAGTCTTCATCTTCCTCAAAACCCACCACTTCACCTAAGCTACCATTGATATAGCCCACATCGAAGTTGTTCTTTACAAACATCACTTTGGCATTTTTCTTGAGAGTGAGGTTTTCAGGTGCGCGCACAGACGACTTTAACGTTTCAATAAGCTTATCATTGCCATCACACACCGCCTCAAACTGTCGGCCTTCATTTTCAATTTCATTTAAATGTTTGAAGTTGATGGTGTCCACGTCCATATTATGGGTGTATAAACGTGTAAAGGTTTCTCCAATATCTTGCTGACGTGTGGCTTGTAAAGCCTGCAAGTGCTGAGAATTAATACTCTGACTGCGAATGGCATTTAAAATATCATTAAGATAATCATTGCCCTGACGGTGCTGCTCGGTCAAATAGCACACACGAAACTTGGCTTCCACCCAAGCATCTGACATAAAACAGAATTTATCGCGATTGCGTTCTTCATTTTTACCAACGGGCGGTAACTGGAAGAAGTCACCTGCCACAATCACTTGAATCCCGCCAAATGGTTCTTCACTTTCTTTAAAGAACTTAAGGACTTTATTGACCAAATTGAGCTGTTTCGCATGTAGCATCGAAATTTCATCGATGATTAAGACTTGGGCATTTTCTAAATGCTCTTTTAAGTATTTACGTTCTTTCATGCGTTTGAGTTCATCTTCCCCCAACGCATCTTTAATTCCAATGCCGGCCCAAGTATGAATGGTCATGCCATTCATATGCGTTGCGGCAATACCGGTAGAGGCTGTGATCGCCACTGGCACTTTGCGGGCTTTTAAATAGTTAATGTATTGGTTCAGCGTATAGGTTTTTCCTGCACCAGCGGAACCGGTTAAAAAGACATTTTCGCCCGCTTTTAAGAGTTTGAGTGCAGTTTCTTGCTTCATAAGACCTATACCATTGATGAACGGCTATAGCCTACCGATTTTTTGCTAAAAAGTTAAGCAGATCTCGTCTCACAGTAAATGTTGTGCGACAAATTAAGTCCATTGTTGTTTAATTTTTAAGACCTTGGTTATAGGGTTTGATTCAGCATGGCAATGAATTGTTCAGCGACCACAACATCATCGGGTAGCGCTTTTTGGTTGTTTGGATATTCAAGCTGATCAAATAACAGTTGTCCTGCAATATAGTGACAACCGAGCGTCAAGTGCCGCTGTGCATCGGTATGACTCATATGAAATGCAACATATTCACGTACAATAATTCGCTCAGCAAAACTGGCCGCTAAACAATGTTGAAAACGACGTGACTCGGCAATGATACGATCAATATCTTTGAGCTCCTCAAACACCCAACTCTCAATAAAATAATAAGCTTCATGACTGATTGGTTGCCATGAGATGCAACCAAGCTTTCGTTTCAGTTCAGCGAGTAACTCTTGGCTATGCAATTGATCATGCCACTGCACAGCCTGATGAAATAGGCTCTTCCATGTGACATTTTTTAAAACCTCCTTTTGCGTCTCAAAATGTTCAGGCAAATAATCGCGCACATAAGCATCAAACACCGAAACTCGTAAAGGAGGCCGATTTAGATAAAACAACTGTCTAAAGCGTTCAATATGCAGTTTATGTTGCTTTAACTGAAAATAAAAATCACGGTTTTGTTGCTTGTCTTCACTAAAATAAATCACTAAGTCCTCAGGAAGTTTCTGCGCAATTTTATCTAGATGCTGAATATAGGCCTGCATTACACGACTCAATTTTGTGTAGACCCGTTTCCCCCATTCAGGTTGTTGTTCGACCACACGGTGCAACAGTTCGAGCCATTCATCTAAATACAAAATAGACGGGCTAATTGCTATACGCTGATCATCCATATCTTGGCGTCTATTTTTTAAGACCACATGCTGGTTAGCTTCAAGCTCAAACCAATGCTGTTGTAGGGCATGTTCATAGCAACTTTGTATAAATAAACGCGCCGCGACATGTTGGAAGTACTTTAAGGTGGTCACAATAATTTCGGGATGATAAGACTGCGTATCGAGATAACTTAAAGCCGTTACTGCAACGCGTATACTACTGTGTTGAATATTTTGACTAACCCAATCTGCCACCACCGCTTTTTGTTTGAATAACCAGTTTACAGTACGACTTTCATCAAAAATCGGGAGTTTTGCGACCTTCTTTTGCCATAACTTATTTTCAACTTTTAAGAAATGTCGCTTTGCCAATAAATTAGGAGATGCCCAAAGATCCCGATGCATAAGTCGCACAAAGCAAAGTAGATGGGGCTGCTCTTTAGCATGTGGATATAACAAGTGAATGTCATGCTTATGATCCATCAACTCTTGTAAAGAAAACCTTTCAGGAAATGCCGTTTGTACAATGCGATACACATACGGATCTAAGAATTGACTAGCACTACAACACAGCTCATCATAACTACTCATCAAAGACTGCAGCGGTAAAATATTTTCCGCCTGTTCTGTATCTAAGCTGCATAAGTGCTGCAACTCGGCTAAAAGACTTCGCTCAGAAGCTAGATCAGCTGTATTTAATCCAAATTGCTGGCACAGTTGTTGAAAGAGTTCTGATTGCGTTTGCCGTATTTCAGTCAAAACCGTTTGCACGCGATTCGGCCCATCGAATAAAACAAATACCTGTTGAAGAATCAACTGACGCAACTGTTTAACTTTATTGCGCAAATACAAAGAATGTTGTGGTGATTGATCACCCACTAAAAACATAATGTCGTGTAAACAAAACTCTTCTAGCGCTTCTGCATAGTGCTCCTGATAGATAAACTGCGGGACACATAGCTCCGCTTGTTCCGTCGGTGCATAAAACTGAATATGAAAACAATGATTTAAAATTTGAATCCGCTGTTGTTTTACGTCAACACTTAAAACGTTTTGCACATTGAGTGTGGAAAGAAAAGCGGACTGCTCGTGATAAAGCTGCTGAATACTCGGAACAACTTGTCTTAACTGTATTGCAAGACTTTGATATTGTTTAAGCTTATCATTTTGCTCCACAGCTGACCCTCTTTGAATTTGGCTATTTTCACCACAACTTCAAAACTAATATAAACAAATCCTGAACCACAGGCTATGCCTTTTATCGCTAGCAACTCTCTTCGATGAAGCTATTTCTCCTCATTCCCTTACTCATGGTAGGTATTTGGTAGGTACACAAGTTTTTTGAATCATTCAATACTCTAAAAACGGTAATGAGCACCGATAACAACATAAATAATGGTAGAAGGAATCGCACCATGGCTTTTAAAAATATTGCAGATCAAACGAACGGTTTTTATATCCCTTGCGTTTCACTTTTTGGCCCAGGCTGTGCCAAAGAAATTGGTGGTAAAGCACAAAACCTCGGTGCAAAAAAAGCACTGATTGTAACCGACGCAGGTTTATTTAAATTTGGCGTAGCTGACACCATTGCAGGATATCTCAAAGATGCAGGTGTTGATAGCCACATCTTCCCTGGTGCAGAACCGAACCCAACTGACATCAATGTCCACAACGGCGTGACTGCGTATAACGAACAAGGTTGTGACTTTATTGTGTCCTTAGGTGGTGGTTCTTCGCACGACTGCGCTAAAGGTATTGGACTTGTGACTGCCGGTGGTGGTCATATTCGTGACTACGAAGGAATTGATAAAAGTACGGTTCCAATGACCCCTCTTATTGCCATCAACACCACGGCAGGTACAGCATCAGAAATGACACGCTTCTGTATTATTACCAATACAGATACGCATGTAAAAATGGCAATTGTAGACTGGCGCTGCACTCCACTGATTGCTATTGATGACCCTAAACTGATGATTGCAAAACCTGCAAGCTTAACAGCAGCAACAGGTATGGATGCATTAACCCATGCAGTAGAAGCTTATGTTTCAACAGCGGCAAATCCAATCACCGATGCCTGTGCTGAAAAAGCCATTTCGATGATTAGCGAATGGTTAAGCCCAGCAGTTGCGAACGGTGAAAACTTAGAAGCTCGTGATGCAATGAGTTATGCTCAATATTTAGCAGGTATGGCATTTAACAATGCATCTCTAGGTTATGTCCATGCGATGGCTCACCAACTTGGTGGCTTCTATAACTTACCTCACGGCGTATGTAATGCAGTCCTACTTCCACACGTTTGTGAATTCAACTTAATTGCCTGCCCTGACCGTTATGCACGTATTGCTGAGCTGATGGGAGTTAACACCACGGGCTTAACTGTGACAGAAGCTGGATATGCTGCAATTGACGCGATTCGCGAATTATCTGCATCTATTGGTATTCCATCAAGCTTGTCTGAACTGGGTGTAAAAGAACAAGATTTGGGCATTATGTCTGAAAACGCGCAAAAAGATGCCTGCATGCTGACGAATCCACGTAAAGCAACCCATGCTCAAGTGGTTGACATCTTTAAAGCAGCGCTCAAATCAAGTGCTTCAGTAGTCGATTTTAGAGCGGCTGTCTAAGTTCTCTCCTTAACACTTTGTTTGCTTTGACAATTTAAGTGGAATGAAACAGACGTCCATACTGTTTCATTCGGGTAAGCCTAATCCTTGCTTACCTTTGCACTTAAATTGTCTTTTTTTATTTGTGGTTGACAAAAATTCTGACTTCATCAAGGATAAGGGAACTCATGACAATAACAACCAGAGTAAACTATGTCAGCACTACAAAACCCGCTCGCGTATCAACCAGATGTCCTTGGTGAAGACTACGAACAACTCAAACTCAGTTTTGCTAATGACTACGAAGGTGAAGTTTGCGCAACTCTCATTCGTAAAAAAGCCACGCAAACCACAACCAAAGCAGTGCTGTATATTCATGGATTTATTGACTACTTCTTCCAAACAGAAATGGCTGAACAGTTCAATCAGCATGGTTACGACTTTTACGCACTTGATTTAAGAAAATATGGTCGCTCCCGTTTAAGCCACCAAAACTACTACAATGTCCGTGATCTGCGCGAATATGACGATGAAATTACTCAAGCTCTTGAGATTATAGGTGCTGAAGGTCATCTTTCTGTTGTACTGGCAGGACACTCGACTGGCGGTTTAATTACCACACTATATGCAGCGCACCATCCACAACACCCTCTAATCAAAGCGCTATGGGCCAACAGTCCTTTTTATGATTTTAATATGCATCCAATTAAACGCAAACTTGGCGTGCCGCAACTCAGCCGACTTGCAAAGCATTTCCCAGACTTAAAATTTCCAAGTGAACTGAATAAATGGTATGTACCAAGCCTACATCAAAGTGAACACGGCGAGTGGAACTTTGATTTGCAGTGGAAACAACCAAGTTATTCTATGGTTCGCATCAGTTTTGTCCGTGCCATCCATGAAGCACAAAAAGAAATTCATCGTGGCGGTTTAAAGCTTTCTGTTCCTGCACTGATTATGCATTCACATCAAACACTCAACCCCAAAAAATGGGGCGTAGCTGCACAAACCAGTGATGTAATTTTAGATGTCAAAGACATTGAAAAACAGGCGAAAAATCTACAAGGTGACATCTGTGTCGAGACCATTCAAAATGGTTTACACGACTTAGTCTTATCTGCACCAGATGTTCGTGCCGAAGTCTATACCAAGCTATTTCAGTGGCTAGAACAAAAGAATCTTTAATCGCAAAATTTTTATTAACCTATTCCATAACTCAAATCAAAACTATTAAATTTTGTATTTCTCAAGTAGCTGATGCGCCGGGTGTCCACTCGGTGTCAGCTCAATAAGTCGTTCAACAGCATCAATTGCTTCTGGGTAGCGTGCCACATGCTTAAAGAGCATATCAGTTTCATTGGCTTTAAAAATCGCACTACTTAAACGTGACTCCAAACAGTCGCGCCATGCGCAAAGAAACGGACTTTCTGTTTTAGGCAATAACACACCTGAGCAAAGCTTTAAGGCCGTCTCAATATATGCAGCATCTAATGCCTGCTCTGCTTGTAGGAAATCTGCTTCTATATGCGCCAAAATTCGGTAAGGACGAGATCCCAACATCCCCCCCAACAGATCCCTTAATTGCGACATTTCTGCTTTAAGTGTGCCTATACTCACTTTTCGCTCACCATATAATGCCTGATGTAAGGTATCTAAAGTCATACCTTGTGGACATAGCGCTAAAATAGTCAGAATTTCAATTTGACGTGGTGTGAGCACCATCACTTTGCCATTAAAAAGCACTTGTGGCACACCAAAAGCACGAATATACAGTTGTTGACGCTGGTATTCCAATAATGCTGTTTGAATGATAGATGCACAGCGCTCTGCTGCCAGTAAACCAAGGCTATTATGATTTTTCCACGTGGTCGATAAATCAATTACCCCCAAAACATGTTTTGAATAGGGGTCGATGATTGGTGCTGCATAGCAAACCCAATCATGGATGGAACTCATATAATGTTCATTAGAAAACACACAACTCGATTGTTGGGTTTTAAGTGACAATGCCAATGCATTAGTCCCCACCAACTCCTCTCTCCACTGCCCGCCTTCTACAAAATGTACACTTTCCGCAGCATTACGCATTTGCTTACTTGAAGCACTCCAAATAATCGTACTACCAATATCACCCACAGCAACGACCATTGAGGACTGCTGTGCAATATGCTTGAGCTCATCCGCGCAGTAACTTAAAGCATGTTGTAATGCTGAACCTTGTGACATCGAACCTTCAGAAATGGGCGCTGCAAAACGATCCTTAGGAATCTCTGCCGAATTAGAACGCTGCCACGAACTTGCAATGCTTTTTCCGAGCTGTTCAGCTTGTACCGTCGAAATACTGCTGCTGGTTCTAAGCTTTTCTATTTCTTGTCTTTTCTGTATTAAATGTTGCATTGCCATCATTCCTTATTCTCAAAACAATTCCTGATACACATCCACTGTATTGCATGGTTGTAAACATTTGTCGGAAGCTTGTAAACCTGCATCCTTCCAACCTTTTTCCAACCTTATATTAGGTATGCTACTTAAATATTGTACTGATGTACCTTATACCAAAGCTGTAGATGCTTTTAAAAAATCAATAAGCAAAGGAACTTCAATATGCGCTACGTAGACCCTAACCAACCTGGTTCAAAAGTAGAATTTAAAGCACAGTATGAAAACTTTATTGGTGGCGAGTGGGTTGCTCCAATAAAAGGTGAATACTTTGAAAATATCTCTCCTGTCGACGGTAAAGCCTTTACTAAAATCCCACGTTCATCTGCTGAAGATATTGAGCTTGCTCTCGATGCTGCACACAAAGCTAAAGCACAATGGAATAAATCTTCTCCAACTACACGTTCTAATTTACTCCTTAAAATTGCTGATCGTCTAGAGGAAAATCTAGAGAAATTGGCTGTAGCTGAAACTTGGGATAACGGTAAACCAGTACGTGAAACCTTAGCTGCAGATATTCCACTTGCAATTGATCATTTCAGATATTTTGCAAGTTGTATTCGTGCACAAGAAGGTGGTATTTCTGAAATTGATGAAGACACTATTGCCTATCACTTCCACGAGCCATTAGGTGTTGTGGGACAAATTATTCCATGGAACTTCCCAATTTTAATGGCAACATGGAAAATTGCTCCAGCCCTTGCAGCAGGTAACTGTATTGTTCTTAAACCAGCTGAGCAAACGCCTGTAAGTATTTTAGTCTTGGTTGAACTGATTCAAGACTTACTCCCACCAGGTATTTTAAACATTGTAAATGGTTATGGAGTTGAAGTAGGCCGTCCACTTGCAACTAACCCACGTATTGCAAAAATTGCATTCACAGGCTCAACCGCTGTTGGGCAAATGATTATGCAGTATGCAACTGAAAATATTATTCCAGTAACTTTAGAGCTTGGTGGTAAATCTCCTAACATCTTCTTTGAAGATATTATGGATCAAGACGATGATTATCTTGACAAAGCGCTTGAAGGCTTTGCTATGTTTGCGTTGAACCAAGGTGAGATTTGTACTTGCCCTTCACGTGCATTAGTTCAAGAAAGCATAGCCGATAAATTCTTGGAAAAAGCAATTGAACGTGTCAAACGCATCAAAACAGGTCACCCACTAGACACTGAAACGATGATTGGTGCACAAGCTTCTTTAGAACAACAAGAGAAAATTTTAGGCTGTATCGCAACAGGACGTAATGAAGGTGCTCAATTACTGACGGGTGGTAGTGAACGTAATGAAGTGGGTACAGGTTTCTATATCGAACCAACCATTTTCAAAGGCACAAACGACATGAAAATTTTCCAAGAGGAAATTTTTGGACCAGTGCTTTCGGTTACAACGTTCAAAGACTTTGATGATGCGATTAAAATTGCAAATGACACCATTTACGGTCTAGGTGCAGGAGTATGGTCACGTTCTGCTCATACGTCTTATCGCGCGGGTCGTGCAATTGAAGCGGGTCGTGTTTGGACCAACTGTTATCATATCTACCCTGCGCATGCGGCATTTGGTGGTTACAAAAAATCTGGCATTGGTCGTGAAAACCACAAAATGATGCTTGATCATTACCAACAAACTAAAAACTTGCTTGTAAGCTATGCCACTAAGCCAATGGGCTTCTTCTAAGCACTTAGTTTATTCGCATACAGTTCTCTACGTGTTTAGGGTAATTCGTTACCCTGAACAGTCTCCACCATCAACCATCAACCATCAACCATCAACCATCAACCATCAACCATCAACCATCAACCATCAACCATCAACCATCAAAACAATAATTCAAAGCTGTGTCATTTAAACATTAGACAGGACGTCTAATCGCTTGGTACTGAAATTGCATAAATATTGCATCCATCAAGCCATCTATAAAAACTCAAGATATGGAGCTTCACATGACCGATTCTCCCATTAACAGCTCAACGACTCCGCTCTCGACTTCAACTGTAAGCACATCTGACGATTATTTTGAAAAAAGGCAACTGAAACAAGGTGCAGTAGGCTGGCTATTATTAGTCGGTTTAGGTGTGGCTTATGTCATTTCAGGTGACTTTGCTGGCTGGAACTTCGGTCTTGCTCAAGGTGGCTGGGGCGGTATGTTTATCGCAACGGTTGTCGTAGCCATCATGTACTTATGCATGTGCCTGTCTATGTCTGAAATGGCCACCATGCTACCTACTGCGGGAGGTGGCTATAGCTTTGCGCGTACCGCATTTGGTCCACTTGGCGGTTATCTCACAGGCACAGCGATTTTAATTGAATATGCCATCGCCCCTGCGGCTATCGCATGCTTTATTGGTGCTTACTGCGAGTCCTTATTTGGTGTCGGTGGATGGATCATTTATCTAATCTGCTATCTGGTTTTTATGGGCATTCATCTCAAAGGTGCAGGCGAAGCACTCAAGATCATGTTTGTCATTACCGCCATTGCAGCCGTAGCTCTTTTTGTCTTTATCATTGCGATGGCGCCACATTTTAACAGCGCCAACTTATTTGACATTGCACCAACTGAAAATATTGGAGCAAGTAGCTTCCTCCCAATGGGTTATATCGGTATTTGGGCGGCAGTACCCTATGCCATTTGGTTCTTTTTAGCAGTAGAAGGTGTACCACTGGCAGCCGAAGAAGCCAAAGATCCATCCAAATCATTACCGCGTGGTTTGATCGGTTCAATGTTGATTTTGGCCGCTTTTGCCCTACTTATTCTGCTCTTAGGTGTTGGTGCTGCTGGCGCAGAACAACTCAAAGAATCAGGCGCACCCTTAGTTGATGCATTGGTGGCAGTCTATGGTCAAAACAGTTGGTTAGCAAGTTTTGTCAATTTTGTCGGTCTAGCAGGTTTAATTGCGAGTTTCTTCTCTATTATCTATGCCTATTCACGTCAAATTTTTGCCTTATCACGTGCGGGGTATTTACCGACCTCGTTATCACTGACCAATAAAAACAAAGCACCCTATTTAGCGATTATTATTCCCGGCATCATTGGCTTTTTATTGTCCCTAACAGGTGAAGGTGATCTACTCATCCTGATGGCGGTATTTGGTGCGACCATTTCTTATGTCTTGATGATGCTTTCTCACATTAAACTGCGCATCAGCCGTCCAGAGTTACACCGTCCCTATAAAACCCCAGGTGGAATTGTCACCTCATCGATTGCTTTGGTTTTAGCCAGCATTGCAGTGATTGCTGGTTTTGTGGTGGATCCTAAAGTTTGGTTTATGGCTGCCGCTATTTATGCGGTCTTTATTGCCTACTTTATTTTCCATAGTCGCCATCGACTCGTTCAAGGCACGCCTGAAGAAGAATTTGAAAGTATTCGTAAGGCCGAACAAGACTTATAGAAGGACCTATAACATGGCTTATAAAACGTTGATTAGACATCAGCACTATACGTTTAATGATTTAAAAACTTTAATGGCAAAAGCGACTCCTCTGCGCTCAGGCGATCAACTTGCAGGTGTTGCAGCTGAAAATGCCACAGAACATGTTGCCGCACAAATGGCATTGGCCGATGTTCCACTCAAACAATTCTTAACTGAGGCATTAATTGACTATGAACAAGATGAAATCACACGCTTAATCATTGATGAGCACCGCAGTGATTTATTTGCGCCGATTTCACATTTTACCGTAGGAGACTTTCGTAATTGGCTACTCAGTGAAGATGCGACTACGCAGAAACTACAACAACTTTCGCTCGGCTTAACCCCTGAAATGGTGGCTGCAGTGAGTAAGATTATGCGCAATCAAGACCTCATCTTGGTTGCGAGTAAATGTGAAGTCGTCACCCAATTTCGCAACACCATCGGTTTAAAAGGCCATCTCTCAACCCGTTTACAACCCAATCACCCAACCGATGATCTCTTGGGTATATCGGCCAGTATTTTGGATGGTTTGATGTATGGTAATGGTGATGCCGTCATTGGGATTAACCCTGCAACCGATAACCTACAAAATTTATCGGAGCTACTCAAATTACTTGATCATGTGATCCAAGAGCATCACATTCCAACCCAGTCTTGTGTACTGACGCATATCAGTTCAGGGATTCAATTGGCTGAGAAAAATGTGCCGATTGATTTAATGTTTCAGTCCATTGCAGGCACACAGCGTGCCAATGAAGGTTTCGGCATTAACCTTGAATTACTGCGCGAAGGCTATGAAGCGACACTAGCTCTCAAGCGTGGGACTGTGGGACAAAATGTGATGTATTTTGAAACAGGTCAAGGTAGTGCTTTATCTAGTAATGCACATCACGGCGTAGATCAGCAAACTTTAGAAGTCCGTGCCTATGCGGTAGCCCGTAAATTCAACCCACTGCTGGTGAACACAGTTGTTGGCTTTATTGGCCCAGAGTATTTATACAATGGCAAACAAATTATCCGTGCAGGCTTAGAAGACCACTTTTGTGGCAAGCTCTTAGGCTTACCTATGGGTTGTGACATTTGTTATACCAACCATGCCGATGCCGACCAAAACGACATGGATGTACTACTCACACTATTTGGTGCAGCTGGCCTGAACTTTATTATGGGTATTCCAGGCTCGGATGACGTCATGCTGAACTATCAAACCACGTCATTTCATGATGCACTGTATTTAAGGCAGCTTTTGGGCTTAAAAGCCGCACCTGAGTTTGATCTGTGGTTGGCTGAACAAGGCATCTTTAAACAACAGCAACAGCACATTCTCTGGCCAAAACATATCCCACCACAATTTGAAAAACTTCTACATATATAAGGAGCAACTTATGTCACTTGTTCCTCTAGAAAATTATCAATCTGAACAGCATCAGGATGTTTGGGAAAACTTAAAGAAATTTACTGATGCCCGCATCGCCATTGGTCGCGCTGGCTGTAGTATTCCGACCCATGAACTGCTGAAATTTCAACTGGCACATGCGGAAGCACAAGATGCGGTACATCAAGCTTTAGATGTCGAACAATTAGTTGCAAGTTTTAATACACTAGGTTTGGATAGTCTGACGATACACAGTCAAGCTGAAAATAAGCAAGAATACTTAAAACGTCCTGACCTTGGTCGCCTGTTAAGTCCAGCTTCACAGCACGGCTTAGAGGTTTTTAAATCCAGTAACCCACAAAACTATGATGTCTGTATTGTGATTGGTGATGGACTATCAGCACGGGCAATTGAGGAAAATGCTGTACCTTTTATTCAGCATTTCATCTCACATCTACACACTGAGCGCTGGAGCATTGCACCGATGGTTATTGCGACTGGAAGCCGAGTCGCTTTGGGTGATCCTGTTGCAGAGTGCCTACAAGCGACTATGCTCGTGATGCTAATTGGCGAAAGACCCGGTCTAAGCTCACCTGATAGTATGGGCATTTACTATACATGGAAAGCAGCCTCAGGCACGTTGGATTCTAAACGGAACTGTATTTCAAATGTTCGGCCTGCGGGCTTAAGCATTCCTGTTGCAGTTCAACGGCTAATGTCTCTCATGCGTAGCTCTAAAAAACTCGGCTACTCAGGTGTAGACTTAAAAGATGAACATGAAATAGTCAGTCTAGACATGGAACATACGCCTAAACGATTGTTTTAATGTGAAACAGATCAGCCGTGATTTTATGGCTGATCTTTAATGGTGTGTTCTTTTAACTTGTATTTTAGCCAGCTTTATTCAACGCTTGTTCTACAAAATGTAGGCGATCTTGGCCCCAATACATTTCATCACCCACAAAGAATGTCGGTGCACCAAAAATGCCACGCTGAATGGCCAATTCTGTTTCAGTGATCAGTTTCTGTTTCACTACATCCGACTGAACCATACTCATAATATCTTCTACAGAGAAGCCACTCGGTTTTAGCACTTCTGCCAAGGCAGTAGGTTCATTCAGATTTTGTGGTATCCTAAACATCGCATCGAATAAAAGTTTTAAAACTTGCTCAAACTTTTCGAGATGCAACAATTGAACGCCTGTCAAAATGCGCATTAGGGTTAAAGTGTTCATCGGAAAATGCGGGTTCATCTGCATTGGAATATGGTAATACTCCGCCCAGCGCTGCATATCTAAAATTGAATAACCCCCTTTGACTGGAATCTCAATCGGACTACGATTGCCTGTTGCTTTAAACACCCCGCCCAATAAAATAGGCTTATAGACAATCTGAATCTCTTGCTGCTCTGCCATTTGCAGTAAACGATAGTAAGCCAAATAACTATATGGGCTGCCTAAATCAAAATAAAATTCTACGCTTTTCATGCTTTGTCCTTTTACCACGTTTCCATCCAAGGTCTTAAATCTAACTCATGCGTCCATGCATCACGCGGTTGCTGCGACAAATGCCAATAATTTTCTGCAATATGCACGGGATTTAATATGCCATCGTGTTCTTTCCGCGCGTACATGTCAGGAAAACTGTCTTTAATAAAGTCGGTATCAATTGCGCCATCCACCACTACGTGTGCCACATGAATATTTTTCGGGCCGAGCTCACGTGCCATACTTTGCGCTAAGGCACGCAGTGCATGTTTCGCCCCTGCAAAAGCTGCAAAGTTTGCTGCACCGCGAATGCCTGCAGTTGCCCCCGTGAAAATAATACTACCGTGTTCACGCACGACCATACGCTTCGCCACTTCACGCCCAGTCAGAAACGCCCCGAAACAAGCCATTTCCCAAATTTTAAAATACTTACGTGCAGTTTCTTCTAAAATACTACATGGCACATTCGCACCAATGTTAAACACCAAAACATCGATTTCACCAATATTGGCTTCAATTTCTTCCACCAAAGCGATCACTTGCTCTTCTTTACGTGCATCAGAAGCAAAACCATATGCAAGACCACCTTCAGCTTCTATTTCTGCAATTAAGGGCTGAAGCTTTTCCGCATTTCTTCGTGTCATGCAGGCAACGTATCCACCGCGTGCAAAACGTTTCGCGATTTCACCCCCTGTAGCATCTCCTGCGCCAATCACTAATGCAACTTTCTTTCTCGCATCAGCCTTTTGAAACTGCTGCTCTGGCTGTAATCCATCCATAAATACACTCCCTTTATAAAATAACGATCGTTATCATAACGATCACTATGTTATAATTCTCAGCATCAGTCAATTTTATTTTGATGAAACTCCTATGCGCTATAAAACAGGCTATAAAGAAGAAAAACGTCGTGAGCTACTCAAAATCAGTGCTCAACTGGCCAAGAAACAAGGCTTTTCCAATACAGGTGTCGACGGTTTTATGAAAGCGGCTCAAATGACCAGCGGTGCTTTTTATTCGCATTTTTCATCAAAACATGAACTATTTGAAGCACTGATCCAATTCGAGTTGCAACACAGCTTCCAAGCATGGCAAGCCAATCCGCATGACAACCTCGAAGATTGGATTGACTTCGAACTTGAACGTTATTTAGCCCTTTCTCATGTGCAACGCCCAGATCAAGGCTGCGTTATTCCCTCTCTTGCAACCGAGGTAGCACGCAGTAGTGAAACAACAAAACTGTATTTTCAACAAGAAATGCTTCGTGGTCACGCACTCTTTACACAACAACTAGGCAGTGAAACACAAGCTTGGGCGGTACTGTGTCAACTGGTCGGTGCTATCGTCATGGCACGCAGCATGGCGGATGAAGATCTACAACGGGAAATTTTAAGCTCAAGCAAATGGATGATTAAAAACATGCTACAACTCAAGTAAAACCTTGGATTGAATTTAAAATTTTCTACATCTTTTCTGATTTATTACCTTCAACTTCCACGCATTTCCCTGTACATTTTTACACTCCTTTAACCCCTGTGAACGAGCCAGCTATGACGACACTACCCGATACCATTTACGCGATTCAGCATCTTGCTTTTGAAGATTTGGGCGCATGGGAAGATGTATTATATCAATTAGGTTATCGGGTACGCTATTTTGAAGCAGGCAAAGATGACTTAGCTAAAGCATTGAACTACACAGGTCTAACCGTCATTTTAGGTGGCCCGATTGGGGTGTATGAAACTGAAGACTACCCTTTCTTACAAAAAGAAATAGACTTACTGAAAGTTCGTTTAGAAAAGAATTTACCGACTGTAGGCATTTGCTTAGGTGCGCAGTTGATTGCACATGCGCTCGGTGCAAAAGTATATGCAGGTCATAGCAAAGAAATTGGCTGGAGTCAGTTACAGCTCAATGCCGTTGAACATAACCCATTACAAGCATTGGTAGAAACTGAAGTACTTCATTGGCATGGCGACACCTTTGAACTCCCTGCTCAAGCTGAGCTGTTGGCCAGCTCAGAAGTTTATCCCAACCAAGCTTTTCGTGTAGGCAATAATATTCTTGGCTTACAGTTCCATCCAGAGGTTGCAGCCGATGGTTTAGAAAAATGGCTAATCGGGCATACTGCTGAACTTCGTCAAGCGAACATTAATATTCCAGCATTGCGTGCAGAGAACCAACGCTTTGCAGCCCAACTAGAACATGTCTCTGGACAAGTTTTGGCAGCGTTTTTAAAAGCACTGGTTTCATAGTTCAACCTTACTCCGTTCGGCTGATCTTTTGCTCTAACTTTTAAGTTTACAGCAGACATAAAAAAGCACCTCTAATAAGGTGCTTTTTTGGTAGATATCGCTTATTTCGCAGCGGCTTTAGGCTGTGGAACAGATGCTTCAGTGGTGATATTCACAGTGATTTTATCACCCACGTTAGGCACATATGCACCTACACCAAAAGCAGAACGGTCAAAAGAAGTTGTCGCATTGAAACCAATAGATTGAGCTTTCGTCATTGGATGCTCACCTTGCTTATTCAATACAGCATCCAATACAACAGGCTTAGTCACGTTTTTAACAGTTAAGTCACCTGTGATTTTGTATTTGTTTGCACCAACCGCTTGTACTTTAGTACTTTTAAAAGTGATGTTTGGATATTTTGCTGCATCAAAGAAATCTGCACCCTGTAAGTGCTCATCCAAAGCTTTTACGTTCGTGTTTAAGCTAGATAAAGGAATCGTTACATTCACCGATGAATTTGCAGGTTTTGCATTGTCAACGTTAATCACACCTTGAATGTCGCTAAAGTTTGCAGATGGCGTTGAAAAACCAAAGTGACTCCATGTGAAAACTGTTGCTGTATGTGTAGGGTCAATTTGATATGTCACAGGTTTCGCCATAGCAAATGTAGTCGCAGTTGCAACAGCCAAACCGATTGTTAAAGCTTTAAAGTTCATGTTTTTATCTCACATTGGAATACTGCTTAGTCTATAGAGTTCTACAGTGAATACATCTATAAAGATAAAACGATATGTTGCAACTTTAGAACGATATAATTGTTTTTAAATGTAGCAACTTAGCTACGCCCGATATTGAATGAAACCAGTCTTCTTCGCGACTTTATTATAAAGTTGCTGTGCGACCAAATTGTCCTGATGGGTGAGCCAATAAACCCGATCACATGCTCGCTTTTCGGTATGCATTTTGACGTGTTCGATTAAAGCGCTTGCAACCCCTAGCCCACGATAGTCTTCATGCGTAAACAAATCTTGTAAGTATGCGTAAGGCTTTAACGTCCAACAACTTTCATGCTCTATCACATGTACAATTCCTACAACCCGACCTACCATAAGTGCCGCAAAACCATACATATGCTCACACTTAGAATCAGTTAGTTTATGCCATGTGTTTTCAGATATCTGCTCCAATAAATCAACCTGATAAAATGCCTGATAAGCTTGCCATAATGTAGCCCAGATCGAAGGATCAATTTCTGTCAGTGGCACGATATGAATATTTGGTATTTCCATTTTGTTCTCAAAGTAATATTTATTTTTTGTAAGGCTTATATTTAAGCTGAAATCACTACAAAGAAAAAGCCTTATTGAATCGCTTCAATAAGGCTTTTTCTTTAAAGGTGACAGCCATCATAGTTTTTCAATCAGAATCCGATCAATCAACTTCATACCTGTCTGCTTTTCATGATTTTTACGACGAATCTTAATTTGCTTATCTTCTGCTAAATCTTGCAATAACAGTTCAACTGCAACCATAGCCTCCAAAGGTAAATCTGGTCCAATCCACTTCTGTTCGCCCGCATCCATCAATACAACTTCATCATGAATTTGATCGTACAAGCTCATATCATCACCTAAAATTTATGTAGCTACTTCAGCAGCAGCTGGCATATTACATACACCTTTCAAAATAAAAGACGCCCCTAAACTGGAGCGTCCTTCAAACAGTTAATTTTTTAAATTAAGCTGTCAATTCTTTTACCGCAGCAACAACTGCTTCAGTCGTAATACCGAAGTATTGGTACAAGTCTTTCGCAGGTGCAGATTCGCCATAAGTCGTCATACCAATTACACGACCATCTAAACCTACAAACTTCCACCAGTAGTCCACGTGAGCTGCTTCAACAGCAACACGCGCACGAATGTTTGATGGAAGAACCGCTTCACGGTACGCTGCATCTTGCTTCACAAATTCTTCTGCACATGGCATAGACACGACGCGCACACCTTCAAGTTGTGCATGCGCTTCGATTGCTAAAGATACTTCAGAACCCGTCGCAATAATAATCGCTTTTAATTCACCTTTTTCTTCAGCCAATACATAACCACCTTTCGCTACATTTGCAATTTGTGCATCTGTACGTGTTTGGAATGGTAGGTTTTGACGAGAGAAGATCAACGCAGTTGGGCCTTCTGAACGTACAAGTGCAGATTTCCAAGACACAGCGGCTTCAACGGTGTCACATGGACGCCAAGTATTTAAGTTTGGTGTACCGCGTAAAGATGCAATTTGCTCTACAGGTTGATGCGTTGGACCATCTTCACCCAAACCAATTGAGTCATGTGTATATACATGGATTACACGTTGTTTCATCAACGCAGACATACGTACTGCATTACGCGCATATTCCATAAACATAAGGAATGTTGCAACGTAAGGAATGAAACCACCGTGAAGCGCAACACCGTTTGCAATTGCAGTCATACCAAACTCACGTACGCCATAGTGTACGTAGTTACCCGCTGGATTGTCTTGAACACCTTGGCAACCTTTCCAAAGGGTTAAGTTAGAACCAGCCAAGTCCGCAGAACCGCCTAATAATTCAGGCAATAATGGACCAAATGCTTGCAATGTGTTTTGGCTTGCTTTACGTGTAGCAATAGTTTCAGCTTTTGCATTAGTTTCAGCAATAAACGCATCTGCTTGAACAAGGAATTCAGCTGGCAATTCACCTGAAAGACGACGTTTCAATTCAGCTGCTTCAGTTGGATATTTTGCTGCATATTGCGCAAATAACTCATTCCAAGCCGCTTCAGAAGCTGTACCTTTTGCTTTTGCATCCCATGCTGCATAAACGTCAGCAGGAATTTCAAATGGACCTTCTGCCCAACCTAATGCTTCACGTGTTAATGCGATTTCGTCATTACCAAGTGGCGCACCGTGACAATCTTCTTTACCTTGTTTGTTTGGTGAACCTAGACCAATAATCGTTTTACAAATAATGATCGTTGGTTTTTTCGTTTCAGCTTTTGCTTGCAAAGTTGCAGCACGTAATGCATCTGCGTCATGACCATCAACTTTAAGTACTTGCCAACCGTAAGCCAAGAAACGTTGTTCTGTATCGTCAGAGAACCAACCTTCTACTTCACCATCAATCGAAATACCATTGTCATCATAGTAAGCAATCAGTTTACCCAGACCTAAAGTACCTGCAAGTGAACATGCTTCGTGAGAAACACCTTCCATTAAACAGCCATCACCTAAGAAACAATAAGTGAAATGGTCAACAACACTTAGGTCATCTTTGTTGAACTGCGCTGCTAAAGTTTTTTCAGCTAGAGCAAAACCAACTGCGTTTGCAATCCCCTGACCAAGCGGGCCAGTCGTAGTTTCAATGCCCGGTGCATAACCTAACTCTGGGTGACCCGGCGTTTTAGAGTGCAGTTGACGAAATGCTTTTAAATCTTCAATTGATAAATCATAGCCCGTAAGGTGCAATAATGCATATTGCAACATAGAGCCATGACCATTTGATAGTACAAAACGGTCACGGTTCGCCCATTGTGGGTTAGTCGGGTTATGGTTGAAAAACTCACGCCATACCACATCAGCGATATCAGCCATCCCCATTGGCGCACCTGGATGTCCAGAGTTTGCTTTTTGCACAGCATCCATTGCCAATACACGAATTGCGTTTGCAATACGACGTTCGTTAAGCGGGGTTGTCATAGGTCAGAGTCCAAACAAATGATTTAAAGAGTAAGATGAATAGAATTCAAAGATAGGTATATTGTCTTAAAAAAAGAGGAATGGGTAAAGCCTAATGGACAATATTTCGCTATTTATTCATCATCAATGTCTAATAAATGCGGGCATTGCCTAAAATCACAACAATTTCACTCAGAAATGCCTCACTAGCTTTTCTCTAGTTCAAATCCCATACGATAGAATCTTCAACTTTTAAAAACAAAGCTCAATCATCCTATTCACTAATCAGAACAAACCGTTATCTTTGAGTATCAAACACATCTCAGCATACATTTGTATTTTTTACATACAATTAAACACGCATGGTGAATTTTATTCATTTTTTTAGATTTTTCATGAATTAGGACAAATTATAGATTCTTTTATGATACATATTTTGAGCATTTTTTATTTAATGCCAAAACAAGAAAACCAATAAAAAATAAGTCAAGTTTTTGTTTTATATTAAAATATAAACAGCGCATAACACTCCAAAATACATGCCTCTATATTTTGAAGAAAAACCCGTTAATTTGCCATTTCGAACTAAAAATAAACGCTATATCAATTTTTTAGATGCCTATATCAGATAAAAAGTCGTTGAATTGAAATAAATTCAGTCATTTTGGTCGTGTAGAACTGGCTCAAACGGCTAAGTCGATGTACCATATTGCGTCTTTTAAATTAACTGTGATAGGACTTATGCGCGAGTACGCTGTATTTACCTCGGAATCTGTAAGCGAAGGCCATCCAGATAAAATGGCTGACCAAATCAGTGATGCTATCTTGGATGCGATCTTAAAAGAAGACCCATATGCGCGGGTTGCTTGTGAAACGCTTGTAAAAACGGGTGCGGTAGTACTTGCCGGTGAAATCACAACAACTGCAAATGTTGACTTCGAAGCGATTGTTCGTCAGACCGTAAATGGCATTGGTTACCACCATTCTGACCTTGGTTTTGATGGTTCAACATGTGCAGTCATCAACATGATTGGTAAGCAGTCACCAGAGATTGCTCAAGGTGTAGACCGTCAAAAGCCTGAAGATCAAGGCGCAGGTGACCAAGGTTTAATGTTTGGTTATGCAAGCCGTGAAACTGACGTGCTTATGCCTGCTCCAATTTCATATGCACATCGTTTAATGGAAAAGCAAGCTGAACTACGTCGTAGTGGCGCTTTACCATGGTTACGCCCAGATGCAAAAAGCCAAGTGACTTTTGCTTATGAAAATGGCATGCCTGTTCGTTTAGACGCAGTGGTTCTGTCTACCCAGCACGATCCTGAAATTTCTCAAAGCAACTTAAAAGAAGCTGTGATTGAAGAAATCGTGAAAAAAGTGATCCCTGCTGAAATGTTCCATGCAGAGACCAAATTCCACATCAACCCAACAGGGATGTTTGTGATTGGTGGCCCAGTGGGCGACTGTGGTTTAACAGGTCGTAAAATCATTGTAGACACTTACGGTGGTATGGCACGTCACGGTGGTGGTGCTTTCTCTGGTAAAGATCCATCTAAGGTTGACCGTTCTGCTGCATATGCAGGTCGTTATGTTGCGAAAAATATCGTAGCTGCGGGTCTTGCAGACAAATGTGAAATTCAAGTGTCTTATGCCATTGGTGTGGCTGAGCCAACGTCTATCTCGATCAATACGTTCAATACAGCAAAAGTATCTGAAGAGCTGATCATTGCATTAGTCCGTGAACATTTCGACTTACGTCCATATGGGATCACTCGTATGCTCGACCTCATTCAACCAATGTATAAGCAAACTGCTGCTTATGGTCACTTCGGTCGTGAAGGTTCAGATACAGCATTTACGTGGGAAAAAACAGACAAAGTGGAAGCGCTTAAAGCTTCAGCTGGTTTATAAGTTTGATCTCAAAAAAACCCGCTTAATGCGGGTTTTTTTATTTTGACTGCTGCAAAATAGTCCATCAATTCAGTCGTGAAGTCATTGAACTCCACTACTTGGGTTTATTCTCATGGTTGAGTACATCAAAGAGCGAAGTCACGGCAGCGGGTTCACTGTTTCGGTCGGCCAAATAGACTTGTACAGATTTAACGATAATCGCCGCTGCAAGACATGCAACAATACAAAAAATCCAAAATCCAAAAGGACTTCGAATATTATGTGATCCACAGTTTGGACAGTCTTTTTCTGTTGATGCAACAACTGTTTCACAACATGCACAGTGATATTGATAGAGCATCGCTTTACCCCCTTGTTTTTGTCCTTTCTTGTTTTTATTGTCCATCACCCTGCCTCACAGAATGTTAGATTCATTTATCTTATGTGAGTATTTGTTGAGACTCAAGCGCAATTCACCTGAAGTGATGTCAGCAACGGCTTACACTGAAAGATTAATCAATTGATTTAACGCATATTCTTCTTTATGACACCGAATCATGACAATTTCATTTTGTAACATAATAGTTTTTGACGTATTCCATCATATTTACTCAAAACCCTTTAGTTTTTTAGCCATTGTTCATTAAAATAAGATGCAACGATGAGGAAGAAAGAATGGTTCAGTTGATTAAAAAAGGCGGTTTACGCGAACGTGCCAACCGCAGCCGCAGCTATAAGGGATCAGAAAATACTGAAACGACATTGCAGCCCAACCGCTATACACAAAGTAAAAAAGACGAAATGTCTAGCGTGGAACAGGCTCAATCATCTAAAGAGCTTAAAAATGACTTAGATGTAGATTACAAAAGCATCGTACCAAAGCCATAAAGCAAAAATCAGGAACAACCCACCAGAAAAAATGTCGATATAACTTCCTGAACGTTGATATGCTGCTTTAATTTTAGGTAATGATAAAAGCAGCATCAACAGTGCAAAAGTCATAAAAGTTTGGATTGGAATAATGACCGCAAGTTGTATTTTTAAATAGGGACTTGCGCTAGAACTCAAGGCTAGTGAAAACACACTACTAAAATAAATCAGTGTTTTCGGGTTAGACAAGTTCGTTAGCAAACCTGACATAAAATAGTGGTTGGCCGTAGGCGTAGGAAGTTTTTGACCATCATCCAGTAAAGCTTCTTGCTGCAATGTGTTGAGACCTGCTTTTAACATCAGCCAACCCATACGTGCAAGGAACACCCCACCAACCACCATCAATACCTGTTGAATCCACGGCATTTTGTCGATGAGTACGGTAAAACCTAACAAGGTTAAAATCACCCAAATTACGATACCAACGGAAATACCCAAGATCGTTTTTAACGTATTTTTTTTTGTGGTCGAAGCTGAACTTTTGGCAATCAGCAAAACATCAGGGCCAGGACTTAGCTGTGCAACAAAATGTAATGCGCAAATCGTGAAAAGCAATGACATAAAAAAGCGGCATAAATTTAAAAAATAATTATATCGTTTGTTATATTTATTTTAAATCATAAGCACTTAAAACATTTTTATAATGAAAAAAAAGCCGAGTTAGAACTCAGCTTTAAAATTAGGCATGAAATTACTTATTCACATCTTTCATTTCAATTTTTTTTGCATCTGGCGTGACTTCTCGCGCTTCACCATCAATAATACTCGAGTCACGATAAGCTGAACTGCCCTGCTGTTGTTGCATTTCTTGCATCTGACGCATAATATCTGCAAATGGGTTTTGACCTTGAGCACCACCGCCCATGCCATTCATATCTCCCATCATGCCACCCATCATTTTTTCCATCATCGCTTGCTGACGTTTCATCATCACATTCATCAGTGCGGCTGTCATCGCTTTTTGTACTGCTGGAATAAGCAACAACACCGCAACCACATCTGTCACCAAGCCTGGAATTAATAAAAGAAAACCCGCAATGATTTTTGGCAGATTGTTGGTTAATGCAGGGTCTGCACCCATCTGGCCTGCTTGCATTTGCTGCATTTGTGGCATTAAACCAGCTGAATACTTACGAATCAGGCTCATACCAATAAAGAAAGCAGCAATAAACCAGAAGAACACGTACCACATGCTACCAACGAGGTCGCCCACGCCAATCCATACGAAGACTTCAAGAATGACACCAGCTAATATAAAAAGAAATAATTTCATGAAAATTAATCTAATCTCAACAAAATGAATAAGGTGCAAGAATCAAGTGCTCAATCAACATCAAGCTTTTTTGATACGCTTATGTAACAATATGGGCATATTATTTTTTTTAAAGGGCAAGCATGTCATTAATTATTGGTATTGACCCCGGTTCTCGCCTCACAGGCTACGGTATTATTCAAAAAGAAGGTCAAAAACTAATTTTTGTCGATGCTGGCACGATTCGCACCGAAACAGCTGAAATGCCTGAGCGTCTAAAGCGTATTTTTGCAGGGATTGATCGTATTGTAAAATTTCATGGTCCAACTGAAGCTGCTGTTGAACAAGTCTTTATGGCACAAAACCCTGACTCCGCACTGAAGCTAGGCCAAGCACGTGGTGCCGCAATTGCTGCACTAGTAAACTTAGACTTACAAGTTGCAGAATACACAGCCCGTCAAATTAAACAGTCTGTGGTCGGTTACGGTGCTGCAGACAAAGAACAAGTACAAATGATGGTGATGAAACTTTTAAACCTGAGCATCAAACCACAGCAAGATGCCGCCGATGCACTTGCTGCTGCTATCTGTCATGCACATGCTTCGGGCAGTATGACCAAACTTGCTGTACTCAATGCTTTAGGCGGCATGGCACGTGGACGCAGCCGTAGTAGCTCTCGTCGACGCTAATGAATTAAGTGACATAGCCTTTAAAGTCTTTACGCATTTCACGTACTGAAGGTGCTTTGGGATAGGTGACGATCAGCATTCTTCCTGAAGTGCGCAAATTTTTCTTTTGAGCAGGGTCAATACGGATAAAGACCAACTCTTCTGGTTCATTGCGATGGTTGATCTCACAAATCATAATGGTGTAATTTTTTTCGATCACTTTATAACGACTAAATGCCTGTTGCACAATTTGCTTAAAGTTTTTTTGCCCACCTGTTGGTGCAAGCTGAGTGTAAATCACCAAAAGTATACATGCACCAACCACCAAGGTGACCAGTAAGTATTTATCCATTCTTCCCCCATTTTTATTTTGGAATTCAATAGTTTCTATTCAAACGCTAGAAACATCATAAGTTTGACCAATAATATATGCAAAAAAAGATCATCCAAAGCTTCATACGAGCATAAGATTAAATCAATCATTTACGTCCTATTCAGGAGGCACTTTTCTAAAGCTTGTATATTTGCAGAAATTAATTCTTTTCTCCAAATTAATTCAATCTGGATGCGTCCTAATGCTGAATCTATATAATGTACGGACAATAAATCTTGATTTGGAAAAGTATCGAACATCGCTTTGGGAATAATCGCAATCCCCATGCCCGCGGCTACACCACCTAGAATTGCGTGATAGGATGCAACCTCAGCTATTCTTTTTGGTGAGATATTAAAGGACTGATACCAGTTTAAAAGTCGATCCCGATAAGAACAACCCTCTTTAAATGCAAGAATAGTTGCACTTTCAGCATCTGAAGGCATTAAAATATTAGGATGCCCCTTAGGCGCAATAATTATAAGTTCTTCATCATAAATGAGCGAACGATTCAACAGTGGATTTTGAGGAGCATCTCCAATTAGAACAACATCTAACTCGCCACCCAATAAAGATTGATATAAGCCATCGCGTATACCTGTAACCAGTTCCAATTCAATTGCAGGATAAATCGAATATAACTGAGCTAGTGGTGCGGGTAATCTTGTTGCCGCCATACTTTCCAATGCCCCCACTCGTAAAGGCCCACAAGGTTGATCAGCTTTGATTGTATTTTCAGCTTCATACGCCAGTGCTACAATTTGCTTTGCATATTGATACAGTAATAATGCTTTGGGTGTCGCAATTAAACTTTTTTTCTCTCGAATAAAAAGTGATACTCCCAAATACGCCTCAAGCTGCTGTAAGCGAATAGTAATTGCGGAAGGTACTCGGTTTAACTTTTTTGCTGCACCAGTAATACTTCCAGTTTCAATAAGCACAATAAGCGTTTTAAGTTGGCTAATTTCCATGATTTAATAAAATTAAACGATTTACTCAATATTATTTAATTTTCTTGAAGAATAATACCCTCTAACATTTGAGATCTTAATTTTATACTGTGTAGAGAATGTCGATGCCTTTCGTAAATGTGAAAGTGACAGGTGGAAATGAAGCGCCTACAATTGAACAAAAGAAGCAGATTATTAATGGGATTACTCAGCTCTTAGTCACTGTTTTAAATAAAAATCCAGCAACAACGATGGTCATTATTGATGAAGTTGAAATGGACAATTGGGGTGTCGCGGGAAAAACCACAACAGAACGTCGACTAGAGGCTCAAAAATGAAAAAACTTGGATTAATTGGTGGTATAGGACCCGAATCGACTCTGCTTTATTATAAAAAACTGGTTTACTCCTTACAGGCAAAAGTTGGACCAACATTCTTCCCCAACTTAACAATCGAGAGCCTAAATGTATTTGAAGTTTTAGCGTTCTGTGAGCATGAAGATTTTGATGGGCTGATTTCGTACTTAATGAAAGGAATTAATAGCCTAATTGCTGGTGGTGCAGAAATTATTGCCCTAACAGGCAACACCCCTCACATTGTTTTTGATCAACTTCAAGCAAATTCGACAGTACCATTAATAAGTATTGTGGAGGCGACAAAAAAGGTAGCACAACGTCAAAATTACGCAAAAATTGGGCTATTCGGAACACAATTTACAATGCAGGCAGCGTTTTTTAAAAAGCCTTTTGTTGAATCTGGAATAAATATTGTGATGCCTCACGCGGATGAGCAGTTATTTATTGCAGACAAAATTTCTAACGAATTAGAGCATGGGATTGTTTCCGTTGAAACACAAAAACAGATGCTCCAAATTGTGCAACGAATGCATGAAGAAGATGATATTGATGCCATTATATTAGGCTGTACGGAACTGCCTTTAATATTTAAGGATACTATTTTACCGCTCCCTACTTTGGATACCTTAGAGATTCACATTCAAGAGTTAATCAACGTAATTTGTAATTAACATGTCCCCTAAAAGTGACTTCATCTAGGTTCCCAGAAAGTTCCAATTGTGCAAATAGCGATTAATGAATTTTATATGTTTACTCCTAAACCATCCATTTTATAGTGCAATAAGCATATTTAATACATCCAAGACACTGATCAGCAAGTATTTCAGGAGAATTATAGCCTTTCTGTTATATCAGATGCTTTATTTAAAAATTCAGTCAAGTAAAGAAATACTGAATTATATATTTTCTACTCTTCGCATATTGAAAAGCTTTCGTCCCTATCTATCTAACGTCTCTTTTTTATTCTGCATCTAAAATAATATAAAAAAGCCCATCAAATGAGATGGGTTTTTTATAACTGGTTTAAAGCTTACTTTTTCTTTTTAGATTTTAGAGGCTTTGTTGCACAAAGCTGTTCTTAAGGGCTTCTTCAGCAATATAATTTCCAAATGAAGAAGCCTACACACAAAATCTACCGCACAACCAATTGGCCCGCATATAACCGAGCTCTCATTAATCGTGGGAATATTGCCATTTGGTTCGATCCAAAAACACAATGGTATGCAGAACCTCAAGGCAAACAAGGTCGAAGTCAAACCTACTCCGACATAGCGATTCAATGCTGTTTGATGATCAAATCTCTATTTAGACTTACTTTACGCATGGTCACTGGCTTTGTTCAAAGCTTAATTAAACTTTGTGGATTAGATTGGACAGCACCAGATTACAGTACGCTTTGTAGAAGACAAAAGCATATTGATATTGCAATTAGTTATCAGAAAAACAGTGATGGGCTTCATCTACTCGTAGACTCTACTGGCTTAAAGTTTTTGGGCGAAGGTGAATGGAAACGTAAAAAGCATCAGTCTGAATATCGTCGCCAATGGTGTAAACTTCATATTGGTATAGATGCTAGAACCCTGCAAATACGAGCCGTTCAGCTCACGACCAACAATGTAAGTGATTCACAGGTGCTTGGGGATTTACTCAATCAGATTCCATTGGATGAGCAGATTGACTCCGTATATACCGATGGCGCTTATGACACCAAGCAATGCCGACAGGTCATTGCAGATCGGCAAGCACATGCAGTGATTCCACCTAGAAAAAATGCCAAGCCTTGGAAAGATAAAAAAGTTCATTCGCTAGAGCGAAATGAATTACTTCGCACTGTTAAACGTTTAGGCAGGACACTATGGAAAAAATGGTCGGGCTACCATCAGCGAAGTCTGGTTGAAACCAAGATGCACTGCATCAAATTATTAGGCGATAAACTCAGTGCTAGGAACTTTCAAAGCCAAGTCAACGAGGTACATGCTCGTATAGCCATTTTAAATAGATTTACAGAATTAGGCCGACCTCATACCCAAGTTGTCACTTAAATTTGAGCAACTTAGGAAAGCTCTATCTTTAAGGGCTTTATGCAACAAAGCCACTGTTAAAATACGCCTCAGAAAATATAAATGCAAATATATTGGTTGTATTTATAAAAATGAATATTATTTATTTCAAAATTATTTAATTTTTATATCACCAACCAAAATAGTCAAAATTAATGTTTTTTCGTGTAACAAAAACCACATGTAATATTTAAAATAATTTTTATTATATGTATTTTATTTTTACATATTAATATAAATATATGATTTATTTATTTTAAAAAAATCTTGTTTTAATAATCCATTTTTTATATTGTGATTTAGTTCACAACTAGAATTTTAAAATTGCTCGCATCCTTGCGAATTTTACTCAACCATATTTTGTAGCTACTTTGAAGCCCTCAAGTTTCGAAATTGAACTGTGCAAAAAATATAGAAAGTGCATGTTGCGCAATTTCAGCATCTTGAAAAGATTTTGCACCTGATACTCCGATTGCTCCAACCAATTGCCCTTCATACATAATCGGTTCGCCACCTTCGAGCATTCCCGAAAAGCTTTGCATGCTCAGGAAGCCCATCTGCCCAGATCGAATCAAGTCTTCAAATAACTTTGATGGGCGACGACTCATTGCTGAACATTTGGCTTTTTCAATACATAAATTTGCTGTCATAGGCGATGCTCCATCCATTCGCTTCATTGTCAGTAAAACTCCTGTTTCATCTACAACAGCAATACTTACATTAAGTTAATGCGTCTGAGCATAATCAAAAGCATGACTTAGTATAAATTCAGCATCTACCAACGTTAAACAATGTTTGATTTTCATTTTTCATTCCTCCAAATACCTAATACAAAAAAGCCCATCGATTAAGATGGGCTGTATAATGATAGAACTGAAAATTTACTTCATGCTGGCAAAAACATCTTTTGCGGCCTGAAGAGTAAATTCAATGTCTTCATCTGTATGTGCGGCAGAAATAAAACCTGCTTCAAATGCTGAAGGTGCAAGGTTCACGCCACGGTCTAACATACCATGGAAGAATTTACGGAATGCGTCGATATCGCACTTGAGCATCGAGTCAAAACTAGTAATGTCTTCTTGATCGGTAAAGTACAAACCAAACATACCACCTACTTGTTGTGTTTTAAATGCAATACCCGCCTCATCAGCCGCGGCTTGTAAGCCAGCAAGAAGTTTTTCTAGCTGTGTCGTCAATTTTTCATAGAAACCATCTTGGCGGAGGTGTTTAAACATCTCAATCCCTGCACGCATCGCAAGTGGATTCCCCGACAATGTTCCTGCTTGGTAAACTTTACCCAGTGGCGCAATACACTCCATCACTTCTCGTTTACCACCAAATGCACCAACAGGTAAGCCTGCACCAATAATTTTACCTAAAGTGGTTAAATCAGGAGTCACTCCATAGTGAGCTTGTGCACCACCCAATCCAACACGGAAACCAGTCATCACTTCATCGATGATAAAAACAGAACCATGTTCATCACATACATCACGAATCGCTTGTAAGAAGCCTTCGATTGGTTTGACTAAGTTCATATTCCCTGCCACAGGCTCCACAATCACCCCTGCAATCTCTGAACCAAACTTAGCAAAGCACTCTTTTAAAGTAGCAATATCGTTATATGGAAGAGTAAGTGTGTGTTTGGCGAAGTCGGCAGGAACACCTGCTGAAGTCGCTTCCCCTTCACCGCTAGTTAACAAACCTGAGCCTGCTTTTACTAACAGTGAATCTGAGTGACCGTGGTAACAGCCTTCAAATTTTACAATCTTGTCACGACCTGTGTAGCCTCGCGCAAGACGAATCGCAGTCATAGTTGCTTCAGTACCTGAATTGGTCATACGTACCAACTCAATTGACGGCATAATTTCGCAAATAATGTCGGCCAACGTCGTTTCATGTACCGTAGGTGCACCAAAACTTAAACCATCTACCGCAGCACTTTGTACAGCTTTAATAATTTCAGGATGAGCATGACCTAAAATCATTGGTCCCCATGAACCCACATAGTCTACATAGCGCTTACCATCCACATCATACAAGTATGCACCTTGTGCCTTTTCAATAAAGACAGGCGTTCCGCCTACGCTATTAAATGCACGTACAGGTGAGTTCACACCACCCGGAATATGCTTGCTTGCTTGTTTAAACAATTGTTCTTGCTTTGGAGATAAGCTCATGAAGTTACTCAACTCAAAAAATAAAAAAACATCTAAAAACGCTTAAGCTTTAGATGCAAATAAATCAGCCCACTGTTCTATACGATCAGGAATCGCAGACATTGATAGCCCTAATATATCACTAATCACCGCACAAAGGTCGGCACCCGCTTCTATCACTTCACCTGAATTTTCAACGGTTAAACCACCAATCGCACAAATCGGCACATTCAATTTGGCTTTGGCTGCCTTTAAAGTCTCCAAACCGATATTGCCTGCTTCTGGCTTGGTCTCAGTTGCGTAAATTGCACCAAAAGCGACGTACGTTGCACCTTCAGCAATTGCCTTTTCAGCTAGCTCAATCGAGTTCAAACACGTACGACCAATTACGACATCTTTTGGCAGGCGCGCGACAGCTTCGGCAACTTCGCCATCACCTTGCCCTAAATGCACACCAACACCATATTTGACTGCCATTTCTAAGTCATCGTTGATCACAAAAGGAACACGATACTCAGCGCACATCGCTTTCATATACTCGACTTCGTAAGCCTGTTCTTCTTTAGGTACTTTTTTACGGCGATACTGCAAAATGGCAACTTCACGTGTTGCCATTGCGCCTTCTAACTTAGCCAAAAGTAGCTCTAAAGGATCATCATTTGTAATTAAATATAAACCGCGCATTTAACTCTACCTTTGGGTTATGTCGTTCTATTATAAAGCTAATGGTGACTGATTCTTTAAAGTATTGGGGCTGGAGATGCTTTGTTTTGCACAAAAATCCCGCGACCAAGCTCAGACTATATAAAAATACCTATTTTCAGTGATAGTAGTCCCACCGCTTTCGCAGTTTAATGGATACACAAAGCAACAAGAATAAAATAAAAACAACAACTTTATAACAAGAATAAAAGATATGCAGCGATCTGATACGGCTTTTTAGCTTTTTAAACCAGTGGTGTTGAAACAACATCATAAAAGCTAAAAAGCCGCATATTTTATTTAAAATCCATATAAAAAAAGCCTAGAGAAGGTCGCTCTAGGCTTGGAAAACTAAAGTACTTTGCAACTCAAAGCACTTATATATAACTTGATGAAAATATAAACAACGACATCATTATTAGAACATTCATCTTGACTTTGCAACTGTTAATTTCAAGCTTTTCATAAAATTGTCATAATGAAGTCACAAAGTGCTTCACTAACTTGGAATTTTGTCCAAGGTACGATCTTGTAAACTTAAATTGCCGCGTAAAACATCGGAAAACATGCGCCAATCCGAAATAAAACTATACAAAGGCTGTTTAAAACTGGCTGGCTTATTTTTTTCAAAAACAAAATGACCTACCCATGCACAGGCGTAGCCAGAGACTAAGCCGTATATAAAATAACGTGGCTTAAGTTGAAGTATGGCTTTAGAGAAAAAGTACAGTCCAATCGAACTGCCCGTTACATGCAACCGACGACTCATGATATTACGGTGTTCTGTTAGATAAAAACGATAAAACTGGTGATAGTCCTTAATCGGCAACTGAAAATTTGGTTCAGCATCGTTTTCCTGTTTTGGTTCAACCTGAGCATTCATATTTCATCATCCTGATGGTTTTCTACCAACATAGCTGAAAATATGTAGTCTGCAAAGTGCAATTGCCTCTGGGCACGCTTCCACTAAAACAGAATTGTTTTTTGATCAATCTCTCACGGCAACTTTATTTTATTGTATCGTCAAGTCTTACATACGGTCTCTTTTTCGCTACAATCCGAGTATCTATTGATGTGCCTTTAGCGCACATAAAAACAAACTACAGATCATGCATCTAAATACATAAAGGCTTGGCACTGACTTAGTCCCTCAAATTAGGAATTTTTCATGGTTGAAATTGAATTAAAATTTCAGATTAGCGAAGCACGACGTACTGCCCTTCTTAAAGCTTTAGATCCTAAAAAATCTGAAACGATTCATCTTCAAGCCAAGTATTTTGATACGCCTGACCGCCTTTTGGCTCAACACGGCGCTGCTTTGCGTCAGCGTCTTGAAGGCACTTGCTGGATTCAAACACTCAAAGCCGCAGGTAAAAGTCATTTACACCGTTTTGAACATAATCGCAATTTGGGTGAGTTAGAGTCATCTCCTGAACTCGACCTCAGTATTTATGAAGCTATTCCAGAGGCACAACAAATTTTAACCCAAGCTTTAGGATCGGATGCGGCTGCGTTAAAGCTCACCTTTGAAACGGACATCCAACGTACCTATCGCGTTATTGAGTTTGAAGATGCTGAAATTGAAGTCTGTTTGGATGTCGGTGTGGTTCGTGCATCTGGTCGAGAACAGACCATCCATGAAGTAGAGTTTGAACTCAAATCAGGCTCTGTGCAGTCGCTTTTGGCTTTTAGTTTTGAATGGGTGAAGAAGTATCAACTGTGGTTAGATGTTCGTAGTAAAGCCGAAATGGGTAACCTACTGGCACTTGAGCAAACAGTGAGTCCAGCGCGCTTTGAAAAGCAATTTATCTTATCAAAAAAAGAAAGTGCGGCACATAACCTGAGTTTACTGATTGGTCAGCAAATGCAGCACTTACTGCCCAATATTGCCGCAATTTCGGCAGGTATTGCTGAGCAAAGCCATATTGATCAAGCACAAACCGCTTTAGAGCACTTACAATTGACCTTAGCTTTGTTTAAGGACTGGAATAGCAATATTTCTGATAAATGGGCGATGCAACTGGGCGCATTTAAGCATCAATTCGACCAACTACAGCATTTGCAACACATGCAAGATACCTTAGGTGCATTTTTACAAAATCCAACCACCACTGAAAATCTTGCCAAAGACATTTTATATGTTCAAGAAAAGCTTGGAAATTTAGTTAAATCGACGCAGAACGTCCATCATTATCTTGAGTTATTGGCCTTTAGTTTAAGTTCACATGATCAAGTGCAAAAGCAAGATTTAAAAACCTATGCACACAACACCCTGCAAAACCAATATCGACAGCTACAAGAAAGCTTAAATGCTGCGGATATTAGCCACTTTGAAAGCTTAGATGTATTGGCGCAGAAAATTAAGGAATTGAAGTTTAGCTTTCCTATTCTAACGTCAATTTATGATGTGAAAAATTTGCAGAAATACAGCAAAGCATTAAATGATGCCCAACAAGCTGCACATGAATATCAAATCTTAGCGACCTCTGCTGCGTACATTCAACAGACCGAACTTGAAGCCAGTGATTGGTTTGTTTTAGGCTGGCTCACGGCAAAACTTGAAGTCTATGCCGATAAACTTTTAGAAGCGACAGAGCAATTCTTGGTCAGCCGCAAATTCTTAAAATAACGCTCTGTATACCAAAGCAGTCATGATAATACATGACTGCTATCACCTGTCCACAAAGCTTGACAAACCGCAAAAGCAAGATAGAAAACGTGGTTGGATCTTCATACCACTAATTTATCTATAACAAAATGGCAAAAAAACAGGCTTTATATTAATTTTTATTCTTAAAAATCAAGGCGATACACCCCTACTCAATATAAAGTTATCGTCACTTCATGGCAACCATCAGTACTTATTAATCCACATACTTTTAACTTCCACCTCATTATTTTAAAAGTGACCTCTATCACACTGTTTCTGGTCTTTTAGCTTATATCTATTCAAATCCGCTCTTTTTTTATTCGATTTAGCATATAGTTAAATGCAGGTCGTTATGAGTCAGCGCTATGCAAGAGATTGAGTTTAAGTTCCAAGTTCCAGTTAAGAAGCGTAAGGCCTTACAAAAAGCTTTTACACTGCTCAAGGCTGAGCCGATTCATCTGGCAGCACAATATTTTGATACAGCTGAGCAAACTCTTGCTAAACATTGCATCGCGATTCGACGTCGTCAGGAAAATGATGAATGGAAACAAACCTTCAAAGCCGTGAACAACGCTAAAGCGCTGAGTCGATTTGAACTTGAATTTGATATAGCACCACCTGAAACAACGACTCTCGACTTACATAGCTATGATGCTTATCCTGCTGTCTATAAACAATTAAAGCGCGCTTTGGGGCTTCCACTTCCAACCCTTAAGTTGCTCTTTGAAACCAACATCCAACGTTTACGTGTTTTGCAGGATGTTGGGAACAGTACAGTTGAGATTGCACTCGATATTGGAAAAATTTTTAAAGCACAAAGCAGGGTAGATATTTTCGAGATCGAATTTGAATTAAAACAAGGCTCTATAGAGGATCTTATCGCATTTATACGGCCTTGGATTCAAAAGTATCAACTGTTGCTCGACACACACAGTAAATCTGACTATGGGCTTCTAGCTGTCCGTCAGCAAAGTTACTTTCCCGCACAGTATCAAACATCTCTTGCACTGGACAGAAGCTCAAGCGAAGTTGAGGCTCTGCAAAGCATAGTGGCTAATTGCTTACAGCACCTACTCCCTAATGCTAGTTCAATTGCGCGACAGCAATACTCTAGTGAGCATGTCCACCAAGCCCGCGTGGCAATCCGCCGATTACGTAGCGCACTGAAAAGTTTTTCTGCATGGTCGGATGCCATTCAACCGCACTGGAAAACGGGACTCACCACTATTTTTCAAGCCTTAGGTGGAACCCGCGACATTGATGCCTTAAATGAAGATTTACTTCCTCAACTGATTGAGGCAGGTTATCCATTAGACCATCTTGCGCCAAGTACAGAAGTCATCACTGATGTCTGCGCCCTATTCCAGCGACCCGAAACGACGCAACTTTGGCTTGAATTGATTTTATTTACAGAGCAACAACTAGATTCGCCTTCAAAAGCCAAACTGAAAAAGCATGCACTTAAAGTAATCCATGCTTTACACGATAAAATATGTGCACATGCCGAGCACTTTAGCCAGCTTGAGGATGAAGAAAAACACCGTATTCGCAAACAAGTCAAGCAACTGCGTTATAGCATTGAGTTTGTGGCGTCTTTACTCGACGCAAAAGCGTTAAAAACCTATTTAAAAAAACTCAAAGTAGTGCAAGAAAGCTTGGGGCACTATAATGATTTGGTGGTTGCAGACGCCTTATTTCAACAAGCTACAGAACCCAATGTTGCCTATAGTTTTGCTGCGGGCTGGATTGCTGCGGAACAAAGTAGAATGCTGAAATTGCTTGAACAACAGTTGATGCAGTTCAGTCAAACCAAAAAGTTGAAATAGACGTTTAAATCAGAACACACATCAGCAGTGAAAGGTTCTTCTAAAAGTGAATTCTGCAAGCACCTAAGTCAACGATACTTGCCGTATACTTTCCACGTGTTGTTATCTGCGAGTGGATCATTATAACTATCGCTACGCTGTTTACGTGGTTTGTCTCGCGCATCGACCAACTCAAAGTGTGCTTCGGTACTTAACACGATACCATTTACATAAAATCGGGTACGGGTATATTCACTCTGCCCATGCTGAAACACATAGGTTCTGAGGTCAATAAACTCCCTATGCGCAACCAAGGCTGCGTTATCATCGCTATCTAACCAAATGCGCATGGCTTGAATTTGCTCGGGTTCAAACTGCCCACATTTTTCGATTAAGCTTGCAATGCCACGAAAACTTTTAGACTCTTTGGCACGGGTTTTATTAATCCGAATACGATCGACATGAAAATAAAACAGCGGTAAGTTTAAATGACTAGGTAAATGAATCGCGTCCAGTACCTCATCTTCCATAAAGGGTTGGAATAAATCTTGCGCTCGCTCAATCAAACCCGTCCACTGACGGTAGTAGTCCTCGACCTCTGCTTTCGTTCCATAGTAGATCGGTAAGCCTTCAACATTGGCTAAATTTTGTGGTGGCCAAATGTTTTGACGCAATAATGCAATATCACTTTTTAAACTTTGTACCGCAATCGCGTCTTGCATGAATATTCTCTATTTTACTGCTTAGGCTATTTTTAGATTAAGGCAAAGGTTTAGTTTCTGCAAGGCTTTGCCTATAATGCAGTCTGAGTTATTTATGTATTTTAGGACAAGTTCATGGTTCAGAAGATTGAAGCAACAGATGTCACCGAAGAAGAAGCGTTGAATGCTAAATTCTTTGAACGTGCAGATGAATTTATTAAGCAAGCAAACGATTTTTGTCGCGCTGAAAAAGGTTCACAAGTGAAACCTGCTGAAATGCGTGGACAAGTCAGCGCAGCAATGTTGTTTGGTACAGCCCGTTTTAACACGTGGGTAGCAGCCAACAACTTTAAAGATGGCGACGAAATGCGTGATGCCAAAGAACAAGTGATGTCTTATATTTTGCAGCAGTTCCAAATGATGCTTGAAGACAACTATGATGAATATTGTGAACAGTTTGAAAACTATCTTCGTTTCCGTCATAACGAAGAATTTCATGCCAATAAGCATGACCACAAACACGATCACTGATCAATTAAAGCCTGCCTCGTGCAGGCTTTTTTCATTTCGTCGTATTTGAAATCAAATACAATGTTGCAATACCTCAATTTGCAGTAAGGTAATCCTGAAAGAATATAATTTAGGGAAAAACATGCAGCATTTGGACTTTGCACTCATTGATCCGCACATTCACCAGTGGGACCCCTATAACACGCCACATGCAGCGGCTTTGGCAGTCAAATTATTGGGCAAGCATCCTAAGCTCTTGGACAAAATGGTTCGTTTGGTGCAACCTAAAGATCTGATTGAAACTGTCGGTCTAACCCGTCATATCACACGTCCTTATTTGCCTCATGACTATAAACACGATACTGGCCCATACACAGTAGAACAAGTGGTACATGTCGAAGCCAGTTGGCATCACAGCAAAGGCAAAGGGGTGGTTGAGGAAACTCAGTTTATCGAGTCTTTAGCTTTTGGGGCAGATACGGTCAAATTGGGTGGCATAATCGCAACAGCTGACCCGCGTGATCGTAACTTTAAGAAGATCCTAAAATTACACCATAAAGCTTCACCACACTTTCGTGGTATTCGTAAAATGGCGTCTTTTCATGAAGACAAAGCAATCCATGCGTGGACAAATGAGCCACACTTATATCGCAATAAAAAATTTCTCAAAGGCTTCGAAGTACTGTCCCAATACAACTTGAGTTTTGATGCTTGGGTTTATTCCACACAGCTTGAAGATGTGATTTATCTGGCCAAGCAGTTCCCTGAAACCTCCATTGTGCTAGACCATTTGGGGACACCCGCAGGTTTATTTGGCCCAATTGGCGCAAATACAGGGATGACACAGACGGCACGGGAAAATATTTTCTTCCGTTGGAAAGACGACTTAGCTGAGCTTGCAAGCTGTCCAAATGTCTATACCAAAATATCGGGACTCTTCATGCCAGTATTAGGACATCGTTTTCATAAAGAAGACCGGCTGGCGTCCAAACAAGAAGTCTTTGATCTGGCACATCCCATGATTACGCATGCCCTCTCCTGTTTTGGCACCTATCGGGTGATGTTTGCCTCTAACTTTCCGATGGATTCGGTCAGTACATCATTGGTCAATATTATTGATGCCTTTAGTGATGTCGTCGCAGCCTATGACCCTGATGCTTTAGAGCGCGTATTTCACCACAATGCCAAACAGTTTTATCGGCTTGATTAGAAAACTAATTTCTAAAACCTATGACAAAAAGAACCCCCTCTATTTTGAGGGGGTTCTTTTTAGATGAGAACTGAAATTTTTACTTTTTCAACGCTGGCTGCGCTTTGCCATATTGATCAGCCATCACTTCAACCAACTGATCCAGTTTAATATATTTCTGAATTACGGCATCAACATCAGCCTTGCTAATTTTTGCTAAAGCTAAATCGCGTTGCTCACGATCCAGTAAAGTACGATTACGCTTCATTTGAGGAATCAGCATACGATGGATATTGCGACTATCTTCAAGTGCAGTCACACGCTTTTTCAAAATATCGGCCTTGGCAGCTTCAACTTCCTGTTCAGTAACGCCTTTTGCCAGTAACTCATTCAACACTTTATACACGGCTTGAGACACTTGAGCTGATTTGCCTGCGCTATAGTTTGCATCAATCGTCAGCGCTCCTGACTCCGTCCAGTCATCCAGCGAAATGCTACTGCCAAAACCATAGACCAAGGCATTCTTTTCACGTAGCTCTTGCGCCAAACGAGAGGACAACTGCGACTCACCTAAGATGTGCTCGAGTACCTGTAAAGCAGGTGCATCTGGGTGATACGTGCCAACAGGGAACGTCATAATGCTCTGATAGCTACCAAATTCACGCTGCTCTGACAGTGCATGTACTCGCTGCGCTTTATATGCCGTAAAGTCAGAAGTAATTCGCTGATAAGGCGCTGCTGAATTCCAGTTTGCAAAAGCCTGATTTAAAGTCTTTTTCATCTTTTTCGTATCAATCACACCCGTTACCGAAATTTGTGCATGATTCATTGCAAAAAATTGCTGATACAGCTGTTTAACCTGTGCTTGTGTTGCTGCTTGGTACTGCTTCTTGGCATATTCAGGTTCAAAATGATGGCGAATATCCCCAATTGGATAAGTTTCAAGTAAACGCGCAATGGTTAAAGCTGCTACAGTTTCAGGCTCCGTATAAGGTCGGTCTAGACTTGCTAAGCTTTGTGACTTAATCAAATCAAACTGGCTTTGTTCAAAAGTTGGATTTTTAAGGACATCTACAACAAAGTTAAAAAACTCATCAAACTTTTCTTTCTTCGCCACGATTGAGATATTGATGCCGTTACCATTACTTGAGGCACTTGCTCCACCGCTCGCATCAATAGAATGATCAGCAATGTCTTGCAAACTATATTGAGTTGACGCTCTGAGCAATAAATAAGAAGTCAGGTCTAATAGCTCGGCCTTATTAAACAAACTTTCTGCCGTACCAAAATCAATCGAAATGGTGGCATAGGTCTTATCATCACGTGTGGTACTCGGGTACAGCGCGTATTGCATACCATTTTTTAGCTTGCCACGCTGAATTTGTTTTTCAGCACTTTCTAAATATTGCTTTGAACTTTTTATATACTCAGCCACTTCAGCTTTATACACACTTGCATCTTTCAATGGCTCCTCAGCCACAGCTTGCTGATCTAAAGTTTTTGTAGGCGTGGTTGCTGCCGCTTGTTCAAGTGCTTTTTTTTGATCTTCTGGGGTTGGCAAAATAGTGCCTGAAATCCGATGCTCTGGGATCAAAAAGTCATCTAAGCGTTGATTGACTTGCGTAACGGTAAGCTGTTGTAACTGTTGCTGATCTTTAAAGTATTGTGTCCAATCACCATTGGCAGAGACCACATAGTCACTGAGCATGCCACCGACTGCCGTTGCACTACTGAACATGCTTTCTTGTGCATTTTTAATCATGCTTTTCACACGGTTGAGTTCAACCTCGTTGAAGCTTGGTGTTTTTTCTACCCCAGCAACCAAAGCCGACTCGACTTTTTTCACGTCATGGTTGGGGGCATAAACTGCGCCCATAAACACCATATTAAAATCTTGGTCTAACCATGTGGTTGACTGAACAGCTGTCGCCGTTCCCGTTTCTACGATGCTTTGATACAAATGCCCACTGGGTTGCATGGTATATAAATACGGTGACACCGCCAACGCAGTCTTAATGTTCTCGTTTTTACCATTCAGGTAAATATTGTATTTGGCGAAGTTACTGCCTTTTTTCACCACAAACTGGCGATCTTTAATCTTGCTGGCATCTAAGACAGGCACTTTGACTTTCGCAGGCACAGCGCGCGCTTTAATCACACTAAACTTTTCATCAATCTGCTTCAGTACAGCTGCTTGGTCAAACTTCCCTGAAATGACAAACACCGCATTATTCGGTGCATACCAGTCACGATAAAACTTATTCAGTTCAGCCATTTTGATTGACTGTAACTCGTTTAAATCACCAATCGGCAAACGCCCTAAATATTGATTACCATAAGCGGACTTCCACATCTGATCCATGAGTACCGAAAAAGGCTGATCCATACGGACTTCACGCTCGCGTTTTACAATCGCAATTTCAGACGGTACATATTTTTCTTGGAGCACCAAACCATCCATACGCTCAGCTTCAAGATGAATCAGCTCATTAATTGCATTTTGTTCAGGACGAACCACATTAATATATTTGGTTGAATAATAGTCCGTACTGGCATTATTCATTAAACCGTATTGATCTAAACGGCGCTGAAACTCGTCTCCTGGAACATTTTTAGTTCCCTTGAACGCTAAGTGTTCCAATAGATGCGCTAAACCACCCTTTCCTTTAGGATCGTTCAATGAACCAGTCAAATAGACCATATTCATATACACTTTATTTTCTTTATCGTTTGGCGCAAGAATAATGCGTAAACCGTTATCTAATTTATATTCTTCAATTTTCTGTTCCGATTTTACCAATACGGGTTGTGCCCATACTGTGCCCCCAAAGCCAAGTAGCAATACCGACAAACTCAATGTTTTAAAACGCATTAACATTATTTTTCCAAATAATTCGACAAAATATGAATGATTCTCAACATCATAGAGGAAAGTGAAATTTTTTTTATAGTAATTTGGTGAAAAACAGCATTTTAATCAATGCTTATTTTTCACCAGTAGTTTTATTTTAAGAGAATTACAACTTAATCTAAGTACAATTCAGCCGTCATATATAACTTGGCATAGCCAGAAATTTGGATCCGTGTTTCAGACTGGATATCGCAGTAAAGCAATCCTCCACGGCTCGATGCCTGATAGGCAAGCAATGAGGTTTTGCCTAACTTCTCTGCCCACAAGGGTGCAAGACCTGTATGCATCGAGCCTGTCACTGGGTCTTCATTGATGCCTTTATGTGGCGCGAAATAACGCGCGATATAATCATAATCTTGCGACGTTGAAGTCAGGGTAACATCCAAGTTCTTGGCGGTAATCGCAGTACTGACTTTATGCTTTTCTGCCATTTGACGAATTTTATCTAAGTTTGGCTTGGCATCTTTAACTGCCTGCTCAGACTCACATACTAAAATATAAGCCTGTGGATTTAAATAGACTTCTTTAATTTCACAGTCGACCAACTCATGAATTTCCCCAGGATAGTCTTCTAACTTTTGCGGTGCACGAATTGGAAAATTCATATGAATCTTGCCGTCAGCATCTTGATCAATGATAAAAATACCCAAGTCTTTTACATGAAACTGGATTCGTTTGGCATCGGTATAATCCCGAAACAGGACGAAACTACTGGCTAAAGTCGCGTGCCCACAAAAGTCCACTTCAACCTGAGGAGTGAACCAGCGAATTTCAAAGTTTTCAGCATCAATGACTTTCACAAAAGCCGTTTCTGCCAAGTTATTTTCCAAGGCAATATTCTGCATCAAATCTACTGCTAACCATTCATCACGCACAATCACAGCTGCAGGATTACCTTTGAATAATTCAGTTGTAAAGGCATCGACTTGATACATTTTCATCGTTTTTCTCCTAAATTGAGGCTTTATTTTGCAAAAATCTGGGTAAAAAAGTAGATACAGTTTTCCGTCATTTATGGATACACGCCCAATAAAAAGAAGCCTAATCATTAAGATAGGCTTCTTTTCAGTTCATAAGCGATATATTGCTCAGCTTAGACTTCTTTTAAGTCCACATTGTCTTGCTCAAAAATGCGCTTATCTGTTTGACCTAAGACTTGGCTGGTCACGACACCTGCGGTCATCGAACCATTCACATTCAAAGCTGTACGACCCATATCAATTAAAGGCTCAATTGAAATGAGCAATGCAACCAAAGTCACAGGCAAGCCCAACATTGGCAGGACAATCAGTGCTGCAAATGTTGCACCACCACCCACACCAGCCACCCCGATCGAGCTCAAGGTCACGACACAAACCAAAGTCAAAATCCAAAGTGGATCGAGTGGATTAATGCCAACTGTCGGTGCGACCATAACAGCCAACATTGCAGGATACAGCCCCGCACAGCCATTTTGCCCAATAGTCGTACCAAATGAGGCTGAAAAGCTGGCAATTGACTCAGGTACACCCAAACGTCGTGTTTGCGCTTCAATATTTAATGGAATACTGGCAGCACTTGAACGGCTAGTAAACGCAAAGGTCAGCACAGGCCAAACCTTTTTAAAGAACTGAATTGGGTTCATTCCTGTGAGCGCCAAAATCACGGCGTGCACGATAAACATAATCGCCAAGCCGATATAAGACGCAACCAAGAAGCCACCTAAGTTTAAGATGTCCGCCATTTTAGAGTTGGCCACAATATTGGTCATAAGTGCGAACACACCGTAAGGCGTGAGCATCATAATCAAACGCACCAACTTCATGACCCACGCTTGTAAGATGTCAATTGCAGACAACAGCTTTTGCCCTTTCTCAGCATCCGCTTTCATTAGATTCAAGCCTGCAATGCCTAAAAACACTGCAAAAATGACTACACTAATAATGGAGGTTGGATGTGCCCCTGTCAGCTCGGCAAAAGGATTGCTCGGAATAAATGACAGAAATAAATCAGGCACTTGCAAATCAGCCACTTGCCCGACATAGTCAGTTTGAATCGTATTTAAACGTTCAGTTTCTTGTGTCCCTTGTACCAAACCTGCCGCAGTTAAGCCAAACAGATTGGTCACCATCACACCGACAAATGCTGCAATCGCGGTGGTAAATAACAAGGTTCCAATGCTAATAAAACTAATTTTACCCAATGAACCCGCATCGTGCAGCTTGATCACAGCGCCTAGAATGGAAACAAACACCAAAGGCATTACCACCATTTGTAATAGTTTGACATAGCCTTTACCGACCACATTAAACCACTGTACCGACTCTTGCAGTACAGGCGAATGCGTACCATAAAACCCATGTAAAGCGAGACCAAAAACAATACCAAGACAGAGACCTGACAGTACTTTCTTCGCTAAACTCCAATCGGTTTTACGGGTTCGACCAAGTAAAATAAGCAATGCAATAAAAATGATGACATTGACGATTAAGGGGATATTCATATTGTTTCCCTAAATGATGCTGTCATAATTATAAATCAAAATTGAAACGGCCTTACGGTTTTGCGCCACATTCCCCACTGAATGTACAAATTTAGACTGAATCGGCAGTTTTAGAATGTGGTATAAAGCACTTAAAACGGCTGTTAAAGTGTTCTTTTACATGAATCAATCTCTGCTTAATCCTCACATTCTGTCCGTTCCTTTAGAAAAAGCATATCGGCTACTCAACCACGGACCAACCGTGCTGGTTTCCAGTCAAGATGATGAAAGCACCGATGTCATGACTGCGGCTTGGGCATGTGCCCTAGAGTTTAGCCCCGCCAAAGTAACGGTCGTCCTCGATAAATCTACGAAAACACGCAGTATCGTTGAAAAATCAGGTCTATTTGCGCTGCAAGTCCCTACACTTAAACAGTTAAAAATGGTCTATGCACTGGGCATGATCAGTCAATATGATGCTCCTGAAAAGTTGCGTCAGTGTGGGGTCGAACTGTTTCAGTTTAATCACAGCCCTACCCCAGTGGTTGAAGGCTGTAGCGCATGGATTCTGTGCGAACTCATTCCTGAACCGCATAATCAACAGCAACATGACTTATTTATTGGCAAAGTCATTGCCGCTTATGCAGATGATCGCGTTTTTAGAGATGGGCATTGGTACTACCATGAAGCCACAGAGCAATGGAAAAGCATCCATCATGTTGCAGGCGGACATTTTTATACCATTGGTGATGCAGTGGATATCAATACACTTAAAGACACTGATTAAATTGACTTCGCCTTTACTCCGCTCGACTAAAGACGAACATCACTGGATTGTTTTATTGTAAATTTCATCTTATAGTTCAAGTGTGTTTTTTAAACAAATAATCAAATAATGATGAACAGGACGTTCTCGAGCACTGTACAACTGAGTCTCTTTCTCTGCCTGAGCATGTGCTTGGGGATTGGCATCTTACGTTTTTCTTATACCGCTCTACTGCCGTCTACTCGTGAAGCCTATGAATGGTCACACAATTTCGCCAGCCTACTCGGTAGTGCCAATCTACTGGGCTATCTGATCGGCGCGTTCTGGGCGATGAAGCTGCCACAAAATGCAAAAATGCCGATCTATATCATTTTTGCTGCGCTGTTTGGTTCAATCAGCCTGTTTGCCTGTGCATTTTCACATTTTCATGAAGTTTGGTATTTGGTGTGGCGCATCATTTCAGGTATCGGCGGTGGTTTGCTGATGATTCTATCGCCCAGTATTGTGGCGCAGTGCAGTGAGTTACAGCATCGTTTTAAAATTAATCTGATTGGATTTAGCGGAATCGGGATTGGTGTATTGGCAGCCACGTTGTTTATGCCGTATTTAGATCGCATTGCTATCAGCAGCGCCTGGTTCATTCTCTGTGGCTTTGCATTTGTCTTGACATGGTTATTATGGACACTGGTTCGCCCTTTCCAAAAGCAACTGCACAGTATTCCTACGAGCCAGCCCCAAACTCATACAGTGAATAAAATTTACTATAGCTTACTCATTGTGTATGCCTGTAGCGCCTTTGCGTATATTCCCCATTCTTTGTTTTGGATTGATTATTTAAGCCATGTTTTAACGCTAAATTTATATTGGATCAATTTTAACTGGATTTTATATGGCCTAGGCAGTGCTCTAGGTGCTGCGACAGCTTATGCTTTAGCACGTAAATTTGGCAACTTTCTGGCTTTAAAGATTTTATACAGTGTCTATATTACGGCAGTTTTTATTGCAGTTCTGAGTTTTTCACCTGTATTTACGCTCCTGTCTTCATTTCTCACAGGCCTACTGAACCCTGCAGTGGTCTTTCTCACCTCCTACACCATCTTACAACTTTATGGCTTGGCCTATAAAAAACTGTGGAGTATGGCAACACTTAGCTTTGCAACGGTACAACTGGTTGGTGGTTTAAGTTTTAGTACCTTGCAGCATTTGGGTTGGTCATATCACTTTCAGTTTATGCTTGCTGCGGGAGTCCTCGGTTTAGGAACACTGCAATTGTTTTATTTTACCCGTACGACCTCTACCTCCAATCCAACCAGTAAAAAGGAGGCCTTTTAAGCCTTCATATAAAAGAAAGTCGAACAACCACTTGCGTTAGTAGGTTACATTATAGGGAGTGACCCTTGTTAAATACGTGGTGATATTTTTACTCACCTCTAAATATTACAAATGAACGGTATAAGAAGAAAAAGAACTCCATTGATGAGCTATCAAGATCAATACATTTAACACATTTGAACTTTTACAGTTGCAGATCAAAGCTCGGTTATTTCAATGCATTTAAAGTTAAATATGGATAAGGATTCACTGCCCCTTTTCCAGTCTTCTCTGTACACGACAAATTTCACAGAACCCTTATCCTATCAGGATTCTGCTTTCTTAAAATTGCCAAAATTTCCTTAAACTCTTCTTTTTTCCCAAAACCAATTAAACGCTGAATCGCCATTTGAACATAGTCTAAACCATAGCGAAATAAACTCATTGAGAGTCGTCCATGCTTCTTTATTTTTATCGCTTTTTTTTGATTATGTTGCCATTCACCCGTTAAGTAACACCAACAGAAGCTTATAGCTAACACCGCAATCAATTTTTTCACTCGTCTAGGGTCTGTCAAGCGCGTATTTTCAAGATTAAACCCGCGTCCTTTGAGACAACTGAATAAGGTTTCAATTTCCCAGCGTAATGCATAATCCTGAATAGCATTGGCATTAAACTGAGGAGAAACGACGAGTAAAAGCTCTCCATTTTCTAACTGTAGTGCACTTATATATAGTTTCACCCGACCAACCAAAATCCGTCGTTTACGACATTCAATTTGACCAACTTTAAGATGGCGAAATAAATCACTAATTTTATGATTCTTTCCTAAATGATTGGTGACAATGAAGTTTTTTTAACACGAATGCAGAAGTTGATGTCTTGTTCAATTAACCATGTAAACCACTGCTCACCGATAAACTCTCTGTCTGCGAACACATTCACAATACGGTCTTTACCAAAAATGGCTATAAAGCGTTGAATCAAAGCAATACGCTCTTTCGTATCTGAATTTCCACGTTTATTAAGCAATGTCCAAAGGATAGGTATCGCTATTCCACGATAAACGATTGCGAGCATCAGGATATTAATATTTCGTTTTCCCCATTTCCAATTGGTTCTATCTAAAGTCAGTTGCACTTGGTCGAATGAAAACATATTGAAAATCAACTGAGAAATTTGACGATAATCAAAATACTGACCTGCAAAGAAGCGCTGCATACGTCGATAAAATGATTGTGGTAAACACTTGATGGGCAAGGCTTTAGATGCAGAAGAAAGATTACATGTTTGCTTTAAAATAATCACAAGCATGATGAGCGCAAAGCACTTTAAATGTGACTTGTTCCATTTTAGAGATTTGTTTAAGATAAGATATAACTCATTGAGATGTGTCATAGTATTCGTCGTTAGAAAACAATTATTGTGACATTATTTCAATGAGTTATCTATTTTTGTCGTGTACAGAGTCCAGTCTTATAAATTCCATAGTGCAAATGTGGTGGCGTATTCTTAGCATTGCCCGTGTTTCCGACATAACCCAATACCTCTCCCACTTCAACCCAATCACCCGTTTGAATATCAGGCGCATAGGCATCTAAATGCGCATAGTAGTGACGGCTTAGATTTGGCCCCATCACCCACACCACTTGTCCACCTAGACTATTTATCCCGACATCCAAGACGATGCCTGATGTGGCGCTTAACACAGGCGTACCACGTTTAGCAAAAATATCAATACCTTGATGTTTTCGTCCCTGACCACGTGCAGCCCCCCAAGTGTCCTGTATCTGTTTGTGGCTTACACCTTGTACAGGCACATTTAAATTTTTTGCTAAAGGCGTTTTATATAACTGCCAATATAAATAGGGGTAGCTCAAACCTGCTGCTTCACCCGAAGCAGGTGGCTGACATCCAATCATCAGCAGACTTGTACTTAAAATAGCTCCACTCAAAACTAAACGAGACATGATTCAACTACTCAGCTAATTTTTAGATATACAAATAAGATAAAATTACTTATTCATACTAAATACTTCATATATTGAAAGATATCTTATATATGTAATAACGACAAAACCCTCATTTGATATGAGGGCTTTGGTTAAAAGATGAATTAAATGACGTAAATTTACTTACGTTTCTTCAGTTTTTTCTCCAAGGCTTTCAGCTTAGACTGATGCTTAGAAATCTTTTTTAAACGAGCTTTGATCTTCTGTTTTAATGTTTTCACAACATTATTCGACATAGAGTCCTCCTGTTAGTTCAATTCCTTTTGCGCGATTCCTCCGTGCTACGTTTTTAAATAAATTCATTAAATCACGACAGCTTTAACGTTGCTGATTTGGATTCTGTTGGTTTTGGTTCGGTTGTTTTTGCTGGCCTTTATTTGGCTGCTGTTGCTGTTGTTGCTGTTGTTGCTGATCTGGCTTTTCTTGCGGTTGGTTCGGTTGCTGTTGACGTTGTTGCTGATTGTTCTGCTGCTGATTTTGTTGATTAGCCACGAGACTACTCCTTTGATCATCTGCCGTAACATTCGACAAAGACCACCATACAACACTGGCTCAAAAACCCAAGCTATAAGCTGTATCAAAGTACTTCAATGTAATGACAAATCTAATTTCCCTTTATAAATCAAACTATCGAATTGTTAGACTGTACTTTCACTCACCTAAAGCACGAATGCCTTAACCTAGTCTTACATTGCAAACATATTTCGACCGCTAGATTCAACTTATAAAAAAAGAACCCGCAACAAATGCGGGTTTCTATCATTTTTAGCTTTAGGTTTATTCCATATTCGCAATAATAGCCTCACCAAACTCCGAACAACGTAATAAGGTTGCATTCGGCATTAAACGCTCAAAATCATAAGTGACCGTTTTCGCCTCAATTGCTCCTGAAATACCCTTAATGATTAAATCTGCCGCCTCTATCCAGCCCATATCCCGTAGCATCATTTCAGCAGAAAGAATAATAGAACCCGGGTTTACTTTATCTTGACCAGCATATTTAGGCGCAGTTCCGTGCGTGGCTTCATAAACAGAAATCGCCCCACCAATATTCGCACCTGGCGCAATACCAATCCCTCCGACTTCAGCCGCCAGTGCATCTGAAATATAGTCACCATTCAGGTTTAGAGTCGCAATCACTGAATAGTCCGCAGGACGCATTAAAATCTGCTGCAAGAATGCATCAGCAATCACATCTTTTATAATAATGTCTTTACCATTCTTCGGATTCTTAATTTTGACCCATGGCCCGCCATCAATCAGCTCACCACCGAAACGGTCCATCGCAAGTTCATAGCCCCACTCTTTAAACGCCCCTTCGGTATATTTCATGATGTTGCCTTTGTGAACCAAGGTCACACTCGGCTTATGATTATCAATCGCAAACTGGATAGCTTTACGGACAAGGCGCTGCGTTCCTTCTTTCGATACGGGCTTAATCCCTATCCCACAGTTATCTTCAAAGCGGATTTTAGTCACGCCCATTTCTTCTTTGAGAAACTTAATTACTTTTTTTGCTTCAGGAGAATCAGCTTTCCACTCAATTCCTGCATAAATATCTTCTGAATTTTCACGGAAAATAACCATGTCAGTCAGCTCAGGATGCTGAACAGGTGATGGTACCCCTTCAAACCAACGTACAGGGCGAACACAGACATACAAATCTAATTCTTGGCGTAACGCCACATTCAAAGAACGGATACCCCCGCCAACAGGGGTTGTTAAAGGCCCTTTAATAGAAACCACAAACTCGCGTAGCGCATCAAAAGTTTCTTCTGGCATATAAGAGCCATAAATTTTATTGGCTTTTTCACCACAGTAGACTTCCATCCACTCAATCGAGCGTTTACCGCCATATGCTTTTTGTACTGCTGCATCTACTACAGTTTTCATGGCTGGTGTAATGTCGACACCAATACCATCGCCTTCAATAAAAGGAATAATCGGTTGATTTGGAACATTTAATGATAAATCTGCGTTTACGGTAATTTTACTACCATCCGCAGGAACGATGATCTTCTGATAACCCATTTTGCAGGCGCTCCCTTTTATTATAATTGGCAAATTTAAAAAATAATTGCCGATAGACAATACTTTCCACTCTTCTTATCGCATAATAGCTTAATCGAATTCCGCTGTTTTTGAGATTTATACGAGAAATAACTACATTTCTCTATTAAATAAATCTTGATATTTCTTATTTTATGTAATTACAGAAGTTATTGACTATGAAAATCGTCATCCTGAATAATGTCGATAATATGAGTCTGTATTAATCCGTTACAATCTACTAAAATCCATTCAAAGCCATACATAATAATACTTACAGTCTATTTTAGTCTTTTTCATTCTATTTTAATCCGCAATAAAAACGGGTATCTTCACGGGTAACGTATTTCTACTACCAAGTTACCCGTATGCTCTCAGATTCAAAAGTAAGAACTTTAAAACCACAAGAAAAATCCTACCGAATACTTGATGCTGAACGTTTATATATTGAAGTACGCCCAACTGGTAAGAAAATTTGGCGATTCAAGTTTGTCCTACATGGAAAAGAAGGAACCATAAGTTTTGGCGAATACCCGGCAGTGTCACTTCAAGATGCTCGCAAGCTTAAAGACGAAGCAAAAACCAAACTTGCTAAGGGTTTAAACCCAGTTGAAGAAAAGAAAAAAGATAGAATCGAAAAGGAACTGGCTACTAACAATACGTTTAAAGCAATCGCGCAAGAATACGTTCAAGAGAAGATGAAATATAAATCAGAGGATTATATTGCTCGTTTCAATAATTCGATGGATAAGGATGTCTATAAAGCCATTGGCAATAAACCAATAAAGGATGTTACCTCAGCAGATATCCTATCCATTATGAAAAACACAGTTGAACGTGTATTAAGCCAAGGGAAACATGGCACTGGTGAGTCTGCTGCCAACCGTAATCGTAGATTCATTGGTTTAGTTATGCGTTATGCCATTGTTACTCTACGCGCTGAGAACGATCCCACATATGCTGTAAGGGAGGCCATTGAAACCCCTGAGGTTGAACATGCTCGACCACTTGAAAAGCATGAGAAGAATTCACTACGACAAAAAATTGATAGTTATGGAGGTTCTACAACAGTTAAGAATGCGTGTTTAGCAATGCTCTACTCTATGCTCAGAACTGTTGAAATAAGAAAAATGGAGTGGAGTTTTGTGGACTTTGAGGAGAAGATTATCAAATTCCCCAAAGCCTCAAGACGCCTAAAACAAGAACGCACGATGAAAAAAAATAGAGTTCATATCGTTCCTATTTCTGATCAATTACTCAATATCTTGAACGAACAATATGCTTTTACGAATGACCAAAAATATGTCTTCCCTTCTCCACAGAAAAGAGACTGCATGATCTCTAGAACTACTCTCAATAAAATGCTTACTTATATTGGCCTAAATCAAGTGACAGCTCATGACTTCAGGGCTACAGCATCGACTGAATTAAACAGCCTTGGCTACAATGCTGACTGGATCGAAACACAACTGGCGCATGCTGAAGCAAATAAGACCCGTGCATCATATAACCATGCGAAATATTTGGCGGATCGTAGAAAGATGATGCAAGATTGGGCAAACATTGTAGATAGCTGGAACACATAAATTATGAAAGTATCAGATCTAACCCCTAACCAACTTCCTCATGCCCTCGCTAAAGCAATGAAAGTAAAATCAGTGCCAGCGATCGATTGGGAGTTATGTGGAAAGCTAATAGAAAAGAAAGTATTAGCATATCCCCCTCTTTCTCAAGATGGACTGCTTTTTATGTTGGGTCACGTGCAAATAGCCGAGAAGCTGAACAAGTTGGGGATACGGCAATTGAGGCTGTAGTGAAGTGCTTCATTGAAAAAAAATTAGGTAGTGCCTTGTAATTAATAAATAATTTGGATTTAAGCCATAATGAATACACCTGTTAGAATAATTAACATTTGCGCAATTTTTATTATTTTCTTTGTTTTAATTCTTGGTGCTACGTGGATTGGCTATAGGCTTGAACACACACCAAACCCTCTTAAAGAAGCAGTATCCTCTACAGCATCGTTTCTAGCAATCTTGGCGACATTAACTGCAGCTTATGTAGCTTCAAAACTTTTTAATGATTGGCGTGTACAACACAATAAGTCTGTAAGAAACGAGTTCTCTTTAGAAACATACAAAAAGTTTTCAGAGTTTGATCACTCTTTAACTTTATGTGCTTTTGATATTGAATCATTGGAAGATAGCATCGCAGATGCAACGTATCATATAACCCCTGGTACTCCTTACTATCAAGATCTACTTCCCAAAATGGAAAAGGTAGTGAATGGCTTAATTTTAGTAAAAATTAATTTCTCTAGTTACCTTCAAGCTCAACGTGCTTATGGTGCTGTGACTGGGCAAAGTGAAAATGTTCATAAAGTTATAGAATATTACATTAATGAACATTCTAGAATTACAAACAAACCCTTAAAACAGTTTAAAAATGTGCAGGAGTTCATAAACAACTCAGGTACTGAAGTGAAAAATTTTAGCGACTTTTCAGCAAGAATCTACAATTCAAATATAAGAGAAATATTAAACAACCTTCAGGTTGAAGATAAAACCTCATGATAGTAACCATAATAAGCTCTCCTGACAAAGATCATTAGATACCATAAACATCAAATCTTTGAATGAAGTAGCGCTGACGTTTTTCATAATATTTGGCAAAATATGAAAAGATAACGCGAATTTTAAAATTAGTTAGAAAGCTTAATTTATGAATATACAACTGAAGAAAATTGACTGGATACGCTGGGCCATCTACCTCATAACAGTCATATTCTTAGCCTATTTAATTTTTATTTGCTTTTTCGCCAAACCTGACCAGTTTTTGTTTGGCAATGTTTTTATCAAACAATCAACAATTGACTTTGGTGGTTTTGGTAGTCTACTTGCTGGAATCTTTTCTCCTTTAGCATTTTTGTGGTTGGTTCTGAATTTCAGACAGCAAGATAAAAGTTTAATAATTGCAGAAAAGCAACTTCAAATGTTAATTGAAGAACGACAGGCACGAAATAAGATCCTTAAACCAAAATTTAAATTTTCCAATTTTCTTGTCACGTCATTTGATGATGAACAATTTGGATTGACAACTTTGTTAACTTTCGAATGTGAATCTGATAAAGATTTAATGAAGTGTAATTTAATTGTATTTGATAGTTTTATTCCACTTTATACCTATAACAAATTTAAACCCTTAAATAGGTACAAAGAAATGTCTTTACGTCCAATTTCAGCTAATACACCTACACTTATTAGACTGCAATTTGATCAAAATTCTATCAATAAGCTAAGGTACAATATTAGTGATATTGGGATAAAGTTCCTGAATGCTGAGGGATATGAACAGACAGAGAGATTTGAATTAAAACTTACTTGTAACTTTAGTGATGCAGGTGAAATGTATGACATTAAATTCCATGTTGTAGATTGGGACAATATATATTGAAAAACTGGATATAATGATCCCTTGTACGATTTTCAAAAATTCACGTATCAAAATTAAAAATAAGAAAGTGGTAAGTATATGTGCGCAAACTTTGAAGCGATCAGAAAGAATCGTGCATTTCTGTTAGATCTGCCTGAACCTGATCAACTGGAGTTCCCTGAAGATATATTTCCGAACTTCCCCTCGCCTTTGATCTTTTCCAATAAGGGTAAGGTTGAGTGGGGATCCGTTAATTTTGGGATGATTCCTAAGTGGGCAAAAGAAAAGAGTTTCGGTAAGTACACCTATAATGCCCGGACTGAAACGGTCGCCGAGAAACCAAGTTTTAGAGAGGCTTGGTATAAGTCTCAATTTGGTTTAATCCCTGTCGAAACTATCTTTGAGCCAAAATACATAGATGGGAAATCGCACTGGTATGGCATTGCACGTGAGGATAGTATGCCCTTTACCGTTGCAGCCATCTACGAGAATGCTGTAATTGCAGGTGAGCAAATCCGATCGATGAGCATGCTCACTATCAATGCCGATAAACATCCCTTCATGAAGCAATTTCATAAGCCTACTGATGAGAAGCGTTCGATCATCGTAATCCCTGATGAATACCGTGAAGAATGGCTCAACTGCAGCTTTAAAGAGGCGCATGAGTTCTTCTTTGAAATGCAGGATGAGTACATCACCTTCCCTAAATCCCGCTTATCTGAAAATGGTACTCAACCTAATTTAATTTGAATGCCCTTTGATTATCCACAGCTTTTAAATTTGAAATTTAATTCAGCGCAGACTATCCTAAAAAAGAGTTCAGTTCCAAACACGCCTCGTAGCGTAGGAGTCAAACATGTCAAAGAAACTACCGATCTATTTCTCGGATGACGTCTGGTCATTCCTTCAAACACTTATGGGCCCTGATGGTGCTCCTAGTCCTACCGTCAATGCTGTCTTTCAAAAAATACAAAAAGAGCATGAGCTAGGTTCTAAGTTTGATCTTAAAGAAATCTCAATTAAAACCCACCTCGAAATTCCGTCTGCATTAGAACGTTTTTCTGCGGGTCCTGCTTTTGGTACCAAAGATCACATCGACAAGTCGATCGACTTAAATGACTTTCTCATCTTCAATCCAATCTCCACGTTCATGGGACGGGTTGATAGTGAGTCCATGCTTTACGCTGGCTTTGAAATAGATGACCCTTTTCTGGTTGATAAGAGCATTACAGCACAGCATAGAGATATCGTTTTAGCCCTCATCGATGAGCGTGAAATAACGTTAAAGCGGTTAATGATGACCGCTAAGATGTCAAAACAAGAAATCAAAGAAATGTTTGGGGATGAAGACTATGAACTTCCCCCTATTTGGCTAAGAGCTGAAAACCCAGCTTACGAGCATATTATTCCTAAAGACAGCCAATCTATCTCTATCCAAGGGGTTGTTACCTTCAACCTCAAGCAATTTTATAGACGCTCTACCAGCAAATAAGAAGTATAAAAAAATGAAAGCTGAAAATCGTATATTCGCGTTAGTGGACGTGAATAACTGCTACGTCAGTTGTGAACGTATTTTTAATCCATCCCTCAATAATCGTCCGGTCATTGTTCTCTCGAGTAATGATGGTTGTGCCGTGGCGCGCTCCCAAGAAGCCAAAGACATTGGTATTAAAATGGGTGTGCCAGTATTCCAGATTCAAGACATCATTAAGAAGCATGACGTGCAGGTGTTCTCCAGTAATTTTGCCCTATATGGTGCCATGTCACGTCGCTTTATGACTTTACTGGGGATGTATGTTGCACCAGGAGAACAGGAGATTTATTCAGTCGATGAATGCTTCTTGGATCTCACCAGTTATGAACACTTATTTGATTTAACCGACTATGCCCAAGACATTCGTAAGACCGCTTGGCAGTGGCTTACTTTGCCCTGCTGCGTGGGGATTGGCCGCTCAAAGACTGAAGCCAAAATTGCTAATCACCTAGCCAAGAAGAATAAGTTCTTTAATGGGGTGTGCAATCTGGTCGATATGGACCCTTGCTCTACTGAAGCCATGCTTGCCCAAGTCGACGTTGGTGAGGTTTGGGGTGTTGGTCGGCAGAATTGTAAAAAGCTCAATGCAATGAATATCCGTACCGTTTTGGATTTGGTTCAAGCGCATCCTATAGAAATTAAAAAGCAGTTCAGTATTGTCATGGAAAAGACCGTACGAGAGCTGAATGGGGTCTCATGCATCGATATTGAAAGTGATGCCCCAGCTAAAAAGCAAATCATCAGCAGCCAATCTTATGGCCAACCCATCTATGACATTGAAAACATCAAGTCCTCAGTGCGTTTATATGTGCAAAGAGCTGTTTCAAGACTGCGTGATGATATGTCCCTATGCAAGATGATTGGAGTATTCATTCAGACTGGTCGCTTCGATAAGGCCGAGAAATACACACCTTACGTCATTATGCAATTGCCTGAGCATACCGATGATGTTTTAGAGATTACCCGCATAGCGATGCAGGCCATTGATGAGGTATTCAAACCCGGCTTTAAGTATAAGAAGGCAGGAATCATCCTGATGGAGATCATCCCCAAAGCGAAATTCTCCCCTGACCTATTTACTGATTATTCGCTACAGATTAAACGAGCCAAGCTCTCAGATGCCTTAGATCACATCACCCACAAGTATGGCAAAAACACTTTGTCGTTGGGTTTGTGCGGGCGAAAAGAAGAACACTGGCAAATGAATCAAGAACGTAAATCCCCTAACTATTTAACCGAATGGAATGAACTCTTTAGAGTGAGATAAAACTATGCATTTATTTAAACTTTCAAATGAACAATTGACGCAGATTCTAATCCCTAAGCGTTTTGTGCCACCGACACCAGAGGAATTCAAAGACAAGAATATGGTTTACGTCTTTGACAGTGAGGATAAGTTTGAACTGACTTATGATGAGCTGGTAGAGATTATTGGCAAGGCTAGACAGGCTGGACCTAGAATGATTCCAGTGTTAGGGACGGTGAATTAAATCTATCTGCAGTTATGCAAGTTTTAGAGAAATTGAATAATTAAGATGGATCAAATTATGAGAGATGAATTAAAAGAAATTTTTATTCGTGGATGTAACGAGAAAATTAAGAAGAAGGGAGAAAATGTAGGTCTATCCTTTTACGCTTTCTTCAGGAATAAAAATGATAATCCAGAACTATTGATGGAAGCTGCTCAGTGGTGGATTATGCATCACAAACTAGATCACTTTGAGAAAGCGGTTAAAGTTAAGCAGCTTGTTTTAAGTGAGCCGTAATCACAGATACTTCATTGACTAGCCAAAACGTGGCTAGTCAATGAAGTTTGAAAAAGGAATTATTTTAATTTGGAAGATGGGTTGACTATTGTAGTTTAATTAATAATAAATTAATTTTAATATTTCGATTAAAATCATTAAATTTTTAATCATTACAATGTTTTACAGTTTAGTATCGGCAATATATCTTTAATTTAAGTAATTCTTATGGGGGGCGAATTCAAACATGAGGTGCGACAGTTTCAAAAGCCATATGATAATCAACAAGCTGAGCAAATTTCTCTAATGGTGTAAGCCAATCTAACGCCTTTCTAGGACGAGTATTCAGTGACATGGCAACTTGATTTAAATAATGCTGATCTGCCTGATTTAAATCAATCCCTTTAGGTAAATATTGCCTAATTAAACCATTCATATTTTCGCATGTGCCTTTTTGCCAGGGTGAATGTGGGTCACAGAAATATACATCTATGCCTAAATCTTCTTCGAGTATTTTATGTTCTGACATCTCACGTCCACGGTCATAGGTCAACGTTTTACGCAGTTCTGCAGGTAAATATTTCAGAGCTTCAGTTAAAGCCTTGCGCACTGATTCTGCCTTTGCATCAGGTAATGTTGCCAAGATACAGAGCCGTGTATTTCGTTCAATAAGTGTTGCTATCGAACTTTTATTGTCTTTACCTTTAATTAAATCAGCTTCCCAATGACCCGGTATTTTTCTTTCTTGAACTTCGGCTGGGCGCTCATGAATAGTTTTAATATCCTGTAATATAGAATCTTTTTTAGGTTCACCGTTAGCTTTTCGCTTTTTATTTTCATGACGTAGACAGGATAATAAGTCTTTTTTCAACTCACCCTTGGGTAATGCTCGTATCGTTGAATAAATCGTTGTATGGCTTACATTCATTGTTTGATCCAAATCAGGAAATGTCTTTAAACGCTTTGCTATTTGCTGAGGAGACCATAAACAACGGATCGCTTCAACAATAAATTTCCAGAGGATTGAATCGATTTTGAGTTTTCTGTGACCACGTCTACGTCTAGCGAAGGTGTTATCAGAAGCATATCGAGCTTGATAAACGTCATTGATGCTATTTCTTTTAAGCTCACGATAGATCGTACTAGGATGTCTTTTAATGAGTTCAGCAAATTTTCTGGCTGAAAAGCCTTCTTTTCTTGACTCAAGCATTAATGCAGTACGATCTTCAAAGTTAAGATGATGGTATGACAATTTTATATACTCCATAAACCCTTTAAATTAATTAGGTGGTTTATGTCGCACTTCAAGTTTTACTCTGCCGGGTTAACATGTATTCAGAAATGATGGGACAAGCTTTACGCAAACTCTCTAAAATCAATCCAATATACTTCGCATTAATTTATTTGGCTGCTATTTTTGTTTCAAGCATCCTTATCTACTGTATTCCTATATTCAAGCTTGTAAGTTCTTTAGAGGGGATTAACTTAGAAAGCTTCTATACTGCATTTTACTTTAGCTTAATCACGATAACCACACTGGGTTATGGCGATATAGTTCCAAGCAACGATGCTACAAGGATTTTAGCTTCTGGTCTTGCACTTTTTGGCATCGTTCTTACTGGCCTATTTTTAAATTCGCTAGCTTTTATCATTTCCACACTAACTCAATTAGATGACAGAAGGAAAATAGAGGAGGAAAGAAAGGATTTAGAAATTGAGAAATTTAGTAAAATTTCAATTTTGATAGAACAGAATTTCAATGATTTTAAATATGCTGCAACTAGCTTAATTACACCAATAGAAAAATATAATCCTATTATCGATACTACACCATTAATGAAAATGGACTTCAAATTAAATGATTTGAAAGATTTATTTAAGAACAATCCATTAAGACGGTTTTCAATTTCAAAAAGTAAAATTGAAGTATATTATGATACTTTTGACTTTTTAAACAACAACTTAGATCAACTTTTAAAGTTGGGTTATTTTAATTTTAATATCGAGGTTGTAGAAAGGATAGTTGAGTATTTGAGTAACGCTAAACTCATAGATACTCGTCAAAATATAATTCAATATGCAAGACAAAGTCCTCAAAATAGAGAGTGGATAGAAAATATGTTAGCTGGGGCTAGTGAAAACGTAGCCATAACAGAAATAGCTAATTTAATCGATGACTATATTGTTTTAAGAGAACAAATTAAGTTAACAGTCATCCTAATAATAAATATAGAAAATCTAATTGAATCCTTGCGCAATAAAAAATAGTCAACATTTGATCATAATTAATTTGTGGTTAGATATTACTTTCAATGAAGTATAAACAGGGGCGTAGCTTAATAATAGTTACACCCGGTAATCCCCCCTAAAAATAATAGGATCTAAAAGTAGAATTTTCTCTTAAGATACGAGCAGGAGATTCTGCATGAAAACATCTAAATTTACTGACAGTCAGATCATGTCCATCTTGAAACAGGCAGAATCTGGCACACCTGTAGCGACCCTTTGCCGTGAACACGGCATGAGTAATGCTACCTTTTATAAATGGCGTGCCAAATATGGTGGTATGGATACATCATTAATGGCTCGACTGAAAGAGCTAGAAGCCGAAAATACCAGACTTAAAAAGATGTATGCGGAAGAGCGATTAAAGGCCGAAATCATCCAGGAAGCGATGGCAAAAAAGTGGTAAAGCCATCTTGCCGGCGTAAGATGGCACAACAGGCAGTTGCCCAGCATGCCATTAGTATTCGTTTGGCTTGTAAAGCATTTGGCATTAGTGAAACCTGCTACCGCTATCAAGCCAAACTCAGCGATGACAATGCACTCATTGCTGAACAGCTCATTGAACTCACTGAGGAAAATTCCGATTGGGGCTTTGGTTTGTGCTTCTCGTATTTACGGCATGTTGAGAGTTGCTGCTGGAATCACAAGCGGGTTTACCGCATTTACTGTGAGTTGGCACTGAATCTGCGTATTAAACCGAGAAGAAGACTAAATCGGCATGCGCCTGAACCATTGAAAGAACCAATCCGAGAAAATCAGGTTTGGTCATTAGATTTTATGCATGATCAGCTTTCCGATGGTCGCAAGTTTCGATTATTGAATGTGATTGATGATTACCGCCGCGAAGGCCTAGCCATTGAAGCAGGGTTCTCATTGCTCACAATCAGGGTTATTCGTACGTTGAATCAATTGCTGGAGTGGAGAGAAAAACCGTTAGTGATCCGATGCGATAATGGTCCCGAATTTATCAGTCACGAATTTGTGCGCTGGGCTACTGAGCACGGTATTCGTATTGAATATATTCAACCGGGTAAGCCACAGCAGAATGCGTATATTGAACGCTATAATCGGACCATACGTTATAGTTGGCTGAGCAAGCATTTATTTGATACTTTGGATGAAGTACAAGATTATGCAACAAACTGGTTGTGGCATTACAACCATGAAAGACCACATCAAGCTAACAAAGGAAAGCCACCTCTAATGGCTGCTTAACCTCTACTTTTAACTTCGGTTATTTATGGGAGGATTACCACCCCTTGACTAAGTCAGGTCATGCCTCTCCCACCCTTTCAATATCAATAGCTTATAAATTCTAAGCATGTTATTTTAATGTGAATTTTAATAGTTATGATTCAAATGGATAAAAGATACCAAGTTTTTGTGAGTTCAACTTTTAAGGATTTAGAAGAAGAGCGTAAACATATTATTCAGACTCTCATGGAAATGGATTGTATTCCTGCTGGAATGGAGCTCTTCCCAGCTGTAGATGAAGAGCAATGGGACTTCATAAAAAAAGTTGTTGATGATTGTGACTATTACCTTTTATTAATTGGGGGTAGATATGGCTCTTTAAGTCCTGAAGGTATTGGCTACACTGAAATGGAATATGATTATGCTGTTTCAAAAGGAATGAAAGTCATTGCACTAATTCATGGTGACCCCAATAACTTACCTCAGATCAAATGTGAAAAAGATTCAAAATTACAAGAAAAATTAGAAAATTTCAGAGAAAAGGTATGCACTGGTAGGCTTGTTAAATTTTGGAAAAATTTAGACCAAATTTCAGGACTTGTGTCATTAAGTCTTTCTAAAACAATAAAAACCTACCCTGCTGTTGGGTGGGTACGTGCTGATTTAATTCCTTCAGAAAATACAACTCAAGAAATTTTAGTATTAAGAAATAAAGTTCAGGAACTTGAAACGACAATTCAAAATTTAAGGTTAAAACCAGAAGGTATTGAAAATCTATCACAAGGGGAGGATGTTGTAATATTAGATATACTCTATAAAGCTAATCAAGCTGGTGATACTGCTTATACAACCAAAAAAAACTATATCATCAGCGTTGAAATAACTTGGAATAGTATCTTCGAATTTTTATCTCCAAGTATGCTTGTTGAAAATAGCGAAGAAAACTTATTAACTCTTCTTGGATCATGCATTTACAGATATTGCCATGAACAAATAGAAGATTTTGCAAAGAATAACAAGCTAAAAAACTTGACTAACAGGAAAGCATATTTGGAAGACTTAAGGCTTATAATTGTTCAGTTTAGAGCTTTAAAATTAATTGCGTTAAGTAATAAGAAGCATCCACCTTCGGACAATAATATATATTGGACATTAACTTCTTATGGCGATGAATTAATGACCCAATTAACAGCAATAAAGAGATCTTGATAAGTTAATAGACCGAGAAAAGAGTTATCTAAAATAACTAATCCCAATTAAGAATAGTTATATTTTATGATGATAGCTCCACGCCTTAAATAAATATAGGGATTACTCATCACCTAATGGCTTTATCAATTAACACACTGCACGCAAACAGTGACATTCACCTTTGTCGAAATCGAATTCGCTGTGCAACCTGATAGCAGGATGCACAGCAACATGCGACTAGTTATCCTGAGCAGCATATTTCAAATTATCCGCTACACGATTTGCCCAACCCTTTCCGTATGTTGGCCATGTTGAAAGTGATGTATAAAACTTCAATCGTTCTGCAGTAAGACTGAGCAATACATCATTTAGATCCAAGTCATTCACAGCCGTAATTGTTTTAGGACCAATAACTCCATCAGCAGTTACCCCCGCAACTTGTTGCAACTCAATGATTGCTCGTTTCTTACCAGCATTAATTGCAAAATCCCACAGTTGAAAAGTAATGGCTGAATGCAAACCATGACCGCCTAATTTATCCCACCAGTCCTTTTTATAAATTTCTTTGGCTTGGGCTAATGTGATGTTTTTAATATCAAGGTTTGGATAGGTGTTAGCAGCTAAGCCGAACTTTGTACCTTTTAGCATCCCGACTCCAACCTTGCCCTTTGTCCAATTACCTGGATCACGGCTGTCATCACTGTAACCACCTTCATGACCAATTAATCGTTGAAAGGCCTGATCGAATGTAATGGAGCTTATGGGTAGTGTGGCAAAGCTTAATAATTGTGGTACTGGGTGAATTTCAGGCTGTTTTTTCAAGCGTGCAAGCACCATAGCCACGCCTACAAACATTCCCAACCACTCGGCAATGTTTTCAGGAATCTTATTTTTTAGTTCTTGTGGGATTACGTTCCACACACCTAAAAACTGCTCTGATAATAAAATCAAGGCATAAAAAAAGGCGCTTGCTGCGCCCACTTGTACTGACTTGAGTTTCCAAGCCTGTTGCCAATTTTCAATTAATTTCATTTCACTTTCCTTCAAGTATTAAAAAACCGCCCTAAGTCGGCATATAATTTGGTGTGTTACTTTCTTAAATCTTCTCTGGCTTCTTTAAGCTCCTTAACCACTTCAATAATGGTTTTCCCCTCCTGTTTATTGATGAAGTTAAAAGTCCACCGCACAACAGCCCAACCCGGTAACCCACAGACAAAGAAGAATCCGCCCAAAGCGATCATCCCCCAAATATCCGTTACCCACTCATGCAGCCCCCATTTCACGATAATAAAAGCGCCTCCAGTCAGACTAGATACAACCGTACAAATCAAACCCACCGCCCACTCTTGTGGTGAACGTGGCAAGCGCATCATGATGACAACCGTTGCAACAAGTGCTATTGCTAAAGTAACCATAATTGCTGCACCGTAGAACTTTAAAAACGCAGCAAAACCACTTGTGGACACTGGTTCCATTTACTTCCCCCTAATTTTTGACAATAAAAAAGCACCCTTTTGGGTGCCATATACTTTTTAAACTTAAACTTCGATTTGAATCACTTCACCCAATGGCGCGAGTCGCTTGATCTCACCATCAGACACAAATACAGATGCTCCTAAGTTGTAGCGTGTTGAACTGGTGACTAAATTTAATCCCGATCCACCCACCACCAACACTTTGTAGTTCGGATGATCCACGCTGGTAATGGTCCCTACAAACTCTGCAGCTGTAGGAAGCAAATCAATTAAACGCTGTAATGCATTACTCACGATTGACACGCTCCACTTTCACGGTTTGATTGACCAGCGCATGACTGAACGAGACGCTGACACTATCTACAATTCCCCACCACTCTGCGTTAAATGCCAGTACTTCTCCAGGCACACATTCACCCACTTCAGGCGAAATCGGCATGCTGTAGGTGTGTGTTTCAATCATCCCCGCTTTGGCAAGTTTGGCCTTTCCATAAGCGCCCATGCTGACATAGTTAAATAATGGATTATTTTCAGGCTGAAGTAAGGTATCGGCACTGGTACCAGTACGCTTTACTTGAGAGACCAAAGCTTTACGATCATTGGTCAGCGTAATGCCGTTGTAATCTGGATAGATCTGGTAATCAGTCGACTGACTCACCACTGCAGACTCAGGCAATAAGCGATCATATTCAGCAATCGACAACACATCCCAAAAGGTCTTTTTATATAGCGGTTTAATGGTCAGTGTATTGCTGCCCTTTTCGCTGTAAATAAATCCACCACCACTTTCAACCACCATCTTGATGGCATCGATTGGTGCTAAGTTGGAATAACTTAAGCATTCACGCTCAACAATCCAGCCCAACGCATCGATCAACTGCCAATTCAGTGCTGTATCGCTAAATACGCGATCCAGTTCCGCTTGGCATAACTGGACGGAGGTTCGCTCATTTTCTTGTAAGAATGAGCGTAAAGGCGCTGTCGGTGCAGCAAGCAGTGCTGTTTGACTGCGACCAATCAAGGTATAGGTGTCTTGGGCAAATTTACGAGAACGTCGTCGGTTCTCAAGCAACATTTGATGCTCGGTACCATTCACTGTAATTTTTAAAATCACAGGTTGGCCATTGATCGGTTCAAGTTTGCCAATCTGGGATGCTGGTACGGTCAAAGTATAGGACCAACACCAGCAACTGCGATCGGTACTGTAATTCCCGTCATAGACTTCAATTGATACGCCATTATCTAGGCGCGTCACAGATAAACTATTCAATATATACCACCAATTACGATTTGGTATGCCAGGTATGCAATCATCCGCACCGAAGTTGAGAGCAACATCATGTGAATCCACCTCATGACACAGGCATACAAACTCAAGATCGCCCGTCCCTTCGTATTGAGGAATCTCAGGCTCTGGCCACGGTTGAACGGGATGCTTGCGATAATGGATAGACTTGGCTTTATCCCAAGGAATTTCGTCCTGTGTGACCAGCTCTAAGCCTCTATCCCAATCAAAGCTAAAATGCTTTTCAAACACATGCGCGACCTGATGTGAAAACGAGATATTGCGCCGCTTTCGGATCATCTCCTGATGAGTCAATTCACGATTCAATCGCAGCTTGATCGATTCATCAAAATACAAGTCACGCGCAATCCGAATCTTCAGGTTTTCTTGCCAGCGCACACTTTGGTTGCGACTGAGCTTCGCGCCCTGGTCAAACACCGCGTGAATGGATTCAGATAAAGTCCGTCCCCGCTGAAAGCCAATGTCATTGCCATGGTTCACCACCAATCCAAGGTCGTAAAAAAAGGTGTCATTTGACACCCTTAAGACTGGTTTCGCCCATGGTATTTCAGTTGATCCAAGCTGTGTGATTGCACGCTCAAATACAGCACTGAATATCAGCTCAACACCGAGCTGATGATTAATATCGAACAAGGCTGCAAAGGCGGGATTGAATGATGTATTGATCACTGCATCGAGGGAGCAATACGCATTAATTCCCACCACGTTCAGTTCAGGGATAAAACCTGTATTGATGGTTGCTTCAAGTGTTGCTGTTTGCCCTGATACAGCTTGAAATTCCGCTTGAAATGAAACATTGATCTCAGCATCAAGCACATTAAAGTCGAAACTTTGGGCCTGAAACAAAGCCAAAAAGGAAGTATCAAAAGTGGCTTCAAGTGATGCGAGATTTTGTTCATCTGCACCAAAGTTAAGATCAGTAGAGCCTGTCGCAATGTCTTTAAAATTAAGATTTACATGATGTGCATCTGGTGGAATATAGTTCGCCACATGTCCACCTCTTTTATGTAGATGGTTTGAGGATCAATGAGTTCATCATTAAGGTGCTGCCTAAGACCAGTTCAGGATTGGCTAGCTCTATATCCGTACCCACGGTAAAGTCTGCAACAGGTTCACCTGCGCCATTCAGCAATCGCGCCCAAGTTGCAACGCCCGCTTTCGTTACCGTTGCTGCATCAGTTTGATTGAGCTCAATGCGGTCAGCATGCATCGTCTTTAAACACGGTTTAGGTAAAGTCAGGATCACCAACTTAGCAGCATTATTCGCAGAAACTGTGACTGAAGCTGGTTTTGCATCATCATAAAAAATAAAGGAAGCGTTTGAGCTTCCTTGATCGAGATATGTGGCCAGTGCTTGGAGTTGCACAAGACTGGCTTTTAAAGAGGGTTGAATCATTTGGCCACCAGTTTGTCTGAGATGACTGCGTTATATTGTCCATTGGGATCAAGGGCCACAACAAAGCATTCAAGCCCTACAGCAATATTTCTAAATGCATATGTACCATCAGGTCTTGATGTAGTTTCCCAAAGCAATTGTCGATTACTTCTTTTAAAACAACACACCGGAACAGACGAGTAATTCTGTCCCAATTTCTTGATCGTGCCTTTGATTTGACCATACCCCTGATCAGGATTGGTGACTGTGATCAGTAAACGAGGAAGTCTTAAATTGACATAATGCATATCAATAAGCTTTTGATCATCGGCAATATAATTTCCAAAGAACACTCGAATGAGCTTAAGTGACAATTTTAATCTCCTCGATTGGAACAGCATAAAACGTCACAGATGTACTATTCGGTCCACCAGCGGTATGCAGATAAACCAAGTTATTTAAATCAACATCCATGGTCTTTGAGGGAGATGTTATTTTAGTCCGTGGCGGGGTATTAGATGCACCATATTTGGCGATATAAATCCCACCTGCTGCATATCCTAAAAACTGCTTTGTACTCTCTTCATAAATCGGCAGAAGTTCAGTCGTTGTGGTATTAAATCCACTGATGGTACTTGGTAAATATGAGCTTGCCGCTTGGGGTGCAAGCGGGGTTAAAACTGCTGTAGAGTTCGATGGCACAAAATTGCAAAGGATATTTCCTATTACCCCTTTTCTAATCGATGAATAATCAATACTTCTATTATCCTTGTCTGAAGCACTTGAGTCATACAAGAACAAAATAGGATAGTTTAAATTTGAATAATTAATCGTTGCTGCTGGCACAATGCCATTGATTAAACCGCTGTTTAAATTCCCTTCGGTATTGATCAAGGCTAGAAAATGATAGCGGCTACCCACTACAATGGCATTTCCTAGAATGCTATACCCTTGGGAATATGTATAATTATTATAATTACCAGTCCACATTGCAGTGAAATCCCACTTCGGTAAAGCTTGTCCCGCGTTGTTACCAGAACGACCATTCACATAAGCATTTTGGTCAGTAATAACACCCAAATCCAAGTCTACTGTTTTACCCACACAAGGCATCATGGTGTTCCTGTGGCCGCTAAGGGCTTGATGAGCAATCCGTAAATATAAATCTTCCTCATTCAAATTCTTAAATTTAAAGATCTGTATAAGTCCTGCTTCATAAACTATTTCCCACCCAAGGGATGCAATCTTAGTCACAAAACCACCTGAAAGTGAAATTGGTGCAGCATCAATAGTCATGGTGACTGAGGTTGCTGTGACTGAATCAATCCAAAACTCACCTCCATTGATTGCCGCCAATGCTCCTGAATTAATCTTAAGCACCCGATCTGCAGCGTAACCATGTGCCACTCCATAGTTCAATGTCACTTGATCGCCTGTTACTGAAACACTAGCAACAGTCTGTTCGTTATAGCCTTGTGACAGCATTTTTTTAAAACGATCAGGAAATAATGTTTTTGAACCAGCACAGAAATCCAAGCCTACATCTGCGAAATCAAACATCTTTGTTTGTGTTTGCTTCATTGCCATTATGTTTTACCCATAAAAAAGACCGCCGCAGCGGTCATATTTGAATTTAAAGTTAAGCCGCCCGGTCAATGTCACCGCGCAGCATGATTTGGAATGAGTCAGACAACACCGTAGGTTCAGACTGCTTCACGGTACGAATCACCCAAATCGGATGATTGGCTGCAATGGTGTTAAAGCGCAGTACGTTGCCGCTTGCCCATCCACTACCCCAACCTTCCTTTTTGATGGTGAAATAAGGTGCATTGGTGACTGGATTGATTGGGGAACAATCTTCAGTACGCACTCCCGTTCCGATCTGACCAGAGCTTTCACCAATGATTCGGAATGCATCATTAGAAGTAAAGACAATCGCCCAACGCTCCTGAATATTGCCCTGATTGGTGACAGCAATCGGGTACAGGGTATCGTTGTAATTCGCTGAGATGGCTGCACCCACCGCCTCATCTTTCCACAAATTGTCCCACGTCGACTGTACAAACTTACGGGTATAACGCGCTTGCATGTCACCAATCACCAGTGCAGAACCGATGATGGTATGCGCTGGATCATAGTTGTGCGTCAGAGGCTTGGTAAAAGTCACTTGGCCATTGATTTTGACATCACGCACTAAACCCATATCTTGGTAGCGATACTTAGCAGTCAGTGGTCCAGTGAGATTACCTAAGGCAAAATCACCGTTTAAAGTCACTTTTCCGTAGTCATAGTCCACTGTGTACAGATCAAATGGAATTTTAATGCCGTCGGCATCTTCAAGTTCACACCAGGAGATCCGTGCATCATTCAATGGGTAGATTTGGCCAGCAATATAATCAGGTAATTCCTGCGACTTACTCGCACTGACAATCCCAATCTCACCTGATCGGAAAATCGGGACTCGACCATCAATCGGTAGCCGTACTGCAGATAAACCCAATAACTCAGCATCAATTGGGATATAGCTATAACCGACTGCGCTGTATTTGATGGTTTCAGGCAGGACCATAATGGGCTTATGAATCCACTGCTTACCATCCTTGCTATATTCCAGCTCTGCTACATACCAATCCTGCGCCATAATTTCAGCACGGTTGGTAGCAGTCACCTCAATCTTTTGCCGAAAAACAAACTGACCATAGCCTTGGTCAAAGTTAAAGAAACCATCGCACTCTGCAGTATCAATGGTACCCGAGCCATCAGGGGTGATATTCAACACTCCACCTTCCACCTTGGTGGCAGACAATGTTAAGGACTGCGCCCGAATCGGAATCATCGGTGCACGGTATGAGACTTGGTTGGTTTGCACACTTTCCAGTTGAGTCACCAAGGTCTCTAAGGTTGGATTATTTGCCCCACCCACATCCCATGCAGATAGCTCTACTGCCCCATTCCCGTAGTGAATCTGACCCGCTACCGTTCCCGCACCCGTGGTCACTGATGGATTACGGTAAAGCGATCCGAGTTTATCGACATAGGTTGAGCTGGCTAAGGTAAAGCGAACCGAACCTGCAAGAATCTGCTCAGCAAAGCCCTCTGTTAAATCCGTTTTTATCACAGAACCAATGATGGTATCCAACCAGGATTGAGCCGCAGAACTATCACGATACGAGACACTCACCGTCACTGCAGTTACTACTTCATTCAGGCTTAGAGTATGCGTCTCACTGGTATTTTCATACTTAATGGTCATCCCTAGCATGCCTGCAGCAATCGCTTCTTGAGAGGTATTATATTTGCCATAAAACGGCTGCATAATCTTCTCGCGCTCAATCGCTTCAAGTGTGGTGCTTGGGGTGATACTCATGCTACGAGACGCATAATTGATAGTACCTTGTTGCTGACCTGCACCATTGATTAAACGCCCTGTGGTGGCATCAATCGGCAGATCCCGTAGCTCAACCTCGCCCATGTAGTTCATGTATTTGACGGGTACACGGACTTTCACAGACTTAGGAATCAATGCCGCAGAGCCATTGTCTAATTCAATCAAAATGCTTCCGTCCGTGGGTACCGCAGTCACTTGAATTGCTGATTTAGTGCCTTTCTGACCTGAGACATTAAACGTGGTACCGCCATTGGGCAACAAAGTCGGCATCAGTTTGGCCACACCATCCGCATAATCAATGGTCCCTGTGGCATCTCCAGTAAATTGCCCTTGGCCATTGTCAGTTGCTGTCTTGGTGACCCCATTCAATAACCAGTCAACGGTTAAAGTCCCTGCCACAATCGAGTCGTTTACAGGGATCTCGATATAGGCTTTATTAATGGTTAATCCTGAACGCTCCTGAGCCGTGATCATATTGCTCCACGTCATCAGAATTGCACTACCGACATCAGCGAGTTCACCCGTGGTGAGTGCCATGGTACCCGTGTCGTAATCAATACTGCCTGAACCAAACGATGAATCAGCACCGCGTAATTGCCCTGCACCATTGTCTCGAAGCGTGTAGACCTGATTCTGAACCAAGTATGAGACTTGCAAACTGCCCGGTGATGGCAGAGGGACCAAATTACGTATCCAGTTAAAACCGATGTTCTCCTGATTGACATAGATCAGCTCAGATTCAACAGGTGCTGTTACGGCTGCTGCAGGCATAAAGTTAATCGTGAGGTTGGTTGTACCTGTCCCTGCGCTTGCATTCCACGCAATCGAACCGTTTTGATAGTTGATGGTACCAATGGATGTACCAGCGGCATTTTTAAGCTCACCGCCGACGTCGCTAATCGCTGAACCAAATAATGTGAACTCCACCGATTTCGGCATGACCGATGAGCCGAGATACAGGCTCGACACAGTATTAATGGCGACATTATTGAAAGTCTTGCTTAGCACACCATTCTTGGCTTTCACCAAAGTTACAGAATCACCTGCAGCATTGATATTTACCATCGGGGTTTCTGTCTGTGCCGAGGGTACCAACTGCGTATACACATCCTCGGCAACCACAGAATAGTCACCCACTTGTGCAGCTTCTTTAAGATTCGCACTGGAATAATACTTACCTGTATCCGCCACAATGGTGTCACGGATAATCGTGGTGCTCTTTTCACCGCTATACCATTGCTTCGCAGATAGCCCCACAAAATCAGCTTTCAATGCATCACTGAGGCCATAGGTCGCAATCTTATATTCCACCTGTTTGCCGTCGACCATCACATAAGCCGTGCGGGTCGATACTTCAGTGATCCGTAGGTATTGCTCAATTTCTAAGGTTTTGCCCTCATTCGAGATCAACACAATTGATGTACCAATAGCGCTTTCCGCTTCCTGGGGAAACATCGCTACCTGCAGAGACTTCATGCCTTTCCAATGGGTGTCTAACGGTGTGCCAGCAATCTGCGCGCCTTTGGCATTATAGTTTTCAATGCGGTTCTGCGCTTCTTTACGTTCATCCGTCCAGCTATCCGTGCTAAATAACACGGCGGAGACATTGGGATCTTGGGCATTCTGCGAGATGAATACCGTCGCACCCATTAAGGCATCGGTATCCGCTGTATCCACAGCAGCATAAATCTTTTGAATAGATGTACGACCCGTGGTGCGGTCCATCTCAGAAATATCATTGAACAGGTTATTACTTTCACCGTCGACAATTTCACGGCCTGAGTATTTGCCCCCACCATCATCGGCATCTGTACGAATACGTTCTGACTCAAGGAGCTTTAAATTATGGGTTTCAATTGTCATCGCTTACCTCTGTAAAACGCATGGTGACGTTAAAATAAGTATCAAGTGATGTTGCTGGGGTGCCTTTAACTGTAGAGCTTTCCAGTGCACCATCTTTATGATTCCAAATCACATTGAACTCACGCTGATCATGTGGCCATTCAAACCGAAGCGTGAATTGCTCTTGAAGGTTTTGCCACTGGCGCAACAAATTCAGATCACGCAACTTGATCCAACCTTTAGTTTTATTGGCTGGCTGCAATGTAATTGGACGACCTGCTTGCTTACGCCCCTCTTGAATAATCAAAGCACCACTGATGGCATATTCTTGGCTCTGTTCAATTGCAGCCCAGTTTTCATCAGACCAAAAAAAACCATCCTCTAGTTGGATGGTTTCTCCTGTGGTTTTACGAATTAACTTCATTACATACTCCGTTTAAGCATTTCAAATTCACGAAGCATCTCTTCAACACTATCTACTGCTTCAGGCGTACCTTGTAGCTCTGCCGCTTTACCACCAGATTGCAATTCAAGCACTTTCTTCTCAGTCGGTTGCATGTTTTCAATTCCTTGTATATCGAATGAAGTCGCAATAAGTGGAGCCTCAGGTGCTGTGGGGATCTGCCGAACAGGATCCCCACCATTCGATAGTAATGAAGCATTACCACCACCTGAACCACGTGCTTGTGATTTAGCGTTTAGCTCATCGGTACGCGCTTTCATTTTTGCCTTGAAGTCATCCCAGTGATCATTGGTAGCCTGCTGCTCAGGGCTTATCTCAGGCTGCTCTTGTGTAGTAGATTGGCTGACTTGGCTCACAGTACGCTGAGTCTCGATTGCTGCTTGCTGGATCTCGCCAAGTTTAGTGACTGTGGCTTTGCCTGTAGCATCGAGTTGGACTTCGAGTCCCAAATAAGCGGCCTTGGCGTTAGCTGCAGCAATGACCTGAGCATCTCCCGAGGCATAAGCTAAACGAATGGTTTCCTCATATGCTTGTTGCAGACCATCTTGAGTAGCTTCACCACTTTTTAAAATGGTATTGAAGTCATTCAAGGCTAAATCTGCTGCAAGTTTAAGTTGCTCTTTGGTTTTAATACCTAACCGCTCAAAAGCTGCTTCGACTGGTGATAGGCTATCGGGAATTTCTTGCACGGCGCGTTTTACAGCCTGCATTCCCATCTCAACTTGTGATGTCGATAATTTTCCTTGCTCACCAAACGATAGAAGTTTTGCCTTTGCACCCTCTATCTCAACTTCAGACTTTGCTGATGCTAACCATTTCTCCCACCCCATATACAATGCATTAGCAGCTTGCTCTCCCTTTAAGCCCAGCTCATCAAGGCCATTAGCGTAATTGGTCAAGTGATTTTGGTTAGCAGCAAATTTTTCAGAAACACGGTTGAGGGCAATATCAAGATCAACTCCCAAAGCCTCAGCACCTTTACGTGCTTGTACGAGTGCTTTACCAGTATTATTCACACTATCAGTGGCTTGGTTGAATGCTTGTACTGAAACTTTTCCAGCTTGATCCATGGTAACCATATAGCCTTTCGCTATTAGATCAGCCTGCATCATGCCATCCATGACGCCTTTATTCGCAGCAATAGCAGCTTCAGCATAAGCCATAACTGCCTTTAACTTCTCATCCTCGGTGACTTTCTTGCCATTCAACTCGGACTGCTGATTAGAAAGCATTTGGTCCAAGGTTGCTTTGGATTGGGCTAAACTTTCCGCGTTCTTTTGCTCTTGAGTTTTACCAATTTCATCAAGAGCTTGCACACCTTTAGATTTAAATTCTAATGCGCCATCTGAGGCTTTCTTGTAGTACTCCTGTGCCTTGGTCGCCATTGCATCCATATCAGCAATGGCTTGCTGCTTAACATCACCCCATGTGAATTTTGACTTTAAATTTGCCCATGCGGCAGCCACATCATAAATCACACCAGTGAATAAGTTAGCAACTATTGCAATAGCGCTAAATCCATCACTTAGAAAACCCAATGCTACATTGAGTGCCTGTAGAAATTTAGTAAATCCATTAGTTTTATCCGTCGCTTCATCTATACCGCTATTAAACTGAAAGACACTCCCAAGAATTAAATCAAGTTGATCTATTGTTGCCTCAATGCCATTACCCAAAGTTGTTACTGCATTTTTGAGTGTTTCATATGCGCTAATAAGTGCTGTTTTTAACGCTTCAATTGTGGCTGGATCAACCTTTTTAAGTTGATACCCAACCCAAATAAAACCTTTACCAATATCATTCAATAAGGTCTCTACAACAACCATGTTGTCTGCAATGGTAACCAACCAATCAGCGACAGTTGCACTCGCACCATTAGACTGATCCATCTTACCAATAACAATCTCCCAGCTAGTGGATATACGCTGCAACGCATTGGCAATAGTTGTTGGAAATTGATCGTAAGTCTTTTGAACTTCACTTGCTTGGCCTTGCAAAGCTTTTACCACTCGCTCAGCTGAAAGCTCCCCATTTTCAGCCATCTTACGTAGTTCGCCAGTAGTAACACTTAAGCCTCTTGCTAAGGCCTCTGCAACACCAAAGCCATTCTCCATGATTGAGTTAAACTCTTCACCCCGAAGAACACCACCTTGCATTGCTTGAATGAATTGCTGTATTGCGGCTTCACTTGCTTGGGCTGATCCTCCACCAATCTGAATGGCTTGAGTAACAGTTTTGGTTAAATCTAATGCTTGTTGTTGGGTCATCCCCATGTCTTTCCCAACAGCATTTAAACGAGTAAACAAACTGCCCGTAGCATCAAGACTGGAGTTCGTCATCAAAGCAACTTGGTGTACACCAGCCATTGCAGACTTAAAGTCACCACCATCCTTGGTCGCAATATTGATTCTTGCAGAGAGGTTAGTATAAGCGTCCGCAACTTGGCTTAACTCTTGAATTCCAAGCCCTACACCTAGTGCAGCCATAGCTCCGGCAAGAGCATTTGCAGCAAACTTTGCGCTGTTTAATCCACTTTGCGCTGCTTTTGCCGCGGTTTCTGTACTATTTAAACTTGAATTTGCCTTACCCACTTCAGTGTGAAAATCAATAAATGCACTTTTAGCTTGTTGAACTTCATTTTCGAGTTGATCAACTTGTTTCTGCGCAATTTCAATATCTACAGGTGTTACTTTGGTTTTTGAAAAAGCCTCAAGTCTAATCTTTGCTTTTTCTAAGTCTGATTTTAAGAATGCCAAAGCTTTTACAGACTTATTACCGAAATCAGTAAAGTTACTTGCAGCACTTTTGGCATTATTTCCAGCATCGCGAATAATTTGAGTTGCACCGATTAAAGACTTTGAAAGACCATCCGCCAAATCTTTGCTTTTCTCTGGAACAATATTTTCAAGGGTTTTTGCTGTATCTACACTAGTCTGCTTCAGTTGATCTGCATTAGCTTTAATCGTTTCAAAAACTTTTTTTGTTACACTCTCAGATTGCTTAGCAGCGGCGACTAACCCTTTGCTATCTCCATCCATGATTAATTTGAATGTTAAATTTTTTCCAGACATGCAGACCTCGAATTACAGACGTAAAAAAACCACCTCACGGTGGTTAAACTTTGCTATTAAATAAGCCCCTTATGTGCTTTATCTTTTTTCAACATTCTCATTTGAAACATCGAAAATATTGCCATTTTGACAGCGTACAAATGAAATTATCTTTGATGGATAATTTGATTTTTCAGAATATGCGGAATAAATAACCCTATCACAATCACTTCTTTCTGCCACTTTGTATGCTGACTCCATGTCATGCTGAAATAGTTTCTTCAATCCATCATCTCCAACAACTTCATAAAGTTTAGGAAAGCTTTCTTTTGTGTATTCACTATAGGCATGCAAATCAATTTTATCAGCAGGGCTAATTCTCTTTTGATTGGTAACTTGAACCTTGTCTTCAGTTAAAGATTGGTTACTCTCGATATGATCTTGGTTTCCACCCAATCCAAACTTAATCAAAATTATTAATAAAACGACGAAAGCAATTGCAAGCTTATGTGTTCTTTTCACCAGCAACCTCACTTTACGCTACGGATCGTAGTAACTTTGCCATCTTCAATTACGACAGTGAAAGTTTTGCTGCCATCAACATAGCTAAGTTCACGGACTGAAACGTCTTTACCACCTACGTTTTTAACGTAGTCATAATGTGATGTTGGCTGACCTGCAGCTGCAACCACTTCGCCATAGCTTTGGCCTTTGCGAACTTGCTTACCGTTAATGCTTGCCCCAGCCAAATTTGCATTTGCTAATGTAAAAACAGACATCAAAGCAGCTGTAATTAATAATTTTTTCATGAATTTACCCAGTTATTTATATTTAACAGCTAAATCATAACGTGCTCAAATTCACATCACAATGTGAAAATTACTGTTCTTTCTCAAGACTCTTAATGAATTCATTGAACTTCTTATTGATAGCATTCTGCGCCCGGGTTGCGATTGCCAAATTACGCATCTTCATACGCTCGGCTTTTTGAGCTGCTTTAAGGTAGTGTCGGAATGAACCATAGCTCATTTGCATGATGCTTTCATGTGAGTGGCCATTCGATACGAGAAGCTGAAATACATCAAACCAACTGCTCTTTTTACGTGGATCCACATCGTCCCGGTGTTTTGGTTTTGGCTCGGTAAAGAATGCGTCATTCACTTTGATCACAGCATCCAATAACAAAATATTGAGCGCACCATCTTTCTTGAATAGATCGATGACTTGTTCAATACTGTGTTGCAAACAGTGGGCAATCAATTGCGTCGATTCAAATGGATGAGCATCAAAGATCTTTTGTGTGGTTTCATCTGGATGATTATTCAAAAAGTCTTTAATGACCTGCGCCGCACCTGACCACTCATCAAAGTTGTGCATCTGCAGCTGGTGCACCAATAGCTCACCAACCTTAATAGATCGACTTGAGGCAATAAAAAAATCATTCATTGAAATACCTTAGCTAAAGCCACAAATGCATTAATAATGTTTGAGAGTTGCCAGATGAAAATACCCATCAAAATGGCACCTGTTACTTTCCAATAACCATGTTTTTCCATTACAACCTCTACTTTTTGTAAAACTACTGCTATAATTTCAATCACAAGTTTTTTTCCCTTGCTTTTAACTGGCGGGTGGAAATAAAAAGCCCAACGATTGCAGTCGCTGGGCTTTTGCTTTTTATGGGCACAAAAAAAGATGCCTAATGCATCCTATTTAAGTGCCTGTATGTGTTTATGTTGCTTTTGGAATTTGGGTGTAATAGCCGTATAAGCCAAGTGCACCATCTTTATCTTTGGTCAGATCACCCAAGGCATCACCGCTGATTTCGTATGAGCCAAATTCTTCATGAATCAGGCCAAAGCTTGAATCAGGTGTCTTCACTGTTCGATGCAGAGCTAAGAACACTTTGTCTTTGCTGATCTTATCAATGCCCTCAAAGAACAATGCATATTCAGCACCGAAATTAGATGCAATCGTAGTGTGTGTCACTGCGCCAGTGGTATAGCCAATCACAACTTTTGGCAAATCATCAAGAAACTCGATAGTTCCATAAATCGCATCTAGCTTGTATTTCGTTGATTCAATAGGAACTGGTGTTGATGCTCCATCGGTCACTGTAGGTAAAGTCAAATTAAAACCATCTAATTTGATCTTTTGCCCTTTCGTGACCGAACCTAAATCATAGTCAGTTACAGCTCTAGTTGCTACAGCTACATTTTTACCCGACAGGATATATGCCAGGTTATCTGCATCAATTTGTTCAAGTGTGCCACTGAATGAAACTGCCGTGGTGTTGTATAACACCAAATCGGTCGTATCATCACCTGACATTGACTCGGTGTGCTCGATTTTGTCAGCAGTGATTTCGAGCGTAAAGTCAGGAATGTTTCCCAGCTCTCGCATAGCTCCCACAACACCTTCAACAATTGGAGCAAGAGAGAACTTACCGCGTAATGAAATGTACTTCTTAGCCATTCGCAGGCACCTCTTTTGTTTTTGGTTTAGCTTCTGCTTTTACCTCAGGCTTGATTGCTTCAATCACGCCATCATCTAAAAGCTGTTTAATTTTTTCTTGGGGTAAATCACCCACAATTTGACCTTTCACCCATGGGCCAATTGGCTTTAGGGCTTTGTATTGCGTTTTCATAAGGTTCCTTAATCAGGTTCGGTTTGAATAAATTGCTCAGACTCTAGAACCACTGTTGAGTAGACACAGCTTTTAGAAATGTCTTCTTCGGTATTTATATAGATCAGTGGTTCAGCACTGGATTCAGGTTCCCAGCCACTCAATTTTTTGATGATCTTAATGGTTAGATCACCAGCCATATCAAATGCTCTAGAACCATCTGTCACTTGTGATGCGGCATGCTTACAACACGCTGTTACTTCCCAGACCACTTTCAGCTTTAGCGCATCGCCCTTGCTTACCACTCCCGCACTTTTGGTACGACGGAAGTTCACTTGAATGTTAGGGGTGATTTGGGACAGTTCAGTCGTCACACCTAGATTTTTAGGGGTATAGATCTTCTTTACACCCCATTCATCCATGAACTGCTCGAGGCGCGCTACTATCTCATCTCGCACGGCATATAGATTTTCATCACTCATCTAGCACGACATCCTCAACAATGTTTAATAAATCCTGCTCGTCATCCGACGTTAAACCCAGCCAAGCACGTGCAGGCATTTTCACTGTATAAGCACCAACGGTCACGTCTTGAGCAAAGTTAGATCGTGTTTGACGAACAAATCGATTACCGACGACACCGGTCTTTTGGTTCTGTCGGAAGTAAACCGTGCTTTGGCGAGCTTCATGTTTGATCTCACCGCCAAAATGATGGATCGCGCCATACTCAACGTCTGTACCAACCTCAAAACCATTGCTGATAGTGTTGTAGGTAATTGAGTTCATCAGGCGAGAGGTATCACGAAGTGTTGTACCGCCTTGACGCATCACTCTGACGGATAATGGCCACTTGCCGTATAAGCCCTCTCCGCGAGACCAGCGATCGCGAATATTTTCCACCAAGGCTGCACCCATGCGCTCATAAAGTCTGAATTGACGCTTTTCAACATCAGCATACAAACTTAGAGCTTTTGAGATCGCTGAGTCACCATCGGCACGGATTTCAATTAATGCTCCTGGCATACGTCACCTCACTTAATGCTCGGCATTTTTCCAAGGACATCGTCACCAAAGACACCACCTGTATAAGTCGTGCCTATAGGTGCTGTAGATGGTTTGTTTTTGGGTGTGTCGTCGATAATTTCTTTACTCTGCACATCGATGATTTGCAGATCCGCTTTCTTGTCCTGGACACGTTTTAAGAAAGCAATCGCATCGTCATAAAGCTTGGTGATATGCTCCAGAGGATCTTCAGTGTAAAGACGATAACGTGCGATATCACACGCTATACGTTTTAAGTTGGAGGGTACGCTTGCAAGTGGTAAAGAATAACGGCTACCGATGTAACCGTTAATTTCTTCCTCAGCATCTTGCAATGCGACTTGCACAACATCGACAGGATCTGCCCCACCTTCACGCCCCAACTTAAGCTCTTCAATCACCTGCGCACCAAACCGTGTTTTTAAATCAGCTTCAGTCGCGTACATAGATCACCTTATTTATCTGCTGGCGGTGCTTTCTTAGCTTCGCTAGTGGCTTTCTTTAAGGCCGTTTCAGATGTGACTAGTGATTTTTCCAAGCCTTCAACTTTCTTTTGAAGTTCTGCCACTTCTGCATCGGCTTTATCCTTACCCTCAATAAGGATTTCCTCATTTGCCTTCAGCTCTGCCACTTCTGCAGCAAGGCTTGCAAGCTGAGCAGCAGTACCATCAGCCTTAGGTTGTTCTGGAGCTTTTTCTTCTTCAATAGCTCCAGATACTAAAAGGGCCTGAAGATGTTTTTCTTCAAGCCCTTTGACTTCTTGTCCTGGTCGATAATGACCGAGGGACTGTTTTGCAATGTACTTTGGCATGCTTTATTCCTTAAACAAACCCACGACCACCAACAAGACCGTTCTTGTTGTTAGGGATTGCGAGTGGTGATGATTCGGCTAACAACTCAATGCTAGACGGGTTCTTTTTCTGATCTTGGGTTAAGAAGAATTCCAGAGCTTGCCCAAATGCCTCTAGGTTTTGAATAGCACAGTGCGCGATCCAACCATTAGCATCATTAATCAAGCCAAAGAAGTCTTCTGGAATGAAGCGACCTGCTGCACCATCCATATTGTGCTGAACGTCATAGGTCCAGATTTCAATATTGTCCACCACACCACGGAATTGAGCTTTATCTTTATGATCAAAAGTCGGTGTTAATGGGACACTAATACCTGCATATGGAGCTACGAACTTAGCCACAAACTCTGCATCTTGTTTCATTGCATTAAAGACTTTTGAACTCGTCAAAATCATATTTGGCGATGAACCACCATGTTCAATTGATAGATCAATCATCGCCTGCATGTCATCTAGGACTTTTGCGCCTGATTGCCCCCATTTGATTAATGGAGAGAAATTACAAGCAGGGTTACGACGGTAGTCCACTTCATATTTTGGGAAATCAGCAGAAGCAAACGTGGTCTTACCATATAACAAGACATCACGTGCAATGAGCAGTTTTCGGTTATCAATAGACTGACGCAGATATAGGGCCTTTTGCGCTTGGTCAATCAAAAGAAGATCAGCATCGCTTAGGCGGTTTGAACCAGTTGCAATAACACCATGTTTACGCAATTGGGTAACTAATGCAGCATTTTGAACATCTGCAGGCGTTACTGTCATCATAGGCTTTAAGTAAGCTGGTTTTACAAATTGCACTTGACCTGATTCTTCAACTTTAATCGGTCGAGCACCAGCATTCGGGGTTACAAATGGAGCAAGCGGAGTGGCTGTATTCAATTCACCAACAGGCACCACATTTTTGTTATATGACACGCGCTGCGGAAAAAAGCGATCGATTAACCAGGTATCTACCTTTTGTGTGGTATCCGTTAGTAACACCAACTGTGGTACATCTAGGAGCTCTACAGGAGCTTCCTGAAAAGTAAAAATTTGACCCATGTCTTAATTCCCCACTACTTTACGTAGTTCAATTTTGTTGTTTAAACCTTGTGCACGAACAGCATCGACCTGACCCGCTGTTAGCTTCACACCATTTACAGTAACCACACCCACATCAAAAGGACCTTGTACATAGATCGGCATTTCTAGGTCATTCGCTGCATGGTAGGTTGCTTGCTCCGCTGTGAAATCAGTGACAGCGATAGCATTCCAATCACCAATTACATCATCTGTCACTACCGGGTGGCTCGCCACATTAGCTGCATCAACATGGAGCAAATCACCACGTTTATAAGCTGTATTGGTTGTGACCTTCGCATTTTCAGTGCGTACACTATTTCCGACGACCAATTGTTCTGATGTGATCGTTTGAGTAATCGTTCCCATTATTTTTGCTCCTGAGAGGCTGCGAATTTTTGGAAAGCCTGATCTAGTGCTGAACCTTGATTACCACCTTGCCCTTGCCCACCCTGACCACCTGTAGCTTGGTGAGTGAATAAATGTGCAAGATGTGGCGCAACAGTAGTGTTCTGCTGTTGTTGACCAGCTGGTGGTTGATTACCTGCTGAGAATTGACGGAGTTGTTTCTCTGAAAATGCAAATGCGGAATCATCTAATGCCTTCATCTCGGTAATATCGTCCGCACTAAATTCCTTGCCAAGATCTTTACCTAAAGCTGTAATTTCAGCTTCACGCTTTGCTGCTGCAAACTGCTTGTTTTGGGCTTCAAGCTCAGAGTTTTTAGTCTCCAGCTCTTGGATACGGGCTTGCGCCTTTTCTAATTCGGTCACGTCTGTGTCCTCTGTGGGTTGATTTGTTGTACCGGGTTTTGCTGAGAATGCATTTACCGACGTTGTTCGATCCGCACCTGTTGAGCAGATCGTAAATTCACGGATGCGGTTGTTTCGAAATACCGCGACTGGTCCAGTGAAGGTTTGTCCATTTACAACAACGTTTACCCCTTGCCCCACTTCCTCAACAGAACCAGGATCAATGAACATGGACATTTGAAAGGGATAACCATCATCTGCGTCATCCACGACTTCACGTGCTTTCGCATTGCGGAGAAAGTCACCAGTCACAGTGATGTTTTGATTGATACCAACTTCCTTCACTACACCGACACGACTGGTACTGAAGTGCTCTTCTAGTAAAGGGGTTGGCGTTGGAATCTCAATTCCTTCAAGATCGAAAACAACACCATTTCGCCCCCAGAACCAGTGACCATCAACACGACCACCTCCGTAAGCCGTGCCTTTAAAGGTTCGCTTCTTATCACCTTCAACCTGAGGAACAATGTCCACGGCGGATAGTGAGAATAGGTACTTGCCCTGCTCTTCATTAAGTTCAGGCATTTTTCATGCTCCATAAAAAAACCGCCCATTAGGCGGCTTCAGTTAATTTTGACTCATGGTTTCTTTGGTGGTCGCGATAGAGCGCAGCACATGGCTCGTACAAGATTATTCACTCTCGATGGGCTACCAATCACAACTACTTTTTTCTCGCAGCCACACGGCGAATAACCATTACCATTTCGACCATCCAAACCACGTCGACACGATTCACATTTTTTAGTCATTAATTCACCAATGCTTTAAGTGTGTAAATCATCTTGCCATTCAGCGCTTCAATCGAAACCACTTCAAATGACAAACCTATTGGCATTAATACGCCATGACCAGCATTTAGTTTCTCAAGATCAATACCTAGACCTTTCGCATTCTCAATTTGCAACACCACATCGGAAGCATTTTCAGCCAACAGTAATGGCGAATTAAATTGAATGGTTTGCCCAACCTCATAAGCGACTACATGCTGCAAGGTCACTCCACCTGTCACGATTGCAGCTGAATTACTCGCCACGGCGCTCAAGGCTTGCATGTCTTGTCTGAGCCACTGCTTAAGAACATCCTCAGCCAAGCTAATTGATGGCTGATTCAAATATCCCGTAAGCGCTGCATCATTGCCCTGCACATAATCCAAGAAAGTCTTAATCGCACTTGGTCTGATGGTTGGATCTAAAGGAATAACCGTATTACCCACCGTGTTGAATAACTCTCTCGATTTATCATCCATCGGGGCTAACAGACTGGTGAGCTTTTTAGATGCAGTCCATTCGGCTTTAATTGCCTCTTTCTGCTCTAATAGATATTCCTTATCTAGTAAAGACCTCGAAATCTTCTGATCCACCAATGCTTCAAACTCTCCAAATTGCAAAGGATGTGAACTCCAATCCAATTCCTCTGCAACTTCGGGCAACTTATCATCAGGTGTAATGCCGTATTTAAGCGCCTGTTTCTCAGTAAGCGCGATGACAGTACAGCGACAACGAAAACCTAATGGGGGGTAATGCGTTAGCCAAAATGGATGATCAATCGGCAGCACAATTCGATTCAATGCTAAGTGTGCAGGACGCACACGTGAGTCATTGATAGCCGAATACATCAGATACTGACGTTTATCTTTATTCCGTTGCTGTTGCTGCCAACGCCCATGACCATACGAACTTTGGATGTTGGTACGGAATACGTTGTCCAGGTAATGCTTGGGTAAAATAATTTCAGACTCAGCTACACGCTTCTGAAAATCGTTAAAGGTGCCGCCCGATGCTAAGGTTTTATTCAGTGATTTAATCACAGACTCAGCTTGTTCAAGACTCGACAAGAAGCTAACCGTAGTCGCCATTTGCCGCGTCTTAAGATCCATTGAGTAAAACTCATCAGGCAGTACCACCTTCTTACTATGCGCATACTGCAGTGCTTCAAGAAACGTGACTGGTTGCATTGCTACTTCTCACTTTCAGCCTGATATACACTCTTAGCTACAAACCACAGTTTGAAATAGTTATCACGTTGATCAAAATAATGGCCTAACTTCTTCCGCTTATATTGATCAAACTCACTAAACTCCATACTCGAGTGTTCTTTCATGAAAGCTTCAAACTCGTCGTATTCTTTTTGAATATCATCCATCACTTCCCACCTTGTGCCGTCACATACCCCAAAACATCCCCTGCATACAAAGCTTGATCTAAATTCGCTTTGAATTGGGCCTTGGACGCCATGGGGATGAGTTGCATTAAATTGCTTGCTAGATCTTGTGGATCGGTCGATTCAGCCACCAATTGCTTAATCTGATCCTGATTCAATAGCTCAAGATCATCTTGAGCATCTGTCAGTTCATCCACTTCCTGCTGTTCAGGTGACTGCTTTTGAACAGATGTCTTAAAGCTGAATGCTTGATGAGGTAGTGCGGTGAATTGCTTAGGTAGGATTTGAGTAGGTTCAGCAATATCACCCTCCTCTAATCCATATTCACGCTGGAAATATTGAGGGGTGAAATTTGCACCGGCACTCTTTAACTTTACGTCACGATCTGCCTTAGGGCCTTCAAGTGACTTTTCCTCACCAATAATGATTCGATGACGTTCCCATCTATTTAAATCGCACAAAGCATTTAGAATTGCTTGAATGGTCGGCAAGATCATGCGGATATCAGCTTTATATTTGCTGTTTTGCACTTCCATATGTACATCGCCTAGTGCACGACTACCCGATCCATCCGTCCCACTGGTCAAGGTCTGTCCCAAGACAACCTTTTGAATGCGACGCTCTAAGTTCTTGTCGAATGTATCGTATGTCCCGCTTGCATTCCCCGAGTTGACACCTGATGCAGTAACTTCGATGGTATCCGATGCACTTACTGCCAAAACACGGCTTGCATGAGCACGGAGTAATGCATCTCGCATGTCATCATTCTTACCAATAGATGACTTACCCACGAGCATAGGCATACCAAACTGCTCAACAAACTTGGCCCACATTTTGAAGCCATTGTTCTTAAAGAACCAAACCCAATAAAGTCGGCTTAACAAGGCTTCACCATATGGGTTTTCATATGTGGGTTTACATCTTGTTAAGAAGTGCTTGAAATGCTGATTGCACTCCTCATCGAGGCGAGACTTGCTGAAGTTCTGTAATAAGATTAAACGACCATCATTCTTAGGCTCATACCACTGCATTGGCTTTTCACCAATCCACTCAAGACCTATAAACGGTGTAATGGTATCGCCGTTCACGTGTAATGCATTCTCGTTATAAACAGCCTCTAATACCGAATAGCCATACCAACGAGCATTTTGAGCACCTAGAACGATATCTGACCACCATTCTCGCAAATGATCATTCAGGATCTGAGCTGCTGTTGTATCGGCTGGCTCCAATCGCCACGGCGCTGATTCAAGCTTATCCTGTCGCTTTTCAACACACTGATAAATTTCATCGTCATACATCATGACTTTAAGTCGGTGACGGGTTATTCCTGCTTTACGCAGTACTTCATCACCATCAGGCATCTTGGTCAGATAATTAATCAGCGCTAATTCAGCTTCATGTAAAAACAATCCACCAGATTCAGGCTTACTTTCAGATTTAGATTTGTTTGGTTTCTTCTTGGCCATAAATTTACCTATGCAGCTGGTGGGCTGTAATTTGCAATCAGAACTGCCTCTTCAATGGCATCAATTAAGGTATCAACCTGGTCATCATGATCATGTGTCATCTGTGCCGTGAAAGCCTCGCACTCATCTAAAAATTCCTGCTTCCAGATGGCTTCACGTGGCAACATCAAAAATCGATTTTGGTTCTCCGGGTAGACTTCAAAGTTGTTCTCAATATGTGGTGCAACATCCATAAAGCGTGTGAGCTTATCTTTCTCACGCTGTACAGGAATGATTGGGATACCGCCATACTTTTGCCAACCTTGAACCAGTTGGGTACCATGAGCCTTATCTTCAACTTTCATGTATCGAATAGGCTTAGTTCTCCAGTCGTAAGTCTTGTGCTTATCAATGAATTGCTTGGCCATTTCATTCATTTTTGGCGCTTCCCATTTCCCACGCAAAATATCAATGACATACAGCTTCCCATCCACCCCCATACCTACAAGTGTGAATACAGTGAAGTCGTTTTGCTCTTTGATCTTTTGAGCCGTATCAACAAAGACAGCACGCCACAATAGCTCTGGTAATTCGTGATATTCACCAAACCATTCAGCCTTGATCAGATCACCACCGAGCTTTTTAGGCTCCTGCTGATACTGGCTGCTGAATGTGTAACGTGACACCGTAGCACCGTCTTTGTCCTGCCCACCTTTCTCCAACTGCAGTAATGACTGCAATGATTCTTTCAGTGGCCAATAGCTTTGACGGCCCTTTTCATCGCGCTCAACATCTAAAGGCACTTTCTTGCGAATGTGCTCAGGTAAACGCTCGATGTAATCATCATCAATCAATGCTGGTATAGAGATCTGATGCCATTTACCTGGTACGTTTCCTGTCATCACAAAGTTAGTCGGATCCTCAACGTGTAAGCGCTGCATGATCAAAATAATCGGTGTTGATGACTTTGCCTTACGGGAGTTGACTGTGTTTAGGATTTTACGATTAGCCTTGTTACGTGCCGTCTTGCTAAATGCATCCTCAGGCTTGAGCGGATCGTCTAGGATGATTGCACCTGTGAACCCATTATCAGCCAATGTACCTGCACGGCGACCCGTAACCTGACCACCCATTGAAGCAGAATAAACATGCCCAGCTTCATAACCATCTACAGTCGTTTTCCAACTGGCCTTAGCATCGGTATTAGTCGAGATCTTCACTGGCCATAAGCCTTGAAAATCTGCCGATTTAACGATGTTTCGCGCTGCAGATGAGACATCCTCAACAAGTGACTGAGAGAATGACAAATATAAGAATCTTGAACGTTGGTTCCGTGCAATACCGCGCGGGATCAAATTGGTCAGCAGCTCAGTTTTACCTGAACCAGGAGGGACATTAATTACGAGGTTTTCAATCCGCCCAGCAATAACCTCATCAATCGCCCAAGCCATGTACTCATGGTGCCAATTGACTGAGAACTTAAAGCCCATGCGGGGTTTGAAGAATGCACGTGTAAAAAATAAATGCTCATCCTCGCACTTCATGCGCTTTGCTTTGAGTTTTACAGGATCAATATTCACTCTCGAGTTCATTTATTGCCTGCCTTATTTGCTCATCAGTAGCGGTCACTGGAGTGACGTTTTCACTCTGCAATGGGCCACCACCAGCGCCTGTAATTTCTTGCTTATTGGTATATTTACCACCCATGTCTTCTGCTGCCTGTCTAAGAATACTAGTAGCAGCTACTCGGTTTTTACAATATTTCTGAAACAGGTTTTCATAGCGCTGCATGCGTACCGCTAAATTAGCAATGGGTATTGCCTCAGGTTTTCCCAAAAACATTTCACGAGTCTTTTCAAAATCTACTCTTAATTCTTCGCTTAAGTTCTCACCTGCCCGTTTAGTTGGGTCGTATTTCTCACACTGCTGTTTAGTAACTTTTATCCCGTATTCTTGGTTGACGAGCTCAACAGTTTCTGTGGGTGTATTAAATACGGCAAGTGATCGAACTATAAAGAGTTTTACCTCTTTTTTTAGAGCCGCCATATCCTCAATCCTGTCAACCTACGTCAACCTAAATAGCCAAAAAAAAAGAGCCCTAAAGCTCAATTAATCACACAGTTCCCACAACACGCAGACACATTAAAATCAGATACAAACGGCGCATTCTTTGTGATTTCGACTAAGCGCTTAACACTATCGCTTGCACCCCAACGTTTGACCACACCATAGAACTCTTCAACGTCATGGCCAGCTAAGTAATGCTTTGGTAAGCCAGTATTGTCGCTGTAAATAATCTCGTCATCATGGTCACGTTCTACGCCAATGTGGTAGAGCTCATGCTCTATCAGCGCACAGAAATCATGATCTGAAGCTTGCTCACAAAATGATGCGTCTACAGTGATGAGATAGACAGGTACACAACCAAACCAGTCTCGCATCTGCTGTTCTTGCCGGGCTTTCTTCCATCCACCTTGGTTAAACATCACTTTTTCACATTGCCCCAGTACCATGCGCTTTTTTGACTGGCATGCAGATGATGCCCAAGCAAAAGCTAAAAAAGTTTCATCATCATGTAGTAGCTCAGCAATATGGTCATGATCTGGATTATGGAGCTGACCACCAAGGGTTAGGTAGTTTTTAATCACCCACTCTTTTAATTCCACGGCGGGTGCAAGGCGAATTGCTTCTTCTTCCTCAGCCTGATCAATGAGATCCGTCGGTGGGAATGGTCTGATCCGTTCCATTGAATATCTGTCTCTTTAAGTTTTTCAGCCATTGCGATGAGAAATTAGATTCAATCTGTAATGGTCCAAATTCATCAATCTTGTAGCGATTGGCCGACTCAATACGAACAACGGTATATCCCATCTCGGCAGCGTCATCGTATCGGTCTAGACTCCAAGCCTTATTCGCTAATTTTCCGCCACGTCCACCAGACCAAGGACCACCTGAAATCTCAACTAATATTCGATGTTCAATTAAATGGAAATCAAAACGCCAATGCTTGGTAGATTTAAATTGAAATGTCTTTTCATACTTGATGCCTAGTACGCCTAAAGCATGTTCAAATTCTTCTTCTGCTTCTAAGTATGCTTCTTTGGCTTTTGGTAGGGGTTTAGAACGTGATTTGGACTTAGGCGGACGTTTTTTAGTTTTCCAGAAGTAGTCGTCTGCGTTCATAATTTGCGCCCATTAAAAAACCGCACTAATTACGATTAATGCGGTTTTTTTAACTCTTAACATGTTATTCCATTTTTTTCCAAAAGATGATTGGCAATTTAAACTCATACTTCAATAAAAGTGCACATACAACCAAGAAAAAACTAATAATAAACAATAAAAGATCAAATTTAAAAAATGCTACGGTTAGCACAATAATTCCAAATAAAATCAGGGTATAAAAGATAAAAAGACCAAGTTTTTCTTTCATTTTACCCTCCCAAAATAAAGAAGAATGGAGGAGCCGCTAAATTAAGAGTAACTTTATAAAAACACAATACTGAGAACGATTGATTTTTGCGAATGATTTAAAGTTGTTAAACTCAATAATTGAAATTTATTGTGACCTATTTTACTTTTTATTCTAAATTATTGAATTAAATCTAAATTATCCATTAAAAAACCACCCGAAGGTGGTTCGCTTAAAACAACATCGACATTTGCCCAAACTCATAAATCGTTAATGCAAGGACAAAGGCCGAAACCGAGATTACAAGCACATCTTGTGAAGCCATACTTTTCTCCCTTTATTGTTCTTTTTTTATACTCTCACAATTGAAATAATTATCAACACCGAAAGAATACATTTCTCACAATTTTCAGTGATAGACATGTAATAAATTATAACAAGTAAGCGTAGTTGCTAAATAAGTGTCTAAGTGCTTAAAAATTTACGCAGTTGCTTTTGTCTTCTGGTAAGTCCAAGCACCTCTTTTCGATTAAGAATTTCATCTTCAGTAAAAGGCAATTGGTTTTTAAGGCCTTCTATAGACATAGAACTATTTTCTATTAAGAAACTGTCCTGTTCGATTGTCCAATTTGAGTTTATGTGCTCAGATTTTTTACGACGTCTTTTCATAAGATGAAATGATACCAAGTCATTAGACAAAAATCATAGATTCAAAGCTTTATGGGCCCATTTCAGAAATTTATCTTTATCGTTGAAATGCGGAACATTCAATAAATTGATGTAGGAAACTTCACCAAAGTTTCCTGAGATTTTATTTGATTCAAGAACTGTAAAATCTTCTTCTTGCCCTACATGTACTTCTCGAAAAAACTCCGTAACCTTCCGATCAAGGTTTAGTGAGGTAAACCCCTCTCTCTCAACTAAAAAGTCATAGATCTGGCTAATCACATGTAGTTCAAATTTTCTATTCATTGTCTTCCGTTCTCATAATTATTTTAACAATTGGTTTAATTTAAACTAATTTCTTTTACGGATAAAGGCAATAGAAAACCTACTCTCATGGACATTTAAATAGATTTTCGCTTAGCCTTTGCCAGTAATATCTCTATTCGTTGAGTAACTTCCCACAATTTAAGCTCAGCATCACGCCAAAAATAGTAGACGTCACCATCTATGACATACATTTGCTTAATGTAGTTTGTTGATTTTGTCTTGTTTACTTCTTTAGCATTAAAAGAGGGTTTATCAAGCACTATTACCCTGCCATCTAAATCACCACCGATACAGATATTCATTTCTATTCTTCTTGTTGTAAGTAATGATTAAACTATATCACAAACAAAAAAGCGCAATTATCTGAACGAACTTTATCTACTAAGTATCTGATAAATTATTAGAATTTATACCAATGCAATTTAAGTTAAGCTACCATTAAAAAAGCCCTACATCTCTGTAAGGCTTTCCCCTTGGTCATGTGCGCTGATACAAGGAATCGTTGTTTTTATTCACAACAAAATAATTAAATCATTAATCGAATAAAAAATGAAGCAAAAAAAACCTGCAACTTGGGGAAGATGCAGGATAAAACTGATATTAACTATCATGGAGAACTTAATACCACCTAATATACTTGGTTTATATTGAGATCTCATTCACATTTTATTCCAAATTGTCTAGCAACAAAAAAAGCCCATCAAATGATGAGCTTTTTACGGTAATTAAGTGAATTTCCATATGTACGTCCACTATAACTGAAATATGCCATATCTTGTGTACACAAGCAACTGTATAAATTTAGCTTTTACAATCACTATCATTTAAATTGTAAAAAATAGCGGTTAATTCCTTGGTTAAGTAATCCAAAAAAGCAAATTTATCTATAGGTTCTGGCACTTCAACTATCCAGAACGTATATTTTTCATCATCTAATATATAACTAATCGTATGGTCTTTAGAAACAATCTTACCTGCTTCCATTTTTAATTCATTCATTTGAATCAAACATTGAAATAAGAAGGAAGCTTTGTGGGGTGGCTCATTAGCTTTTTCGAAATCATTCAAGCTAAGCTTGTAAATCGCATTACAAAAATCATATATGGCTTGATCTGGAGTAGTTTTCATTAGAATTTTCATAAGCTCATTGATGTTCAATGAGCTTATAATATTTTAGATCTAGTGTGTTTATTTTTGAAGTAGATCTGATTTTAAATTTGGGTATCTTCCCGTTATAAATGCTAAAGCACATTTCATATTTTGGCGAATTTGAATAGTCGACGTTTCATACATCTTGGCGACTTCACGCAAATTCTTGTTTTCTACACAGATCTGCCAAACAGCATCCATCCACTCATGTAATGGCTCGCTATCTATTTGACGGATATCCAAAACAATGCGCTGAAATGCGCGTGCTTCATTATCTGTGATCTGACACACCACACCTTTTCTTAAGCGCTGCTCTCGAAAACCCTCATCACTCATATATTTAGCAATAAGCTCTTCACGCTGATGTTGAGTAAGCTTACGTGTTGGTAGTGATTTATAGACCAACTTCTTTGTCTCAGTATCGCCATTCATCCATGCACCAAATTGACGAAACCAGTCTTCAGTACTGAACTTACTCCAATCCGTCGTTTGCATAATCGTTACTGCTGCCGTCATCCCAAATCCCCTACCATCTTTTCTATTTGCTCAATCGCTTTGCCGCTTTTCACTTGCTCGGTACTAAACCGTATTACCTGATAACCCATCATTGTTGCTTCGTTGTATTTATCTAAGTCTCCCAGATACCCCTTTGCCCTTGTATGCCTACCATTACTCCAGATCCCACCTTCCACTTCGACCAATATCTTTTTGCCCTTTAAGTGAAAATCAGCTCTCCATTTACGTGTAGGGTGAAACTGAAACTCCTGCTCAAACTCAATCTTTAAAGCTCTCAGTGCAGTGGCCAGTATCACCTCACCCTCGCTCTGTACTTTTTCACCTTTAACATTTGGGCGCTTAGATCTTCTTTTAGGTTTATTCGCTCCGATCATCTTTTTGTATTCAGATAGGCTTATTGATGTCATGCCTTACCCAAAATATTTACTTTTTTGAATGCAATATCTAAGGAGTAATATCGAACGCCTCGCTCTTCGACTGCAGTTACGATCGTTTCTCTAGACCGTTTACCTATACGTATTGAAATGACTTTCAAATCACCCTGAGGATTCCAGTTTGCTTGCTTTTGAGCCTCAGCCTCGTCGTAAGGAATAACGAAATCACCAACTTTTAAATTCATCCCCTCACCTCAAACAACTGTTTGGTTTTCGCTGTAGGTCGATATCCGCATGGAGTATTTTTGTCGCTGTACAAATATCCATAATCTTCAAGTTGAGCTAAATAACGTTGTGCTGAGCGAATACATACACCCGTATGCTCACTCACCCCCCTTGACCAAATTCGTCCATTGGTTTTGAGAGCAAGTCCAATGATTTGAGCAAAGCAATCAAAGGCGTGTACAAACTTCAGCTTTTTGCGAATAGGTTTGATCATGCTGTAGCCCCCATAAGCGTGCCGGTAAACCCAACTTGCTTGAGGTATGGTTCCCATTTCTTCGCTTGTGCTGGGTTCATCAACTTGATTTTGATTCGTGATGCCAGTTGTTCGTATGAATCACCCGGAGCGCTGTGCTTACTTGCGAACTCAGGAAGATGGGCAAGTTTCTGAGCGAACGCTAAGATTTGTTTGTCAGTGAGCTGCTTCGGTTCTGCTGCAGGTGTTTTGCCGTATCCCGTTTTGGTTTCTTGGGAATACTTGGTTCGGTAGGCATGCAGCAACCAATCGGCAAAGTAGAAATTCAGAAGTTCATCGCAAATGGTTTTGTCTTGGTTGTAAATTTCAAAGGCGCGTTTTTCTCGTTCCACCCATTTTGCTGTCATGAGGGTTTCTGGTTCGATGCTGTCATCGGCCAAAGTAATTTCTTCACGAAGTTTTTTTGAGCAAAGCCAGTCTTTTTTATTTTTAGATTCTAATGAGAGATTCTTTGAAAGATTCCCTGTCCCAACGTTGGGACTGTTTAACGGAATTGTTGGGACTCTTTCATGGAATTGTTGGAACTGTTCCGTTGTTGGAACTGTTCCACTGTTGGGACTGTTTAAATCAGTATCTTCAGTGTTTAAGAGTACCGTTGTTGGGATAGTTTCCCGACCCTTTACACCCAATAATTGATAAACTTTGACCTGTTTTGTACGCCCTTTTCGCTCACCTGTATCGACAATTAAGCCATCTTCAATCAGCTCATCGATGATTTTAAGCACAGTTTTACGGTCCATTTCGGTATCTTCCACCAACCGTGCCATGCTTGGATAGGCACAATGATCTTCACTCGCTCGGTCGGCAAGTGATAAAAGAACGAGCTTTTTAAGTGGTTTTAAACTGCCGCCTTTCTTTTGTTTCTGGCGTATTTTCCACGCCCAAATCGTTGCATCTAAGCTCACAATTCACCTACCTCTTCATTCATCTGAATGAATCGCCCAAACATAAAAATCTGACCTGCTCGATGTAGGCTTGAAATGATTTCACCTGCATACCAAGCTGAAATACGATGCTCATTGATCAGCATTTCCATAAACTCGTCTCGCGTGACAGCAGCATTCTTTTCATCGCCGTTAATCCTGCGTAGATTTGCTCTACGGATCTCCAACAACCCATCTAATGTGTGTAGTGCTGGCTCGTACCATGATTGAAGCTGCATCATCTGCTTATGCTCAGGCTTCTTTTGAATAGCCTTGTTAGTAATCATGGAACCTCCGCTAAGGCTTGTTCGGCCAAAGTAAGACGGCGTTTAGCTTGTAGTTCTGCTGTAGTGGCAGTACGGATTACTTTTTCTGAGACACGACCAATTGGATGGTCTGTAATCCAAAACTCTCCGTCAAATTTTTGGAGTGTAAGAAGCTCTGTAACAGACAAAATATGTAAGTGATTTAAAACAACCACATCACCTTCTAGAAAATCTGAACTAGAATTGCCACATTTAGATTGTTGTGATAACTTCAAATTATTCATTTAGGACCCATAATTTTTAAGTGAATACCATGGCTCAAGGTCTCCCCCGATACTTGAGCTTTTTAACGTCTTGATTTTCATTTCAAATTTTGTAAAATACGCGCACTACCCTCTGTTTGTAGTAGCTTTTTATCCCTAGCCCCTGTGCTAGGGTTTTTTTTGCTTAATTGTTGTGTTAAATTTGCTTGCATATATTCACTCCGCAAGTGTTGAATATCTAAAAAGCCCGATCTCAACTCTCGGGCTTTTTTTTGCCTATTTGATGTGCTAGATTCAGATACATGTTCAATTCCACTAGAATGTTTTTGAACTAGAAAGTCTGAGAGTCGAGCCTCAGGCTTTTTTTTGATTAAAACTTGTGCTACATTTGAACTGTTCATTATTTCCACCTCTAGGGTAATGAATCGAAAAGCCTGATCCCCAAGATCAGGCTTTTTCTTTTTGAGCATTTGCTGTGTACTTCTGCATTTGCTTAAGCGCTGCCTGATCCACGGCGGTAATCAACTCGATCAAGCCCTGGGTAATCTGGTGGATCTCTTCATATTCAGCTGGTGTAATCACCCCATCCTCATAAGCCTCATACACAACACGGTTTGCTTTTCCGCTTTTAATGTTGTGCTGCATCATTGCTTCAAAGATTGATAGCTCATGATGTTTGCTTGAGTCGCAATCCACCGGCACAAGTGCATACCCCATCTGATGCGCCCACACCTTTAAAATTTCAGGGTTCTGCGTGTACATCATGATGGTTTCAAGCTTCTTTAAGCTTGGTAAATGGTTCGGCATTCCTACGTTGCCGTAGTTGCAAATCGTGTTATGTGAATCACCAGTAACCTGGGCAATTTCCTTTGGTGAGATCCCCTGCGTCTGGTTAATCATTTTAAAAATTGCCGTTTGCGCTTCACGGCTTAGTGTTATTTCTTGCATTTGTGAAATCCTTGATTTGTTTCACGTTTCTTAAAATTATCTATCGAAGGATAATTTCTCTAAGCTAAAAACACTGCAATACTTGCCTTAACATCACCATTAGTTAAGAGCTGAAGTCTTGCTTGCCTATCAATTGGAATTCCACCGTAGCGCCATTTACAGATTGTTCCACGTGTATGTTTTAACTTTCGAGCCAATTCAGCATCAGATTTGAACCCGTAATGTTTTTTTAAATCATCAACAGTCATGGTTTACCTTAATAAACTAATAGTTTCCTTTAGTAAACCACAAGTTTCTCCACCAATCAATGTAAATGTTTACTATAGGAAACATGGGAAGAGGATTTTTTATGGACACAATTCGCGATCGAATAATTAAAAGAATGAAAGAACTAGGTGTTCGACAAGTTGATATTGTAGAAGCAACGGGTGCTACTAAAGGGGCTGTATCAAAGTGGGTTGCAGGCACAAATGTACCTAAAGCTGAATTCCTTCCATCACTAGCGATAATTTTAAAAACTTCACAAAATTGGTTACTAACTGGTAGCGAAGAGAAAGCAATTACTAATTTTAATATGCAAGAATTTATGAATAAACATGGCCTTGCAAAAAAAAATGAATCATCATTTGATGTAAATGATCTACACAAACCCACAGTTGTAGATCACGAAATTGAAAATGGTTTCATTTGGATTGATGTCGTAGAAGCTAATTTTTCTTGTGGTACTGGAGAATCTATTGAATTTCATTTTGATGTTATTAACGGTAAATTCCCTTTCCCACCATCATTCTTTCAAAAAAAGTATGTTGACCCAGACTGTATGAGAATTATTAAAGCCAAAGGCGATAGCATGGCTGATTTTATCAATGATGGTGATTTGGTTGGTATTGACATTTCTCAAACAGAAATTGTAGATGGTGGAATTTATGCCATTTATTTTGAGGGTGAAGGAATGATCAAGCAAATATTTAAAGAAGAAGGTGGAAAATTAAGTCTGCACAGCATTAATCCAAAGTACCGTGATAGAGAAGTCACTGAACAAAATGGATTGAATTTTAGAGTTATGGGTCGCCAATTTTGGCGTGCAGGATGAACTCGTAGGTAAGGTAATGAAAAAAATTTCAAGCAAAGAAAGATTAAGAATAAAATTACTTAATTTATATAATTTGGAAAGTTATAAAAAGAAGGGAAATCCCAAGTATCATCTGGGAATGCCACAAAAATTATCGCTTTTTAATAGCCAATATCGGGACAATGTCCTTCGTAATATTGAAAAAATGCGTATGAAATATTCGTCAGGTCAAAGTTGTTATATTGATTTTTATAAAGTTGATACACTAATGCCTGATGGTACAATTCATTTTTTGCATCAATTAGCAAAGTTATCTACTCTTAATATTAAAGGTAGAACCTCCCAATCACCAATTGTCAAATCCATGCTAAGTAAATTGGGAGTGCATGGCAGAATGGGACTTCCCTCATTTGAGTTTAAGCATAAAGTGGTTGACCGTTGGTACTATTTGATGGGTGAGAGTGCAGATTTTGGTGAGGAGTTTGTAGAAATACAAGATGCCTTACATGAAGTTTTAAATGATGCTGATGAAGAGTTTATTGTCAGTACTGCTATTTCTGAAGCTGTATCAAATGTTGTACATCACGGATATGATAAAAGTACACATTATAAAAAGTGGCTGTTATTTGTAGGTATTTCTGACAAACGATGTGACATTATTATTTCCGACCTAGGCAGAACAATTCCTAAGACTGCCCCAAAATCCTTGGGAGAAAAAATTAAAGATTCTCTTCAAATTAAATGGAGTGAAAAATCTGATGCCGATCGGATTGAATTAGCAACAACATGGAGAAAGAGTTCAACAAATGACTCACACAGAGGCAAAGGATTTGATAATATTATTCAGGTTAAAGATGTAAGAAGTGATACTTACATTCATGTTCTCAGTAGAAATGGTGCTTGGTCCTCTGAACAAGGTAAAAAGTCTTATGCTGAGCCAGTAAATGGAACAATTGTTTACTGGAGTATCCCTATTGAAAACTCTTTATCATCACAAAATTCTTAAGGTTATTATCATGGACAATCACATCAGAATTAATGTTGGTGAGCAATTCTACCCGCGTCCGGCTGGTCGTTTTTATACTGACGGCGAGCATTCTGGCCAAAAATTCAGAGAAGAAGTCTTAGTACCAAATTTAAAAAAACTTACATCAGGCCAAAAATTGATTTTAGATTTCTCGCTAGTAACAATGGCTGGGTCATCTTTTTTAGAGGAAAGCTTTGGAGGTTTAGTTAGAGTTGAAGGATTTGATAGAAAAAAATTACATCAAGTTCTTGAGATTATTAGTCCTCGAAAAATAATTAAAGATAGAATTTTTGAGTATATAGATGATGCTAAATTCAATTGATGCAAAATTAGCATTTGCTTTTTTTGGTTTTGTATTTGCTTTGATTAGTTTTCTTTACAAAAATCATGAGACTAATCAACTTAGAATTCTGAAAAATATCACCGATAATATCAAAGAAATCAATAAGGTATGTATTGAAGTATTTGCAAATCAAACTATGAAAGCAGATGTTTACCCTCGGATTTCTATGTTTCTTGACTTAGTTCAATTGGATGTAAAGACATTTCCTACTGGAAAATTTTATAATTCCAAAGCACAAATTGAAATAAATAGAAATTTAATAAATACCCTAATTGAAGATTACAAGGATTTAATCTTTAGCGACACCCCGATCGAAAATAAATCAATGCAGATTTTAGATTTTCCAGATAAAGAGAAAAAACTAGATGACATTATTCAGAAATCAATAACTTTACTCTCTAAACTAGAAAGCTTTTTACCTTAATACACTAATAATACTTTTATTTTTTAAAATATCCTGCCCAAGTGGCAGGTTTTATTTTGCCCTTCTTACATCAAATGTTTCCTTTAGTAAACTTTAACTTGACTATAGAGTTTCCTTTGGTAAACTTAATCTCGTAAACAACAAAAAAGCCCTGACACTTTCGACGGGATCAGGGCTTTTGCAAATTGCGAGATCAATTATGAACAAAACCTTATCCCCTTTCAATACCATCAAGATATCTCTTGGTGTAGCTGCTGTAACAATGGGCATACTTAGTTGTGGTCTTAAAACTGCACCTAAGGCTGCTCAACCAATAGTTGCCAATGTAGCCCCATCCGAATATCAACTCCTTGCATTGCATATGACTGGTGAAAACCACGGCGAGGCTGTTATTCGTTTAGATGGTTTCCGTGTGACAGCACGTTTTGAAGTTGAAGCATTTGAAGACAGCTACGGCGTACCAGGTAGTGAATTTACCGCTGTAGACGTAACCAACCTAGACGAAGTAACCGTTTCAGATGCCCTAGGCAATCCTTACAACGACTTCACAAATCACATCGACCACCAGAACTTCAATGCCCTCATCAAAGGCTATATCGAAAAACATCGTTTAGTGGAGGCAGGCTAATGACTACTTCTACTACCACGTTTTCAGAGTTCATCAGCCAAGATGAAGAAGGCAACATCCGTATGCGTTTAGGTCACTCAACTTACTTTGAGAAAGGCCGTCATATCTATGTGGTCAACAAGGATGGTACCGAAAAGTTAATCACGCTTGAGGTTCATGCAGCTAAATCTTGGATACGTGAAAACTTTGAACGTGAACGCGCTTTCCAACAAAGAAAAACCATGGCTGTTCGTCTTCAGAAGTCACTTACACGTGCTTATCCAAAATCATATAAACGAGCTAAAGGCTCACTGTTCTGGGCATAAGGGGAAATTTGATATGTCAACACTTCAACAGATTCAACTTGAACTAAAAGCGCCAAAGAGCAAACGCAATAATTTTGGTAACTACAGCTATCGAAACTGCGAAGACATTCTTGAAGCAGTTAAGCCTTTGCTTCAAAAGTACAATGCCACTCTAGTCATCACCGATGACGTGACTGAGGTTGGCGGTGTCGTGATTGTCACTGCCAATGTAGTTTTTACTGAAGCAGACGGCAAACAGACCATTGTTAAAGCCCATGCAGGTGTGGAAATTAGCAAGAAAGGAATGGATGTAGCACAGACCTTTGGTGCTTCAAGTTCATATGCTCGGAAGTATGCTTTGAATGGCCTATTCCTGATTGACGACACTAAAGACTATGACTCGGATGAATATCACAACCAAGTCAACAACAGCAGCAAAAATCAGAATCAGTCCAACAACCAGCAGCGGACGCAGCAGCAAGGCCAAAACAGACAACAGGCTAACCAGTCGCAGAATAACAATGCTCAGCAACAAAGCTTGCACGATCGTTATAACGCAGCATTGGAATCCATTCGCCATGCGAAGAAACCTGAAACGTTGGATAAGGCGATTGAGACCTTTAATGGCACTCAGTACTTTGGCGGCATTTCAAAAGCTTGCCAAGCAAGAGCGGATCAAATGGGTTGGACTCCAGCAAATCAAAACCAACAGCAAGCTTTACACCACTAAATTTATAAGGATAAGAATATGAACATTTTAAATGGTACCGAAGCTTTTGAAGCAATGATGGCTGGGCGAAATATCATGTGCCGTGTTGCGGGCGAGCTCATTGAATTTGATGATTTGGACCAGTTCCCTGCCACTGTTTTTGCTAAACCAGGTTATGAGTTTTGCATCAAGATTGATGAACTCACAATTAATGGTTTTACCTTCTTGAAACCTTACTCGCTCGATGAGTTGGAAGAGGGACAAGACATATTTCTAATTGGGAATACTGGCAGCATTGTCAAAGGTCAGTTTATTACTGAATACGAAGAACTGGTGTTAGCGGTAAAAAATGGTTCTGTGCAACGAGATCTAACCAATGCTGAATTGCAAGCAAAAGCCTTTCAAAGTTTACTAGGTATTGAAAACGAGTTGGTTGTAAAGGTCGTTGATTTTCACACATTCATGAAACCAACTGACAAACCTAAAAAAGCTCCTCGTAAAAAGAGAGAGGAGCCAAAAGAACAAGTTGAACTAGCTCAAGTTTCAAGTGAAAAGCTAGATGAAGTTTCGGTTGATGAAATTGAAACTGATCCAGCGAAAATTATTGAGTCATTCACTACTCAGATCAATGAATGCATAAAAGTTGAATCTGTTTTATCACTGCGCTACTCATTCTCTGCAAATGGCTATCTTGAACGAGAACATGTTCAGCATTTATTTGAACTGGTTGAAGCTAAGTTGATTGAGTTAGATCCAGAGCAATATACGCCAAAAGCTGAAACTGAAGACTTATCTGTAGAAGCACTTAAGCAACTGCAACAAGATGCAGAGGATCTGATTAAGGGTGTTAATGAACAAGTACAAGCAGATGAAAATCACATAACACTTTTAAACGACTTACTTGAACGTGCCTCGAATTCCCAAACACCGGCAGAAGCAAATGCGCTTATTAAATACACCAGTGAATGGACGGAAGAACAACGCAAGCCGCTGCTAAACGCTATTCACAACCGTTTGAAGGATCTCAGTGCATTTACAACCACTGAAACACAACCACCTTCATTGATGGTGCAAATCCAAAATGCCAAAGATTTAAATGAGTTGGAGTGTTTGGAGGTAGAAGTATTCAATCGCCATCCTGATATCCAATCCAAGCTAATGGACTATGTAAAGCGACGTCGCTTTGAGTTGAAAAATGGGGCTGGTCCAGTGGGAGCACCTCTATGAGCTACACCTACTCTTCTATTACCCGGACACTTACCGTGTTCGGGGCGAAGATGACACACATTTTTAAAAATACTGGTGCTGGTGAAATTGAAGAATTAGTCACTGATGCGAAGTTTAAAGAAGCGACTTGGAGAGACAGAAAATGACAGCAAAAATTCTTGATCCTTGCTGTGGTTCTCGCATGATGCATTTCGATCGTACAAATCCAAATGTCGTATTCGGAGATATTCGTACAGAAAAGCACATTTTATGTGATGGTCGATCTCTTGATGTAACACCTGATATTGAAATGGACTTTCGAGCAATGCCATTCAAAGATGGGCAATTCAATTTAGTTGTATTTGATCCACCGCATTTGATTAAAGCAGGAAAAGAAAGCTGGCTTGCTTTGAAGTATGGAAAACTTCAAGAAAATTGGCGGGAAGATATTCAAAAAGGATTTGAGGAATGTTTTCGCGTGTTGGCCAACGGCGGTGTGCTTATTTTCAAGTGGAATGAAACGCAAATTAAAGTCAGTGAGATTCTAGCTTTAACTGATCAGAGGCCAGTATTTGGGCACATTAGTGGAAAGCGTGCGAATACACATTGGATTACTTTTATGAAAATGGAGCTGGCTTATGACTAACCTCCAACACATCGCCCAAGACCTTGCCGAAGAATTTGCACCATTTGTCATAGGCCAGTCAGGTACTACCAAAACATTCACGGCGGAGCAAGCCTCTGCCATTTATCACAGTCTTGTTCATTTTGGATATCAAGACGAAATACCAAACTCAGTTTCAACGAACTTTAAGGAGGCGATATGATTGAAATTGATCGCAGAATTCGAGCTAAGGAATTTATGCAATTATTAGCTATCGGAAAAGATAAGTTCTACAACATGATTAATGCTGGGGATATTCAGCAACCAGTTAGACTCTCTGAAAAGGATGTTTTCTGGTATTCCTCCTACGTTAAGAATAAAGTTGAGGAGCACAAGCCTAAATCTGATATAGTAGCCCACACTTAGTGGGCATTTTTATTCCTAATTTTAACCCTATCTCTCCCAAAACGGGTACTTAAACGGGTAATTAGGAAACCACATCAGAATTAATTGATATATTTTAGTAGGTTACAATGAAAATCGTCATCTTGAATAAGCCCTATGACGTTCTCTCTCAGTTTCGTAAAGACGAAGCGCATATGACAATGTCTGACTTTGTAGATGATCCAAGTTTGCGTTTAGCAGGTCGTCTCGATATGGACTCTGAAGGCTTAGTTTTTTTAACTGACCACGGTGGTTTAAACCAATACATCACCAACCCTGCCAATAAAAAATTTAAAACGTATTTGGTTCAGGTCGATGGTGATGTCACTGAAGAAGCCCTTGAGCAGTTGCGTAAAGGTGTGGAACTTAAAGATGGTATGACTTTACCTGCTGAAGCATCTAAAGTTGAACAACCTGAATGGTTATGGGAACGTGACCCTCCTGTACGTTTCCGTGCATCTGTGCCAACTTCTTGGGTTGAAATTTCAATTTGTGAAGGCCGTAACCGCCAAGTACGTCGTATGACTGCTGCCGTAGGTTTTCCTACTTTACGTTTAATTCGTACTAAAATTGGTGCAATTGATTTGGTTCAAATGGGTTTACAACCAGGCGAAACCAAAGAAATCGAGCCACTTTTATACCCTGACTTTCAAAACATTCCTGCTGAAGAACCTTACCGTTCACGCTCTTATGTGAAAAAACCGGGTGGTACAGGTGGTAAGCCTATGGTTCGTAAGAACAAAGATGGTTCTGTGAAAAAGTCAGGTACGAAGCGTATTTGGCAAATGGATGAAAGTGAGAAACCACGTCGTAAGACCAATGGTACAACTCGTCCTAACACTAAAGCACCACGTGGTCGTGGACGTAGTGGTCGTTAAGATTAGATCGTTTTAAAGCCCACGTAAGTGGGCTTTTTTTAATTATAAGATTCATCTACTACTTTACCATCTGACAAATCATTTTTACTCAAAAATAAATTAACACCGTAAAAAGGATATTTAGTCTGATATAGTTGTAAAAATAATTTATATTTAATCAATCGACCATTTTTACACTCATAAGAAAAATCTAAAACATCTTCTAATTCTTTTCTTTCATTCAGCTCATCAATTTGAAAATGCGTTAGTTCTAATCGTAAATCTTTTGATGATAAAGACAACAAACTTGTAAGCTTAATTAATCTTTGCTTATTCTGAGGATGAATTACCTCCAGATTAAAAGCATCACCTCCAAGATTCTCTATAGTTAGCGATATAGCGATTAGCACAATTTTCTCAAAAGTTTTTGCATTTTCATCTGTATTATTTTCATATACTGGTGAATTCACTCTAGATTGAGAAATAATAAATTTAGGCTCAAGCATTTTATGTTGTTCATCTAATTGTTGACGCTGTAATTGAACCAACTCAACTTGCTGTTCTATTCCATTTTTCATTTCTTCAATCTGAAGTTGCAGTGCTCTTTCTTGTTGTTCTAAGGCTTTCGTATTCTGATCTAACTGCTTACCTTGCTGGATATAACCCAAAATCAGCCAAAAGAAAGCAATTGGTGCAAATATTCCTGCAAGAAAATCTCCTAATTCATTTAATGACTTCGGTGATTTCAAACTTCCAAATAACCAAGTTGAACCAATTACTCCCAACCAAATTACTGTAATGGCTATAGCCCAATTCAAATTTTTCTTATTCATATTTTTAGCCAGTTCAAATATTTGTAAATATAAAAAAGCCGACACATTTGCATCGGCTTTTTCACATCATCGACTAATAGCCGATTTTGCTAAACTTAAACAGTTTCAAGTGCAGCGTTAAGTGTAGCACTTGGACGCATTACAGCATTTACTTTAGCTGTATCCACAGCATAGTAACCACCGATATCCGCAGCTTGACCCTGAACTTGAGCAAGTTCAGCAACAATCTTATCTTCATTTTCAGCAAGCGCTTTTGCAAGAGGAGCGAACTTTGCTTTCAAGTCAGCATCTTCGTCTTGAGCTACTAACGCTTCAGCCCAGAACTTCGCTAAGTAGAAGTGGCTACCACGGTTATCTAACTCGCCAGTACGACGTGATGGAGATTTGTCATTATCAAGTAACTGACCAGTTGCTTGATCTAAAGTTTTCGCAAGAAGTTTCGCCTGAGCGTTATCTTCTTTAATGCCTAGCTCTTCTAAAGAAACAGCAAGTGCCAAGAATTCACCTAAAGAATCCCAACGTAAGTGGTTTTCTTCAACAAGCTGTTGTACGTGTTTAGGCGCTGAACCACCCGCACCAGTTTCGTACATACCACCGCCCGCCATTAACGGAACGATAGACAACATTTTCGCTGAAGTACCCAATTCCATAATTGGGAATAAGTCAGTCAGGTAGTCACGTAGGATGTTACCCGTTACAGAAATCGTATCTAGGCCACGCGCTACACGCTCAAGTGTATAACGCATTGCACGTACTTGAGACATGATCTGAATGTCTAAACCAGCCGTGTCGTGGTCTTTCAAGTATTTTTGTACTTTCTTGATCACTTCATTTTCGTGCGGACGGTATGGGTCTAACCAGAAGATTGCTGGCATACCAGAGTTACGAGCACGGTTTACTGCAAGTTTTACCCAATCTTGAATCGGCGCATCTTTCACCTGACACATACGCCAGATGTCGCCTTCCTCAACATTTTGAGTCATTAACACTTCGCCAGTTTCCAAGTCAGTGATGTTTGCAACACCCGCTTCAGGAATTTCGAAAGTTTTGTCGTGTGAACCGTATTCTTCTGCTTTTTGAGCCATTAAGCCTACGTTTGGTACAGTACCCATTGTTTTAGGGTCAAAGTTACCATTCCACTTACAGAAATTGATCATTTCTTGGTAGATACGCGCAAAAGTTGACTCAGGCATTACTGCTTTACAGTCATAAGGTTTGCCGTCAGCACCCCACATTTTACCGCCACCACGAATCATTGCAGGCATTGAAGCATCTACAATTACGTCGTTTGGTGAATGGAAGTTTGTGATGCCTTTCGCCGAATCAACCATTGCAAGTGCAGGACGGTGTTCTTGGCAAGCATGTAAGTCTTCAATGATTTCTTCACGTAAAGATGTCGGTAAAGTTGCGATCTTATCGTAAAGACCAGCCATACCGTTGTTTACGTTAATGCCTAGCTCATCGAACAATTTACCGTGTTTTTCAAAAGCATCTTTGTAGTAAATTTTCACACAGTGGCCGAAAACGATCGGGTGTGAAACTTTCATCATGGTTGCTTTCACGTGTAAAGAGAACAAAATGCCCGCTTCTTTACAATCATCAAGTTCTTTTTCATAGAAATCGCAAAGCGCTTTCTTGCTCATGAACATTGAGTCGATGATTTCGCCGTCTTGAAGTGCAACTTTTGGCTTCAGAACAATCGTTTCACCAGACTTGGTGATGAGTTCCATTTTCACATTACGTGCACGGTCTAAAGTCATCGATTTTTCACCGTGGTAGAAGTCACCTTCATCCATATGAGAAACGTGAGTTTGAGACCATTGCTTCCACTCGCTCATAGAGTGCGGGTGTTTTTTCGCATAGTTTTTCACTGCAGCTGGTGCACGACGGTCAGAGTTACCTTCACGCAATACAGGGTTTACAGCTGAACCAAGACATTTGCCATAGCGTGCTTTAAGCGCTTTTTCGTCTTCAGTGGTCGGGTTTTCAGGATAGTCAGGAATCGCGTAGCCTTTTGATTGAAGCTCTTTGATACATGCTGTTAACTGAGCAACAGAGGCACTAATATTCGGGAGTTTGATGATATTAGTATCCGGATCTTGGGTAAGACGACCTAGTTCTGCAAGATTGTCTGGGACTTTTTGCTCTTCTTTTAGGTATTCAGAGAATTCTGCGAGAACACGTGCGGCAACAGAGATATCAGTTTTAACGATCTCTACACCAGCAGGTTTAGTAAAGGTCTCAATGATCGGCAGTAGCGAATAAGTCGCTAGTAATGGCGCCTCGTCGGTCAGTGTGTAAATGATGGTTGACTTTCCACCAGCCATATATAGCCCCTTGCGTTAGATTGAGTTTTTTAGGGTGATGAGCTTTTGGCTCAACCCCTGCGAACCGATGTGCTTGAATAAAACCCTGAAAGTATCGTCCCTCAGGGCTTTACAGTCAACGTAATATCCAGTGATAACGACATTTCGCCAGAAAATACCACTACAGCCTTCGTTTTTCAAAATCACGTCTTTCCACAAGGCTTTAGCTTTTGCTTAGCAAATAGACAAATTTTTTATCGAAATGTGTTTTTTACCTCATTTAAACCACAACATCAGATACTTTTCACATAATACAATCTTCAAATCACTTCACAGTCTTGTAGTCCTATATGCGTAAGCATGACTTTTCTCTCGGCTAAATTTAAACTTGCAAAGCAATCCAACATGCCAAAGCTTAAATATTGATACATAAACCCTCTACGCCTACCCCTTTATTTTTACATTTTTAAACCTATGTTTTTTATAGGTTTGGTTAAACTGAATCTTTTTTCTGCAACGGTATGGATCAATTCAATGCTAAAAATGCTGCTTCCGCTCATTGGACTTGGTTTTTCTTCTTGGTGTTTTGCCCAAAATCCATTGAGCGTCCATGTGCTGAATTTGGAAAATGGCCTCCCTTCTGCCAATGTCAAAGTGACACTTGAAGCCCAACAAAATGATAAATGGACAGAAATCAGCTCCAGTACGACCGATGACCAAGGGCGAATCAACGATTTATATCCAAAAGATACAGCCTTACAAAAAGGTGTATACAAAGTTACCTTTAAAACAGGTGATTGGTTTCGTCAAAAAAATCAGCGCTCATTCTTTCCTGAAGTGCCCGTGGTATTTGTAATTGATGGCTCATTGGATCATTACCATATCCCGCTGTTAATTAGCCCATATGGCTATTCCACTTACCGTGGTAGTTAATGCTCACAAATAAGCACATAGAAGAAACCGACGCCTAGGCATCGGTTTTTGTCTATACGAAGTAACAAATAAAGTGGGTAAAGGATTAAGCCTTGAACCACTTCTCTGCTTTCTCTTGGTCTTCAACCTTCAATTCAACTTCGGTCAGTGTTGAACCAGCAGCTTTTACATCAAAGCTCAGCAACTCATCACGGCGGAATGCCAGAATGCTATAGGTATCGTCTTGCTTGGCATATTTTTCTACCAATTTCACCGTTGCTTTGAGACCATCAATCGCAATGATCACATCATGGGCAGAAAGACCAGCTTGAGCAGCAGCGCCATCACGACGCGCACTTTGCACCAACACACCCTCTGGCTTATCTACAAGCTTTAAACCTAACGGTAATGACTTGTCATTTTTCAGGCTATAACTTAAACCAAATTCAGGGAAAAGTTGATCCAGCGGCAACTCATCTGTAGTGTTAATTAAGTGATTGATTTGCTCAATCCAGTTATCACCTGTCAGCTGATTACACAACTCAACAATTGTACGCTCATGTACTTGTATGCCCTTTTGCGCGTTCTCATAAAGTTTACGCATAAGCACATCTAGGCTTGAACCACGTAAGCGCAAACCTAAGTCTAAGCATAGTGCAACCAAACAGCCTTTGTTGTAATAGCTAGTACCTGCATTGTTCGAGTTTTCATCCTGACGGTAAAATTTCACCCATGCATCGAAGCTAGACTCAGACACTGACTGAACAAAGCGACCCGGATTTTGTAAATAGCGATCAATCTGAGTTTTGAGTAGTTTGATATATGAAGCTTGGGAAATCACACCACTACGTAGCAAAATCAGGTCATCATAATAAGACGTGAAACCTTCAAAAATCCAAAGCAAAGAGGTATAGCCTTCTTTGTTTAAATCATAATTGACAAAGTTTTCAGGACGAATGAATTTGACCAACCATGAGTGGAAGTATTCATGACTACATAAACCTAAGAAACGTTGATAGTCTTCAGATGGCTCTTCAGGCTCATTAACTTTGGGTAAGTCTTCACGTGGACTAATCAAACTGGTTGAATTTGGATGCTCCAAACCACCATAACTATTTGCTGTTGCCATCGTCATAAAGGTGTAGTTTGAAAATGGCGCTGAGCCAAACATTGAGATTTCTGTTGCACAGATTTTTTCAATGTCTTTCTGCATACGTGTAGCATTCATGGCATGTTTACCTGACACCACAAACTCGTGCGGTATGCCATTGGCTTCAAAACTAAAACGAGTCTGCTCTGCCAACTCAAATGGTGCATCAATCAGCTCGGCATAGTTTTTGGCTTTTAAGGTAAAACGACCTTTAACGAGGCTTTTTGAAGCCATACCAGTAGCCAATTGGAAGTGTTTTAGCTCATCAGGAAGGAACAGTTCAACTTCAACGGCTTTGTCCTCTTGACCCTCTAAACCTAAGCAAGCACATGCGGGGTTTACATACAAACGGGTTTGATCTACATACGCACCGCGCACCGACAGATCATAGGCATAGACATCATACTCAACCGTAATCAGTTCATGGTCAGTATTAAAAAGACGCCATTTATTTTTTTCAAATTTTTGAATTTCTAACAAACGCCCTTCTTCATCATAAGCACGAACCGACTCTATATGCTTTGAAAACTCGCGAATGAGGTAACTACCCGGAATCCAAGTCGGTAATGAAAGTACCTGTGTTGGGTCTGCTACAAAACGTAAAGTCACGTGTATAAGGTGCTGACGATAATCGTCAAATTCGATCTGATAATGCAACATAATGGGCGATACAAAATAAAATGAAATGAGTTATAACTTAGCTTAGCATTATTTAAGCCAGTTTTGCGTCACAGTCACATTTGTCTGCATTTTTGACTGGTCATTAGCGAAAAAAAGGCATAGCATTTGCATCTGTTTTAGGTTTAAAAGTCACGGAATGGCTTGGTTAGGGAATTTCATTGAAAGCTGTCATCTACTTCATCGCTACACTCTTCGCCTTATGTTCAAGTTTCACTCAAGCAGCATTGCTCAACATTGTTCCTGAAACAGTTGAAGCTCAAGCTTGGACTGTTTTTGACAGCCAATCGGGGCAAGTCATTGCTGAGCATAATAGTCATGTTCAACGTGCACCCGCTTCGCTCACCAAAATGATGGTGGCATATATTGCACTCAAAGAAATTAATGCAGGGAAACTCAATAAGAGCGAAATTCTTACTGCAACGCCTGTGGTCAGTACTGTGATGTGGGATGAATCCCAAATGTACTTAAAACAAGGCGAACAGATTTCTGTGGATCAGCTTTTAGCCGGTTTAGTGGTGATGTCTGCCAACGACGCAGCAGTGACTTTAGCAGAACGCATCTCAGGTGATATTCCAACCTTTGTTGCACGAATGAACCAAGAAGCCAAAGCACTGGGAATGACTGAAACTCATTTTCAAAACCCTGCTGGTATCACCATGCCAGAGCACTATTCAACCGCTCATGACTTAGCGCTGTTAGGCCAAGCCTTGGTGAATGAAACGCCAGACTATTTATACTATTCAAAACAGCAAAGTTTTAGCTATAACCAACGTTTTCACCGTGCAACCAATATTCTGTTAAAACAAGACCCAACGGTCGATGGCTTGAAAACAGGTTATACCAAAGCAGCGGGATATAACTTAGCCCTGACAGCAAACCGTCCGACCATGAACCCAGATAATCCAAACCGTCGTTTGGTGGTGATTGTATTGGGTACAGAAAGTGCAGCAAAGCGTGCTGAAGTTGCACACAACCTCATGAATTTGTCTTATACCTATACTCGCAATGAAGTTGCGCTGAAGGATAAGCAAATTATCGCAGAACTGCCTGTAGTCAAATCGACATTGAAAATGTTCAAAGTGGAAAGTAAGCAACCGAAAATTGTGAGCACATCATTGTACGATCAGCCATATGCCATTGACTTACATGCCTTTGACCAAACCAACCAACGCATTATGCTCAATACAGGCAATGGCACTATACAACGCATTGATCCATTAGAATCTACAAAAACGCATTTCAATATTGAAGTGTTGCAAAACAAGCTGACCGCTCCGCTGGCTGAAGTGATGCAACTGGCAAAAGTTCAGGTTTATCAAAACAATCAGCTCATTCAAACGTTCACTATTGAAGAAGATGTACAAATTGAAGAAGCCAATATTTTCCAGCGACTGATGTTTTGGTTCAAAAGCTTGTTTCCATTTTTATCAAGCGATGAATCTAAAGTAAAAACCTATACACTCGGTTAAGGTCAAACAGTATCCCGAGTTTTATACTTTATGTAACTTGTAAGACAATCTAATTATCAATAAATCAAGAAGATGGCATATTCAATGTCATCTTCTTTTTTTAATAATAAATAGGTTGCTTCATATGGCTGTACAAACAGAACAAGTGCCACACCATATTGTTATTATTGGCGGTGGTGCTGGTGGTCTAGAGTTAGCAACGCAACTCGGTGACAGCTTCGCAAAATCTAAGTGGGTGAAAATCACCCTCGTCGACCAAAACCTTACTCACATCTGGAAACCCTTACTCCATGAAATTGCGGCAGGCACACTCAACCCAAGTGTTGAAGAAATTAATTATTTTGCACATGCGTCTAAACATCATTATGAGTTTGTTTTGGGTCGTTTTGTCGACTTAGACCAAGAACATAAGCAAGTAAAACTTGAAGCACGCCAATATGCCAAACAAAGCACTGAAACCACGCAGTTTGAACTCAATTACGACACCTTAATCCTTGCAGTCGGCTCGACCTCTAACGACTTTGCGACCGACGGCGCTAAACATTACTGCCATTTCCTCGACAGTCGCCAGCAAGCTGAAATTTTCCAGCAAGACCTTCTACATTTGTATTTAGATGCACAAAATCGCCCCGAAACACGCGCACTTAATATTGCGATTATTGGTGCAGGTGCCACAGGAGTCGAGCTTGCTGCCGAATTGGTTCATGCGAAAAGTACCTTTTTTAAATATGGTCTCAATAAAATTGACCCAAATAAAGTCAAAGTGACCTTGATTGAGGCAGCAGATCGTATTCTTCCCGCCCTATCCACCAAAATGGCAACACACACCCATACTCAATTGGAAAAGCTTGGCGTTGAAGTTCTCACCCATCACCGTGTTGCCAAGTTAGATAAAGACCATGTCTATTTTGCCAATGGCTCACAAATCAATGCCGATCTAAAAGTTTGGGCAGCTGGCATCAAAGCACCTGTCGTTTTAAACGTGCTTGAAGGTTTTGAAAAAGATGCGATTGGCCGTCTTAAAGTCTATGCAACTTTGCAAACCCGTTCCGATCCCAACATTTTTGCCTTTGGTGATTGCGCCCACTGCCAGCCCGCGGCCGATGAACCAGTTCTTGGCCCACGTGCCCAAGTGGCCAGCCAACAAGCGACCTTTTTGGTTCGAGCACTTAAAGCGCGCATTCGTGGTCAGTCTTTGCCGATGTTTAAATTTTCTGACAAAGGCTCTTTGGTTTCCCTCAGCCAATACAAAGCCGTGGGCGAACTACTGGGCCAAGTTAATGTGCAAGGCGTGCTGGCAAAAACCATGTATGTTTCTTTATATCGACTCCATCAAGCTACCTTACATGGCTATACCCATGCTGGGTTGATGACCGCGAAAGACCTGATGAATAAAAAAGTCGGTCCAAAAATAAAATTGCATTGAAATCTAAAAATGCGTCCCCACTAATAAAAAAACGCCATAAGAACGTGGAAAATGCAGTTTTTTACTAAATTTAGTCTACAAAAGCTGCTTTTCACTTTATGATATACCCCTTAAATTCTAAATGAATGGACGAAAAACATGACTGCTATCGCAAATGATCACGTGGTTTCTTTCAACTACAAATTGACTAACGCTGAAGGCGAAACGCTAGACCAATCACAAGGTGAACCACTTGCATATTTGCACGGCGCAGGTAACATCATCCCAGGTTTAGAAAATGCATTGCTAGGCAAAACTGTAGGTGAAAAATTCACTGTTACTGTTCCTGCTGCTGAAGGTTATGGCGAGTACAACCCTGAACTCGTTCAAGAAGTTCCAGCGCAAATGTTCCAAGGCGTAGACAACATCCAAGCGGGTATGCAGTTCCAAGCTCAAACTGATGATGGCGTTCAAATCGTAACTGTAAAAGCAGTTGAAGGCGAAAACGTAATTGTTGATGCGAACTTCCCACTTGCTGGTCAAGACTTAACTTTCGAAGTTGAAATCGTAGAAATCCGCGATGCAACTGAAGAAGAATTACAGCACGGCCATGCGCACGGTGCTGGTGGTCACCACCACTAAGATTTAACATCTTAAAAAAAAGGGCGAAAGTTTAACTTTCGCCCTTTTTTTATTTTTGCATACTTGATCATTCGCGACGTATTTGAAAATCTGTAAATCTTTGCTGTTCTGAAGCAAGTTCTACGATGACCACATCCGTGACTGCCGCATGAGTTGGTCCGACTTTAGCACGATTTACCTGTTCGATAACATTACCATCATCACCCAAAAGCAGTGCTTCAACTGCACCTGAGTCCAGATTCAGTACATAACCCTTTAAGCCTAAAGCAACAGCATGTTGTGCAAACCAACGTCGATATCCGACACCCTGAACTTTGCCTAATATAGTCAGTTTTAATGCTTTCATACCGTATGTTCTCGGTTCACGACCGTATAAATAGCCTGACTCATGTGCTGTGCTTGTAAACCACGCTCACCTTGCTGAGCCAAAAGATCGCCTGCTTGGGCATGTAAGGTCACAATTTGATGTAACGCGATGTCATCTTGCAACTGTGCTTTTAAACTGGCAATCATGCCTGCCAATATATCCCCCATTCCACCTGTCCCCATCCCCGGATTACCTGCGGTACAAATCCAAAGTTGCGTATCTAAAATCAAGCTTCCTGAACCTTTCAGCACCCATTGCCCTGCATATTTTTCTTGTAGAGCATAAACAGCTGCAATACGATCAGACTCAACTGTTGAAGTACTAATACCGAGTAAAGTCGCTGCCTCCCCAGGATGTGGTGTTGCGTAGACCTGCTCACCAAGTTTCACAGGCTTTAAAGCTAAAAACCATAAAGCATCCGCATCCAACACCACCTGTAAAGCACTGATCTGAATGAGTGGAAACCATGCCTCAAACTGCTGTTGAGCCCACGAGTCTCGTCCCAACCCCATACCAAAACTGACTGCATCCACATGTGCCAGCAATGCTTCACGTTCTTGGAGCGACATTTGGTTAATATCGCGCAGCATAATATTCGGTGCACGGGCTAAAATTGCAGTATGGTGTTTTGCATCACACACCACCGTCACCTTACCTGCACCAGCATGAAAGGCAGCTTCTGCAGCCAGCATCACTGCACCGCCCATCTGTGCATGCCCTCCAATCACGAGTACATGCCCATAACTTCCTTTATGCCCAAAGGCTTGACGCGGTAAAAGATGCACATACTGTGGAGCAAGTGAAGCTAAAGGTTTTAAGGTACTATCTACTGGAAGTATCGAAATAAGCGTGACCTCTCCTGCAAATGCTTTACCCTGGCCAGTAAATAAACCCGCCTTCAAGCCCAGAGCCGTAAAGGTATAATCAGCTACTACTGCACAAGGTAAAGCTTGCCCCGTGTTGGCCTGTAAACCACTTGGAATATCAACAGCAATTTTTAACCCTACTTGTCTATTGATTTGCTGAATCACTGCTTGCCAGTCTGAACTGAGTTCACGGTTTAAACCAATCCCAAACAAAGCATCAATATACGCATCATAAGCACGTTGAAAAGCAAAGCCTGTATGAATCACTATCCCCTGTTGCACAGCCGCTGCATGTGCTTGTTGCAGGGATGTAGACTCTCCCAAAGCCGCTGCATAAATTTCAACATCATAACCTTGTGCAGATAGATACGATGCAATTAAATAACCATCACCTGCGTTGTTGCCTTGACCACAACACACCGCAATGCTTTTGACTTGTTGCTGTTTAAGCCTAGGCAGTATATGTTCAGTTGTTGACCATGCGACTTGTTGCATCAGCCCATAAGCACTGTTTTGCTGCGCAAACCAACGCTCTTCCCATGCTTGAATCTCACTGCTGTGGTACACTTCCTGATGCATGATTTTTCCTTTGTTCTTGGTTATGACAACATCCACATCTTCCGCAAAAATCCCTGTAGATCAATATGATCCAGAGCAACTTAAGGCTTGGATTAAAGCTGAAGCGCTGGCTTTGGGGTTTTCTGATTGTGTCATCGCCAAACCAGATGCTCAAGTTGAATTGCCTCGTTTTAAAAAATATTTAGAACTTGGTTATCATGGTGACATGCATTTTCTTGCTGAAAACTTAGAAAAACGCGCAGATCCAACCCTCCTTGTTCCAGGCACCAAAAGCATTATTTGTGTGCGTATGGATTATTTGGTTGCCGTTCCTGAACCCCGTCTTGTACCTTTTGCACCAAATAGCGCCATCATTGCGCGCTATGCACGTGGACGTGACTATCACAAAGTCATGCGTGGACGTTTAAAGACCCTTTCGCAGAAAATCAAAGCTAAAGTTGGCGATTTTGAATCTCGCCCCTTTGCTGACTCAGCACCCATTTTTGAAAAATCCTTGGCCGAAAATGCAGGGATGGGCTGGGTAGGAAAACACACCTTACTCATTCATAAAACATCAGGCTCATTTTTTGTCTTAGGCGAACTCTTTACTTCTTTAGAGCTGCCCTTTGACCAAGCCACCACCAAACACTGTGGCTCATGTAGCGCATGTATTGATATTTGCCCGACTCAAGCGATTGTTGAGCCTTATTTGTTAGATGCACGTAAATGCATTGCCTATTTAACCATTGAGTTCCAAGGCATTATCCCTGTAGAACTACGCCGTGGTATCGGCAACCGGGTGTTTGGTTGTGACGACTGTCAGCTCATTTGTCCGTGGAATAGTTTTGCTAAAACCACACCAATTGATGATTTTAACCCCCGTCATGGCTTAGACGATATTCAACTGCTCGATCTTTGGCAATGGGACGAAAGTACCTTTATGTCAAATACCGAAGGGAGTCCTCTGCGGCGAACAGGCTACCAAAGCTTTATGCGTAATGTCGCGATTGGTTTGGGTAACGCACCATTCTCAGATGAAATTTTGCAACAATTACACACTTCTCGCTCAGAGTTTAACGATATTGTGCAAGTCCATATTGACTGGGCCATTCAAGAGCAACTGATGAAAAAGCCGTAAAACTTGCTTCGGACACACTCCATCCAAAAGGGTTTAATCAAGCAACCAGTTGCTTGCATAATTTTATCTATTTTATTTATTTAGCTACATTTTCAAAACATCTTAAAATTCATAGAAATAGAATTTTGCAGCCAAATTTCGAGAAAAGTGCTCAACTTTGCAACTATTCTCATAATCTCATAAAAAGATAAAATTAGAAAAACAATCGGGAGATACTATTAAAACTGAGCAATAATGCCTTTTAAGTTGGCACGTTAAATGTATGATGTATACAAGTTAGAATTAAAAATGGATCGCCATTATGAACCTACGCAATGATTGGACGCGTGAAGAAATCGAAGCTTTGTATGATCAGCCCTTTCTTGATCTCGTCTTTCAAGCGCAGACCGTACATCGCCAACATTTCCAAGCCAACACCATTCAAGTTAGTACTTTATTGTCGATTAAAACAGGCAAATGCCCTGAAGATTGTAAATACTGCTCTCAGTCAGCACGTTATGACTCAAAACTTGAAGCAGAAAAACGCATTGCTGTAGACAAAGTCATCTCTGAGGCAAAGGAAGCGTTAGCATCAGGTTCATCTCGTTTTTGTATGGGCGCAGCTTGGCGTAATCCACATGAGCGCGACATGCCTTATGTACTAGAAATGGTTAAAGAAGTAAAAGCACTCGGTTTAGAGACTTGTATGACCCTAGGGATGCTGAATGAGTCTCAAGCTGGGCGTTTAAAAGATGCTGGTTTAGATTATTACAACCATAACCTCGACACTTCACGCGAGTATTATTCACATATTATTAGTACACGTACCTTTGATGACCGTCTAAATACCTTAGAGTATGTCCGTCAAGCAGGCATGAAAGTGTGTAGCGGCGGTATTGTTGGTCTAGGTGAAAAGAAAGAAGACCGTATTGGTTTATTGCAAGAGCTTGCAACGATGCCAATCCACCCAGAATCTGTGCCAATCAATATGTTGGTTCCAATTGAAGGTACGCCTCTGGCAGATGTCGAGAAGCTCGATGTGACGGAATGGATTCGTACCATTGCTGTTGCGCGCATTATCATGCCGCACAGCTATATCCGCCTATCTGCGGGTCGTGAAGCACTTTCTGACTCAGACCAAGCGCTTGCGTTTATGGCGGGTGCAAACTCATTGTTCTCGGGTGAGAAACTACTGACTACACCAAATGCAGGTGAAGGTAAAGACCGTCAACTGTTCACCAAATTAGGTTTAGTGGCTGAAAAGCCAAAACCGACAGTGGCGGACCTTAGCCTAGATGCCATGGCAAGCTAATTCCCAAGATTTGCTGTGCACAAAAAAAGCCCCTTATTTCAATACGGGGCTTTTTTAATCTTTATCTGTTTAACGTTCAGATGACTGAGCAAAATTATGTGCCGTAATTAAAATACCATAACTGGCATTCAGATAATCGCCTTGGAGGATCTCATCTTCACCATTGGCATGGCGTACAATTAATATTTGGCGAATCGCGTCATAGTGAAAAGAATCAAAACACTCTTGATGCTGACACAGCCAGCTTAAGGTATCACTCAGATTATCATCAACAATATAAGTCTGTGCTTGAAAATTTTTAGTCATCATCTAGGTACGCTAAACACTCTGATCAGGCTATTGTAAGCAATTTTGACTGGATTCAGTCAAACTAAGCCATAAAATATAGACATAAAAAAAGTGAGCCTGCGCTCACTTTTTTTTAAGATGATTAGTCTGTTTTAGAATCACCGCACTTTCGGCATTCCATATGCTCCCCTATTTCAGTCATTTGTTCATATTCATAAACGTGGATGCAAAATAATTTTTTAAACAACTGAAGCATTTTTAACTCCTGTAAGTGATTTTTTAAAAATTTGCTTCTTAAAACGAGTATATCGTCCTGAAATACCCACAACTCATATCTCATGAGCTATACACAGTTTTAAACATAGTTTTTATTAATTTCAAGTGTCTTTTGTCGAATAACAACATAAAGTGACAAATGGTCATTTACTTTTTTCAAATGATGCTTTTCATTCACTTGCCGTTCTACTTCATATCGCTTTCAAAAATGCGGCTAAAAATGAAACAATGCTTGATTTAAATTTGGATCAAGCTAGGATAAAAATACAATGAATACTCAAAGCAAATGTTTTGAGAAAAAATAAAGAGTTTGATAATAAAGCAACGATAAGGATATTTATACATGCTTGGACGTATGATGTTTCAACCGCTATTGATTAGCAATCTTATTGATCACGCAGAACGCTACCATGCGGATACAGCTATTATTTCTAAAAATACAGACGGTAGTATTACTGAAACCAACTGGGCCAAAGTCGCAGCCAATTCGAAGCGATTTGCCAATGTACTTAACGGTTTAGGACTTTCACAAAGTGACCGTGTGGCGACCATCGCATGGAACAATCATCGTCACCTAGAATCTTGGTATGCGATCTCTGGCAGTGGCTATATTTGCCATACCATCAACCCACGTTTATTTCCAGAACAACTGATTTTTATTATCAATGATGCCCAAGATCGTGTGGTGTTATTTGATAAAACCTTTGCGCCACTCATTGCTGCGGTGAAAGCACATTTACCTCATGTAGAGCACTTTATTTGCCTAGATGCAGCTGATGAAGCTATTACAGAAAAAATGGCCGATGTGAAATTTTATGATGACTTGATCAGCAAAGAGTCTGAACAATTCACATGGCCAAGTTTCGATGAGCAAACTGCAAGCTCTTTGTGCTATACCTCAGGCACAACTGGAAATCCAAAAGGTGTGCTATACAGCCATCGCTCGACCATTTTACATAGTTTTGCCATCAGCCTCCCCGACTCTCTAAATCTGTCTGCAAATGACATCATGTTGCCTGTAGTACCCATGTTCCATGTCAATGCTTGGGGTACGCCTTATGCAGCGGCTATGGTCGGTTGTACAGTTGTACTGCCAGGGCCAGGTCTAGATGGGCCAAGTCTAGTGAACATGATTGACACATATAAAGTGACTGTGGCTTTGGGTGTACCAACCATTTGGCAAGGCTTACTGGCTGCAGCCAAACAAACAGGCAGCCAACTGGCAAGTATGAACCGTAACGTGGTCGGTGGTTCTGCATGTCCACCATCCATGTTAGCAGCCTTTAAAAATGACTATAACTGTGACACCATCCATGCATGGGGCATGACCGAAACCAGTCCACTCGGCTCTGCCAACCAGCTGAAAGCCAAACATCAACAGCTCTCTGAACAGGAGCGTTTCAAGCTACGTCTTTCTCAAGGCCGTCCGCCTTTTGGCGTGGATTTACGTCTTACAGATGAAGAAAAAGGCAACCATGAAATTGCGCGCGATGGTGAGCAGATTGGAAATCTACAAATTAAAGGGCACTGGATTATTGACAGTTACTTTGGTAAAGATGAATCTGCCCTCACGACCGATGGCTGGTTTGACACAGGTGATATTGCAACCTTAGATGAAGACGGCTTCTTGTGCATCAGTGACCGCTCTAAAGATTTAATCAAGTCTGGTGGCGAATGGATTTCATCAGTTGAACTTGAAAACCTTGCGATGGGACATTCAGACATTCTTATGGCAGCCGTTATTGCAGCCGAACATCCAAAATGGGATGAGCGTCCAATTGTTATTGCGGTGAGACGACCTGAAAGTACAATCACTGAACAAAGTATTTTAGACTACTATACCGACAAAATTGCGAAATGGCAGATCCCTGACCGTGTGATCTTTGTCGACAGTATTCCACTGAGCGGTACGGGTAAAATGCTAAAACGTGAACTCCGCGCCCAATATGGCCAAGTACTACTGGAACAGAACCCTGTTTAGCATTGTTTAAAATATAAGCCTGATCTTATGGTCAGGCTTTTCTTTATGTTCGGATAATTTAAATACCATCAATACAATTTATTTGAAAGCACGTCTAATAAAGACGCTTTAAAGACCTCACCATGCTTTAGATTTGGATAGATTAAAAATTTAGCCTCTACTCCTTGCTGATTGAATATAGACAAAATTTCTCTATTTCTATTGATGCCATTTGCATCAAAATTAGCGCTTTGCTGTGCTCCTGTATGTGTTAAAAGATCACCTTCCATCAGCAATACATGTTTTTGTGGCTCTTTGACAAATTTTACAGCTCTAATTTTTTTCATCATGCGCTCATCAGCCCAAGATAGAGACGGGCTTGCGGCAAAGAAATAACTAAAGTAACGCCCATCAATCAAACTATCAAGGACAAATAAACCACCGTATGAATGTCCCCACAGTGCTCTTTTTTGTGCATCCAGTTTTACATTTTGCTCAACCCAAGGCGCGATATCGCTCAAAATCACATTTCTAAAATCAGCACTTCCCCCGCTCATTCGCTCTGGATTTCTTGGATCTTGGGCGGGTTTTCCCGTTAATAAGTCTGCTGGAGTATAGTCAACTGAACGAAAAGCTGTGGCAAATGGCAAATTGGTTTTATAACCAATGGCAACCAATACAGGGGCATCATTTTCCAGTAAAGATTTCAGCACATCCTCATTCAAATGGGACATCGCAGAGTTACCATCCAGCATAAAGACCGATGCATAAGCGTTCTGCATCTTCTGCCGTGTCTTTGGAATACCTAACCAAACACTATAAGTTTTATTTGGATCTTTAGTTGCAAATTCTTTAACTGTAAAACTGTAATACGCTGAGCCTATTTCTGCAATATTGGCAGGTAAAGGTTTCATTTCAGGTTTCGCATAAATGCTTAAGCTAACACCCAAGACCAACAACAACCCAAAAATTCGCGAGAGCAGCGTAGTAAAAGTCTTTCTATAAAGATGAGTCATTTTTCATAGATACAGCCATGAGATACCGAATCTTAACATAAAATAATAGTTATCATTATCAATTAAGTAAATCCATCTCTCTTCACGGTATCCATCTCATCAATTTTATAGGCTACATTTTCTTTGACCACACACTCCGAAAGATGATTTTCCTTTTTTATACGAATTCAGCAAGCCTAGAAAATCCTTCTCTAACTTTTTTTATCCAAAAAAAGGTCATCTCACTGTCACAGTGCGATGACCTTATCGACACCATCAAAAGACCTAAAGCTTTTTCCATGTCATGTTGCTCAAGCCTTTCGCATCTTTTGCTGAGGCTTGTACCTTCATCTGATCTTTACCAGCATTTAACTGTGCAGTATTGATGTTATACACACGGCCATCTTGAGGATTCAACCATTGGCCTTTTGCGAATTTTTGACCTGTTCCATCCCCCACCAAGCCATTCAGCACTTGCATACCAAAAATCGGTTTATCCTTAAGCCCACCCTGACACTTACTACATACATCACTCACAGGCGCTCCAGCCAAAGGATAGTACTTGGTCACCACTGCGCTATATTGTGATGTTTTAGAATTCTTACGAATCACAATATCTGAAATATAATATCCGGTCCGATCATCAATCACTTTCCATGTTCCAATAAGCGGGTCAAATGGCATGGCGAAAGCAGAATGAGTCAACCCCAAAAACAGTGCTGATGTACACAAAAATTTATGTTTCATAACGTAAATTACAATAAAAATGAAGAAATAAACGGGCGAGATTATAACAACTCTATTCTTTGATTGATCAATTATTTCATTAAAATTAAATATTTATAGAAAATTAACCCATGATAAAAATCAACGAAAAAATTGCATATAAAAAAGCCTCCGAAGAGGCTTTTTTATAATCTATCAAAGCTTCATATTAAGCTGCTGAACGTTCTTCAATCGGCACCACTTTACGTAGCTCAGGCCCGGTATAGTCCGCACTTGGTCGAATAATACGGTTGTCTGCACGCTGCTCCATCACATGTGCTGCCCAGCCTGTTACACGACTCATCACGAAGATTGGGGTAAATAGTTTGGTTGCAATACCCATAAAGTGATATGCCGATGCATGGAAAAAGTCTGCATTACAGAACAATTTCTTCTCACGCCACATCACTTCTTCACAGCGGACTGATACTGGATAAAGCACCGTATCGCCTACGTCTTTGGCTAAGCGCTCTGACCAAATCTTAATGATGCCATTGCGCGGATCATTGTCTTTGTAGATTGCATGACCAAAGCCCATGATCTTTTCTTTACGCTCCAATTTACCCAACATTTCACGCTCAGCCTCTTCAGCTGATGTCCAGTTTTCAATCATTTCCATCGCAGCTTCATTGGCACCACCGTGTAATGGGCCACGTAGTGAACCAATTGCACCTGTAATGCATGAATGCATATCGGATAAAGTTGAAGCACATACACGTGCAGTAAATGTAGAGGCGTTGAACTCATGCTCTGCATAAAGGATCAAAGATACATTCATTACCTGCTCATGCAATTCGTTTGGCTTTTCACCATGTAGTAAATGCAGGAATTGAGCGCCAATTGAATCGTCATCGGTATTTTCTTCAATACGCACGCCATCATGGCTAAAACGATACCAGTAGCAAATGATTGCTGGAAGTGTTGCGAGAATACGGTCTGCAACATCTTGCTGTTCTACGAAAGATTGTTCTGTTTCTAGGTTACCAAGCATCGATACACCTGTGCGCATCACATCCATTGGGTGTGAGTCTGCAGGGATACGCTCAAGTACTTCTTTGAGTGCTTGTGGCAGTTGACGCAGTGATTTGAGTTTCGCTTTATAGGCAGTGAGCTGTGCTGCTGTTGGTAGTTCACCAAAGAAGATCAAGTAAGCCACTTCTTCAAACTGGCAGTTTTCAGCGAGGTCTTGTACGTCATAACCGCGGTAGGTTAGACCTGCTCCGCTTTTGCCTACGGTTGATAGTGCTGTCTTTCCCGCGACTTGTCCGCGCAATCCTGCGCCTGTGAGGACTTTTCCTTCAGCCATTTTTAATTCTCCTGTTTAAACAGCTTGTCTAATGTGTTTTCAAAGGTGTGGTAATCCAGAAATTCGTAGAGTTCTTTGCGCTGTTGCATTTTGTCGAGCACATTAACTTGGGTTCCGTCGTTACGGATGGCATGCATGACTTCCAGTGCCGCCTTTTGCATGGCACGAGTCGGTGACAGTGGGTAGAGCACCATTGAGATGCCTTGTTCTGCCAGTTGTTCTTTGGTGTAGTACGGGGTATCACCAAATTCTGTAATGTTGGCCAGTACTGGAACACCGACTGCATCACAGACGGTTTTGTACATAGTAATGTCAGTCATTGCTTCGGCAAAGATTGCATCAGCACCAGCTTCTACACAAGCACAAGCACGGTCAATCACCGCTTGTAGGCCTTCTTTTTGTAGGGCATCGGTACGTGCCATCACCACAAAGTTTGAATCGGTTTTGGCATCGACAGCCGCTTTTACACGGTCGACCATTTCTTGTTGGGTGACGATTTCTTTGTTGGGGCGGTGGCCACAACGTTTTTGTGCCACTTGATCTTCGATGTGAACTGCGGCTGCGCCTGCTGCAATCATTTGTTTCACAGTACGGGCAATGTTAAATGCCCCACCCCAAC